>CAZRRN010000053.1:12393-18460 GCA_964602475.1 uncultured Lachnospiraceae bacterium | reverse complement strand
AAACAAAGAATAAGAAACAAAGAATAAGAAACAAAGAATAAGAATCAGAGAGGATAACGGGATGAGAATCAACGGGAATTACAAAAATGTGGAAGAAGGATATTTATTTTCAACCATAGCACGAAAGGTGAAGGAATACTCGGAGGGACATCCGAAGGCAAAGCTCATTCGTATGGGAATCGGAGATGTGACACAGCCGCTTTGTAAAGCCGTGGTGGAGGCAATGCAGGAAGCAGCAGGGGAACAGGGAGATAAAAAAAGCTTTCATGGATACGGACCGGAGCAGGGCTACGGATTCTTAAAGGAAGCCATCCGAACCTATTATGCAGGACATGGGGTAGAGCTTGAGGAAGACGAAATCTTTGTCAGTGACGGAGCGAAAAGCGATATCGGTAATATACTTGATTTATTTGCCAAAGAAAACCATGTGCTGATTCCGAATCCGGTTTATCCGGTCTATCTTGATACCAACACGATGGACGGAAGAAAAATCCTGTTTATGGATGCCAATGAATCAAATGGATTTCTTCCGATGCCGGATGATTCTGTTGCAGCGGATCTGATCTACCTTTGTTCTCCAAATAATCCGACCGGTGCAGTCTATCGCAGAGAACAGCTGAAACGCTGGGTTGAATATGCAGAAAAACAAGGAGCTGTGATTCTGTTTGACGCAGCATATGAAGCCTTTGTCTTTGATCATAATCTCCCGAGAAGTATCTTTGAAATCGACGGAGCAAAGGAATGTGCTGTGGAATTCTGCTCATTTTCAAAAACAGCCGGATTTACCGGAACACGGTGCGGGTACACCGTTATTCCAAAGACTCTGAAGCGCGAAGGTATGAGTCTCAATAAAATGTGGCTGCGCAGACAGACAACCAAATTTAACGGAGTCTCTTACATTGTGCAGCGTGGTGCAGCGGCAGCACTGACAGGAGCAGGAGAGGAACAGATTGCGTCAGCAATCAAATACTACAGAAATAATGCGGCAACAATCATGCAGCGTCTGGATGAGCTTGGAATCTGGTATACCGGAGGGGTAAATTCACCATATATCTGGATGAAGGTACCGGGAACCATGACATCCTGGGAATATTTTGACTATCTGCTGCAGGAGAAGAATATTGTCGGTACTCCGGGAGCCGGCTTTGGTAAAAACGGGGAAGGCTTTTTCCGGCTGACGGCATTTGGAGATGACGAGCTGACAAGGGAAGCGATGGCACGTATGTAATTCTCACAACAGAATACGAAGATCACCTTTCTTTCATTCGGGATTGAGTTTCTGAACAATAACTGCTATACTATTACTTATAGGCGGTTACTGCTATCAGGGCGGCCGAATGCTCAGAAAGGTGATTTTATTATGGTGAAAAAAGAAAAAGCTTCAACAGAGACAACAGAAAAAAAAGAAAAGAATAAGAAAGCATCCGAAAAGAAAAATGCCTGGCTGAAATACAACAGTGCTCAGCGTAAGATAATTTTCGACTACTGTGAGGAATACAAGCAATTTATTTCTGTCTGCAAGACGGAACGTGAGTGTGTGAATGAGGTAATCCGGCTGGCAGAGGCAGAGGGCTATCGTGATCTGTACAGTGTTAAGAAGCTGAAAGCGGGAGACAAGGTCTATGTAAACAACATGGGAAAAGACATTGCCTTGTTTCTGATCGGAAGCGAGCCGCTTGAAAAGGGAATGAAGATTCTCGGCGCGCACATTGACTCGCCGCGTCTTGATCTGAAACAGAATCCGCTGTATGAGGATACCGAGCTTGCAATGCTTGACACCCATTATTACGGCGGCGTGAAGAAATATCAATGGGTTACGCTTCCGCTGGCAATTCACGGAATTGTGGTCAAGAAGGACGGAACTGAGATACCTGTAGTCATCGGCGAAGACGAGAATGATCCGGTGGTCGGAATTTCAGATCTGCTGATTCACTTATCGGCAGACCAGCTGGACAAGAAGGCAGCCAAGGTAATCGAAGGGGAAGACCTGAATGTTCTGTTCGGAAGCATTCCGCTTGAGAAAGAGGAAAAGGAAGCGGTAAAGGCCAATATTCTTAAGCTGCTGAAAGAAAAATATGATTTTGAAGAAGAGGATTTTACCTCGGCCGAGCTTGAGGTTGTGACCGCAGGGAAAGCCAGAGATTACGGTCTGGACCGCAGTATGGTGATGGGATACGGACACGATGACAGGATCTGTGCATATACCTCTATGACTGCTTTATTTGACATGAAGAAAACCGACCGCACAGCAGTCTGCATTCTGGTTGATAAAGAAGAAATCGGAAGTGTCGGGGCAACCGGAATGTCCTCCTGTTTCTTTGAGAATACAATTGCGGAGCTACTTGACCGTATGGGCTGCTATTCCGAACTGAATGTTCGACGCGCACTGCAGAACTCGCATATGCTTTCCTCTGATGTAAGTGCTGCATTTGATCCGAACTACCCTTCTGTTATGGAGAAGAGGAACAGCGCGTATTTTGGATACGGAATTGTATTTAATAAATACACCGGTGCAAGAGGAAAATCCGGGTGTAATGATGCTAATCCGGAATATATCGCAAAGCTGCGGAATGCGCTGGAGAAACATAATGTTTCCTATCAGTTCGCTGAGCTTGGGAAGGTTGACCAGGGCGGCGGCGGAACGATTGCCTATATTATGGCGAAATACAATATGCAGGTAATCGACAGCGGTGTAGCACTTCATAATATGCATGCTCCATGGGAGGTCGCAAGTAAAGTCGATATTTATGAGACACAAAACGGATATATTGCATTTCTGAAGGAAATATAGCCTGAAAGCCGTAGCAGACTTCCGCATACGGAGGACTGTTGCGGCTTATTGTTACTGTAACAAAAGGAACATCCTTCCAATCGAAAAAAAGCTTCAGAACGGAATCGGAACGGAAAATGTGCTTCAGAACGGAGAAAGAATGAAACGAATTGCAAAATTTGAGCGAGTTAGTTTCGGCGAATATAAAAAGGTGCTGACAGAGTGCTTCCCGGAGTGGGAAGCGCAGGCTGAACAGCGATATGAGAATATCCGGCTTCCAAAGCGTGCCACGGTTGGTTCGGCAGGCTATGATTTTACCACAACGGTACCAATCAGTCTGAAACCGGGAGAGGAGATAAAGATACCGACCGGAATCCGGGTGAAGATGGAAGATGGCTGGGTACTGATGCTTTATCCGAGAAGCGGACTTGGATATAAATACCGCTTACAGCTTAACAACACAGTTGGGGTGATTGACAGTGATTATTACGGTTCTGATAATGAAGGGCATATCCAGATTAAGCTGACGAATGATTCAAAGACAGGGAAGGTTCTGGAGCTGAAAGCAGGTGATGCATTTGCTCAGGGCATTTTCACAGAATTCGGAATCACAGAAGATGATGATACGGTTGCATTGCGGAACGGTGGGTTCGGGAGCACCGGAAGGAAATAAGCAGTAATAAACAGTACAGAGCCAGTCGGGGAATTCTGGACTCTGATGAAGGAGGAGAGGTATGAAGATTAATTTAAGCACACTAAAGAGCAGTATGCCGGATGGATCAGAAAAGTCAAAGCTGCCGCCGGGAGGAATCGCAGAAGCAATTAACAGTAACACGCCAATCAGGAATTATTTCAGAGGAAATACGAATCTTTACAAAAATAATCTGTGGGAATTGTTGTCACAGGTAACGGGACTGTCGAAACCGGGAGATGATCTTGAAGGAGTTCAGCTTCAGATGATAATGGACAATCTCGTAATTAACGGACAGACTTACAGCGAACATTGTGGATATAAGGTAAAGGACAGCCAGCTGGCGGCTGCATGTTATGATATCGCAAATCAATTAATTGAAGCTATGGAAAATCCGGGTTCAACTATCGCAATACGAAATGGAAACCATCTGGAACCGATTCTGCCGATAATCGAGCCTGTGAAAAAGCCTTCTCGGTTTATGATGTTTATGAACCGGTTTGGTGCTTATAAGGATGAAGTACAGCAGTATGAGACTTATTTGGTTGCTGTCAATGAAAGTGATGTAAAAATAAAAGCTATTGAATCGCAAAAAAGACAATTTCATATGACACTTACGCCGAAGGATGACCCGGATGTGCTCCCTGAGACCACAAGCAGAGAAGTACTTTCGAGCAATTATGATGCACTCTATCAGGAGCCTCGTACGACCGCTTATATGAGAGCAAACGGACTTGCAGAAAGTGATATGATTTTTATCAACGGGACTTCCATGACTGAAATTATGGTAACAAAGCATGGAGATCTGAACAGAAATCGAGACACAGATACATATAACAAGACACTCCGTCTGGAGGTGCTGATGGCGCTGAATCACCCGGAAAATATCGTCCATGCAGCGAAAATTCATCCGACGAAGGATGGAGAAATTCTTCTGGAAGAATTGAATGGAGATATGGACAATCTTGAATTTGCATATCAGGCAGAACAAAAAAGCAGGAGTGCAGCAGCGCGGCTGTTCGGACGTAAAGAACCGTCTCCAAGACAGAAGCTTTCAGATAAAAATGCTGATCAGGAAACACTCAATGCGGTAAGAAGAACCGTAAAAGGAGCAATCCTTAGAAAAGTAAATATAAATGAAATGAACCGGGTTTATTTACGAAGGGTACATGATATAAATGCTGTGAACACAGCATTAGCAAACCAACAGGGACTTGACAACCCTGTGATTACTGCGCCTTCTGCATTAAACAAATTAGCTGAGTATAAACAAAAAGGAGAAGAACTGAAAGCATCTGTTCAGACGGATACTACGCTGAAGCTGAAGGATCAGATCGGAAGCTTAACAGCGGAGCTGTTACCGGAGCAGAAATTCCAGCGTATTCAGGATAAAACCCGGAAGATGCTTGCCGCCCTGACAACAATGACAAATGTGGACGATATCGTATACCCATGGATTTCCTCATTGGCAGAGGATTATGTAGATGATATTCCGATGTCGGACAGAGCACGACTAAATCAGCTGTTCTCCAGAACAGTAAAAATCTCAAATGAAGCATATCTTAAGGAAAGCGATAAAGAAGTTCCGGATCAGGAAAAATTAGCGCAGCTGACTGCGGACTGCAAAGAAAAATACGGGATATTCCTTCATGCATATCAGGAAAGCCTTGATACAAGCCAGTATGCGGCGGTTACAAAAGAGCAAACGGCTGAAAAATTAAAACAAAAGGAGGAGCTTATCCAAAAGCTACCTACAGCAGGGCTGGATGTGCTTGCAACGAAGCTGCAGAGTGAATTGGAGCTAAGGGATCTCTATGAATTACATGGACAGACACTTCCGGAAAAGCGATTTGCTGCATCCTCTGATTATAGAATGCCCGAGGGAGCAGAAGCAATCAGAAACAGAATCCTTGAGCTTGACAGGAAAACCCTTGATTATCAGATTTATGACGAAAGTACAAAAAAGATTTCAGGCGCATTCTTAAATATAAGAGGCTGCAATGATAATACACATCCGGATGTATCAAGGCAGAATCTTCGGGACACGCTTGAAGAAGCAGAAAAGCTTGGAATTACGGTAAGCAAAGGAGAAGAGAAGAAAGTAATTGATCAAATACTGGCTGAGCTTCATCAGATTGCGGATGCGGAAGATCAGATGGCACCGATTGACGAAAGTAAAGTTGATGGAGATTTATCGGCAATCTGTAAGGTATATGAAAGAGAGGTTAAGCAGCAACCGAAATACTTTGATTTTCAGGATGAAAAGTATCTGACAACAATTTCAGTGATGCTTTCCGAGCGTGAAATGCTGGTAGAAGCGCTTCGGGAAATCGATAAACCGGAAAGACTGCGAGCTTTAGCAGCAACAGAGAAGGTTCCGGTTCCGGAAGCTTATCAGGAAATTACCGAAGTAAATAAGGAAAAGAATGCAGTGGAAAATAATGCTGCCGCGATGAAAACGGACGCAGCAGCAAAGATCGCCGAGGCAAGAGAGATTCTTGGAATGAACAGCGACGAACCAAGCTTTCTTGATGACGATGCGGTCGTAGAACCTGAGGAGAAAGCAGCAGAATCCGAAGAGAAAGCAGCAGAATCCGAAGAGAAAG
>CAZRRN010000053.1:0-12293 GCA_964602475.1 uncultured Lachnospiraceae bacterium | reverse complement strand
AGCAGAATCCGAAGAGAAAGCAGCAGAATCCGAAGAGAAAGCAGCAGAATCCGAAGAGAAAGAAGCAGAATCCGAAGAGAAAGAAGCAGAATCCGAAGAGAAGGAAGCGGAGCACGAAGAGGAATATGAAGGTAAGCGGGAAGAATCTCATGAAGAACAAACGGAGTTGAAAAAAAATCCGAGCGATGCGGTAAAGAGGCCTACGAACATTGCCCAGCTTACGGAAGAAATGAAGGCAGAGAAGGAAGCGCTTAAACCGGATAAGAAACCGCATATAACCGCTGAACCAAAAAAAGAACCGGAGAAAAAAGCTTCATCCATGGAACAAAAGAAATAACGAGTCGGTTCTAAAGTTTTACTGTGAATAGCCGATATGCTTACTGTAAGGTACCATAACTTGTGGTCACGGGGACGACCATATCGAACAGTTAGTATTTCATTTTATATGAAGTACAATGGTAACAGACGGAAGCAGGGGTCGAACATGAAGCTCGGAACGGTAGAATTTCATTCCAAAGAAGAATATATGGCAGGGCTGCGTGATAACAGCCGGATTGAACTGCTGAAAACCAAGGCGGACATTACAAATCCGCAGGTTGCGGCAGCGATGTACCGGAGGTTAAAAACGCAGCCGTTTTATTTTGAAACTGAGCTTGGAAGACAGTTTATCAGAGAACTTGGACGAGGAATGAGACAGTACGGGACAGGGGTAACGCACCGAACCGAACCACTTGATACTGCAGAGGAGGAACAAATCCGGCAGTACGAAGAAACCAGACGCTTCAAAAGACCGACAACAGAAGGAACAGAAAGAGCAGATAGAACAGAAAGAATTTCAAGAAAAGAAAGACCAGATAGAACTGATAGAAATGAAAGAACAGACAGAATAGACAGAAATGAAAGAACTGATAGAAATGAAAGAACAGACAGAACTGCAAGAACTGAACAAAAAGTACGGCGGATTTCTCTGGAGGCAGAGGAAAAGATAGAAGTCCGGGGAAAAGCACCGGGAAGTACAGGCGAAACCGGAAGGATAGCAGCAGCGGAAAAAAGACAAAGAAAGAACAGGCGACGTCTGCTGTTGTGGCTGACGGGTGCCGTATCGATGGTGATTCTTCTATATTGTATTTCTGATGAGGTTACTTACCGCGTACAGAGCTACCAGAGCGAAAAGAAAATGACGGCTTTGCAGGAAAGCATCTTAAGACCGATTGAGACGGCAGCTGGAGCAGCAGAATTCGCCTACGACCGGATTGCAATGGCGGAGAATCAGACTTCTGTTATTACCCTGGCAGACGATAATGCTGCGGTACCGTTAAGCAGTGAAAAGGAGCAAGGAAAAGCTGACAGTTCGAAGCCGACCACTGCCGAACCGGCGGTGCTTCCGGAATACAGTGCCCTGTATGAAAGAAATAATGATTTGATCGGATGGATAAAAATTACCGGAACCGTCATTAATTATCCGGTCATGCAGACAGAAAATGACAATGAATATTATCTGCGGCGTGATTTTGACGGTGAATCCGACGTTAACGGGCTTCCGTTTCTTGATGTAAGATGTGATGTCCTGAAACCGACAACCAATCTGATTCTATATGGTCATTGCATGAAGAACGGTTCCATGTTTGCGGCACTGACGGAATATAAGAAACAGAGCTTTTATGTGGAACATCCGATAATACAGTTTGATACAATCTATGAAAAAGCAGAATATCAGATTATTGCTGTCTTTCAGTCCAAGGTTGCTTATGTAAACGAAGACGTCTTCCGGTATTACAGCTTTATTGATGCGGATACGGAAGAGGAGTTTGACGAATTTATAGCTAGTATTGAGGCTCTTGCTTATTACACAACAGGCGAAACGGCAGAATACGGGGACACACTCCTGACGCTGTCAACCTGCGATAAAGAGATTACTGACGGAAGGCTGGTCGTTGTAGCCAAAAAGATGAGTGAATAGGAAATGAGGAGCAGGATGAAAACACTGAAAAGAAAAATACCCCTATGGATTCTGGTTGTAACGGTTCTGTTCTGCAGTATTAAAATAACTGCAGCAAAAGCAGCGCTTCCGGAGCTTGAAATTGATTATGACGTATATAGTCTGTGGATTGACGAGGTACCGGAGGGAATCTGGGATTCCACTTATATTGTTGCGAAGCTGACTAAGACAAGTCTGGATCCGGACATGTATATACTGTCCTTAATTGATGACGTGACCTCTCTGAACACTTTGAAGAAAGCAATGACCACTGCAGGAGTCAATCCTACTTCAAATCGTTCCTTTGCAATGGATGCAACCTTATATAAATATGATGAAGACGAGGGAGACTACTATCCGTCGAAGGATTCTGATGTGGAAGTAATCTGTCCGATCGCAGATGCAATGTATCAATATGATGAAGATGAGGAACCCTACCTGAACACTAATCTGGTCAAGGTAGTCAGTGTAAATAGTTCGGGAAAGCTCACTTATCCGTCATTTACACTTGTGACAGTAGACGATATTATCTGTGCCAAATTCACAATTACGGACAATTTAGTTTATGGTTTTCTTCTGAACGGTGTTGCACCGACTCCTTCAGAAGAAAGTGGGAATGCGACTCCGAAGCCGACGGCAACGAAAGCACCGACTGCGACTCCGAAGCCGACAGCAACGAAGGCGCCGACTGCAACCCCAAAGCCGACGGCAACGAAAGCACCGACGGCAACTCCGACAAAAGCGGCATCTTCTGCGACAACATCAAACTCCACCCCTACACCGACTCCAAAGACCAGCGCTTCAATCACAGCAGGAGCAGGAATCAAGGACACTACCCCTAAGACCGGTGACGATCATTCGAGCGGACGTCTGCTGCTGCTTGGATCAGCTGCGGCTATTGCTCTGGGGTTTGTGATTGTGAGACTGAAGAAGGAAGCACGAGAAGACGGCTGAACCATCGAGAACGGCGTTATTTTATCATTTTTCTTAAGGCATCAACCCGTGCCCGTTCCGACGGAGACATATCTTCTGTCAGGGCATCTATTAAAAGGCGGCGTTCTTCGGTGGTAAACTGAAGACCGCTTTTTTTCATCTGCTGGTTCATAGACAACAGAATCGGAAGGGATTTTTCAAGTGCAATCCCCTCCGACTGTTTGACGCAGTCCAGTAAAAGCAGCTGCTTTGCCGGTTCCATTGACTGAAAAGCCGGATGTTTTATCAGAGCTTCAAGCTTCATATGAATTACCATACCTTTCTCGTAATCTGCAGGCTTTGTTCCTGCTACCTGTCTTAGTCCGGTGGCTGTGGAGCTGCTTTTTTAACTCCGCCAAGAGCCGCCAGAATCTCGGACATTTGATTGTTATCTACTCCGCCAAGAGCCGCCAGAATCTCGGACATTTGATTGGTATCTACTCCGCCAAGAGCCGCCAGAATCTCGGACATTTGATTGGTATCTGCACCGCTAAGAGCCGCCAGAATCTCGGACATTTGATTGGTATCTGCACCGCTAAGAGCTGCCAGAATTTTGGACATTTGATTGGTATCTGCACCGCCAAGTGCCGCCAGAATCTCGGACATTTTACCGGGATCGGAAGCCGTCCCACCGAATGGATCAGACCCCTCCGGCATCATGGAAGAGAACACCGAGAACAGATCCATCATCTGTTTCATCTGAAGATACCGGCTGAACAGATTCATAATCTGCAGCTCGGGCGGCAGACAAAACGGACGAACCGCGCTCATCAGAGAATCCGGCTCGGTAACCGGTGAATGACCGCGGCATCCCTTCATAATACTACTGAAACCGCCGCCTCGAAGTGTATGAAAGACTTTCATAAATTCTACGGTACTCATCAGAGAATCTGCAGCAGGATACCATTCCGGAGACAGGTACGGGCGCGCAGCGTAGAGCATACACCCAAGCCGGCTGTGCAGAAACGGGCATTCATCCGGACCGGACATGGCATTTACCTCCGCAGCGTTTTCGCTGCAGTAGCGTGTATGGCAGGAAGACATCCACGAAGAACAGACAGCGACTTGATCATTACAGTATATGCACCATTCTGTTTTTGATGATAGGAGGATATATGCCGGATTCCCTGACCAGTGAAAAAATGTTCCTCAAAGGTTGAAAAGCATAATTTTCTGTGATAAGATAGAACGAATTGAAGAAACTATAATCGGAAGCGGTATAAAGAAGCCTTGATACGACGGCAGAAATCCTTTACACGGGTTTTTGCTGCGTGATTCCTCAGTAAAGAACGCTTCGGAATGGGAATTTATATGTTAAAGACAGACGCGATTATATTTGATGTTGACGGAACCCTCTGGGATTCGACAGAACCTGCTGCGCAGATTTGGAAACAGGTTGCAGCGAGGACACCCGAGATTACAGACGAGATCACCGGACCGAGGCTGAAGACCTTTTACGGATTGCCGCTGGAAGATATTGCGAAAGGAATGTTCCAAAGCGTTCCGTACGAGCTGGCACTTTCTGTCATGGAGGACTGCGTCCGGGAACAGTGCCCGTATCTGATCAAGCATAAGGGGATTCTGCTCGGGGATGTTGAAGGCACATGGAAAAAGCTTAAACAGGAAGGCTTTCGGTTGTTCATTGTAAGCAACTGCAGGGCAGGTTATATTGAAGCATTTCTGGAAGGTCACGGACTTGGAAAATATATAGACGATCATCTCTGTCCGGGGGATACCGGAAGATTGAAAGCAGAGAACATACTTGAAATCATGCATCGATGGCATCTTACCGCACCTGTTTATATCGGAGACACACAGGGTGACCGTGATGCGGCACAGCGGGCGGGAGTTCCGTTTATTTATGCGGCTTACGGATTTGGAACGACGGACGGCTGTGAAGCGAGGGTTGAGAGGCTGGAAGAGCTGCAAAAGCTGGTGGAACGGCTGTAGATGAAAGCGGATTATTAGCCTTATGAATAACTGAATCCGTATAATGAGACTGAAAGTTCGGAAGAAATACTGAATACCAAATACTGAATACCAAATACTGAATACCAAATACTGAATACCAAATGTGAATACCAAATACAGAATACAAAAGAAAGATTTAAAATACCAGGAGGAAGATATGCTAGACGGAAAAAAATCATTATTCAGCGGGATGCAGGCAACCGGTAACTTAACACTAGGCAACTACATCGGCGCACTCAAAAACTTTGTTACCTTACAGGACGATTATGAGACCTTTTACTGTGTTGTAGATGAGCATTCCATTACGGTCCGTCAGGATCCGGCAACCCTGCGCAAACGCGCAAGACTCCTGCTGACGCTTTATATTGCAGCGGGACTGGATCCGAAGAAGAACTGCATTTACTATCAGTCCCATGTATCGGCACATGCCGAGCTGGCATGGATTTTGAACTGTTTTACCTATATGGGCGAGCTGAGCAGGATGACTCAGTTTAAGGACAAATCCGCAAAACATGCAGATAATATCAATGCAGGACTATTTACCTATCCTGTCCTGATGGCAGCAGACATTCTGCTGTTTCAGTCCGATGTGGTTCCGGTTGGAGTGGATCAGCTGCAGCATCTCGAGATTACAAGAGATATCGCAATGCGGTTTAATAACATTTACGGAGATGTATTTACGATTCCGGAGCCGTACCTTGGCAAAGCGGGAGCGAAGATTATGAGCCTGCAGGATCCGGAGCACAAGATGTCCAAGTCTGATGAAAATGTCAACGGAAGTATTTATCTGATGGATGATCCAGATACGATTATCAGAAAATGCAAGCGTGCAGTGACCGATTCCGGCAGCGAGGTGCTTTATAAGGAAGACAAGCCCGGAGTCAGCAATCTGATTGATATTTACCGGTGCTGTCTGAACAAAAGTGTCGCAGAGGTTGAGAAGGAATTCGAAGGCAGGGGCTACGGAGAATTCAAGGAAGCGGTTGGAGAAGCAGTGGTAAGTGTCCTGAAACCGCTGCAGGACGAGGTTGCAAGACTGTCGGCAGATAAGACCTACATTGATGGCTGTATCAAGGACAATACAGAAAAAGCATCTTATTATGCCAACAAGACACTGCGCAAGGTTCAGAAAAAGGTTGGCTTTCCGGAGCACATCCGATGACTGCCTGGATGTGGCTGGTACTTCTTTATGGGGTACTGAAGGGACTGCGGGATGTTGTTAAGAAAAAAGCACTGACGAAGAACTCAGTGATTGAGGTACTGTTTTTTTATACACTGTTCGGTTTTTTATTTGTTATACCGGATATTCCAAGCGCATTTCAGATGGAAATGCGCTTTCTTCCGTACATTTTTATCAAATCCTTTCTTATCTTTGTGGCATGGCTCTGCAGCTATGCGGCAATCAGCAAAATGCCGATCAGTCTTTATGGGGTCATGGATCTTGCCCGCGTTCTCTTTGCGACGATGCTCGGAGTAGTTGTTCTTGACGAGGTGTTGTCGGTATGGCAGGTAATCGGGTTGATTCTTGTACTGGTCGGACTGATTCTGGTAAACCTGAAGAAAAAAAGCAAAGACGGGAGTACAAGTGTCAAATACTCGGTCTTTGCTCTGATTTCCTGTCTTTTGAATGCCGTTTCCGGTCTGATGGATAAGCTTCTTATGAGAGAAGTGAAAAGCGGTCAGCTGCAGTTCTGGTATATGCTGTTCCTGCTGCTTCTCTATTTTTCTTATCTGATTTTTTCAGCCTGCCGTCATCACAGGATTAACTGGAAGGCTTTGAAGACAAATTACTGGATTCCGATCTTAAGTGTTTTATTCATGGTGGGAGACCGGGCATTGTTTGTTGCAAATAGCTATGCAGACAGCAGAATCACCGTTATGACGATTCTGAAGCAATCCTGTGTTCTGATTACCATCCTTGGAGGGCTGATCGTCTTCCGGGAGAAAGGAATTGCCTACCGGCTGCTGTGTGCCGGAATTATTGTAACCGGAATAATCATAGCAACCTGTCTGTAATGAATCCGGTAGATTAATTAGAAGCCTTGACCTTGATCCAGAGCTCTGCAAGCTTTTCCTTCAGAATCAGATTATCGTGGAAGATTTCATCCAGTGCATATCCGCTTCTCGGGATATAGGCTTCATTTCCTGCGTAAATACCGTCGCCGGTGCTCATGTCTTCAAGAACCTGTGCATTGGAGGATGCATAGCCGACTGCTTCGGAATTCCCATAGGAAGCATCATAGGTCAGTACATAATTCATAAATTCATGTGCAAGCAGCGGATTTTCTGCATTTTTCGGAATGACCATTGCATCGCTCCAGATATTCGTTCCCTCATTCGGTGTAAAATAACTCATATCCTCGTTTTCATCCAGAATCGTAACCGCATCTCCACTGTATACAACAGCGATATCCTTGGTGCCGTTCATCATTGCATCGATGACTTCATCACCCAGATAAATCGGATCCATGGTACGGTTCATTTCTACAAGCCATTCGTAAGCAGCCTGAATCTCAGCTTCCTTCTCGGTGTTTGCTGAGAAACCGAGAGCTTTGAAGGCCGTCATGAAGGAGTCGCGTTCGGAATCATATACATAAATACGTCCCTTGTAGTTTGTATCCTTCAAAATTGAAAATCCTTCTGATTCTACTACGGAAGCCGGAACAACGGTATGATTGTAAACGATACCGACAGTGCCCCAGAAATACGGCACAGAGTAAGTGTTGTTAGGATCGTAGTCAAGGTTTTTCAGAGCGTCGCTCAGATAGCTCATGTTCGGAATCAGGGTCAGATCGATCTCCTGAAGCATGTTCTCCTTGATCAGACGTTCAATCATATAGTCCGAAGGAACGAGAACATCATATGATTCGCCGGACTGCAGCTTGGTGTACATCATTTCGTTGGAATCAAAGAGCTCCACAATGACCTTGACACCGAATTCAGCTTCAAAATCGGAAATCAGGTTCTCGCCCATGTATTCGCCCCAGTTATAGAGCTTTAAGGTGTCAGAACCGTATTTCTCAATTGCTGCCTTTGATTTCTCTGAGGAGCAGCCGGACAGAGTGCCGAGCAGCATGCAAAGCATGACTGCCATAACAATAATTTTTTTCATTTAATTAACCTCCAGAAATTCCTTTTATTCATCTAACATGAAGCGGTAAAACCGCTGATCATCAAACAGTTATTTTTTTCTCCGGATCGATATCGTCTGTGCGACGACGGGAACGTTTCTTTTCAATGACCGCCGGAATTACATTGGCCAGTACCAGAACGACGGTCAGAATTACTACAATCAGCGTCGAAAGCGCATTAATGGAAGGATTGACACGTTTGGCCATAGTATAAACGGTGATGGAAATGTTCGTTACTCCGTTGCCGCTCACAAAATACGAAATAATGAAATCATCAAACGACATGGTGAATGCAATCAATGCTCCGGAAATAATTCCAGGCATAATCTGCGGGACAATGACCTTGGTCATTGCCTGCCACGGAGTAGCGCCAAGATCCATGGCGGCCTCGGCCAGATTCGGATTCAATGAACGGAGCTTTGGCATGATGCTTAGGATGACGTACGGAATACAGAACATAATGTGTGCCAGAAGAAGCGTCAGAAAACCCTTCTTCAGGTGAAGCGCACTGAAAAACATCAACAGACCGATTGCTGTTACAATTTCAGGATTCATGATTGGAATTTCGTTCACCTGTTCCACGATTTTTTTCAACAGCCGTCGTGACTTTGACAAACCGATTGCCGTGATTGTTCCAACGATTGTAGAAATAAGAGTCGACAGGACGGCAATAATGATCGTATAAAAAACGGACTGCATCATATTTTTATCGTTGAACATCTTATCGTACCATTGCAGTGACAGTCCCGTAAGATGGGTCAGCGAACGTGATTCGTTAAAGGAAAAGATAATCATGTACAGAATTGGTGCGTAGAAAAAGAGAAGGAGCAGCACCATCACACATTTTCCGAAAATACGTTTATTCGGCTTCATTTTATTCTCCATTTCTGCGCGGCCTTTTACGCATAACAGACATTGTGTCAAGCAGCGCGCAGGCACAAATCTGTGTGTGAAAGGTTCATCTTTCGCACGATCTCCAATCTGTTCATGAAATTATTGTCAGTCTGTTTCCGCCCCTGCCGGTTCCGTTTTGTCAACCTTACGGGCGATATACATAGATACCATGATGATGATGGCCATAATCAAGGAAATTGCACTTCCAAAATTCCAGTTTCCTGCAGTCAGAAACTGTGATTCAATTACAGTACCGATCATGACATACTGTCCTCCGCCGAGGAGCTTTGGAATAAAAAAGCTGGATACCGCCGGAAGAAATACCAGAGTAATGCCGCTGATTACACCGGGCAGAGAGAGCGGAAGAGTAATGCGAAGAAAGCTCTGAACCCGGTTGGCACCGAGATCGTTTGCTGCCTCAATCAAGCTGTAATCCATTTTGGTGAGAGCGGTATAGATCTGGAGAATCATAAACGGAAGAAAATTATAAACCATGCCAAGAACGACGGCAAAGTCGGTATACAGCAGGGTAGCCGGACCGAGTCCGATAAGTCCAAGCAGGCTGTTGATGATACCATCATCCTGAAGAATCCCGACCCACGCATAGGTACGAACCAGCATGTTAATCCAGGTAGGAAGCGTAATCAGCAAAACCCAGCGCATCTTGAAGCGCTCTTGAGATTTGGCAATGAAATACGCAGCAGGATATCCAAGCACGATACAGATGAGAGTCGTCTCAATGGCAATTCGAAGAGAACGCCAGAGTACCTCAAGAAAAATTGTATCGGAAAAAAACCTGGCAAAATTATCGAGTGTAAACAGGAAGGTGGTTACCGAATTCCCCTGCTTTGAAAAGGCATATAGCAGGATCAGAAGCATCGGAACTACAATCATTACGGAAATCCATACCACATAAGGGTAGGTCATTTTACGAAACTGTTTCATGTTAATCCTCAATTCAAAGCTTTCTTTGCTGCATTATTTTCCTATTGAATGGACTGATGCATAATATGGAGATCCTCCGGGGAAAAGTTCAGGCCCACAGTACTTCCGACCTCGTAGCGGTCGGTGGTATCCACCATGTAGCGGTATCCTCGTGTCTTGAAGGTTACATTATAGATACCGGGAGAAATCGTCGCCGGATCAAAATTGTATTCGACCTCGGTGATTTCAACGGAATTGCCCTCCTCAAGATCCCAGGCGGAAGCATTTGCCCAGGTTTTAAGATCGGTATCAAGTACAATGCTTTCTTGAATTTCGTCTACTTTTTTATAGAACTTCACGGCATAGATTTCTTCCTGATAATCCTCATTTACAACGCGGTTCACATCACTGACATTCATGTCAACGGTGACGCTGGTTCCGGCAGCGGTAGAAAAGGTAATCGGGTAGGTGCCGTTAATCGGCTTGACCTCATAATCAATGTGAGTGATGGAAATACGCTCGTCAGTTGCCGGATCCCAGGCCTGCGCGTCAGCACGGTCGATGATGAACGCATCGTTCAGATCCTCAAGATCATCAATATCAATCAGAAAATCATTCGCACTCATCATTTCACCGGCATGCTCGTTAATGACAGGCTTATCGTTGGAAACGTGCATCTTAACGGTGATGCTGGTACCGATACGCGTTTCAACAATTGTTTCATAATGGACTCCCTTGAACAAAACGGATTTCACAACGCCCTTCAGCTTGCCGGAGCGGACTCCGACAATATCAAGATCCTCCGGACGAATTACAACATCAACATGCTCATTCGTATCAAAGCCTGCATCCACACAGTCAAAAATCTTATCCTCGAACATGACCTTGTAATCCTCGAGCATGGTACCGTCCACGATATTGCTTTCACCGATAAAACGAGCAACATATTCGTTGATTGGTTCGTTGTAAATGTCGGTCGGAGAACCGATCTGCTGGATTTCCCCTGCTTTCATGACAACAATCTTATCTGACATGGTCAGGGCTTCCTCCTGATCGTGTGTTACATAGATGAATGTAATACCGACCTCCTGCTGAATTCGTTTCAGTTCATGCTGCATTTCCTTTCGGAGCTTTAAATCCAGAGCGCCGAGCGGTTCATCAAGCAGCAGTACACCTGGTTCATTGACCAGAGCACGTGCAATCGCCACACGCTGCTGCTGACCACCGGACATTTCGGTGACATCACGTTTTCCGTATTCATCAAGACCTACCAGCTTCAGCATACGGTTGACCTTCTGCTCGATGATGTCCTTCGGAGTTTTTTTCAGCTTAAGTCCAAAGGCAACATTGTCAAAGACGTTCATGTGCGGAAACAATGCGTATTTTTGAAATACGGTATTAAGATCCCTCTTATAAGGCGGAAGACCGATGAGGTCTACACCGTCAAAGATGACACTGCCCTGTGTCGGCTCTAAAAAGCCGCCAAGAATCCGGAGCAGGGTGGTCTTGCCACAGCCGGAGGGACCAAGCAGGGTTACAAATTCATTTTCATAAATATCCAGGTTAATTCCCTTCAGAACAATCTGACCGTCAAATTCCTTGACGATATTCTTAAATTGAATCAGCTTACGCGGTGATGCCATATTTGTTCTCCTGTATTAAAAAAGTGGTGGGGTTGAAACCCATAATACCTTTGCGGTTGTTTTATTCTCGTTACGAAGTGAATGAAATTCTTTTCCCCGTAAATAAAAGGTCTCACCCTTTCTCAGAGGAAAACGTTTATTGCCTGCGATCAGGAGAACTGAACCCTCCATGACATAAGCAAATTCCTCTCCGCTGTGCGGCGCTACCTGAAAGGATTCACCGCCGCCCGGAATTTCAACAAGAATCGGCTCCATTTCATTCTTCTGTGTGTTCGGTACAATCCAGTGGATTGTGTGAGCTTCCCGTTCATCTGTGAAGAAATCCTCTTTGCGGAAAATGAACTGCTCCTGCTTCTCGTTCTTGAAAAACTCTGACAGTGAGCTTCCGAGAGCCTCCAGAATATCGTTCAGTGTTGCAATGGAGGGGGAAGTCAGATTGCGCTCAAGCTGTGACAAAAACCCCTTGGTCAGCTCGCAGCGCGAAGCCAGCTCCTCCAGTGTCAGATTCTTTTGCGTACGTAATTGTTTGACTTTATGACCGATATCCATGCAATCCTCCGGAGTTCACTTATACTAAACAAATAATTTACTTTAATAAACTGTCCAATGACCTATTATACAAAAAAAAAAATCAAAATGCAATAGTTTTTTTAGAAATACTAAAAATTTTGTTTTATATAAAAAAGTCCCGTACGGACAGTCCGTACGGGGCAGAAAAGATGCAGATTATTTGGTTCCGTAGATCCGGTCTCCGGCATCACCAAGTCCGGGAAGAATGTA
>CAZRRN010000052.1:0-18876 GCA_964602475.1 uncultured Lachnospiraceae bacterium | reverse complement strand
AATTTGTTTTGAAAAAGTCCAATCAGCCGTATCAGTAAAAGCTTTCACCGGACCATCGGCTCCTTGTCCGATGATAATGAATATCACTTCCAACAATGCAATCATTGCAAATAAGCATAAAAATATTAGTCCCGAATATTTATAAATATTGTTAATTTTAGCATACAATAAATTTGTAAATTTTGTTTGCACTGAAGTATCTGGAAGCGACTCATAAAACTTTAACTGATATTTAATTTGTTTCTTAATTGCGATACATGAAATAATCAAAATATTAAAATGATAAACATAGAAAAGCAAATGTAACAAAAGTGTCATCAGATCTTTTGTTTCAAATATTTGCTTACTAATCTGAATTGCCATAAATACTTGTAATACATTTAAGATAAATATACCTGCAACAATTGTCGCAGATGCGATAGGAGATAACTTTTCCGGTTTTAAAAAGAGTAATAAAAGGAGGCATGTCACCCCTACTATAACAGGGAGTTCTACACTTATGCCAAAGTTACCTGAAATTGGATAATGTGTTTGAGAATTAAACACTGCCTCATTCCATTCCCCTGCCGGGAAAAAACTAAAACATAATAGCAAAAAATAATCTATCCCTCCAACAATCAAAGTTACAAGAGAGAGAAGGTTTACTGCTTTTTGTTTTTGGCAGCAAAGATTTCGAAAATTCATTATTGTTAATGTTCCAGGAATCAAAATTGCAATAACTATTATTAATCCATATAAAAATAAATCGTCCACATATAACATTTAACTTTACCCTTTCTGTTACATTACTTTTAACGCCTACAATGTATTGTTGCTACTTTTAGGCAACGGTGTAACTTTCCTGGCTCAAATGCCCAAAAGAGAAAACGAAACTCGACTCATGCGAAAATTCAAATTCTTACATGCTTTCAACTCTTCACAAAGCTGAAAGTTGAACGTGCTTCTAATTTCTTAATTTGCATACAGCAATTATGCCTATGTTCCCCATAGGTAAAAAATATATTCTGATTCCGTCTCTATCCCCACGGTCATATCATTCCATTTAGGTGGAACAATATGTACTACGTTAATAATCGACTCATATAATATATTCACACGCTGATTCATTTCATCTAATCTTGACTTCAACCATATTTTTTCTTCATCATTAACAGGTGAATATGTACGATTTTGATACATTTCAGTCCATTTATCATAAAATTCTCCATCCGACTCTAAATATATCAATGCCTGGGTTACAAATTCGTCTATTGACGAATATTCACTTTTAGGAGCCAGCACAATCAAAATATTTTGTTCAGATGATGGATTATTAAAACAAAAATGTCCAAAATCTATTGCAATCATACAAAAAACCTCCAACAAATTCAAATCTTTTGTTGCTTTCAATCTCTCCGCAAGACTGAAAGCTTCAAGTGTTCTTTACCTTTGTATTTTCTTTGGTAATTTAAGTTCTACTACACTCTGTTGAATCAGCGTTTCTTTATCTTCAATATTTTCCATCGCATCAATCCATTCTTTTGCAAGCTTTTTATTGTGCAAATTTAGCAACTCAGCTCTATACCCATCTTCAGTAGAAACTTGTTCAAACCAATGCAATACATATTTTCCAATCGCTGTTGACACATTGGTAAAGCTTTCTTTCGCAATATTTTCTGATGCATAATCCCACCACACATCTTTTCCTGATATATAAGTACCCAGTCTATGTCCTAAACTAATAACAATATACTTACTCTCACAGTATAATGGCATGACTGCAAAATTGACGCAAAATGTTTTTGAGCCATATCTTTCTTTTTGTAAATCAATATATTCCAATAAACCAATGCTATTTAATCTGACATACGCATTTGTCTTATATTTATAGAATCCATTACTCAATAACAAATCATCTACAATTTCTTTTTTATATCTCTTAAAGGCTAAATCTGCCTCTTCTTTATTGACACATAACAATTCCTCTTCTGTACGAAGATGCTGTCTATTACCAATAAAAAGGAACTCTTTTGTGTTTTGCTTCTTTTTGAATATATCTAACATTACAATCTCCTTCTTGTAAAGATATAACAAAAAATTCCGATTTGTTTATCTGTTCATTTATTTAAACTATATATCAAAGTTATTATACCATCATCATATTCCTTTTTCTACCTCTATAAAGTACCTATGATTGCACCTATCACTTTTCTTAGCAAATCTTCATTTTCAAAACTCTTAGCAAAACGACCTTTTCTCTTAGCAAAATCAAAAAAGCTTGCTAAGAAAATTAGCAAGCTCTTTTCTCTGAAATTCATTTTTTACATCGACATCATTTCCATATATAAAAGTTTTACGCGGCTTTTCAAAATGCTGAAAACCGCGTAAAATGGACGTTTTCCCAGGGAATCGAACCCTGATCTGACCCTTAGGAGGGGCCTGTTCTATCCGTTGAACTAGGAAAACATATTCTATTTTGTATTACTCTAACTGACATTTGCACCATCACCTTTTTTCTCAAGGTGATAGGTTATCTTACCCCTTAGGAGGCGAACGCTCTATCCTGCTGAGCTACAAGGACATATATGAAATTATCGAACTACCAACTTATGCTTTTGTCCCTCAGGTGTCTGCTCGAACGTGACCTTAGGCGGATCCTGTTCTATCCGCTGAGCTGGTAGAACAGATTCCATTTACATTAGGACAAATCTATTCCTCCGGTGCGATAATTATAGATGATTGTTTAGATAAAGTCAACCAGACCCTGCATCCATACTACGCCGCGGAACCTTCTTCCGACCTCCGGCTCTCCAAGGAGATCACAACGGTTGATACAGAGATCGAAGCTCATGTTGTTGCAGCTGATCTGCATGGTGTAGAGCTGCTCCTGAGTTTCTTTATTCTCAAGGAGACGTACGGAGTCAATGTGTCCAAGGACGGTGTAGACGTCCGATTCGGCGCCGTAGGGAATGAAGGTTGTATCGACGATACTGTATACATCCTCCGTGTGGGCACGCTCGCAGACCATGGAGTATAGATCCAAATCTTCCATGGTAAGATTCTCAATGGCGTCCTGATTGCCCTTCTTCGCTTCCGAAATCAGCTTTGAGCGCTTCCTTCCGTGGCTGTTGATGCTTTGCTGCTCCTTTGGACTGCTTGCCGCAGGCAGGAGGATCCGGCCTTCAAGAGACAGTGCTGACAGGGTCACCGGATGTGGTACAGCTTCTGCTCCGCGTTTTTTGGAATCGAGATAGTCGATAGCGTTCTGAAGATAGAAGATCAGGGAAACACCAACCCGGCTGTCATCACACATTCCGTTGTAAGCTTCGGTGTCGACACGCTTGCTGATAAAGACATTCTCATGCATGCTGACATTGGTTCCATGGTAATAAGGGAAATAGTTCTCAATGTGGAGTGCTTCGCCGTCCTGCTGGGAAGCAGAGGTGTCAAGCTCTCCGCGTACTGTAATTCCGATACCGTCAGAGTACTCACAGGAAGCCTCCGTCAGAACCATATGATCTGACAGGGCTGTTACGCGGCGCTCTGAAGCCTGTGCCAGGCTTCGGGTTATTAATCGTTCGGCTTCTGCACGACTCGTAATACGGCTGTAGCCAATCGCTCGTAAATAATTATGCATAATCTCTCCAGTAATTACAGGTCACAGTTGTTGACGGTTCTCGGAAACGGAACAACGTCACGGATGTTGCCCATACCGGTCAGATACATAACACAGCGTTCAAAGCCAAGGCCAAAACCTGCATGTCTTGCCGAACCATATTTACGCAGATCCAGATAGAAATCATAATCTTCTGCCTTCAGACCAAGCTCGTTCATGCGGGCAAGCAGTTTGCCGTAATCATCTTCACGCTGGCTTCCGCCGATAATCTCACCGATTCCGGGAACCAGAAGATCCATAGCAGCAACGGTTTTGTTATCGTCATTCATCTTCATGTAAAAGGCTTTGATTTCCTTCGGATAATCTGTTACAAATACAGGCTTCTTAAATACCTGTTCGGTCAGATAACGTTCATGCTCCGTCTGCAGGTCGCAGCCCCAGCTGACCTTATAATCAAATTTATCATTGTTCTTCATCAGGATGTCTACCGCTTCGGTATAAGTTACGTGACCGAAGTCCGAATTCATAACATGCTGCAGCCGTTCAAGCAGCCCCTGATCTACGAACTGGTTAAAGAAATTCATTTCTTCCGGTGCATTTTCAAGGACATAAGCGATAATGTACTTAATCATCCCCTCAGCCAGCATCATATCGTCCTTTAAATCGGCAAAGGCGATTTCCGGTTCGATCATCCAAAATTCTGCCGCATGGCGCGTTGTGTTGGAATTCTCTGCACGGAAGGTCGGTCCAAAGGTGTAAATGTTGCGGAATGCCATAGCATAAGTTTCACCGTTCAGTTGTCCGCTGACTGTAAGGTTGGTCGGTTTGTTAAAAAAATCCTGAGAAAAATCAACCTTTCCTTCTGCTGTCTTCGGAATGTTGTTGAGATCAAGCGTGGTAACCTGAAACATTTCACCCGCCCCTTCGCAGTCGCTTCCGGTAATTAACGGGGTGTGTACATAGACAAAATCGCGATCCTGAAAATAACGGTGGATTGCATATGCAATCAGCGAACGAACACGGAAAACTGCTTGAAAAGTGTTGGTTCTCGGGCGCAGATGAGTTATAGTACGGAGAAATTCCAGAGAATGGCGTTTTTTCTGCAGCGGATAATCTGAAGTAGAGGTTCCTTCCACCACGATGTTCTCCGCTTGAATTTCAAACGGCTGCTTTGCTTCCGGAGTTGCAACAAGCTTTCCTTCTATAACAATGGCAGAGCCGACATTCAGCTTGCAGATATCAGCAAAATTCTCAAGCTTATCTGCATAAACCACCTGTAATGTTTCAAAAAACGTTCCATCGTTCAGAACGATAAACCCAAAGGTCTTTGAATCACGAATACTGCGGACCCAGCCGCCAACCGTAATGTTCTTTCCGATATAATTCTCCCTGTTTCTGTACAGCTCCCGAATCGATGTCAATTCCATATCCAATCCCCACCGCATATGCGGCTATCCTTTCCGTAACATACTCATTCCGCCTTTTCCAAGGCGGAGTTCTATTCGTTCTCTGCCAGTTCTGAAGTACAGAACGGGCAGCGTGTTGCTCCAATTGCAATCTTCTTTGATGAAGCCCATAGCATCAGGCAGTCCCACCTTTGCATCGGATTATCAGAATAAATCATTATTATCCCCGAAGATTATACAAGGATGTTGAATAAAAAGCAAGGATTAAATGTGCATTCGCCGACGGAAAGATTCACGGAGCTGGGATTGCTGTGCAACTGTGATCAAGGCAATAACAACAATGGCACAGCAGGTTATGACAACCGCAGACCACCGTATATAAAACCGTCCTTCTGCCATATGGCGGATTGCAAGTTCAATCGCAATGTTCAGCACACCGATTTCTCCAATCAGGTATGCTGTCCGGCTGATTATTGACATTTTAAAACGTCTGATAATATAGCAGTACTGCAGCACCAGAAATGTAATGACAGCAATGATCGGAAGGGCGAGCTGGTAGTACCAGTCCCTTCCCTCGCTCTGCAATGCAATCACAAAGCAGTAAAATGCCAGTGCTGCACCGTCAAGAAGGATGGTTAGAAGAATATGTGGTTTGAGGAGCATCACCGGTACGGTATAAATCCAGACCAACAGACACGCACCCATGACATATGCCGACCAGAAGCTTTCCTTAAACAGGAATATATTTAAAAGCAGGCAGGCAAGTGCGATCGCTGTCAGCACCACGCTTAAGAATATAGATAAGCCCTTCCTGCTCACCGGATCTACCATTCCTTTTTCTGTCGGATACGGTGTCGGCGAGCTGCTGTCCACAGGATAGTTCGGATTTAGAACTTCGGTTCTGCAAAGCGGACATTTCTTTGCTGTTTTGTCCAGTTCGACTCCACAGTTCACACAATATGACATGGCTTTCCTCCTTGATTACTTTCCAAACAAATGCTTCTGATTCAACTTTTACGCTTACTGTCGGTTCGATTCAATTTTAACTGAAATGCCGTCTTTCACGAGATGACAGAAAAAAAGCCGCTCGACTTCAGATTCCTCAATGCTGCTTGAAAATGAAACAGTAAGGTTATTTGCATACGACACCACTGCCACATTGGTGCGGTTGGAAAAGGGCTGTCCCATCAGAACTTCAAAACGTTCTATATACGGCTTCATTTTCTCCGGTAGCGCAACAATTCCTAAGTTCGTCATTCCTGCTGTCGACTGGCGGTCACTGACGCGGCGGTAGGTGCTTCGTACTACGATGTCCTTGATAAATAAAGGAACTACACGAACCAGCGGATTCTGCTGTACGGCAAGATTCGTATGGATATTGGCGGCAAGGTGCTTCTGGTTGACATTATATTTCATATAGTTGCGCACCTCCTCAAGGATTTCACGAAAAGTGAATTCTCCCATCCCGGGGTTCACAACCGGAGTTACCATTACTATAAAGTTCCGAAGTGTTTCGGTTGGGAAAAAGCGACGTAGATTAACCGGAACCGAAATCCGTATTTCCTTCTCCCGGAACGGACGATCTTCCTTCTGGCGCATCATAAGTGCTTCCATCATAACTGCTGTCAGGTATTCCCCGAGAGAGACCTGATAGCTCTTCGCCACAGCTAGTGCAGCGGAAAGATCAGCAATTCCGGTTATTATATTCAGGGTATAGAACGGCTCCATTGTCCCACGAAGCTGGTATGCTCTGCTTTCCCGGCGTTTCAGTGCTACGGAATTCCTTCCGTACTTCGGATAGGCATCCTCCTGTTCTCCGACCGAAGGACGCTCGTCCGGGTCAAGTACCCCGTCCGTGCAGGGAATCTTACAGCCAAGCTGCCGTAGGTACTGGGCAATCAGCGTTTTCAAAAAAATCAGCGCACCGCTTCCGTCTGCCAGTGAATGAAATGCTTCCATGGATATTTTTTCATTGTAGTAATATACACGGATCAGATACCCATTATCCGCGCGGAATCGCATCGGCATGCAGGGATTGGACACATCCTGTTTCACAAATGGTCCGGGACGTTTATTTGCCTCAAAATACCGCCAGAAGATTCCTTTGTGAATTGCTACGGCAAAGGATGGAAATCGCGGCAGAATCCGGTTCAGCGCTTTCTGAAGGCATTCCGAATCTACAGGCTCCTTCATGCAGGCAGTAATCCGGTATACAGAAGAAAAGTTCTTCCTCTGCAGCGTCGGATATACATTCGCCGAAAGATCCAGCCGGTACCAGTTCTTTGTTCGTTTTATTGATTTTTTTGTCGTTTCCATCCGCTTGTCCTTAATTTATGTTGCATAATTTCAGGCTTCTCTGTTATACTGTACCCGTAATAATCAAATACTACAGGAGTCCTTATGAACGATGAAAAAGAAGCTACCGCAAACGGACTGATTCGAGCCATCCGCCTGATTCACGGAATTACAAATAATAAGAACGACCTCGAAAAGGATCGTCAGCAGCGTGAAGCACTTGGTGCCATTCTCGGTCGGGTTAAAGATATTGATATCGAGCCCGTCTCCATTAACGGAATGGAGGCCGAATGGGTGCGCCCCGAGCGCAAGCATAATGATAAACATGTCATCCTGTACTGCCACGGTGGCGGATATATTACCGGAGATATGAAGTATTCCCGGACGCTTACAACCCGTCTTGCTCTTGTTCTTAACATGGACGTACTTTGCTTTAACTATAAGCTAGCTCCCGAGAATCCGTTTCCTGCTGCCCTTGAAAATGCAGTCAGTGCCTGGGATTATCTGATGCTTCTCGGTTACGGAAGCAAGGATCTCTTTATTGTCGGAGATTCTGCCGGTGGTAATCTGGTTCTGTCGCTGACGCTTTACCTTCTGCAACAGAAGAGGAAAACCCCGCGCGGTCTTGTCTGTATGTCTCCCTGGACCGATATGACCCTCACCGGCAAATCCTATTCAACACGGAAAGAAGCGGATCCGATTCTGGATTACGACTACATTTCCAATGCACGCGACTCTTATCTTGCCGGGCACAACCCAAAGGATCCGTTAGTGTCACCTCTGTTCAGTGATTTTACCGGTTTTCCTCCCACCTATCTTCAGGTTGGGAATAATGAAATCCTGCTGTCGGACACCCTTGCCCTGTATAAAGCGCTGAAACGTGCCGGAGTCAGCACCCGTCTTTCGCTGTACCGTGGTATGTGGCATGTGTTCCAGATGTCACCCTTCAAGAAAGCTACCGATGCACTGGACGAAGTCGCAGACTTCATCTATGCCCAGATCAACTGACTCTGTATTATTTTCTTTTTCTCTTCTTCTTTTGTACCGGCGGTTTCTGCTGTCCGGATACAGAATCCGCTTCCGATCCGGCATTGTCTTCATGTCCAGCATTATCTTGATGTCCGGCATTGTCTTCATGTCCGGCATTGTCTTCATGTCCGGCATTATCTTGATGTCCGGCATTATCTTCTGCTCTGATTCGCTGTCCTAAATCGTTTATTACATCCTCTGCTCCGGCTGCTCCGATTTCCTGAGGCATTCCCTTCAATTCGACAATAGAAGCTCCGGACCACATCGCCGCAGCTTCTCCGTGCGAAATCTGTTTTTTCGTCAATTTTGCATAAACCAGCTCCCGGAAAATGGCGTAGAGCACGGATATCAACGGGATAAAGAACAGCATTCCGGAGATTCCGAACATTGAGCCTCCGAGTGTTACCGCAACCAGAACCCAGATGGGCGGCAGTCCGACAGCATTTCCAACGACATGAGGATAAATCAGGTTCTCCTCGATCAGCTGAAGAAGCAGGAACAGTACCACAAACCAGAACGCACGCGCCGGATTATCGATTAAAATCAGCAGAGTTCCCACAACACAGCCGATGAATGACCCGAATACAGGAATCAGCGCCATGAACGCAATCAGTACACCGATCATAACCGCATAGGGGAAACCAAGAATTGTCATCGAGACAACAAACATCAATCCAAGAATGACGGCTTCAATACACTGTCCGGATAAGAAACTTGAAAATGTAGCATCTGCCAGATGAGAAATACCTAAAATGCGTTCCTTTGTTTCTTTTCGTAAAAATGCTGCCAGTACCTTACGAACCTGAACGCCGAGACGCTCCTTCTGTGTCAGTACATAGATGGAGAAGAACAGTGCAATACCGATATTTACTACAGTAGATACGATATTTTTTGCAACTTCAAAGGTGGAAGAAAGCGTTGTCAGTAAATCATTTTTAATAAACTCAACAACTGAGGCAGTAATCGCATCCCAGTTAATAACGATTTCATCCAGTTTCTCGGATATTATCGGGAAGCGTTCGAATACATTATCAATCCACTTTTCTGCATTCTTCGTGAACGTCGGAAACTTATCGGCAATTGTCTCACCGGTTGTAATCAGCTCCGGAACAACAACAAGAACTACAATCGCAATAATTCCAAGCACCAGAACAAAGGTAAGAAGCAGGCTGACCGGACGTTTGATTTTCTGCAGAAATCTGCTGTTTGACGAACGTTTACGCATAAAAAGAGAACGCTCAATAAAACGGAGCGGAACATTCAGGATATACGCAATACATAGTCCAAGAATGAAAGGAAAAAGCAGGTCTCCAATATATCCGAGGATATCAAGTATTACATCAAATCGCTGAACACCCAGGAATAAAAGGACTGTAAATAAAATAATCTCACAGATTCTCTTCACATTTTCTTTGCTCAGATTCATCGGCTATCTCCTGTTCTACTATACTAATCTAATAACCAAAATATGCTGCAATTCCTCTTGCATCCGCTTCCCCAAGACTTTGAATGGCTTCATCATCCTGTATAAATGCGGAATCTTTATTGTTATCCATAAAGCAATGCTCTACAATGATTCCCGGAATTCCTCTGTCTGCAGTGTGGCGGTTGATTGCATAATACTCTACCGGGTTTCCGTTCTCATCAAAGGTATCCTTACTGTTGCGCTTCTGCGCTCCGTTGTTCTTAATTCCAAGCTCCTCGAGTTCCGCAAGAATACAATTGGCAAGTGCATAGGCTGCTGTTTTTACCGTTTCACGATGTGGGCAGCATACCATTGCACCGTATTGTTTATGATCCTCTGATGCATTAAGATGAAGGCTTACAAGCACATCAGCATGAACCTCTTCTGCGAGGAGCACCCGCTGCAGCAAATCCTCGCCCAGGGTTCTCGCAAGCTTGACATCCTCTTCTCTGGTCAGGTATACCGTAAATACATCATAGTTTTTTTCCAGATAGTCCCGGAGATAACAGGCAATCTTCAGGTTCAGATCCTTTTCCTGCTTCCCGTTATATACCGCTCCTGTATAGGATCCGCCATGTCCGGGATCCAGCACAATAATATAGCTTACGTCGCCTGTCGGTGTCGTGGTCGTCTCCGGCTGAGTGTCTTCTGTGGAACTCCCGGACCCGGTAAGCTTCGGCACTTCTGTAAGCGTAGGTGCCCCCGTCATTCCCTCCGTCACCGTAGGCTCTGCTTCCTGTGATACTGTGGCTCCTGATGTCGGCTGCTCCGTAAGTGAAACTGTTGTATCTGTTCCCGGAATATGTTCCGCTTCCGTCGGATTCGGAAGCTGCTGTACCCGGGCACATCCTGCGAACAGGCAAAACACAAGAAGAAGTGCACCTATTCTGTATCTTTTCGTCATTTATTTATCCCTTCAGCGGTTTTCTGCAAAAAACTGCAGTATCTTTTCTTTATACTGTTCTGTTCCCATTTTCCAGGAAAGAGCGTGCCCTGCACCTTCTACCAGCAACAGCTGCTTCTTTCCGGTACAACAGTCATAATTCTGCTGCCCCATAAAAGTCGGTACAAAATCATCCTTCGTACCGTGAATAAAAAGCATCGGGTAATTTGCCTTCTTTACGATGTCAAGTGTCGAAACCTCCTTCATGGCAAAGCCGGCACGTACTCTGCATAAAAAGTCTGCAATATACAGGATTGGGAAGGTCGGAAGATGGAAATCATGATTCAGTACAAACTTAAATTCATCCCAGGGGGAAGTATATCCACAATCCGCAATTACACCGCAGACATTGGATGGAAGCTCCAGACCGGAAGCCATAACTACCGTACCGCAGCCCATGGAAACACCATACAGGTAGATCGGAAGTGTGCTGCCGAACTGTTCATTGTAAAAGCTGATCCATTCCCTAACATCAAATCGTTCCTTTACTCCAAAGCAGAGATAATTACCTTCGCTTTCTCCGTGCGCCCGTTGCTGTACTAACAGCAGATTACAGCGCTGTTCATGAAAGAACTGTGTCATCGGTGCAAACTCATTCAGTGCACCGGACCGGAAGCCGTGAACCATAATCACAGTCCGCACCGCATCCTCGACCGGAAGATAATAACCCATCAGCTTCAGCCCGTCATAGCTTGTAATATGCAGAATCTGTGGATTCTGTGCAAGAAACCATTCGGTACTGTCCTTCCGGATTTGATTATACTCCTGCCAGACCTTCGTTACCGGCTTTTCCTTCTGTCGGACTCCCTTGCGTGAAATCGCCATCCGATACAAAAAATCCGCGATAATACAGCTTAGTATCAGTATTACTGCAAGTAATACCACTACAACAATGATTATTGTCTTCATTTCTGCCTCCTGTCTGCTCAGTCACACGAAAATGTGTCCTTTACAATGCGTTCGTATACGGTATAGGTGTACGGTATTTCACCTTCTATTGATTCTTCGGAAATAACGCGGTACTGCGTCCGGTCAAATTCCGGGAAATACGTGTCTCCTTCAACTTCAAGCTCAATATGCGTCACATACAGCCGGTCTGCAAGCGGAAGGGCTTCCTTGTACAGCATTGCTCCGCCGGCAATATAAACCTCGTTATGCTCCGGATCCGCCAGCTTCAGAGCTTCCTGCAGACTTCCCGCCGTAGTACAGTTTTCGTCCTCATAGGAAAAGGTTTTGGAAATCAGAATCGTTCTTCGGTTCGCCAGCGGATGTCCAATCTCCTGAAAAGACCGGCGCCCCATAATAATAGTATGTCCGGTAGTAAGCTCCTTGAACCGGCGCTGCTCTCCTTTGATTTTCCAGGGAATCTTTCCTCCGTTTCCAATCACATAATTCTTTGAAATCGCCACAATGACTGACAGCATCTTCTCCCCTTTTCCGTTACTTATAGTATAGTCTCCGGACTGTCACTGACCCGGATGGTAAGGTGGCATTCTGCAACGAGGTTACAGTTGACATCCAGAGAATAGAACAGCTCCGCACTCAGCTCGTGGTCCGATTCTGTAACCCGTACGGACTGTGTTGTAATTCCTACCGTCAGTTCTCCGATCGGTGTGGAATAACTGCTGATGGTGGTCGCACCTTTTTCAAACAGCATACGGGTGCTCACATCGCCCTTCTTAACGATTTCAAGCTGCGTCCCGGAAATCTTCATCATGCAACGTGTGTCCATTGTATTTGTTGCTTCGTCTGTATTCTCTTCATAGCGGATATAATGCTTCCCTCCGCGAAAATAATACTCTCCGCGGTTAATAACTTCAATAGTCTCTTTTTCGTCTACAGCCGTCTGCAGTCCCGAAATTGAAACAAGAACATTTTTTGTCATACTAACAACGCTTTCTCGTTAACTTTTCCTAATATGGCGACTTTATAATCTGGCATTTGCGCCCTCCGGTCCGATCTCCACCAGGTTGACATCGGTTGTTTCAAGACGCACCTTCGGGAGAATAGAATTGGCAAAAAGCCTGAATTTCTCCGCACCGTCACTGACATAAAATGCGTGGTCATGCTGTACTGCCCTTGGACCGTCATTGACTAATTCCCGCTTTTGCAGACACTCCTTCAGGCTCTTCGCAGTCTCATATGCCGGATTGACAAGAGTAACCCGGTCACCCATGATTTCCTGAATCACATCGCGCATCAGCGGGTAGTGGGTGCACCCAAGCACCAGAGAATCAATGTCACTGGTCTGCAGATCCTTCAAATAGTGCTCCGCAACCTCGAGAGCAACATGCGTGTGTACCCAGCCTTCTTCCACAAGCGGGACAAAAAGTGGACAGGCCTTCCCGACAACTCTGATCTCCGGATTTGTTTTCCGGATAATCTCGTTGTAAATATTGCTTCGAATTGTCCCTTCTGTAGCAATCACTCCGATTCGTCCGTTTCTTGTTGCATTAACCGCCGCAGCAGCACCCGGTTTTACCACGCCAAGAATCGGAACCGGAGTTTCCTGTGTTACCGCATCCAGAGCAATTGCACTGGCTGTGTTACAGGCAATAACAATGGCCTTAACCTTCGGTGCCGCAGTGTCCGCACCCAAAAGGAACCGAATAATCTGCCTCGAGTAGGCAATGATCGTTTCTTCGGATTTATTTCCGTACGGAACACGCGCAGTATCCCCAAAATATATGATTTTCTCTTCCGGCAGCTGACTCATAATCTCCTTGATCACCGTCAGTCCGCCGATTCCGGAATCAAAAACTCCTATTGGCAACCGGTTCATCTGTCCGCCTCCCATGGTTCGTTTGCATTCATGCCCTTTGAAATGCCAGCCGGATCAGTGTGTCCACAAGCTGCTTTTTATTCATTCCTTTCGCTTCCCACAGCATCGGATACATGCTGATGGAAGTAAATCCGGGAAGTGTATTGATTTCATTAAAGACAATTTCTCCGGAGCTCTCCTCCAGAAAGAAATCCACACGTGCCAGTCCGAATCCGTCCAGCGCGGTAAATATACGTACTGCATCCTCTGCGATTTCCTGTGCCTTGCCCTCCGGAAGCTCCGGTGAAATCACAGTCTTGGAATCCTCGTTATTGTATTTCGCATCATAATCGTAGAATTCCGCTGCAGCAAGAATCTCGCCGATACCGGAAGCTTTCGCTTTATCGTTTTCTCTGGTTTCTGCAGATATCGTCTCTCCGCCAAGCACCGCACATTCCAGCTCTCGTCCGACAATTGCTTCCTCTACCAGAATCTTTCGGTCAAATTTTGCTGCTTCTGTCAGTGCTGAAAGCAGTTCGGTACGATTGTGTGCCTTCGTCACTCCACAGGAGGAACCTGCATTGGAAGGCTTGACAAATACCGGATAGCTAAGCTCTGCTTCTACACGATCCGCTTCCCCCGCACAGTCATTAAGCTTCCTGCGGAATACGGGAACGCAGTGCGCCTGCCGTATTCCAAGCCGAGCTACAATCTGCTTCGTAAACAATTTATCCATGGCAAGTGCAGAAGCCAGAACTCCACATCCAACATAAGGAATTCCCGAAAGCTCCAGAAGTCCCTGAAGTGTCCCGTCCTCGCCGAACAGACCATGAAGCGCTGGAAATACCACGTCGATTTTCTGTATCGTCAGCCTCTGTTCTCCGGCTTCTGTATCATTGTCAATCAGCAGCACTGCCTGCTGTGTCCGATCCGGCGAAATGACAGCTGTAATCCTGCTGTTCCGCCAGGAACCGTCTTTAATCTGCTCTGTTGAATCTACCTTTTTCCAACATCCCTCTTTGGTGATTCCGATTAAAAGTGTATCATACTTCTCACTGTCAACATTAGAAATGATTGTGACAGCGGACACGCAGGAAACCTCGTGTTCCGATGACTGTCCCCCGAATATTACTGCAATAATCTTCTTGCTGTCCATAAAATTCCTCTTTCTCTATGCCTCTTGCTGTATCCTTTATGATAGCATAGCAGTATATAAAAGTCAAAGTAAAACCTCTGCTCCGACATTGCAAATCCTGCCGCTTTTTTCCTTTCTCTGATTAGAAACCGGAGGAGCGGGAATACTCTTTCCATACCGACAAGACCGTTACAGACCGGAAGCTCACTCATGCAGCGGCAGACCGGCACAGAACGGAAGATTACTCGTGCAGCAGCAGACCGGCACAGAACGGAAGATTACTCGTGCAGCAGCAGACCGGCACAGAACAAAAGCTCGCTCATGCAGCAGCGGCGAAATCAGTCAAAAATGAGGAACCTAATGTGAAAGATGAATCTTTCACATGCAGATTTGTGCACACGCGGTGCTTGACACAAATTCTGTTATATGTAAAAGCAGCGCAGATATGGAGTTTTTCATGTATACAAAAACAATCGCAGCATGCGGAACTTTCCTATGCCTGCTACTCACAGAACTGCAGGCATCATTTACAGGAAATATAACAACGCCTCTTCGATCCGCCACCAATGAAGCAGTCTCCTCCGTATTGCAGGAGCAGCTTGCCGATAAACTGCTTCGTTTTCATGTTCTTGCTGATAACGACTCCGAAACAGCACAGGAAGTAAAGCTGGAGGTCAGAGACGCAGTCTGTACATATCTTGCTCCGCTGATGGATACAGTAACAGATAAAAACTCAGCCATTGACTGTCTTCTTCCGCTTCTTGACGAGATTCGGCAGCTGGCGAATGAAGTTCTTGCCGCAAACGGAGCAACCTATCATGCCGAAGTCACACTGGGAAGCCGGTATTTTCCCATTCGGCAGTACGGAAGCTTCTGTATTCCTGCCGGTACCTACGATACTCTGTGTATTGTACTTGGAAAGGGAGAGGGAAAAAACTGGTGGTGTCTGGCTTTTCCAAGGTTCTGCTTTGTAGAGGGTACTTATATTGCTGAACAGGAGGACATGGTAAATGAACTGAAAATATTATTGACAGATGAAGAATACAACGCTATCCTTAAACAGGAATACAATGTACAGATCAGATTTCGCATTCTGGAATGGATCAGGGATCTGCTTCGGAGGAACGATGAACAGAGTAGTAAAATACGCACCCGCTAAAATTAATCTCGCACTGGATGTACTTCGCCGAAGGGAAGACGGCTACCATGAAGTTCGCATGATCATGCAGACCGTCCGTCTGCACGACCGGCTCATGTTGCAGCGTTCCAGAGATCATTCCATTTCTCTCAGGACGAATCTCAACTTTCTCCCGGTAAACGAGAACAATCTGGTCTACAAAGCTGTTTCTGTATTCCGTAATACCTACGGAATCGCTGATGGTGTCTCCTGCACGCTCGATAAACGGATTCCGGTCGCTGCAGGCCTCGCCGGAGGGAGCTCTGATGCCGCAGCGGCTCTGCACGGAATGAACGAACTGTTTCATATCAACGCCCCTCTTTCCGAGCTTCTTGCGCTTGGAGTCACAATCGGAGCTGACGTCCCTTATTGTCTGACCGGAGGTACCGCTCTGTCAGAAGGAATCGGCGAAAGGCTGACTCCGCTGTCAAAGGCTCCTTTCTGTCACTGCGTAATTGTAAAACCCCAGATCAGTCTCTCTACACGGTTTGTTTATGAACATCTTACGCTGGATCACCAAATCATGCACCCGGATATTGATTCCATGCTTTCCGCAATCGAACAGGGCAGTCTGTCCAAGCTCTCCGCTTCTGTTGGGAATGTTCTCGAATCGGTTTCCGTTCCCCTCCATCCTGAAATTGCAGAAATTAAAAACGAAATGCTGGAATTCGGGGCTCTCTGCTCTTTGATGAGCGGCAGCGGTCCTTCTGTCTTCGGTCTTTTTTTGCATCGCGCAGAAGCCGAAAAAGCCTTTTATCGATTTAAGTCCAATGCCTTGGGCAGACAGACTTTTCTTACCTGCCTTTCTTAAGCTTTGCAAATTTCTGTCCGGAAATATTGTACTACACATAAATTCTTCCGCATATACTTGCACTGGTAACCGATTGCCACAGATTGCAAGGAGGAATTTCTTTGGAGCTTATCAGGAAGCACATTTATATGAACAGACAGAAATGCAGAAGCAGCCTTCAGATTACGCTCGACGACGATTTTAATGTCCCCGACAGCAAACCGGACATTGCCCGTCTGCTTAAGACAGACGGTGAGATAAAAATTACCGACAAGAAACCGATGAACGGAAAGCTTTTAATTACCGGAACTCTGCTGTATCGGATTTTATACATAAGTGAGGATTCCTCTCGGCCGCTTCATACTCTTCAGGGCGAGCTGCCGTTCAATGAATCCGTCAATCTGAACGAAAGCTGTTCGCCCGATGATATTTCTGTAAGCTGGGAATTTGAAGATCTGTCCTCCCGGATGATCAATTCCAGAAAATACTCCTTAAGATCACTAGTTCTTCTGACGGTTCTGTCTGACGAGCTGTATTCCCACGATGTCGCCGTGGATCTTAACAACGATGGCAATACAATGATCCGCTACGCATCGCTTCCTCTGACCGGAATTGCAGTCAGCCGCAGAGACAGCTGCCGCATCAAAGAAGTTCTTACCATTCCGAATGCAAAGCCCGCTGTAAGTGAAATACTCTATTATGAAATCCGTCCGTATAACCTTGATATCCGCCTGATGACGGACAAATTTACCCTGAACGGAGAGCTTTCCGTATTCGTCTGTTATCTTGCCGAAGGGGATGCCGGAATTCCGGAATATTATGAAACCGAGCTCCCGATCAGCACCGTTGTGGACTGCCCCGGCTGTCTCGACAACATGATTCCTTACATCACCATTCTTCCGGCTTCACGCTCTCTGGAAGTGAAGCCGGATTCCGACGGAGAAGAACGGCGTCTTGAGCTTGAAATTTTACTCGATCTGGTAATCAGGCTTTACGAAGAACAAGAACTGCAGATTATCGATGATCTGTATTCACTCAAGGAAACCCTGATACCTGTATTCACTCCGGTTCAGTTTGAAACACTGGTGCAGAGAAATAACAGCCGTACAAGAATCTCGGAACAGATTACTATCCCTGCGGATTATCCGAAAATCCTTCAGCTCTGCCATGTCAGCGCTGCCGTTAAGCTGGATTCCATCCAGCCGATGGATTACGGTCTCCTGGCAGAGGGTGTTGTGGATGCTTCTATTTTTTACATTTCCGCTGATGACGCACGACCGCTTGAAGTTCTGACCGCGGTTCTCCCGTTCTCTGCTCCGATTGAAATAAACGGTTTTAATCCCAACTGTATTTATGAGGTTCACGGAGTTCCGGAGCAGCTCACAGCAATGCAGATTGAACAGGATACTCTGGAAATCAAAGCCGGTCTGAGCTTTGATTCCATCGTATTCTGTAAGCAGGAGAAGCCTCTCCTTTCCGAGGTCAGTTCCGAGCCGTTTGATCTCGCTCTTAGTTCTTCTGCTCCTGCCATGACAGGGTATTCGGTAAAGCCCCAGGATACGCTCTGGGATATTGCAAAACGGTTTTCAACTACTGCGGAAACCATCCAGTCCATGAATGAGCTTGGAGATTCCACCCCTGAGCCGGGAAAAATGCTTCTGATTGTCCGGGAATGTCCAGTGCTTTAAGAAATATACAACGCCTACATCCAGACAGTCTCTATATTCGAAACATGATGTATCATTTTGAAGGAAAACAACGCAAACAGGGGACGGCAAAAGGGTGCTTCACTAAGGGATTTTATTCCCTTGAAAAATTCGGCATAGTCGTAACAATCGGCTATGCCGTTTTTTCTTGCTTGCTCGGAAGTTCCACTGCTCCGATACAGTTATAAATGATTTGAATACGCTGTGTCCTGTGACCATCAATCTTTTCAGCTTTGAATACGATTATCTTTTCAACAAACTCTCGAATAATCTCGGCATCCAACTCCTTGATGTCTGTGTACTTTCTGACCAATGACAGGAAGTGCTCAGCATTGAGGGATTTTTCTTTAGCATGGTCAATGAAGTCTTGCAAGTCAGTCACACGGGCATTCAGTTCTTTTTGCTCGGCTTCGTATGTAGCAGACATTTTCATAAAGCGCTCATCACTGATTTTGCCTTCCACATTGTCCTCGTAAAGCCTTTGGATAATAGTATCCAACTTAGCAGTACGAGCCTTCACCTGCTCATATTCTTTGTGGCTGTCCTTTAATTCCTTGTTTAGTTCCTTTTCAGA
>CAZRRN010000051.1:0-19885 GCA_964602475.1 uncultured Lachnospiraceae bacterium | reverse complement strand
AGGTGCTTCTTCTTTATCTATTTAATTTTTCCTACAAAAACTTTACCCTAGCGTTTTTTCGTTGACATCCGTTCCGTTTATCGTTATGATTATTATAAGAATATATATGATTTCACTATCCTATTAGCGCGTGCTTTGTCATCGCGGAAATGGACTTTTTATGGATTGGATCATTGAATATGATATCTGCGCCCTAATACTTCTTACGGTTGTTTTCTGGATTCTTCTGCATCATAAGAACTTTCCGACTCTGACAAACCGTATGTTTCGTCTGGTTCTTACCTTTGCATGGCTTTCCACGCTGTTTGATTTGATCGGTATCTATACAATCGTTAACGCCGACCGCTTTCCTCTCTGGCTGAACAACCTTGTTCAGGCTGTTTATCTTTCTACCTTTAATTCCTGTGGTATTTTTTATTATGTCTATGTTCTGGCAATGACGCAGGAGCACCGTATCGTTACCAAAGCAAGAAAGCTTCTGGTGATTATTCCGGCTGTAATTGTTTATCTTCTTATTTTCACCAGCCCGTTTACTCACTTTGTTTTTTATTTTGACGATACCAGAGAATACTGCCACGGAGCCGGGCTGTATATTCTCTATGCGTTTGCGTTTTATTTCATTATGATGAGTCTCTATGATACGATGAAATACAAAAAGCTTCTGACCCGTTCTCAGAAAATCGCCGTAATCACCTATACTCTTTCCTGCGTGGGAGCATTTGCCATTCAGCTTGTATTCCGCAAGGTCATGCTGATTGCATATGCGATTGCCATTTCTTCCCTGATGCTGTATCTTTCCCTTCAGAATCCGGATGATTTTATCGATAAGCCGACCGGAGCATTTAATACCAAAGCTTTTCTCCACATGCTCAGTTCTCTTTTTCAGCAGCGTACTCCATTTACGGTTTTGTGTCTGGAACCGGACGATTTTGGATTTATCAACAAAACGCTCGGTATCGCAACGGCGAACAGTATTATTGTTACGGTTGCACGGTTTCTGCAGTCTGCCGCACCCGGGAAACAATTATACCGTTTATCAGGAGTACGGTTTGCGCTTATTCTGGATCACAAAGACAGCAAGCTCGACGACATTACCTCACAGATTTTCGAATACTTCGGCACCCCCTACCTGATTCAAAATATTGAGATTAAGATGGATCCTCTGGTATGTGCGATTCATTATCCGGAAAATGCAAGCTATCTGGATGATTTTCTCGATGCCATTGATTATTCTTTGAATTATGCACGGAAATCCGATAAAAAGAACGAGCTGGTAGCAGCAAACGAAACAGCACTCATACAAAAGCGCAGAGATGCCGCAATCACACATATCATTAAACGTGCAATACAAAATCGGGAATTCGAAGTTCATTTTCAGCCGGTCTATTCCGTAAAGGAAGAAAAATACATTGGAGCTGAAGCTCTTGTTCGTCTTCAGGACAAGGCACTGGGCGATATCAGTCCCAGCGAATTCATTCCGATTGCCGAGCGAAGTGGTTCTATTCTGGATGTCAGCAGCATTGTAATTGAGACCGTCTGTTCCGTTATCTCTGAGAACAGGCTGAGCAGCATGGATCTTCGTTATATCAGCATCAACCTTTCTGTAGTACAGTGCATGCAGAAAAACCTTGCAGAAACTCTGCTTGAAATCATTCATCGCTACAATGTTCCGGCTGCTATGCTTCGTTTCGAGGTTACAGAGGCCATTACAATCCATGCAGGCTCACAATTCGAAAAAAATATGCGGACGCTGGCAGACGCCGGATGCTCTTTTATTCTGGATGATTACGGAATCGGTTATTCCAACGGAGATCGGATGCTTGAGCTTCCGTTCCGTGAAGTAAAAATTTCGAAAGAAATTCTCTGGCTCTCAGTCAACAATGTCAGAACTCAAATTGCCTTGAAAAATACGATTGCCATGTTTCTTGAGCTGAAGCTTGATGTTGTTGCCGAAGGTGCCGAAACAAAAGAACATATTGATCTTCTTTCTTCGTTCGGAATTGATTACATACAGGGCTTTTATTATGCAAAACCACTTCCTGCCGAACAGTTTTTGTCGGAATACGTTTCCCGTTCATCCACAAAAGGGGGTACCGCACATGTCCTGGGTGACTGAATATGACATCAGTGCATTAGTCCTTCTTTCTGTTCTTTTCTGGATTCTGTTCCAACAGAAAAGCTTCCCTTCGGCAACTTCCCGTTCCTTTCGGTTGCTGTTAATCTTTGCATGGTTATTTACTTTTCTTGATCTGGTTGCAATCGTTACAATAAAATATGCAGATTTTCTTCCCCTGTGGGTTAACTACCTGTCACAAATTTTGTATTCGCTGACCTACAACAGCACAACCTTCATTTACTATATCTATGTTCTTTCCATGACTCAGGAACACCGGATTATTCAGCGAAGCAAAAAATGGGTCATTATTATTCCTCTTGTTTTCGTATATCTTCTGATTCTTACCACACCGTTTACACATCTGGTATTTTACTTTGATGAAAACCTGCAGTACCGAAACGGCACCGGGTTATACATTTTATATGGTATTGCTTTGATTTTCATGCTTCTTAGCTTCTTTGACACCATAAAGTACCAGAAAATGCTGACACGAATCCAGAAGCTTGCGGTATTTACCTATACCTTTTCCTGTATTATCTCTTTTTTCCTTCAGCTTCTCTTCCGGAATCTGATGATTATCGGATTCGCGGTTGCCGTATCCAGCCTGCTGGCTTATCTTTCTATACAAAATCCCGATGATTTTATTGACCAGCCTACCGGCGCTTTCAATTTGAAAGCCTTTCACAGCACACTGAAAACTATGTTTCGTCAGGGTGATAAGCTGACTATACTTTGTCTCGAGCTGAAAGATTATAATTATCTTCATCAGACGCTTGGTATGAATACATCTGACACAGTCACCCTGTCTGTTGCGCACCTCCTGCAAAAGTCAGCTCCTGACCGGCTTTACCGGCTTTCCGACAGCCGTTTTGCGCTAATTTTGAAGCACAAGGAGCCAGACCTTGATACAATTCTAAAAACAATCAGCAATTATTTTGAAACTCCCTGCTTTGTGAACGGTACCGAGCTCCGGCCAACGCCTTTGATCTGCGTAATTCACTGTCCGGAATGCGCAAATTATGCCGAAGATGTCGCAGATTTGATGGATTACTCTCTGGAGCACGCAGAGCTGCTTTCGGATACTGTTCCCATTGTGTACGCCGATGATACTTCCATCATTATGAAACGCCGTGAAGCTGCCATTCGGCATATCCTCCAGCGGGCGGTACAGAATAACGAATTTGAGGTTTATTATCAGCCGGTATATTCTATCAATGAACAGCGCTTTGAATCTGTCGAAGCCCTGATCCGGCTTCATGATGCAGCTTTCGGAGACATCAGTCCAGATGAGTTTCTTCCGGTTGCCGAAAAAAACGGTTACATATTAAAAATAGGATCCCTTGTATTTGATAAGGTATATTCCTTCATCGCAAAAACAAGTCTTTGGAAATACGGAATCCGTTATGTCGGAATCAATCTTTCCGTAGTACAGTGCCTTCAGGAATCCCTGCGTGACCAGCTGAATGAACGGGTAGCCCGTTACAACATCCCACCGTCAATGATTGCTCTTGAATTCAATGAACTGTCCGTTGTCAATGTTAAGGATCGTTTTCTAAAGAAGGCAGCCCTGCTTTCCCAGGATGGTTTTGGTTTTTCACTGGATCACCGCGGAATCGGCTGTTCCGGCGAAGATTTCTTTTCTCTTCCTGTACGTTGTGTTAAATTTGACCGCGGTATTATTCTGTCTGCTATGAAAAATGATCGTACACGTATTGCCATGAAGCATACCATTACCATGTATAATGAGTTAAGTCTGCGCGTAGCCGCCGTCGGAGTTGAATCCAAAGAAGAAGCGGAAGAGCTGGCTCTTTACGGGTGCTACTACCAGCAAGGCTATTACTATTCCATGCCTGTTAAGGAAGAGGAACTGATCCGGTTAATCTCCCACTAATATATAACCACACAGCTTTTACTGTTCATTTAAGACACAGGCATTTATACAACAAAAAGCAGCTGATACATCCCTGTCAAATAGACAGGCACATATCGGCTGCCGCTGTTTGTACTCTTACATCATCTGAAGTATTATTTGATCACAGCATTTGTCGTTACAAATTCCAGCGCTTTATTGTAAAGAATCGATTCCATCAAAGAATCCTTCGTATAATCCGTTTCTAGATCCTCCAGTGTTTCATATCCGTAATTGGTCATCATTTCATCTGCATATTCGCTGTATTCATCATCCGAAACCGTTATATTCTCTGCTTCTGCAACAGCCAGAATCACGTATTTACGTTTTACAGAAAGCTCAGCAGCCTTCGGAACCTCTTCATTAAAGGTATCAAGTGTCATACCAAAGCTTCCATATACAAACGCCTCCAGAGTTACTCCGTAATAGTTTGCATAATACTCATACATGGAGAGCATGTTGCTTGCGTATTCGGTTATTTCTTCGCTGATATCTTTGGTGATTACGGAATTCTCAATCAGAAAATCAATCAGATCGCTCTGTTTTTGTGTTTCGATGGTTGAATCTGCGGATGTCTGCAGGCTTTCACTGACAGAAGCGTAATAATCTGCATAGGTAGTGTAATCTGTATTCGCTGCTATGATGCTGTCCGTCAGCTCCGGCATTGCCATAATAGAATTCACCGTCACGGTAAATACTACATCCTTTCCTGCAAGATCGGAGGAACCATAGCTTTCCGGGAATGTTACATTCAGATCTACCGTATCTCCGACTGCTGTTCCGATCAGTCCGTCTTCAAAGCCGTCAATAAAGTTCTTGGATCCGATCTGGAGATCAAAGGCTTCCGCAGATCCTCCGTCAAATGCTACATCATCAAGCTTTCCTACAAAATCAATATTAACTACGTCATGATTTTCTACCACCGTACGATCTGTCTTGGCTGCAAGCGAACTTAATTTGTAGTAGAGCTCACTTTCTACGTCTTCGTCTGTTACTTTAAGCTCAAGAAGTGTAACTTCAATGTTCTTATATTGGCCAAGCGTAACATCCGTTGTCACAACAGTGCCATTCTCCCCAGTATCTGTGTTATCGTTCTTTCCGCAGGCTGTCAGCATACACAGCATTGAAATCAGCAGAGCGGCAACGAACAAACTCCTCTTCATAATTTTATCCTCTTTTCTATTTGTTGACTGCAAGGGAAATACAAAGCAGACTATACCTTTATAACACAGACGTTACAAAAAATAAAGTCTTTCCGAAAGAATTCACACATTTTTTAAACTTGTTCCGACTGAAGCAGTTCAGAATAAGCAAGAAGAAACGGTCCAACGCCCTTCGCGTCATTTTGTACTATGGGTTCCGACATATAGTATTCGAAAGTTCCGTCTCGTCTTTTGTTGTTATCGGGACCAAGACCGGCCACCAGACAGATTCCTCCGAGGTTCATCTCTCCCTTTGTTGTGTCCAGATAGGTATTGCAGATTCCCTGAAAAGCTTTTTTGCCGTACTGAGCGTAATCCTTCGGGAGAAAGCCAAGACGTACGCCTTTCAGAATCGCATAAGAAAGGATTGCTGTTCCGCTGGTCTCGGGATAATTCGGTTCCTGTCCTGCAAGATTAACCACCTGATACCACATTCCGAATGGAGACTGATAACGGATCAGTGCATCGATAAGCTCCCGAAACATGTTCTGCATCCTATTGTATTCATCCTCAAACCCTTTCGGGTCGCACTGCGACATCGTATCAAGAAGAGCCATGGTAAACCAGCCAATTGCACGAAGCCAGAAATTTCCCGAGAGGCCGGTTGTTTTATCACACCAGAAGATTTCACGTGAAGAATCATAACCATGATAATACAGTCCTGTATTCTTATCTCTCATCAGCTCATATACATTAAAAAACTGCTGAAAAATATCCCTGTAGTTCTTTCTGTCGTTAAAATTTGTCTCGTATTCCATATAAAAAGGCTGTACCATGTAAAAACCGTCCAGCCAGATCTGATTCGGATAGATCTTTTTATGCCAGAAGTTTCCCTCTTTTGTTCGTGGCTGTCTTTTTATCTGTTCATAAATGGTATCTATTGCCAGACGGTATTTTTCTTTTCCTGTTATCCTGTACAGCTCAAATAACGTCTTACCGGCATTCACATCATCAAGGTTCAGTTTATTGATATCATACCCACTGATTGTACCGTCTTCATGAACACGATAGTCAATAAAGGCATCTGCAAACTTTAAAAAGTCTTTCTTACCGGAAATATTACCAAACTCCAGCAGCGCCTTAATCATACATCCATCAATATAGTTCCAGTCTGATTTCTGTGCCTTTCCTGCCTTCTCAATATTCCATACCGGACACTCCACCGTACTCTTTTCTAACAGTTCCCTAATATACTGCTCAATCTGCCGCATTATCATCCTCTTTTCTTCGCTTTCTTTCGTAGCTGTTCACTTGCCTGCCGTAATGCTCTCGTTCTTCGCTCCTGGCAATTGCCGTACCGTACTGTTATACCTCTTCCAGATAAGTAATTCCTTCTTTTGTACTGATTTCCGTCAGCAGTGTTTCATGCAGCATTCGTTTGGGAAGCTTAAAGGCAAGCAGCACTGCCACTCCGCTGTCACTGACAACATCCACACGACTTACTTCGATATCAACAATCTTCATATTGTTCTCTCTTAAGTATTTTTGGAAAGTACTTAATGCTGTTGTATTCTGAAATTCAATATAAAGGTTGACCACATTGGACTTTGCAAGTACCTTATCATCCAGTCCGTGCAGCACTGACATTGCTATAAAAACCAAAAGGCACCCAATCAGCGCGCCGACATAAAATCCTGCTCCTATTGCAATCCCCATGCAGGCAGATGCCCATAGTCCGGCCGCCGTAGTAAGCCCTCTGACTCTATTTCTGGTTGTAACAATAATCGTACCTGCGCCGAGGAAACCGATCCCACTGATTACCTGTGCTGCCAAACGGGTCGGATCTCCGGTTTGATATTTCTCCATGATATAAATATTGGTCATCATCACAAGCGTAGACCCGATACACACGAGAATATAGGTGCGGAGGCCTGCCGGACGTTTTCTCCGTTCACGCTCCAGTCCCAACAGCCCACCGCAAAGCGTCGCCGCCAAAAGCCGAATCACAATTGTCTGTATCTCCATAAATACTCACTCCTGCTCTGTTATTCCCATAATCCTGCTATTAATTATACCGATACGCTGAAGATAATTCAACAACTAATTCCCACCTGTTTTGTTAAGTCTTTACCTTTCTGCTGTGTTTTTCATTTTCGATGTATAAAACCTTAAAAACACCGCAAAAGATGACTATATCAGCGCATTCTTTGTTCTTGACAATACGTTTTCTATCTCCTATAATCTATTTTAGCGGTTTGTGCCACCTTGTAAACATGAGGTGAACATATCAAAATAAGAAAGGCACAGGTAGTCAAATGAATAATATTCCGGTAGTAAAAGTAGGTCTTGTTGCCGTAAGCCGTGACTGTTTCCCGATGAGTCTCTCCGAGAGCAGACGCGCAGCTGTTACAGCTTTCTGCAAGGCAAAGAATCTCAATGTTTATGAATGTCCCGTCACCATCGAGAATGAGCTTCATATGCAGAAGGCTCTTGCAGATGTCAACGCGGCAGAATGTAATGCACTGGTTGTATATCTTGGGAATTTTGGTCCGGAATCTTCCGAAACACTTCTTGCAAAGTATTTCAACGGTCCGGTCATGTTTGTAGCTGCAGCAGAAACCAATGGCGAGTCTCTTTTAGACGAGCGTGGTGATGCATACTGTGGTATGCTGAATGCAAGCTATAACCTGAAGCTTCGTGGTATAAAGGCTTATATTCCCGAGTATCCGGTTGGCAATCCAGAAGAAGTCGCTGATATGATCGCAGAATTTGTTCCGATCTCCCGCGCAATTCTTGGTCTGAATGATCTTAAAATCATTTCCTTTGGTCCGCGTCCGCAGGATTTTCTTGCGTGCAACGCTCCGATCAAACAGCTTTACAATATTGGCGTAGAAATTCAGGAAAACTCCGAGCTCGACCTGTTTGCTTCCTACAATGAGCATGCCGGTGATGCACGTATTCCTTCTGTTGTTGATGATATGGCAAATGAGCTCGGTGCCGGCAATAAAATGGCTGGTATTCTTCCCCGTCTTGCTCAGCTTGAGCTGACACTGATCGACTGGGCAGAAGCAAACCGTGGCTGCAAGAAGCATATCGTTTTTGCCAACAAATGCTGGCCTGCATTTCAGACGCAGTTCGGCTGTGTTCCCTGCTATGTAAACAGCCGTCTGGCTGCAAAGGGTATGCCGGTTTCCTGTGAAGTTGATATCTATGGTGCGCTGAGTGAGTATATCGGAACAGCAGTCAGCAACGATACCGTTACTCTGCTTGATATCAACAACTCAGTTCCCGCTGCAATGTACGACAAAGCAATCAAGGGCAAATTCGATTACACGTTAAAGGATACGTTCATGGGCTTCCATTGCGGTAATACAGCTGCAGGAAAGCTTTCTTCCTGTGAAATGAAGTTCCAGAAGATTATGAAGCGTTCACTTGAGCCGAACGGAGAGCCGGATATTACCCGTGGAACCATCGAAGGCAATATCGTTCCCGGCAAGATTACCTTCTTCCGTCTGCAGAGCACCGCTGATGCACAGCTTAAGGCATATGTTGCCGAGGGCGAGGTTCTTCCTGTTGATCCCTGTTCATTCGGCGGAATTGGTGTCTTTGCCATTCCGGAGATGGGGCGTTTCTACCGTCATGTACTGATTGAGAAGAATTATCCTCATCACGGTGCAGTTGCCTTCGGCAATTTTGGAAAACAGCTGTATGAAGTATTCAAATACCTTGGTGTTGAAGATATCGGATTCAACCAGCCGAAGGGAATGCTTTACAAGACAGAGAATCCTTACGCATAATCTGAGTCTCTGTAAATTTGTTTCAGAACATAAAAGAACAGCCGTAGTCTTCCATAAGGAAATCTACGGCTGTTCTTTTATGTTCTTTATTTGGTTCCGATTACCGCCTGCAGCGTTATTTCTGTATATAGCTGCTGAACTGCCCTGTTCACCGTCACATTAACAACATCTCCGGGAATACAGGCTGTAAGCTTTGTATGAAAACCAGCCACAGTCTTTACCGGTTCTTCATTCAACGATGTCAGTATATCGCCTTTTTTTACACCGGCCTGTTCTGCCGGTGAACCGGCTGCAACATCACGGATGTAGATTCCCTCCGTCAGACCGTTTTCTTTCTGAACCTCTTGTGGAATTTCTTCTGCAGTAATACCAAAATAATTCATCTGCTGTTCATTGACCAGCTGTTCAATCACCGCTTTCAGACGGCTGATTCCCACAACGGTATTTATCTCAGCATTCAGATCCTTTTTGAATTTGTGTGTAATGATACCGATGATATTTCCACTGGTATTAATCAAAACACCGTCTCCGTTCTGATGATCGGAGATACTTGTATTAATCAGCTCCAGACGGTCATCTATAACGTACGCATAGCTGCCGCTGGATGTGATTATCCCAAGCTCGAAGGATCCGGAATATCCATTTGGATTTCCGATTGCCAATACCGGTGCTCCCACATAAGTATTATAGGATTCGCCAAATTTGGCTGTATCGATTTTAGCGATATTTTTTTCGGGTATTGTATTATAAGCAACACCGATAACAGCCAGATTATAATCCTCATCATATGCCGTCACTGTTCCTGCAGCAATATAACCTCCGACATTAACTTCAATTCTATCTGCATCAGTCAGACGATCTGCAGAAACAAGAATCAACAGCTCTAATCCGTTATTACCGATTATTATGCCGCTGGTCAGCGTCGAATCCTCATAGGTCTCATTAAACCAGTCCGTTCCGTTGGTAATCACGTTAACAGGCGCAATCGCTGCTGCCGCAGACTCCGCAAGCTTTCTGATGTCCTGATAAATCATGATAAAATCAGAAAGAGTTGCATTTATTCTATTCTCAACAATAATAGGTGGTATTTGAGTAGGAGCCGGAGCCTCGGTAGCACAAGCTTCATCTTCTCCCGGCTCTTCTGTCTGCATTGGTACCGCGGTAACCGTCGGAACCGGCGTTACCGTTATGGTCGGGCTTGGTACCGTTGATGCAATCTGAACCGGTATCTTTTCCGGTTGCGTTGGTGTTGGCGTCATTGTAATGCCAAGTATGATATTTACATATGGTTCTGACAGTGAAAAGACCAGTCTTGCACAAAAACCGAACAAGACCGCAAGAAAAATAGTTCCGCTGACCAACAGAACCAGTCGTAACAATCTGCTTCTTTTTTTCCTGATAACCTTTTCCCGAATGAACTGATATTCGCCCTGTTCAGTCTGCGGTTTCTTCTCATCCATTGCTGCCTATGTTCCTCCGTCAGACGGAATCGATTTATGTACCGGAATCCAGCTAAGAATTACCGAGTATTTTTATTCTATACGATACATATGAACAGATTGTGACATTATTGTAAACACTGCCGCAACACCGTCTGCTACCTATGGCTGTTCTGCACGCGGCAGGGAGAAGATGAATTCTGTTCCGACTCCTTCTGTACTGATTACATTAATGTTCTCATTATGTGCCTGAATAATCTCTTTCGTAATGGAAAGTCCAAGACCGGTTCCTCGTTTGTCCTTTCCACGTGAAAGATCGGTTTTATAAAAGCGTTCCCAGATCTTTTTAATAGCGTCCTTCGGAATACCGATTCCAAAATCCTTCACGCTGGTAAATGCCTTGCTTCCCTTTTCTTCCACCGATATCACCACCGTGGAATCCTGATTGCTGAATTTGATGGCATTGTCGAGAAGATTGTATAACACTTGTTGAATCCTGCTGAAATCAGCAGATACATATGTTTTATCCGAACTGAAAATCAGATCCAGCGTGATCTTCTTCTTTGTACATACTCCTTCAAAAGACGCTGCTGTCTTTTTTATCATTTCATTCAGGTCAAAAACACTGATTTCCAACTCGGCTTTGGTGTCCATCCGGTTCAGGTTCAACAGATCCGTTGTCAGCTTGGTCAACCGATCAGTTTCAAAAAGAATAACATCCAGGTAACGCTCCTGAGCTTCATAAGGAATCGTTCCATCCTTAATCGCCTCAACATAACCCTTAATAGAGGTCAGCGGAGACCTAAAATCATGTGATACATTTGCTACAAACTTTTTCTGATACTGCTCGAGACGTTCGACTTCCTCCACCGTATACTGCATTGCCTCTGCAATCTCTTTGTATTCATCATAAAACCTGACTTTCGGTCTGTAGCTGTAGTTTCCCCGCGCATACATAACCGCCGACTGTTTCAGAAAACGTAAAGGCCACACAGCTGCGATATAGACCCATACAAAGATAACGAAAAGGACAAGAAGAAAAATCAAATATGCCTTATTGATAAAATTCATGTAATAGACCGTATCCTCATCAATACTGTCCATGGTAACAACCAGACATACATATCCCCGAATTGTATAATTACTATAGAACGGCTCTGTTACTATCAGTACCGGTGAAGAAGAAAGTCCAGGGGCATAGAGATTCTCAATGTACTGGTATGAGAAAAGATCCTCTGCATAATCGGTCAGCTGGAGCGATTCCTCCGAACGTGTATCAATGAATACCGTTCCCCGGACATTGGTCATCATAACCCGGACATCAATAAACTGGTCAATGGACTTTAGCTGTTTCTTCAAATCCTGAAGTGTTGCGTTTGTCTTATAATAGTTTTCACCATAATCTGTCGCAATCAGCACCGCTTCCTGATAAAGCAGCTCTTTTCGGCTTTGAAGCAGACTTGTCTCAAGCTGCCGCGCCCCGTAGATGTTCAGAAGAATAAACATTGAAACCGCTGCTGCAAAATAAGCCAGAATCAATTTAATTGTAATCTTCTTTCCCATCCCGGCTCCTATTTCTTGACTTCGAACTTATACCCTATTCCCCATACGGTATACAGGCTCCAGTTCGCACGATCTTTGATTTTTTCGCGCAAACGTTTGATATGAACATCAACAGTTCTGGAATCTCCGATATATTCATAACCCCAGACATGATCCAGAAGCTGTTCTCTTGTAAATACCTGATTTGGATGTTTGGCAAGATAATACAGAAGTTCAAGCTCCTTGGGCGGCATTTCCACCGATTCTCCGCAATACAGTACAGAATAATTCGACTGATTGATCATCAGATCCTCATAGGCAACGTAATCACCGGACTGTTTCTCTTCCGTGACCGCGGCCGGCTGACGGCGAAGAACAGCTTTTACACGTGCAACCAGTTCTTTGGAATCAAACGGCTTTATCATATAATCATCCGCTCCGAGCTCCAATCCGAGAACCTTGTCAAATATTTCGCCCTTGGCAGACAGCATGATAATCGGTACCTGAGAGGTCTTTCGTATTTCTCGGCAGACCTCATAGCCGTCAATTCCCGGCAGCATCAGATCAAGCAAAATCAGATTCGGCTGAAAAGGGAAGAATTGACGGATTGCTTCTTCTCCGTCAGAGACAATCAGGGTCTCAAAGCATTCTTTAATCAGATAAAGCGAGATCAGCTCCGCAATATTGTTATCATCGTCTACGATCATAATCTTTTGTTTCACAGCCATGTCGTTTCTCCTTTTTTATCCTCTCGTTGCCGGCTCATAAGGCTTTAGCTCTTAAATTCAACAATGGTTACCCCGCGGTCACCCTCCCCGAACTCCCCGACTCTGTAGGTACTGACATATTTCGTTTTCTTCAAATGTGCATGAACTGCGCTTTTCAGAGCTCCGGTTCCTCGTCCGTGAATAATTGTTACCTTCTCAAGATGTGCAAGATAGCAGTCATCCAGATATTTATCAAGCACCGGAAGAGCTTCGTCCACACGCATACCGATTAAATTCAGTTCCGGTGTGATTGTCATGGACTTTCCGTATTTTATTTTTCCAACTTCGGTTCGGCTCTTTTCCTGTACTTCTTCTTCCTCTGCAGGTTCAAGATCCTTGATATTCACAAGTGAGCGCAGACTTCCCATCTGAACATACAGATCACCCTTTGCATTCGGTGCTGTGCTCACCTTTCCTTTCAGATTCAGACTAAGTACCATAACGGTATCGCCCGGTTTATATTCCCCCGTATCACTTTGCTGTTCCTTCTTCTTACGCGACAGATGAAAGGACTCACCTGCATCACTTAGACGTTCCCTCAGCGCTGCCCGTTCCGCTTCAAGATCCTTCCCTGCTCCGCCGTTCCCGTATTTATTGATTTTGCGGATTGTCTCGTCCGCATAGTCCTTTGTTTCCTGCAGAATTTCTCTTGCCTTTTCATTTGCTTCCCGAAGGATTCTGTCCCGGTTAGAATCCAGCTTTTCATTTTTAGCTTCCAGCTTGGATTTCAGTTCTTCTGCTTCTGCTTTCAGCAGAAGTGTCTGCTCCCGCTCCTTCTCAATCAGGATACGGTCTGCTTCCAGTCCACTGATAACATCTTCAAAGCTTTTTTCCTGGGTGCCGATCAGATCACTGGCATCACGTATAATATGCTCCGGCAGTCCCAGCTTTTTAGAAATGGCAAATGCATTGCTCTTCCCCGGAATTCCGATCAGCAGACGGTAGGTCGGCTGAAGTGTCTCTATGTTAAATTCGCAGCAGGCATTGGATACGCCTTCCGTGGATAGCGCAAAAACCTTAAGTTCACTGTAATGCGTGGTAGCAATCGTTCGTACGGATTTTCCATGAAGCCAGGTAAGAATTGCTATCGCAAGCGCCGCACCCTCTGTCGGGTCGGTTCCTGCTCCAAGCTCATCAAATAACACAAGAGAATCACTGTCTGCCTGCTTCAGAATCGATACTGTATTGGTCATATGAGATGAAAAGGTACTTAAGTTCTGCTCTATGCTCTGTTCATCTCCGATATCTGCAAACACTTCTTTGAAAATACCAAGCTCCGACCCTTCGGCAGCAGGAATATGAAGTCCGGCCTGTCCCATCAGAGTAAATAAGCCGACGGTTTTCAGTGATACTGTTTTTCCTCCGGTATTCGGTCCTGTAATAACCAGAAGACGGAACTCCTTTCCAATCCTAATATCAATTGGTACTACCTTGTTCCGGTCAATCAGAGGATGACGCCCTTTTTTGATTTCAATATACCGTTCATCATTAAATCTCGGCTCTGATGCCCGCATGGACTTTGCAAGTGATGCACGGGCAAAAATATAATCAAGCTCGGTCATAATCATCTGATTATTCATCAGTTTTTCTGCTTCCGGTGCACATTGACGGCTTAAAGACTGAAGAACCAGTTCAATCTCCTCTTTTTCCCGCACCTCAAGCTCACGCAGCTCATTATTCAGCTTCACAATTACCATTGGTTCAATAAATACCGTGGAACCGCTGGAGGACTGATCATGAACCATTCCGGGAAACTGACCCTTATATTCGCTTTTCACGGGAACACAGTATCTTCCGTTTCGCATCGTAATCAGTGCATCCTGCATCATTCCCCGGGTAGTCTGTGAGTTAATCAAGGAGCCAAGCTGTTCCCGAATCTTGTCGTTGGCGTTTTTCATTGCTCTTCGTACGCTTTTCAGTCCGGAGCTTGCGTCATCCGCTATTTCTTCTTCGGAGATAATACATCGTTGTATCTCATTATTTAAGGGTGACAAAGGCTCCAGAGAACGGAACATCCCTGTAAGAGAATCAAAGCTGCCATCCTGTTCATCCGTCTGTTCCTGCTCCTTTGTCTCCAAAGCTTCTCCTGCAGGCTGCTCTGCCAGCTTCGCCAGACGTTCCTGCTCCAGCTTCCACGCCGGTTTATGACTCTCGTTTTTTTCTTTTTCTTTATTTCCGTAATTCTTAAGCCGCAGTGTCGCTGTCAGAAGCGAACTGATTCTTAATAGCTCTCCTGTTCCAATGGTTGCATCAATCTCAAGGCGCTTTACAGATGCACGAATATCCGGTATTCCGGAGAAAGATACTGACCCCTTCTGCAGCAGTCTTGCAAGTGCGTCCGCTGTTTCTGACTGCCGTTGTTCAATCAGTTTGCGATCGGTTAAAGGCAGGGTATTGTTACATTTTTCTTTTCCAAGCTGCGAACCGGCAAATTCGGCAAGCCGCTCAATAATCTTGTTATATTCCAGTGTTCTGTATGCTTTTTCGTTCATTACAATCCTTTCATAACGGAATAGCCTTCTTCCTGTTTGTATTCCGGCTGCCCGCAACAGCTGCAGGTCTATTCCCAGTGCAGACGATGAAGCTCTCCCTTCAGCTGCATGTTTGAAAATTGGTTCTGCCGTAATGCTTCGTACAGCACAACCGCGACTGAGTTCCCCAGATTCAGCGAACGGATTTCCCCAATCATTGGTATCCTGATTGCATTCTCCTGATGCAAAACCAGCAGTTCCTCGGGAATTCCGGCGCTTTCTTTTCCGAACATAATATAGTCGTCCGGTGCGTATTTTACTTCTGTATAAACCTGACGACCTTTTGTCGTCGCATAGTAAACGGTCACGTCAGGATTTCGTTTTACAAAATCATGATAATCATCGTAGACCTCAAGATCGAGGTCTTTCCAGTAATCCAGACCTGCACGGCGGACTGCTTTTTCATCAATCTGAAAGCCAAGCGGTCGGATCAGATGCAGCTTCGTTCCTGTTGCCACACAGGTTCTTCCGATATTTCCGGTATTCTCAGGAATCTCCGGTTCAAGCAATACTATATTCAAAATATCCTCCAGGCAGCGATTTGCTGCAGAATAAACGTTCCTATGAAAGAATAAAAAGGTGATTATCAGTCACCTTTTATCGCTACGTTTATTTCGATTGATTTACCTTCTTCATAGGTGAGCGGAATGCATATATTCAGTGCTCTGTCACTCATAAAAGTCATGTTACCGGTACACATTGTCGGCGGAGTAATGTCGATTGCAATTCCTTTCGTAGAAAAAACCGTTGCCGTATTTCCAAGAATCATATTGCATAATTCACTGATTGCGCTCTTCGCGAGTTCATTCAGCTCGTCAAGCTGCATCATGCACATCTTCGACGCAATATCCAGTGCAACATTGTTCGGAAAACAAAGTATTACCTGCCCCGCCATCGCTCCGGTGATTCCAACCATAATCAAAAACTTGTCATCGGTAAATGCAGTTGATTTTGTGTATGGTTTTCCAACCTTTGCGTCCACAAAGCACATATCCTTCAGGACACTGGCAGATGCAATTAAGAACGGATTAATATAGTCCGCGTTTATCGTTGCCGGCATAAAGCTCCTCCGGGGTAAATCATAAAATGATTACCGTAATCAATTTAGTATACTATTATATTAATGAATTGTACCACACAAACCATCCATATGGCAAGTGCTTTTGCTCGTAAATTATCTCTCTGCTTCTGTCTCCAGCCGTTCTGTAAAATGCTTCATTCGTTCCAGTGCAATCTTCAGCTTTTCGATTGAATACGCATAGGATACTCGCAGGAAGCCCTCCCCACATTCGCCGAAGGCCGTCCCCGGAACAACCGCAAGCTTTTCCTCCTGCAGCAGTCTGGTCGCAAATTCGTCCGAAGTCAGTCCGAATTTCTGAATACACGGGAACACATAGAATGCTCCAAGCGGTTCAAAGCAGGGCAGTCCCATCTCCCGAAGTGCCGCTACAACAAACCTTCTCCGGTTGTCATAGGATTCCCTCATACGTTCCACATCCGCATCTCCGTTACGAAGCGCTTCAATCGCAGCGTACTGGCTGGTCGTCGGAGCACACATAATTGCGAACTGGTGAATTTTAGTCATCTGTGAAATGATTTCTTCGGGTCCACACGCATATCCAAGCCTCCATCCGGTCATCGCATACGACTTGGAAAACCCGTTGATCAGAATTGTACGTTCTTTCATTCCCGGCAGCTCAGCAATCGACACATGCTGACTTCCATATGTAAGCTCCGAATAGATTTCGTCCGAAATAACGAAAATGTCTTTTTCAATAATAATCTTTGCTATTTTTTCAAGATCCTCACGTTCCATGATTGCACCGGTCGGATTGCTGGGAAATGCAAGAATCAGAATCTTGGTCTTTTCTGTGATTGCTGCAAGCAGCTCCTCCGGAGTCAACCGAAACCGGTTCTCTTCCTTCAGGTTAATAACAACCGGTACTCCGTCTGCCAGAGTCACACAGGGCAGGTAGGATACATAGCAGGGCTGTGGAATCAGAACCTCATCTCCGGGATCCAGCATGGCGCGAAGTGCAATATCAATCGCTTCACTGCCGCCGACAGTAACAACCATCTCATGATAGGGATGATACTGCAGCCGAAATCTGCGGTCAAGATAACGGCCAATTTCCTCACGAAGCTCTTTCAGTCCCGAATTCGAGGTATAAACCGTCTTTCCCTTTTCCAGAGTATAGATTCCTTCTTCCCTGATATGCCAGGGAGTATCAAAATCAGGTTCACCGACACCAAGGGAAATTGCATCCTTCATCTCGGTTACAATATCGAAAAACTTCCGAATGCCCGAAGGCTGTATCTGAACTACCTTTTTACTTAATGGATCTTTCACGGTGTAATCAACATCCTTTCCTCCTGCACCTCTCCGACCAGCGGAATTCCGTGCTCTTTGTATTTCTTCAGTACGAAATGTGTCGCAGTACTTAAAACTGCTTCCATCGGTGCCAGATGGTCAGAAACAAAAGCTGCTACTTCGCGCATGCTTTTCCCGCGAATCAATACCGTAAGGTCAAATCCGCCCGACATCAGGTAAACCGCTTCCACTTCATCATACTGATAGATGTGTTCGGCTATCTTGTCAAATCCCTGTCCCCTCTGCGGAGTTACCTTTACTTCGATCAGGGCAGTAACCTTCTCCTGATCTGTCTTATCCCAATTAATCAAAGCAGGGTAGCCACAGATGATTGAATCCGCCTCCATCTCGCGGATCGCGGCGGCGACTGCTGCCTCATCGGCGCCAAGCATGGCGGCAAGATCCTTCGCAGTCAGTTTTGCATCCTTTTCAATCGCCTTCAAAATCTTATCCTTCATGGTAACCCTCCTGATCAATTAATGCTGTTTTATTTTCCGTTTGGTGTAAGATAACGAAGCTCTTCCCCATTCTTAACAACCCTGTCTCTGCCCAAGGTAAGCCGACCGATTACTGTTCCTCCACAGCCTTCTTTGAAAATAAGCTGCTCCGGTTTTTTTGTAATAACCAGCTTTCCCTCCCCTGCAGCTTCGGTATAGGGGTTCAGATTATATAACTCACAAAGCTCTATGGTGAACTGACTGATCGGAATTGCATACAAATCGACCTCCAGACCACATCCCAGCCGTTCCGCCAGAATCCAGAGTGTCTCAAAAACTCCACGGTTCAAAAAAGTCTCCCATGCCATTACACCGGAATCCGAAGAATCGGCGCAAGCAGCAAGCTGTTCCTGTTCCTTTCTAAGCTTCCGTTCCTTTCGGAGAAAGAAATCCGGAAAACGTTCTGAAAGCTCCTGACGATATCTCTCTGCATAATTCAGTGCAGTAAGCGCTCCTGCAGATCCTGTCATGACGACAAAGCAGCCGTCCGGATAAAATTGTTGCTTTTCTTCAGTCATGTTACTCCCGGAATCTGATTTACTGTTCTAGTGATTATCCGCTATTATAACCGATTCGTGCCACGGTTGCAAGAAAAAGTACGCAATATTTTACTATTGCGTACCAACAACCGCATATGCGGGAGATGCTTCATATACACTTGTATTCAGACGTATCCTGTCAACCTCCGCTCCATCCTGATAAATAACCTTATACAGTTCCGCCTTATAGCCGGTATGTGCAGACTGCGTCTCATAATAATAGCTCACAGGCTGACTGTCATCTGCCGACAGAACAGGTTCTCCCGGACTGTATTCTTCCAGTATTACGGTCTCAAATTCAATTGTTCTGCCATTTTTCTTTTTGGTATCCGCTCCCCAGATTTGAAATGTCACTTCCGAGTCGGTCGCCCAGCCTTCAATATAGATGGTGCTGTCAGTATTATTAACAAAACAGAAGTCCTTATAATCGCCTGCAATTGCCGCATCCCGTGAAACATCTACATAACTCACGGTCATAGAATGCTCTGCACGTTCCGTCACTTCAAGCTCCGATGCAATCACTGCATTATACAGGGTAGAAGAAATCTGGCATACTCCGCCGCCGACACTGTCAATCACCTTGCCATCCTGATAAGCTCCTGCGGTTCGGTATCCGTTGTCCTCAGTAATCGGGCTAATCGCTGCTGATGTAGAAAAGGCTTCTCCTGCCGCAAGCTTTGTGCCGTTAATCATTGCAGCAGCATGCTGTATATTATGCACTCTTCCTGAGCTTGAACCGGAAAAGCCGGTTGTAAAGCTTCCCATTAGAATTCCAAGCGGACCTTCAACAATTCCGGCGGCTTCCTTTTCTGCTTTCTCCCGTTCTTCTTTCTCTCTTTGTTCTTGTTCTGCCTTTTCCTGTTCTGCCTTTTCCCGCTCTTCTTTCTCGCGGGCTTCTTTCTCTGCCGCTTCCGTCAGGCGGGCTGTCCGATCCTTCTCTGCTGCTTCTGTCAGCTTGGCTTTTTCCCGGTCTCTTTTTGCTGCTTCGGTAATATATGCCTCCCGTTCCAGCTGAAGCTGTGCTGCCGCCGCTTCTGTTAATGCAGCACCCGGTGTACCTGTCCGCTCCGGAAACATGGTCAGAAGCAGTTCATCCGCTTCTTCATCGGAATTTTCCGGAAGTGTTCCAAGATCAACCGCCGGCTTCTGCATGGAGCAGGCAGTCAGAAACAGAAACACCGTCACAACCAAAAACGTACAATTATGTTTCTTCATTATCTATCCTTTCCGCCAAC
>CAZRRN010000050.1:16849-20406 GCA_964602475.1 uncultured Lachnospiraceae bacterium | reverse complement strand
GCTGCGCTGAAAACGCTTGAAACCAACCACTCTTTCTGTTATAATAAATTGTTGTATTTTGAAAAGAAAAGAGAACAGTTTGAAGTATTGGCGGGCGGCCGATACTTCAAACATGAATATTGGAGGACGATTATGAAATTTGATGTATCTGCGGCAGAATGCTTTGTCAGTAAGACAGAAATAAGCTTGATGAAGGCACAGACCGAGGCGGCAAAGAAATGCCTCATTGAACGTTCAGGAGCGGGGAATGACTACCTTGGCTGGCTTGATCTCCCGGTTAATTATGATAAGGAAGAATTCTCAAGAATCAAAAAAGCGGCAGCAAAGATTCAGTCGGATTCCGAGGTACTGGTTGTAATCGGTATCGGCGGCTCCTATCTGGGAGCAAAAGCAGCAATTTCCTTCCTTGCACACAGCTTCTACAACAAGAAAGCCGATAAAAAAACTCCGGAGATTTTCTTTGCCGGCAACAGTATCAGCAGCATTTACCTGGCAGAACTGATGGATATCATCGGTGACCGTGATTTTTCGGTCAACATCATCAGCAAGTCCGGAACTACGACGGAACCGGCAATTGCGTTCCGTATATTCAAGCAGAAGCTGATTGACAAATACGGTAAAGCAGAAGCTGCAAAGCGTATTTATGCAACCACTGATAAAGCCCGCGGAGCCTTAAAAAAGGTTGCGGATGAAGAGGGCTATGAGACCTTTGTTGTTCCGGATGATGTCGGAGGACGTTATTCGGTTCTGACTGCTGTCGGTCTGCTTCCGATTGCTGTCAGCGGCGCTGACATCACAAAACTGATGGAAGGTGCAGCAAGCATGAGAGAAAAGTGTCTCGGTAATGCATATGAAGAGAACGATTCCATGCAGTATGCGGCAGTTCGTAACATTTTACTTCGTAAAGGAAAGAATGTAGAGATTCTTGCAAATTACGAACCGTGTCTGCATTTTGTATCCGAATGGTGGAAGCAGCTGTACGGTGAGAGCGAGGGGAAAGACCAGAAAGGGATTCTTCCGGCATCGGTTGACCTTACTACCGATCTTCATTCTATGGGACAGTACATTCAGGACGGACAGCGTATCATTTTTGAGACGGTTCTTCAGCTTGAAAAATCCCCTTATGAATTTGTTATGACCAAGGAAGAGGTTGATCTTGACGGTCTGAATTATCTGGCAGGCAAGACCGTAGATTTTGTCAATAAGAGCGCAACCAAGGGCACAATCCTTGCACATACTGACGGTAATGTTCCGAATCTGCAGGTATTCCTTCCGGAACGGAAGGAATTTGATCTTGGAGAACTGTTTTATTTCTTCGAGTTTGCCTGCGGTGTCAGCGGCTATCTGCTCGGAGTGAATCCGTTTAATCAGCCGGGTGTGGAAAGCTATAAGAAGAATATGTTTGCGCTGCTCGGAAAACCGGGATATGAGGATCTGAGAACAGAATTACAAAAAAGAATGTAATGTGAAATATATGAAAAGGAAAGAAGATAAGTATATGATTCCTTTTCACATATTTTACACATTTTATACATAAATCGAACAAATCACAGAAGTATGATAAAAGCATAAATCAGCGAGAGGTTGGTAGAACCTATGGCAATCGAAGTCTTTAACAGAACAGAAATTAAATATCAGCTGAACGATAAGCTTTGCCATGAGTTTCGTGAGCGATTGAAACCATATATGGAGGCCGATGCCTACAGCAAGGGTGATGATTGTTATCTAATCAGCAATATTTATTATGATACTCCGGATAATGAGCTGATCCGCCGTTCTCTTGACAAGCCGGTATACAAAGAAAAGCTTCGGCTGCGCAGCTACGGAACCAGAAAACCGGAGGACACAGTATTTCTTGAGGTCAAGAAAAAGTACGATGGAATCGTTAATAAACGCAGAACAAAGATTATTCTGCAGGATGCCTACCGCTTTATAGATAATAAAACCTTTACAAACGCTGATGGAACGACAGAGCTTCCGGAGTTTATGAATACTCAGGTAATGAAAGAACTGACCTATTTTGTAAACTGCTATCGTAACATTCAGCCGGCGCTGTATCTAAGCTATGAGCGCAGTGCGATGTTTTCAAAGACCGATTCAAATCTTCGGATGACCTTTGACCGGAACATAAAAACCAGACGATATGATCTGGGTCTCCACTATGGTGATTATGGCGATTTGCTCCTCCCTGAAGGAATATGGATCATGGAAATCAAAGCAGATGCAGCAATACCGGTGTGGCTGACGGAGCTGCTGACGGAATATAAAGTATTTCCGAATACCTTTTCGAAATACGGAACCGAATACAGCAGAACAATGAAAGAAAAGCTGAATTTACATGAGAAAAAGCAGGAGGTATTGATATGTTCGAATCAATTATCGGATCTACAACAACCGATGGGACAGTATACGTTGGAGCATCGTTAATGTGTGTGCTGGCATCTTTGATTATGGGTGTCATAATTGCCGTTACGTATATTATTGTTATGAAGAAAAAAGGGTGCTCGGAACACTTTACCTTGACCATGATTATTCTGCCGGCAATTGTAACGGCGGTGATTCTTATGGTCGGAAGCAATGTCGCAAGAGCCTTTTCCATTGCAGGTATTTTTGCTTTAATTCGTTTTCGTAGTGTACCGGGAGATGCAAAGGATATCACCTTTGTCTTTCTGGGAGCTGCAGTTGGACTTGCAAACGGAATGGGTTACATCGGATTTGCAGCGATTTTTACCCTAATTCTTTGTGCAGCATTTATTATTTTCGGACTGATCTGCTCGAGCTTTTTCCGTGACAGTTCTAAGGATCTGAAGATTCTGATTCCGGAAGATATGAATTATTCTGAAGTTTTTAATGATTTGCTGAAGAAATACACGAAGTCATATGAACTGCAACGTGTGAAAACTACCAATCTTGGGTCGATGTATGAACTGAGCTATCAGGTTCAGATGAATGCCGATACCAATGAGAAGGAATTCATCGATGAACTACGCTGCCGTAACGGTAATCTGAACATTTCAATCTGCCGTCATGAAGAAAAGGGTCAGCAGCTGTAATCGGAGGAAGATGGAAGCTAAGAACAAACTGAAGGTAAAACAAATGAAGCAGCTGGCTGCTTACCGTAAGCAATTATGGAAGCAGCCAAAGCTGCGTTCTTTGTTTATTGAGATGACAATTCTATGCAACGAACACTGTCGTCATTGCGGAAGCAGCTGTGGAGATATTGTTGAGGAAAATGCACTGACAGATTCGGAAGTTTGTGATTTCTTAAAAGCTACAGCAGATAAGTTTCCGCCTGAGGATATGATGCTTTGCGTAACCGGAGGAGAACCGCTGCTGCGTCCCGGTTTTTTTGATATCATGAACTATGCAGTGAAATGCGGATATCAATGGGGCATGACGACGAATGCGACACTGATTACCGGGGAAACGGCAGAAAAGCTTGCACAGGCTAAGATGAAGACGGTTTCAGTCAGCATTGATGGACTAAAGGAGACTCATGAGTGGTTCCGAAGACGGGTCGGCGGTTTTGATGAATCCATGAATGGAATCCGTGCTAT
>CAZRRN010000050.1:0-16839 GCA_964602475.1 uncultured Lachnospiraceae bacterium | reverse complement strand
TCAGGTAACAACAGTGGTTCACAAAAAGAATCTAAAGGAGCTGCCGGAGCTGTACGAGTATTTTACTGAACAGGGAATCGATTCCTGGCGAATCATCAATATTGATCCGATCGGACGCGCGAAGGATCAGCCGGAACTGCTACTGTCCGACGAAGAGCTGCGTGAAATGTTTCGTTTTATCAGAGAAAAGCGGGCGCAAAACCACCTGCCTGTTACTTACGGCTGTGCACATTACCTTGGTGATGAGTGGGAGCTAGAGGTACGTAAATGGTATTTTCTCTGCAACGCGGGAATTTATACGGCGGGTGTCTTATATAACGGCGATATAACTGCATGCCTTGATATTGAACGTCGTCCGGAGCTTCTGCAGGGTAATATCCGGCGGGATGATTTTGCAACGGTATGGAAGAATGGATTTCAGATTTACCGTGGGAATACACGAACCTGTGAGAAATGTAAAAAATGCAGGCATTACCGGTTCTGCGGAGGCGACGCTTTTCATACCTGGGATTTCGATCGCAATGAACCGTCACAGTGTATGAAAGGAATTCTGTTCTGAACCACAGCATTATATTGATGGTTGTTGTAAAATAAAAGAGCTGAACCACAGCTGAATATATTCAGCCGGTGCTTCAGCTCGTTTTATTATTTAGCTCTATTCACAGAAACCATCCGATTCTGTTGCATTCAGGTCTTCTTCGGAGACCTTTTTCATTTCCTTTTTATGAAGCAGGTCATACATTACGGGAACAACGAACAGTGTTGTGAAGGTTGCGTAAATCAGTCCGCCGATTGTAACAATAGCAACCGGCTGGATTAAGTCTGCTCCCATACCAAAGCCAATGGCCATGGTGGAAAGTCCGAGAATCGTTGTCAGAGCAGTCATCAGAATCGGGCGCAGACGTGTGAGCCCGGCTTCAATCAATGCTTCGTGCTTTTCTTTTCCTTCGAGACGAAGGCGGTTGATGTAGTCCACCAGGACAATCCCGTTATTGACGATAATGCCGGTCAGCATGACAAAGCCAATCATGGCAATGACACTGATTTCATTTCCGGTCAGGAACAGTGCGAGAAAACCACCGGTAAATGCAAGTGGGATTGTAAACATGACGATGAACGGTGACAGCAGAGACTGGAATTGTGCAACCATTATCAGGTAGATGAATACCACGGCAAGCAGAAGCATTTTGATGAGTTCCACAATTGCATCGTTAATTGTATCATTTTCACCGGAGGATACCAGCGTATAACCATCCGGCAGTTCAAAGTCTTTCAGCGCTTTTTCTACATCGCTGCTTACAAGACCGATGTTATAACCATCAGCGATTGAAGCGGAGACGGTTAGGTATCGCTGCTGTGAGCTTCGGCTGATGCTTGACAATCCGGTCTGCTCGGTGATTTCTGCAATGTCGGAAAGCAGGACGGTAGACTCGCTTTGATCTCGACCGGTAACTGTAAACTCGTAATTTAAGAGGTTAGTGAGGGTGATGTCGTCGGAATCTGATGGGGAGATGACATAAACAGGGTATTCGGTTCCGTCAAAGGTAACGGAGGTTGCAGAAGAGGAAGAGGAAAGCTCCTTCGCAATGGCAGCATAGACCTGTGCTACGGTTAAGCCCGCAACAACGGCCTTTTCTTTATCAACTGTAATTGCATATTCCGGAGCAGGATCCGTTACTCCGTCAGAAACAGATGCAGTCCCCTCCACCGATGCGACAATATCGGCAACTTGAGCAGAAAGAGTCTGTAATGTCTGAAGATCATTTCCACGAACCTGAATGGAGATTCCGCTGCCGCCGAGAGAACTCATATCTATGGAGGACCCGGAGGCGCTGATCTCACATGGCAGGTCGGCGCAAAGCTCGTTAATCTGAGAAGCGATTTCAAAGCTGCTTGCCGAACGGTCATCTTTCAATATAATGTAAATCGAGACAGAAGAACCGCCGCTTAGGGTACTCATGGTACTGCCGCCGACCATGGCTCCGACCGTATCAATTTCTTCTATGGTCAGCATCCGAGAGGTTGCTTCATCAATATAGGCATAGGTTTCTTCCGTTGTTGCATCCTTTGGTATTGTCATGGATACTGAAATCTGTGGACTGTCCATGTCCGGAAGATATGCGGTACCGCGGGTAAGTGCGGCGAAAATGCTTCCGACGAGAAGCACAACAACAATCAAAAGAGTAATGGCACGGTGTCCAAGGGACCAGTTCAGAGCCTTTTCATAGAAGCTGCGGAAGCGGTCAAGCAGAGGCTGTCGGGTGGGCTTCACCTTAAGCAGCATACCGGAGGCCATTGCCGGGACAAGTGTCAGTGCGACAATCAGACTTGCGAGCAGAGAATAGGCGATGGTGAGTGCCATATCTACGAACAGCTGTCGGGTCAATCCCTCTACAAAGACAATCGGAAGAAATACGCAGACGGTGGTCAGCGTAGAGGCAGTGATTGCTCCGCCGACCTGACCGGCACCAATCACTGCGGATTGCACCCGGTTATAACCCTTGCTCCTAAGACGGTAGATATTTTCAATAACAACTATGGAATTATCCACCAGCATACCGACCCCGACGGCCAGACCGGACAAGGAAATAATATTTAGTGTAACGCCGGAGAAATACATCAGTACCACGGCAAAGATGACACTGACCGGAATCGAAGTGGCAATGATTGCTGTGGGACGGAGATCCTTTAAGAAGAAGAAAAGAATGAGTATGGCAAGAATTGCACCGGCTCCGAGGTTCTGAAGTACCGACTGGATGACCATATCGATGTAAACACCCTGATCCATCAGATATGCTACATGGAAGTCGGAATCCTCAGCAGATATTTCCTCGAAGCGTTCGTGGATGGAATCCGATACCTCAGCAGTAGAATAAGAGGTCTGTTTCTCCATAGAGAGAAGAAGACCATCATTTCCGTTAACCTTTGCATAGGTTTCAAGAGAATTATCCGTCAGAAAGACATCTGCGACATCCGACAGACAGATGGGGCTGACACCTTCCAGACCGGGGTCAAAAAGTACCAGCTTCTGCAGCTCAGTCAGATCAGAGATATCATCACCGACGCGAATCAGATAGTCAAAGCCGTCTTCTGTGATGTAGCCGGCTGGCATGGAGAAATTCTGAGCTGCTAGAAGTCCGGAAATCAGCTCTGATGTAAGAACGCTTCCAAGGTCTGCAGCCTGCAGTGCGGCAGCTTGTGCGGCCTCAAGTGCTGAGGTCTGTACAGCAAGCTCTTCCTCTCCTTTTATTAACTCGGTTTCTGCTTCGGAGAGTCCGGAGGTCGCTGCCGTTTTCTGGTCGTTCAGCTCACTTTCCTTTTCAGCCAAAGAAGTCCTTGAGTCTTCAATCAAGGCGGTTCCTTCTTCTATAGCAAGTAGAGAGGTATTCAGAGCAGCCAGCCCGCTATTGATCTCGGTACGGTTGGCAGTCAGCTCCTCTTTGGAGGCATCAAACTCTGCCCTTGCAGCTTCTGTTGCAGCTTTTGCGGAAAGATAACTCTCTTCCTGAGCTGCATATAACAGCTTGGAATCGGCAAGCTGTGTCTCACGTTCAGCAAGCTGCTTCAGCGCTTCCTGCAGGGGAACCAGAGCGGTCTCCTTCCCGTCCTCATCCAGTTGAGAATTATTTTTAATATCTTCTATTCCTTGTTCCAGCTCGGTTCTGGAAGCAGCCAGCTCGGCTTCTGCGCTGTAAAGCTCCTGTTTTGCTGTATCAAGCTGTGCCTTTGTCTCATCAGACTGTTTTTCAAGTAAAAGCAGCTGCGCCTCAGTTTCACTGAGGGTCTTCAATGCATCATTGACAGAGTTTTTTGTTAACAGAAGCTCTTCCTTCTGCTCTGTCAGTGTTGCTTTATTTGTCAGAAGTTCGTTTTCTTTTACATCCAGAGCTTCTTTGGCGGCAGTCAGCTCCTCTTCTGCAGTATGAAAGCCGGAGGTAAGTTGTTCCTTCTGGGCTTCCAGATCCGTACGACCGTCCTTCAGCTGATTCTGTGCACTTAGCAGCTGTGCTGAGGCATCGGAAAACTGTTCGGATATCTTATCGCTTAATTTCTGACCGACAGCGGTCAGCTTTTCGTCACTCAGAACAACATTGATTTGTTGTTTGACTTCGCCGCTGACTGTGACACTTGCAACACCTTCAATACTTTCTATTCGGGCGAGCAGTTCATTTTCAAGATAAGCGGTGACCTCGGTGTTGTTCATACCGTCTACATTGACGGCGGCTACCATGACCGGAAGCATATCGGGGTTGATCTTGATAATCATGGGAGTACCAATCATGTCGCTGTTCCATGCGGCTTCCAGAAGGTCAAGGCTTTCCCTGAGATCCAGACTGATTTCTCCCATATCGGTACCGGTGTTGAATTCAAGAATAACAAGGGATACATTTTCCTGTGATACGGAGCTGATATTTTTAATGTTGCTGATGGTTGCCATGGACTGTTCCACCGGGCGGGTTACTACAGACTCAACCTCCTCGGGACTGGCACCGATATAGGTGGTCATGACAACGGCATAGGGCAGATCGAGCTTCGGTAGCAGGTCGGTCTGCATTTTGGTAAAAGACACAACTCCTAAAATAAGAATCAAGAGAACGGCGACAAACACCGTAATAGGCTTTTTAACACTGAATTTTGACATTGTTCCTCCATTTCATACTGTAAAAATATCAGATTGACAGGTTTGTTACAGTAACGGTATTATAATTCGTTCAATCTATGGATGCAAGGGATTTATAGATATTTAATATATGGAACCTTATAAATACCTGTGGAATAAGCAGAAGAGCAAAAGCTGCCAGTACAACGGGATTCTCTATATAAAGAAATGGTTCCTAAAAATAGAAGTTGACAAAGCGGCGTACATTGTATATAATTAGTCGTATATTAATACACTTTTAATGAATATATATGCATTATATTACGTGAATATGTATAATAATTAGATGGAGGCGGAATCATGAAGATCAGCTTAAAAGGACGGTCATTTCTGACCCTAAAGGATTTTACACCCGAAGAAATCATGTATCTGCTGGATCTGGCGGTGGAGCTGAAAACAAAGAAAAAGCAGGGAATCACCGGAACCAGCCTGAAAGGTAAAAATGTTGCACTTATTTTTGAAAAGCCTTCGACTCGGACGCGTTGTTCCTTTACCATCGGCTGTGTCGATGAGGGAGGACATCCGGAATACCTGAGCAACAACGAAATACAGCTTGGTCATAAAGAAAGCGTTGAGGATACAGCGAGGGTTCTCGGAAGGATGTTTGACGGAATTGAATTCCGTGGCTTTAAGCAGGAGACGGTAGAAAAGCTTGCAAAATACAGCGGGATTCCGGTTTGGAACGGGCTGACAGACGAATATCATCCGACGCAGATTCTTGCGGATTTTCTTACCTTAAAAGAACAATTCGGTAAGCTGAAGGGTCTGAAGCTTGTCTTTGTGGGAGACGGACGTTTTAATATGGCGAACAGCCTGATGATTGGATGCTCGAAGATGGGAATTAATTTTACAATTCTTGCGCCGAAGAGCCTCTGGCCTTCCAGGGAGCTTCTTGATATCTGTAAAGAATATGCTAAGGCTTCCGGTTCTGTCATAGAGATTTCGGAGGATTTGAATGCAGTAAAGGATGCAGATGCGCTGTATACCGATGTGTGGTATTCTATGGGAGAGGAAGAGAAGGCGGCAGAGAGGATTGCGCTTTTACAGCCCTATCAGGTGAATGAAGCGCTGATGAAGAAGACAGGGAAAGCTTCCACAATCCTGCTGCACTGTCTGCCTGCAATTAAAGGAAAGGAAGTAACCGAAGAAACCTTTGAAAAACACGCAGAAGTGATATTTGATGAAGCGGAGAACAGGATGCATACAATAAAAGCGGTTATGGTCGCAACGCTTGGCAACCAGACAGAGAACCTTTAAGCTTTGTAAAATTAATAATATTTTCTTAAGAAAAGGCTGAGATTTGCTCAGCCTTTTCTAATCTTATTCTAACTTGCATTTCGGGCATTGTGCGGTTATCATATGGGTAGATTGAAACACAAAGCATTGCAAAAAACAGCAGACTGCGAAGGCACCGAAGCGTCACCGGCAACAGCGGGCTGTATAACGGTAACCGGAATGGTTAACGGAAGATGTGTTTTGCGATAACGCTTCGGAATGGAGATTAGTGTAAAAGACGAACCTTTTACACGCAGATTTGTGCCTGCGCGGTGCTTGACACAAAGTCTGTTATGCGCAAAAAGCCGCGCAGAAATGGAGATTAATATGAAGAGAAATAATACAGCAATTATTACGGGCGCAATTCTTATACTGATTGGTCTGTTTATTGTTGGAAGAGCAGTCGGGATCGTTCCGTTCAGCCTGTTTTTTGATGGCTGGTGGACCGTATTTATCATTGTCCCCTGCCTTGTCGGTATTGTGAATGCCAATGGAAACCGAACCCCGTTTATCATTGGACTCGGAATCGGTATCCTGCTTCTGTGCTGTGCACAGGACTGGATCAGCTGGGGTATGTTTGCACCGACACTGATCGCCGTGATTCTTGTAATTATCGGACTGAATCTGATTATCGGAGAGCCGTTTCGTAAGAAAATGGATGAGTTCTGTGGCACAAACCGGTATCAGAACAATGGAAACCAGAATCAATACAATAACGGACAGGGACAGCCGGGACAGCCGGGAAGAGGCGGATTTGCCGGAGGACAGGGAGGACAGGGCGGAACCGCAGGTGCAAATGGCGGAGCAGGTTTTGCTGCGGGACAGAACAATGCAAACCAGACAGCCTATACCTATAATCCGAATACGAACACCTATGATACCAATGATGTTAATATGAGCAACAGCGACGGAAATAACGGTAACAATGCAAATTTTAATCGAGGCAGTGCATATAGCGGAGCTGATAAGAACAGGGGAACCTGTGTATGTACTGCCGTGCTTTCTTCCAGAGAAATTCGTTATGACGGAGAGGTATTCCGCGGCGCAATGCTGTCGGCCTGCCTCGGTGCAGTGGAACTGGATCTGAGAAATGCAATCATCAGCGGACAGGTAACTGTCGAAGTAAAGAGTGTTCTCGGCGGCGTGGATATCCTGATGCCGAACTACGTCAGAACAGTGGTGAACGGAACCCCGGTTCTTGGCGGCATAGAGAATAACACCAGGACGCCGGCGGGTGCGAACGAGTTGACACCTACGGTCATCATTAACGGCTCTTGTATTTTAGGTGGAATTGAAGTAAAATAACTGAATAACCGTAAGACATTACAGGACGGTTTGGAGACAGACCGCCCTGTATTTTTGTTTATAACCGATTCATCACCTTATTTATAGATGCCGTAGCAGGCAGAAAGAAGGCAGAAATGAGCGAAAATACTGTTCTGTGCGGAAGCAGCGCATATAAGAAGAAATATTATCTGAACCCAGAATACAATGGGCTTCCGGAGGAAGTAAAAAAGGAACTGAAGGTTCTCTGCGTAACTTATACGGAGGAAATCGGAGGTATACTGACGCTCGAATTCAAACCGGACGGCAATCTGATTATCCGCGTGGAAGCAGAACCGGGAGACCTAAGCTTTGATGAGATCGGAAGCGGGCTGAAAATCAAACAGATGCAAACAATGAAGGGTGAGCTTCTGCGTTCTGTGGAACTGTATCATAACATCCTGCTCCATGCGAAATCGGATGACTGAGTGAAAGGAGAACAGAATGCTGCTGGCTGTAGACGTAGGAAATACCAATCTGACCTTTGGCATATTTAACGGCGAAGAACTCCGGGCACAATTCACAATGACAACAAAGATTCAGCGTACTGCAGATGAATATGGGCTGATGCTTATAAATCTTCTGTCGGTGAAGAAAATCACGCCAGACAAAATCGAAGATGTTATTATTTCTTCAGTGGTTCCGACCATTATGCGACAGCTGAACGAAGGAATCCGAAGGTATCTTCACCGTACTCCGATACTGGTTGGGACAGGAACCAGAACGGGAATCCGTGTTTCGGTTGCCAATCCCAAAGAAATCGGAGCTGACCGAATCGTGGATGCGGTTGCAGCTTACGCGCAGTATGGAGGACCGGTTCTTGTGATTGACTTCGGAACCGCAACCACCTATGATCTTATATCCGAACAGGGGTGTTTTGTTGCAGGGATTACGGCACCCGGGATTTTGATTTGTGCAAATGCGCTCTGGAATGAGACAGCACGGCTTCCGGAGATAGAAATAGAAAAGCCGGATTCGATTCTGGCAAAGGATACGATTACCAGCATGCAGGCAGGATTGGTATACGGATATATCGGGCAGACGGAATACATTATAAGGAAGGTACGAGAGGAAGCCGGGCTTGAACAGATGAAGGTGGTTGCAACCGGAGGACTCGGGCAGATGCTTTCTAAGGAAATCAAATTGATTGATACCTATGATCCTGAGCTTACATTGAAAGGACTGCGGCTGATTTACCATAAAAACAAAGAATAATGAAACTGCTCCGAAACGAGGAAACTAATGTTAAAGATAGGAACGATTGAGATTAACGGAAGCTGTGCGCTAGGACCAATGGCAGGAGTGACAGACCCACCGTTTCGTGAGCTTTGCCGGGAACAGGGTGCAGCTTTGCTGTATACTGAAATGGTCAGTGCAAAGGGACTTTATTATAACAGCAAAAACACCGAACAGCTTTTATATATCGGAGAACAGGAACATCCGGTTGCGCTGCAGCTGTTTGGTGAAGATCCTTATATCATGAGTGAAATGGCAAAGCGAATTGAAGAACGACCATTTGACATTCTTGATATCAATATGGGGTGTCCGGTTCCGAAGATTGTGAATAACGGAGAAGGCTCTGCCCTGATGAAGAATCCGAAGAGAATCGGTGAAATTGTTTCTGCAGTTGCCGGTGCAATCAGAAAACCTGTTACAGTGAAATTACGAAAGGGCTTTCGAAACGGTGAGTGTTCGGCACCGGAAGCGGCATATATTGCACAGGAATCCGGTGCGGCAGCCGTAGCAGTACACGGAAGAACCCGGGAACAGTATTACAGCGGGCAGGCTGACTGGGATGTGATCCGTCAGGTTAAAGAAAAGCTTTCTGTTCCGGTCATCGGAAACGGGGATATTACAGGTCCGAAGGAAGCAGCAAGGATGCTTGATGAAACGCACTGTGATCTGATTATGGTGGGACGTGCAGCGCGTGGGAATCCATGGATCTTTGCACAAATAAATGCATATCTGAGGGATGGCAGCAGCCAGGAACCGCCCGGTTGGCAGGAACGCAGGGCAATGATTCTTTTACATGCTTCCAGTCTGTGTGCATACAAGGGTGAATATACCGCAATTCAGGAAATGCGCAAACATGTGGCATGGTATACAGCCGGCATTCCAAATTCGGCACGTCTCAGAGCCTCGGTCAATGAGATTACGACTCTCAAAGAGCTCGAGGCGCTGCTTCCGCAATAGCAATTTAGACAGAACCCTATCCGTCAGAAGCGGACTTTCGTATATATTTAACAAAAATTATTTTTCTTCTTGTTTTTTTATATCTTCGGGTGTAATATTTCAATAGAAAAAACAAATGTGCGCCGCAGAAAGACACGGAGCATGGGGAGGACGAAATGGATAAACTTAGAGTCGGTGTTTTAGGTGCTACCGGAATGGTAGGACAGAGATTTGTAACCTTACTGGAGAATCATCCGTGGTTTCAGCTTGCGGTGGTGGCTGCAAGTCCGAGAAGTGCAGGGAAGACTTATGAAGAAGCAGTCGGTGCCCGCTGGAAGATGACAACTCCGATGCCTGAAGCAGTCAAGAAAATGATTGTTAAGAATGTGAATGAGGTTGAGGCAGTAGCAAAAGAGGTTGATTTTGTGTTCAGTGCGGTTGATATGACAAAGGAAGAAATCCGTGCGATTGAAGAAGCTTACGCAAAAGCCGAAACGCCTGTTGTTTCCAATAACAGTGCTCACCGTTGGACTCCGGATGTACCGATGGTGGTTCCGGAACTGAATCCGGAGCATCTTGAGGTAATTGAACATCAGCGTAGGCGTCTCGGTACGAAGAGCGGATTTATTGCAGTAAAACCAAACTGCTCGATTCAGAGCTATACGCCGATGCTGCACCCGCTTCGTAAATACGGAATCAAGCAGGTGGTTGCAACAACCTATCAAGCAATTTCCGGAGCAGGGAAGACATTCAAGGAATGGCCTGAGATGATTGACAACGTTATACCGTACATCGGCGGAGAAGAAGAAAAAAGCGAGCAGGAACCGCTGCGTATCTGGGGTAAGGTTGTTGACGGTGTGATTGTAAAGGCGGAGGCTCCGTTGATTACAACACAGTGTATCCGTGTTCCTGTCAGTAACGGACATACCGCTGCGGTATTTGTCAATTTTGAGAATAAACCGAGTAAAGAAGAAATTATAAAGGCATGGGCAGAATTCAGAGGACTTCCGCAGGAGCTTGAACTTCCGAGTGCTCCAAAGCAGTTCATTCATTATTTTGAAGAGGAGAACCGTCCGCAGTCGGCACTTGACCGTGACACTGAGAACGGAATGGCAGTTTGCGCAGGTCGTCTGCGTGAAGATACCATGTTTGATTATAAGTTTGTCGGTCTTTCCCACAACACGCTGCGAGGAGCAGCTGGTGGTGGGGTGCTGTCAGCGGAGCTTTTAACCGCAAAGGGTTATATCAAATCCAAATAAATCAAAAGGATTACCGAAGGGTAATCCTTTTTTAATACTTGTTTAATATAGGTTCATTCGCCGGAAGCACTGTAATGCTCGAACAGATAGTTAATAAAATCAACTGCATTTTCATTGTTCTTTCCTGTAGTGAAGATGCCGATAACCGGTCTGCTTCCCTCATACGAGTAAGGCTCAAAAATCGAAAGAGAATCAAGATAAATTCCATAGGCGTCGGTTTCTCCAATGCTTATGATTGAATCATCCACATCGGTCTCAACAATTTCTGTCATTAAAAACCGGTCGCTTAAGGAGAGAAAGGTGTCACTCGGAAGTAGAGAAGAAAGTCCGGAAATGGTTCCGCGCTGTGCATATTCTCTGAAGGTATCTTCGGGAGCAATGAAGATGTCAAGCTCTCCGGTATAGACGTAAATAGAAAGCTTTTCCACCGAAGAGTAATCAGAGGTAAGATAGGTGCAGTCAAGATTGACCGTTGCGGTTTCCGGATCCAGTTCAAGATATTCGGTAAAGGCTTCGGAAATCTGACTGAAGGTCTCTGACAGATACGTATAGTCTGTAACCGCAACCGAAAGAACGGTTGCCGGCTTCGGAGAGAACACTGAATAAAGAAAATAAATCACCAGAGCAAGCGCCGCAATTATCAGCAGAGTCTTACCGAGATAGTATTCCTTAAAATGAGTGAACCGTTCCGAACGGGTCATATCCTGCCATTTTTGTTTTTCTGTCCGCTCATCGCGCGGTGCATAGATTGCTGCGTCATCGCCAAGACGGCTTTTCCTGAGGTCCATAGAGTCACTTTCCTGAATCACAAAGAATTCAAATATGATAGTTTATCACATGAGTTCAATATCAATAGTGCGACACGTGGTTTGATAAATAATTCTGCAATCATAATCGAATATAACTTATTCAATGTGATATACAGCAAAGGTAGTGTATCATAATTCGAACTACAAAAAAAGAAGAAAAGTATAAACTTTTTGTTAAAAGAAAGCAAATAAGCCGGAGAAGCGGTAAAACAGCGGCACCGAATACTTTCGGTGCCGCTGTTTTGAAGGGGTATAAAGTAAGAAAAATTTTCACTAAGCGAATTAATTTATTCTGCAGATATTGTGGTTACGAGCTGTCTGACACAAAGACTGTTCGGGGTCAGCCCATGATTACCTTGATTTCATGTGCTCTTCCGTCACCAAAGAGGGGAAGAACTGCTTTTCCGTCTGCATTCAATGACAGCTCTCTGCCGTCTGCGGTAAGTGAGGAAACACCGGTGCATACATGGTCTGGATTGGATACATGGATGTTGTAGGTGTCGCCGCGGAATACACGGTTCACTGTATATCCGTCCCAGTCTGCCGGAATGGAGGGGTCAATCATCAATCCGTCAAATTCCGGTTTGATTCCAAGAATATACTGTGAGATGGCTACGAAATTCCAGGAGGCGGTACCGGTCAGCCAGGAGTTCTTTGCCTCACCGAAGCGCTTTGCATCTTTTCCGGCAACCATCTGCGCATAGCAGTACGGCTCAAGACGGTGTATCTCAGAGTATTCTTCAGTATAGGCCGGAGCAATTCTCGTGTAGTAGTCAAAGGCTTTGTCTCCACGTCCCATAACGGCTTCTGCAATCATGATCCATGCATTGTTGTGACAGAAAATACCGGCATTTTCTTTATAACCACCCGGATAGGTTGATATTTCACCGTATTCCACATAATAATGCGTAAATGCCGGATTATTCAGTACAAGACCATATTGTGTACCGAGGTATTTTTCTACGGAGTCAAGCGCCTTTAGTGCTTTGCCGTCTTCAAGACCACATTTTCCAAGGACGCAGAAGCCCTGCGATTCAATGAAAATCTTGCCTTCTTCACATTCATTGCTTCCGACCTTTTTGCTGTAATCATCATATGCGCGCAGAAACCATTCACCGTCATATCCGTCACGCATAATGACAGCTCTCATGTGTTCAACTTCTTTCATGACACGGTCATATTCTGCGGTTTGGCCAATCTTTTTCATCAGCAGTGCATATTCTTCACCAATATAGGTAAACATTCCGGCAATCATGACGGATTCCGCAACCTTGCCGTCTTTTCCGGTCAGGGTCTGGAAGGATTCACCTGATTCGGTGGAAAAGCAGTTCAGATTGAGACAGTCATTCCAATCGGCACGTCCGATCAAAGGAAGACCATGAGGTCCGACATTATGAATGACATGATCTACAGCACGCTTCAGATGATCGGCCATTGGAACTGAGGTCTCAATATGGTTATCAAACGGGGTCATTACATCCAAAATACTGTAATCGCCGGTCTCCTTAATATAAGTAGTAACGGCAAGCACCAGCCAGAGCGGATCGTCGTTAAAATTTCCGCCGATTTCGTCATTTCCCTTTTTGGTGAGCGGCTGGTACTGATGATAGGCTCCGCCGTCTTCCAGCTGAGTGGAGGCAAGGTCGATGATACGTTCTCTGGCGCGGTCCGGTATCTGGTGAACAAATCCGAGCAGATCCTGGTTGGAATCGCGGAACCCCATACCACGGCCGATTCCGGATTCAAAATAAGAAGCGCTGCGGGACAGGTTAAAGGTGACCATACACTGGTACTGGTTCCAGATGTTGACCATACGGTCGGTCTTCTTCTCGGGAGTGCTGCAGGTATATTTGGATAGAAGCTGGTCCCAGTAAGCGTTCAGTTCGTCAAATGCAGCATCGACCGCTTCGGTGGTAGAGAATTTATTCATCATCTCATGGGCTTTCTGCTTATCGATGATGTTCTCCCCGTTCGGGGCGTAATACGACTGAACAAGAGCACCGTTTGTAATTGCTTCCACCGTTTTTTCGTCGGTAGTTCCGGAAATGTTTTCCGGTTCGAGCGTTCCGGTCTGGTATGCCCATTTTTTATCATGTTCATTTTCGATATATCCGAGAAGGAAAATCAAAGTTTTGCTTTCGCCGGGATTCAATGTAATATCCACGCAGTGAGAAGCAACCGGAGACCATCCGTTGGCAACAGAATTTCCGGAAGCACCGGCAACGACTGCTTTCGGAGCATCAAAACCGCCGTAGACTCCGATAAAGCTGTCACGAGCAGTATCAAAGCCGGAAATCGGAGCATTTACCGTAAAAAACGCATAGTGATCGCGTCGTTCCTTGTATTCGGTCTTATGGTAAATCGCAGAGCCCTGAATTTCAACCTCACCGGTACTGAAGTTCCGCTGGAAATTCGAACTGTCGTCGGCAGCATTCCAGAGGCACCATTCCAGAAAAGAGAAAAGCTTAACGGACTTTTTAGCCGAACCGGTGTTGCTTACGGTTACACGGTGAATTTCCGCATTGCAGTTAAGCGGAACAAAGAAGGTTACTTCGGTCTCAATACTGCCGCGGGAACCTTTGATTCGGGTATATCCCATACCGTGACGGCATTCGTAGGAATCAAGCTTCTTCTTCGCCGGTGCATAACCGGGAGACCAGAAATCACCGTCATCATACAGATAGTAATAACGTCCGCCTCCTAGATCAAGCGGAACATTATTGTACCGGAACCGGGTAATACGGCGGAGCTTGGCATCCTTAAAGAAACTGTAGCCTCCCGCTGTGTTGGAAATCAGAGAGAAGAACTCCTGTGAACCAAGATAGTTAATCCAGGGATATGGAGTTTCAGGAGTTGTTATGACGTACTCTTTGGCAGCATCATCAAAATAACCGAATTGCATGTTTTTCCCTACCTTTCATGGCGTATTGTGATTACACGGCGGTGGAACAAAACCACCGGTATATTGCTTACTTAATCGTTATCGTAAATATTATAATATGGAAAGATTTAATTTACAACCCATAGTTTATAAAAAAGAAGTAAAATTTTTTGAAAGTGCTTTACTTTTTGATTTTATATCAGTATAATAATCAGCAACATAATTTTGTCAGATACAGTCAACAACGGATATAACACATAGGAGAGGATTGAAGCAGATATGAATGATCTTTATACCGAAACTGCAGTCAAAAAGCAAAAGGATGCTAAGGCAACAGCACTGAAGGTACTGATTATTGCTGCCGATTGTCTTTTACTTGTCGGAGGATTTTTATTTGGTCAGTCTATTGTGATGTTTCTTGGTGCAGTAGCTGTAGTGGCAAGCATTTATTTCATGCCGTTGCTGAATGTCGAGTATGAATACATCTTTTGTGACGGTCAGTTCGATTTTGACAAGATTATGGGTGGCAATAAGAGAAAGAACATATTGAAGATTGACATGGAGAGTGTTGAAGTGATTGCGCCGACCGGATCTCATGAGCTTGACGGATACACCTACCAGAAGCTGGATGAAAAGAAATTTCTTTCCGGTGCGAAAGATGCAAAGATTTATGTAATGGTCGGTAAAGACATGAAGAATAATATGGTAAAGATACTGTTTGAGCCCGGCGAAAAGATGCTTTCTTTCGCCAAGCAGAAATCACCGCGTAAAGTGGTTGAGTATTGATACGGTAACTAATAGGAAGTGATGAGCTTCCTATTTGCTTTTTCAAAAATAATAAACGGAGGATGAACCATGGGAAAAATGATTGGTGAAGGTATTACCTTTGACGATGTGCTACTGGTACCGGCGTATTCCGAGGTAACACCGAACATGATCGACTTGACTACACAGCTGACCAAAAAAATCAAACTGAACATCCCACTGATGAGCGCGGGAATGGACACGGTAACCGAACACCGTATGGCAATTGCAATGGCACGGCAGGGTGGAATCGGCGTGATCCATAAAAACATGTCAATTGAAGAACAGGCTGACGAGGTTGACAAGGTAAAGCGTTCCGAGAACGGCGTTATTACTGATCCTTTTTCATTATCGCCGGAGCACACTCTGGCTGACGCCAATGATTTAATGGCAAAATATCGGATTTCCGGTGTTCCGATTACCGAAGGGAAGAAACTGGTCGGGATAATTACGAACCGAGATTTAAAATTTGAAACCGATTTTACGAAAAAAATCAAAGAATCTATGACATCTGAAGGTCTGGTAACTGCCAGAGAGGGTGTAACCTTGGAGGAAGCCAAGAAGATTCTTGGCGCTGCACGAAAGGAAAAGCTTCCGATTATTGATGCCAAAGGCAATCTGAAGGGTCTGATTACAATTAAGGACATCGAAAAGCAGATCAAGTACCCGCTGTCGGCAAAGGATGCCCAGGGACGTCTGCTTTGTGCGGCAGGGGTCGGAGTTACTGCGAATATAATGGAACGTGTTGAAGCGTTGGTAAAGGCAAAGGTTGACGCAATTGTTGTTGATACGGCGCACGGACACTCGGCAAATGTTCTTCGGGTTATTGCACAAATTCGCAGGAGTTATCCGGAGCTTGCCCTGATTGCCGGGAACATTGCAACCGGGGAAGGCACAAAAGCTCTGATTGAAGCCGGTGTTGACTGTGTTAAGGTCGGAATTGGTCCCGGCTCCATCTGCACCACCCGTGTGGTTGCTGGAATCGGTGTCCCACAGATTACTGCAATTATGGATTCGTATGCGGTTGCCAAGGAATATGGTATTCCGATAATCGCCGACGGCGGAATCAAATACTCCGGTGACATTACAAAAGCCATTGCTGCAGGAGCGAATCTCTGCATGATGGGAAGTATTTTTGCCGGCTGCGATGAGAGTCCGGGAACTTTTGAACTGTATCAGGGAAGAAAATACAAGGTGTACCGTGGTATGGGTTCTATCGCTGCGATGGAGAACGGAAGTAAGGATCGGTATTTCCAGTCGGAGGCAAAGAAGCTGGTTCCGGAGGGCGTAGAAGGACGTGTTGCCTATAAGGGAACCGTTGAGGACACCATTTTCCAACTGATGGGCGGACTCCGCTCCGGTATGGGGTATTGTGGAGCAAAAGACATTGAGACACTGAAAGAGACAGGACGTTTTATCAAAATGTCGGCAGCGGCTCTGAAAGAAAGTCATCCACATGATATTCATATTACCAAAGAGGCACCGAATTACAGTGTCGATGATAATTGATTCTGATTAAAACAAACACCGCCCTAAGAGATGAAAAAGCTCTTTTTGGGGCGGTGTTTTTATATGACTTGTTTTTGCTAATCAATTGATAATTAATTAGTGTCTGCTGATTAAACCGTTTCCAGTTCTAAATCAGCAGGTTGATAT
>CAZRRN010000049.1:0-21590 GCA_964602475.1 uncultured Lachnospiraceae bacterium | reverse complement strand
TCCCTGTCCCATGCTTCAGCCAGCGGAGTTTATGTTGCTCGGTATCTTTGCAGCAATGCTGCGGAAAATTAACAAAGGACATTGGCAGGCTGCTTACAGTCTGCCATTTCTAATTAACTGTCCAATGATGGTGCAATAATTCGGGTAATTGTCATAAATTAATTACGGTGTTTTCTTTTACTTCGAAAAATTATAATATAGTAAAACGCGTGGTATGAGATAATCACGGTTTATGCACGGCATCTAAGAGGATAGTGCCGTAGGAACAGAAGCTAAAGACCGGTCTGTTTCGAAAGATTATAAAGAATGATTGCACGTATTGTGCAGAGAGGTAACAGATATGAAAGCAGTAAGAAAGAAAACATTACCGGATTATCTTATGTATCCGCTTCGCATTATTGCTATTTTGAGTGCGGCAGGGCTGTTCCTTCCTGCAATTAACCCGGCACGTACTTCGGAGCTGATCAGCTCCAAGATTTCTCTTTTTACATCAGGAACAGCCTATACAAGACTGACAGAAGGTTTTACCCGTGCAGTGAATAAAGGCTGGGTACAGACTTCAACCCTGAAATTAATCTTCATCGCAAGCATTATTGCTATTATCGGAATCATCATTGCGGGAATTGGTGTCTGTTTGTCGCTTGGTTCTCTGAAGCTGAAGCGTCTTGGATTGATTTTCTCTGCCTGCGGCAGCGTCCTGACAATAGTATCCATGGCTGCTTATTTTACTGCTTATCATGAATTCAGTAATTCATCCAACATTGATAAGGTAAAGCCTGTTTTTGCTTATGGAGTTTACTTCTTTCTTATTCTTGCTGTATTGCAGCTGATTCTGTCTGCCATCATATTTATCACCCTTCCGAAGACAGTGAAGGAAGACCGATATGAGATGGAATCCAAATACAAGCTGTTTCTGATGATGATGCCGTTTCTTGCATTAGCGTTCGTATTTAGCTATCTGCCTCTCTGGGGCTGGCGTGTTGTATTCTTTGACTATCAGGCAGGTACGCCGCTTAGCGCCGATAATTTTGTCGGATTTCATAAATTTACAATCCTTTTTAAGAATGCTGCGACCAGAAATGATATTCTGCGGGTTATGAAGAACACGCTGATCATGAGTGGTCTCGGGATTGCAACCTCGTGGTGTGCGATGGCTTTTGCAATCTTTATGACGGAAATTAAAAAAATGAGATACCGGAATATACTGCAGACACTGACGACCATCCCGAACTTTTTAAGCTGGGTTCTGGTTTATGCGATTGCACTGGCTATTTTTTCTTCAGATGGATTTGTCAATTCTGTTCTTGTTGATCTGGGCGTCTTCAGCACACCTCGTCTGTTCTTACAGGAAGCACAGGGGACGCATCTTAAGATGCTTGCATGGGGAATGTGGAAAGGTCTTGGATGGAGCGCGATTATTTATATTGCAGCCATCACCGGCGTGGATCAGGAGCTTTATGAAGCTGCAACGGTTGACGGTGCCGGAAGATTTCGTAGAATGTGGCATATAACGGTACCGAGCATACTTCCTACTTACTTTGTACTGCTGCTTTTATCAATTGCCGGAATCTTAAGCAATGGTATGGATCAGTATCTTGTATTTGAAAATGCTATGAATGCTTCAAAGATTGAAGTGCTTGATTTGTATGTATACAATCTAGGTATTCGGGAATCGTCGGATATTTCGCTTGCGACCGTTGTAGGTATGTGTAAATCAATTATCAGTATAATGTTGCTGTTTATTGCTAACCAGAGTTCAAAACTCCTGCGTGGCGAGTCGATTGTATAAGGAGGCAGGATGATGAGACAGAAAAGCAAGACGATTTCACAGCATCAAAAGCTCATTGATCAGGGTCTTGATATAAAAAAGATCAGAAAAAACAAACATAACAGAATATACCGGCTGACGGCAGGTGATGTGGTATTTAACATCCTGAATTATGCGTTCTTTACCATTTTTGCGCTGGCATGTATTTTCCCACTGTATTATCTTTTCATCAACACAATCAGTAATAATGATCTTGCGCGGATTGGAATGATAAAGTTTTATCCGATCGGTGTACATCTGAACAATTACCGGGCTTTATTGCATGTAAACGATATCGGAAATGCCGTTCTGGTGTCTGTCGGAAGAACAGTAATCGGTACAGCACTGATGGTAGTGGCGTCCGGGTTTGTAGGGTATCTTGTTACAAAGCAGGAAATGTGGGGAAGAAAGTTCTGGTACCGTTTTCTGGTAATCACGATGTATTTCAATGCAGGTCTGATTCCCTGGTATCTGAATATGCTGATGCTTGGATTGACCAACAATTTTATGGCTTATATTATTCCGGGTATTGTGGCTCCGTATAATATCATTCTTGTAAAGACCTATATTGAGTCGATTCCGGCGGAGCTTGAAGAAAGTGCTAAAATTGACGGCGCCGGATACCTTAAGATCTTTTCAAAGCTAATCTGGCCGCTCAGTAAACCGATCCTGGCAACAATTGCAATCTTCGGTGCAGTAGGACAGTGGAATTCCTTTACGGATTCCATGATTCTGATGTCAAGCAATGCAAAGCTATATGCATTACAGTACCGTTTGTACATTTATCTGAACCAGATGAGCAATCTTCAGGCGATGATTGACCCTACCGGTGGCGGTATGGCGCTTGATATTCAGGAACTGGCGCTTAACTCAAGAACACTGAAATACACCGTGGCGATGATTACAATCCTGCCGATTCTGTGTGTATATCCGTTTATGCAGCGCTATTTTGTCAAAGGTATCATGATGGGAGCCGTGAAGGGCTGATTCATCCTGATATAGAAAAAGACTGCAAAGCAGTCTACAGTGTGTCGAAAGGTGCACAAATCTAGCAAAGAATAAAGGAGGGAAGCAATTGAAAATGAAAAAATTATTGGCGGTTCTTCTCGTGTTTGTTATGACGGCAACCTGTTTCGCCGCTTGCGGAGATCAGGGCAACGATTCCGGCAATAACAATACGAATCCGACTCAGGCGGAAGCAACACCGACGGAATCCGTAATTCCGAAGGATACAGTAGAGTTACAGGTTTATTCGCAGCTGGCAAATTATTCCGGAGTACAGGCGGGATGGATGGCTACAGTATTAAAAGAAAAATTTAACGTAACAATTAATATTATTCCGGATCAGGACGGTGTATTTACTACCCGTGCAGAATCCGGTTCACTGGGTGATATCATTGTTTTCGGTAATGATACAGACCAGTATCAGCAGGCACATGCGGCAGGACTTCTCTGGGACTGGGAGGATGAGGATCTGCTTGATAATTACGGACCGTACATTAAAGAGAATATGTCAAAGGCTCTTGAAAAGAATAAAGGTCTGACTGGAACTCTTCACGGATTCGGTCACAATGTTGCTGTATCGAACGAGGATCATGAAGCATTTTTCTATTATTCGGATATCCGCTGGGATTTATATAAGGAGCTTGGCTATCCCCAGATCGGAACACTTGAAGACTTAGTGGATTTACTTGCAAAGATGGTTGAAATCTGTCCGACATCGGATTCCGGCGGAAAGACCTATGGTATTTCGCTGTTCCCGGACTGGGACGGCAACATGGTAATGTACGTGAAGGCAACAGCAGCATTATATGGTTATGATGAATTCGGCTTTGGTCTTTATGATTGTAAAACACGTACCTATAACCATCTGTTCGCAGATGACAGTATGTATCTTCGCTGTCTGAAGTTCTATAACACGCTGTACCAGAGAGGTCTGCTTGATCCGGATTCCATGACACAGACTTATGACGGCGCAAACGAAGCATACATGGATGGCGCTGCCTTCTACTGTATTTTCAACTACCTTGGAAGTACGGCATATAACACGGAGACGCATACGTCTCTTGGCAAAGGAATGTATCCGGTAGCTGCCGAGGATTTCAGCACACTTTGCTATGGTCTGAATGTGAATGGCGGAAACCGTGTCTGGACGATTGGTGCGAATACCCAGTATCCGGAATTATGCATGTCAATCATTAACTGGCTTGCGACACCGGAAGGCTTTATGACATATTACTATGGACCGCAGGGACTGACCTGGGATTATGATGACGAAGGCTATGCATATATGACTGACTTCGGTCTTGAAACCAGAGCAAATAAGAAGACGGAAATGCCGTCACCTTATTCGGGAACCTACAATGACGGATCACTTCAATTAAATAATAACACCTGGTCTATCAGCGCAACAAACCCGGATGGAAACGATGAAAAGTATGACTGGAATACATGGAAGAATACGCTGCTTGGATCAGTAACCGACATTCTTCAGGATTGGCGTAATTTTACCGGTTATGTATTCTATGATAATTATCTGGAGTCCAAAGGTTATACCGTAGCACCGGGAACAACCTATACCACGACTACGATGCCAAGTGATCTGAAGACAACCTGGGAGCAGGTTGCAGACTGTATTGTAGATTACTCCTGGAAAGCAATCTATGCTACTACCGATGCCGAATACGACAAAATAGTTGACGAAATGAAAACAAAAGCATATGCTTATGGTTATGAGGAATGCTACCAGTTCTATCTTAACGAAGCTGCAATCCGTAAAGCTCTTGAGGATGCAACTGATTAATTCGCTATTCTCCTATTCATTATTGATGTGTCTATGCAGGGGACCGCTTTTTTTGGCGGTTCTTTCTGCGTTTAAAGGGTGAATGTTCTTTCTGCATCTAAAGGGAGAAATGCTTGAAATATCTTAAGAATAAGAATATAATTAACAAGTGTATAACCATAATGGAGTTAAGTAATTTACGTGGAATGATACAAATACCGGAGAGGACTCGGTTACAAGCTGTGCTTCGACTTAGATCACATGTTAGCAGCACCTATAGACAGTAACCGTATTGAGGCAGGTATGACAAAATCACAATGGAATGATCTTTTAGCAGATGGTCCGGTACTGCTTGACGGAGCGACAGGATCCAATCTGATGAAGGCAGGAATGCCTTTTGGTGTATGTCCGGAGCAGTGGATTACAGAGCATCCTGAAATACTGATTGATCTACAGCGCAGATATATTGCAGCAGGTTCCCGTATTGTATATGCTCCGACGTTTACCGCGAACCGTCTTCGGCTGGAAGATTACGGGCTTGCAGAGCAGACAGCTGTTGTCAACAAGAAGCTGATTCAGATGTCTCAGAAAGCAGCAGATGGTAAAGCGTTTGTAGCAGGGGATATTACTATGACCGGGAAAACTCTGATACCGCTTGGAACACTGGATTTTGAGAAATTGGTTGAGGTATATAAAGAACAGATACAGGCAATTGTTGAAGCAGGTGCAGATCTGATAATTGTAGAAACGATGATGAATTTGCAGGAAACAAGAGCAGCAGTGCTGGCGGCAAAAGAGGTCTGCGAGCTTCCGGTTATGGTTACAATGACCTTTGATACAGCAGGAAGAACATTGTATGGAAACAGCTGCGAGGCAGCAGCTGTTGTGCTTGACTCCCTTCATGTGGATGCAGTCGGAGTAAACTGTTCCGAAGGTCCGGAGGGCATTTTGCCGTTAATTCGTCGTATGCACGCTGTGACCAAGCTTCCGCTGATTGCAAAGCCGAATGCCGGAAAGCCGAGGATACTCGAGGATCAGAGTACGGTCTATGATATGAATGCCGAAGAATTTGCAGCAAAGATGGTCTTGCTTTTTAAGGCAGGTGCTTCGTTTCTTGGAGGGTGCTGCGGAACCGCACCGGATTATATTGAAGCAGTAAAGCAACATTTGGCAGACATTTCCTGCAATATCAAAAGTCCGGAGGGAAGCATTACAAAAGAAGAAAAGCATCTTGCAACCGAACGTGAGATAATTAATCTGTCAGAGAATCCGGTAATCAGCCGCATTTATGCTTCAGAGATACCTGAGCTTGCCAAAGAGCTGCAAGAGGGGGAGTATGAGACATTACTGGACCTTTTGGCAGAAGCGGAAGAGGAAGCGGATCTGGTCGAACTAAATTTTGACCTGCCGGAAAACTCTGAGGGGAAGACAGAATGTATTATGGCAGAAGCTGTGCTGCAGACGGCAGCAATGTCGCGCCTGCCATGGAGCTTTACGTCCGGATATCGTAGTGTTCTTGAACGGGCAGCAAGGGTCTATCCCGGAACTGCGATCATTAAAATACAAAAGTGATGAGAGGGAGAAACGATGGCAACAGTAAAGGAAATTTCAGAAGGCGTTCAGGCAGGAAGAACGAAGCTTGTAAAAGAGCTGGTAAGCAATGCTTTGTCAGAAGGAATCTCTGCGAGGGACATTTTGAACGAGGGGCTTCTAAAAGGCATGATGGTCATTGGAGATAAATTCAAAAACAATGAGATTTTTATGCCGGAGGTTCTTGTCACCGCCCGTGCTATGAATGGCGGACTGGCAGTCCTGGAGCCGTTGCTTGTGGAGGCAGGAAATGAACCGCTCGGTAAGGTTGTAATCGGAACCGTTAAAGGCGATATGCATGATATCGGAAAGAATCTTGTTGCGATGATGCTTAAAGGAGCAGGCTTTGAAGTAACGGATATCGGCGTGGATGCTTCGGCGGAGCAGTTCATCACTGCAGCGGAAGAACAAAATGCCGATATCATCTGCATATCTGCGCTGCTTACTACAACAATGCCTTATATTACGACAATTATCAACGAGATAAATAACCGAAAGCTCAGAGAAAAATACATCATAATGATTGGCGGAGCACCGGTCAATGAGGAATTTGCTAAGAAAGCAGGAGCAGATTATTATACCAAGGACGCACCCGGCTGTGCCGAGATTGCTGCTAAAGCAGTGAAGAACCGAAGTAAGTAAAGAAAAGAGGACAGGATGTCGGAACAGATACGAATCCCCGGGCAAGCGAATAAAGAAAATAAGCTAACTGTTCTTGAAATCCTTCGTTTCGGGCAGCATACAGTTCCTGCGCACTGTAACGGGAGCGGACGCTGCGGAAAATGTAAAATTCGTCTTCTTATGGGAACTCTTCCGGTTACAGATGCAGATTGCTGCTTCCTGACGAAGGAAGAACAAAAGGAGGGAATTCGACTTGCATGCAGGGCAATCCCGGAACAGGAAATACTGATAGAGCTACCGGAACAGGAAGCCTACCGGATTCTTACCGATCAAGGCGAGAATGACGTAAACTGTTCAGCTCCGAGAATGAATGATACAAACTATTCAGTTTCGAGAGTGAATGATACAAACTATTTAGTTTCGAGCGAGAATGACACCTACTGTTCAGACGAAGAAGATAAATCGGGATCCCTAAGCGGAGGCATATCCTTTACAGTCGAAAGCAGGGATAATCGAAGCAAGATGCTGAATGCAGTGATTGATCTTGGAACCACAACGGTAGTTTTGGTGCTATATCGTGCCGATGGAACTAGAATAGGTGAGACTGCTTTTTTAAATCCACAGAGAAGCTATGGAGCTGATGTTATATCGCGGATTCAGGCCTCGAATGAAGGACAACGTGAGACACTGCAGAGTCTGATCTGTGAAGAGATCGGAAGAAGACTTGCAGCGCTGCTGCAAAGTACCGGGAACTCCGCAGACGAACTTAAGCGGGTTGTCCTTGCAGGAAATACAGCTATGATTCATCTGCTGCTTGGATATTCCTGCGAACAGCTTGGTATTTATCCATTTCGTCCGGTTACACTGGATCTTCTGAACGTGCCGGCGGCAGAGCTGTTCGGTACAGCAGCTGGAAGTTCAAGGCTGACGATTTTTCCCGGGATATCCGCCTTTGTCGGAGGAGATATTGTTGCCGGAATGTATGCAAACGGTTTTTTAAACGGTTCCTTAGATGACGGAATCAGACTGCTGGTTGACCTTGGAACAAACGGTGAAATGGCGGTTTGGCAGGGGAAAAAGCTTTTTGTAGCATCTGCAGCTGCCGGACCGGCTTTTGAAGGCGGTAATATAAGCTGCGGAACCGGAAGTGTTACGGGCGCACTTGAAGACATTACAATCAGCGGAGGAAGAATCACAGAAAGAAAGACGATTTTTAACGGAGTTCCCTGCGGTATCTGTGGGAGTGGAGTTGTTGCACTTACAGCAGAACTCTTAGATGCGGGAATCTGTGATTGCAGCGGGAAACTGTGTGAGGAGTATTTTCAAAGCGGCTTTCCTTTTGCAGAAGCAACGGACGGTCACAGGCTGTGCTTGACGCAGAAGGATATCAGAGAACTTCAGATGGCAAAATCAGCGATTCGGGCAGGAATAGAACTGCTGCTGAAACGAGCTGCTGCAAAGATTGAGGATGGAGAACCGGATATCAGTTCAAGAAGGATTCGTTTTTATATTTCCGGAGGTTTTGGTAAAGGGATAAATTTATCGAAAGCGATACGGATCGGAATGCTGCCGAAGCTTCATTCCGGAGAAATAATCCCTGTAGGAAACAGCTGCCTTGCCGGACTGGAAAAATATCTTTTTTCAACAGACGGAGACTCCTGCCTGCAGAAAATTACAGATACCGCAGAAGAAATATCCCTGGCGACAGAAAAAGATTTTTTTGAATTATATATGGATTATATGAGCTTTCCGTGATAGAATCATTAAATGAACTTAAAATGCAAAGATTTGGAAAAGAAAACATTAAGAACTGTAATGACATGGAAAAGAAAACATTAAGAACTGCAAGGATTTGAAAAAGATAAAATCAAGAAAAGGGTGAGAACCGATGAAAGACAGAGAATGGGAAATCGTAAAGAGCTGTGCAAGATGTGAAGCGCTTCCGGAGATTCCGGTCGGAATGATAGTAGACAGTCCCTGGATTCCGGGTTATGTCGGAGTATCGACTCTGGATTATTATACAGATATGAATGTATTCCTTGCTGCTCATGATAAAATCAAGCAGGACTTTCCAAACGTAATCTTTCTTCCGGATTACTGGGTGGAATTTGGAATGGCGGCAGAACCGAGCGGTTTTGGCTGTAAACCAAACTTTTATGATTATCAGCCGGTTATGATTAGTCACCTGATCCATGATGCGGATGATATTGAACAAATCAGCAGAATTGCTGTTCCAGATCCAAAGAAAGATGGACTGCTTCCTCTCGCAATCAATTACTATAAAAACATCAAAGAACGTGTTCATGAAAAAGGAGAGAAAATTCGAATTGTCGCTTCCCGCGGACCACTGAACATCTGTACACATATGATGACAGTGCCGGAGTTTCTTGTTGCAGTGAAGATTGATCCGGACAATGCACACAAGCTTCTGCGTATCACAACAGAATTTATTAAAAGATGGCTGGAAGCACAGGCAGAAGTTCTTGATTATGTTGAAGGAATACTGATGCTTGATGATATTGCCGGATTTTTGTCGGAAGCGGACTATATGGAATTTGCACATCCGTATCTGAAAGAAATATATGATTATTTTGATATGCCGGTGAAAATGTTTCACAATGACAATCATAATCCGGTCAGCTTTCCGCATATCGCTGATCTCGGTGTGAACATATTTCAGTTTTCCCATCTTGACGATATTGTCGATGCAAGAAAAGCACTCGGAGATAAGGTCTGTATCCTTGGAAATGTTCCGCCGCTGGAGGTTCTGACCTATGGAACACCACAGGAGTGTATGAATGCAGCGAAAGAATGCATTGCCAGATATGGATCCAATACAGGACTGATGCTGTCGGCAGGGGGAGGAACCTCTCCGGGAACACCGAGAGCAAATCTGGAAGCTTTTGCGGCAGCCGTAAGAAAATAAGACATAAGTCTGATATGAGAGATGAGGAGGAAAGATGAAAAAGATCAGAACGAGATATGCACCGAGCCCGACAGGAAGGATGCATGTTGGTAATTTAAGAACGGCACTGTATGAATTTCTGATTGCGAAGCATGCAGGTGGCGACTTTATTCTTCGAATAGAAGATACAGACCAGGGACGTTACGTTGAAGGAGCGGTTGATATCATTTACCGTACGATGCAGGAGACGGGACTGATTCACGATGAAGGCCCGGACAAAGACAAGGGCTACGGACCTTATGTACAGAGTGAACGTGTTAAGACAGGCATTTACCTGAAATATGCAAAACAGCTGATTGAAAAGGGAGAAGCGTACTACTGCTTCTGTGATAAGGAGAGACTTGCCGGATTAAGCAGTGTTGTGGATGAGGACGAGGAAGGTGAGACGAAGGCAATTACAAAGTATGACAAGCATTGCCTGCACTTAACGAAGGAAGAGATTGCAGAAAAGCTGGCATCAGGAATTCCCTATGTTATCCGGCAGAATATTCCGGAGGAGGGAACGACTACTTTTACCGATGCGATTTACGGGAAAATAACCGTAGAGAACGAGGAGCTTGATGATCAGATTCTGATTAAGTCCGACGGCTATCCAACCTATAATTTTGCAAATGTCGTTGACGATCATCTGATGGAGATTACCCATGTTGTAAGAGGCAATGAATATCTTTCCTCTACTCCGAAGTATACGCGTCTATATCATGCATTTGGCTGGGAAGAGCCGGTTTATGTACACTGCCCGCTGCTTACCAACGAAGAACACAAAAAGCTTGCCAAGAGAAGTGGGCATTCTTCTTTTGAGGATCTTCTGGAGCAGGGCTTTATTACAGAAGCAATCGTTAATTTTATCGCACTGCTTGGGTGGAGTCCGGCGGATAACAGTGAGATTTTCTCTCTTCAGGAGATGATTGAGGTCTTTGATTATACGCATATCAGTAAATCTCCGGCTGTCTTTGATATGGTGAAGCTTCGCTGGATGAACGGTGAATATCTGAAAGCAATGGAGAATGAAAAATACTACAGACTGGCTTTACCGTATATTCGCAAGACAATTACGAAGGATTACGATCTGAAAGCAATTGCGGATCTTGTAAAGACGAGAATCGAGACGTTTTGTGATATTGCAGAAAAAATCGATTTCTTTGAGGAACTTCCGGATTATAGTATTGAGATGTATACACACAAGAAGATGAAGACCAACAGCGAGAATTCTCTTGAAGCATTAAAAGAACTTCTTCCAAGATTTGAAGCACTGCAGGAATATGATTATACCTCCATCGAAAAGCTCCTTATGGACTATGTGGAAGAGAAGGGCATCAAGAACGGAGTAGCACTTTGGCCGGTACGAACCGCAGTGTCAGGAAAGCAGATGACTCCCGGCGGAGCCTACGAGATTATGAGTATTCTGGGTAAAGAAGAGAGCCTGCGGCGAATCCGGATAGGAATCGATAAGCTGGAAAAAGCGGTGAAATAAAGGCTGCGGAATAAAGGCTGCGGTATCAGCAGTTTAGCTGTTTCTATGGCAAGACTAAGATTTAGGGGGATTATGGGGTTCAGTAAAGAACAGAATATTGCAATTACACACGGGACGGGACCGATGCTTGTACTGGCAGGTCCCGGCTCCGGGAAGACTCTGGTGATTGTTCAGAGGGTGAGATGCCTGACAGAGCAATACGGGGTGAAGCCGGAGCAGATTCTTGTGATTACTTTTACAAAAGCGGCAGCAGAGGAAATGAAGCAGAGATTCGATATGGTCGATCGAACCGGATACGGCAGGGTCAGCTTCGGAACCTTTCATGCCGCATTTTTTTACATTCTGAAAGAATCATACGGATACACTGATGCAGACATACTGCGGGAGACAGAAAAATACCGGATTCTGCGGGACATACTGTACCGCCTTGTTCCGGACAGAATCTGTGAACAGGAGGAGCTTGCATCCCTTATTTCACGAATCAGCTGTTACAAAACCACACAGTTTTCTGAATGTAAAGCTCTGCAAAGCAAAGGACCTGGTGGGACAGAGGAACCAAAGGCTTGGAAACCGGAGGAGACGGATTATTTTCAGCAGATTTGCGATGAATATGAAAAGACACTGCGCAGACAAAGACGTCTGGATTTTGACGATATGCTGATTTTGTGTTACAGGAATTTAAAGAGAGATTTAAAGACTCTGGAGTACTGGCAGGAACGGTACCGTTACATTCTAGTAGATGAATTTCAGGATTCTAATCGTCTGCAGTATGAGATAGTGCGTCTGCTCGCTTCAAAGAACCGTAATCTTTTTGTTGTCGGAGATGATGATCAAAGCATCTATGCTTTTCGCGGCGCAACACCGGGTCTGATGGAACAACTGAGAAAGGATTTCCCGGAGGTAAAGGAATGCCTCCTTGGCTGCAATTATCGTTCTGCAGCAATAATAACAAGAACTGCCGGAAAATTAATCCTCTGTAATAAAAACCGCATTTTTAAAGAACTGACAACTGCGAACGGAAAGCAGGGCGTGATACGAACAGCGGTTTTTCATGATCGCAGTTTAGAGTATACGGGGATTATAAATCAACTGTGTGCAGATGGACGTATTCCTCTGTCAGAACAGGTAATTCTATATCGAACCAATTCACAGGCACGGCTGTTGACGGAATGTCTGGCAAAGCAAAATGTTCCATTCTGTATCAGAGGAACTGTGCCTGATATTTATGAGCACAGGGTGGCCAAAGATATTCTGACATATCTTCGGATTGCGGCAGGAGACAGGAACCGCTCATTGTATCTGCGAATCTGTAACCGACCTGACCGTTACATATCAAGAGAAGTTTTCTTTGAAGAGCAAGTCGAGCAGGAAGCGGTTCTTCGATATGCAACAGAAAGACAAAAATACGGAATACCCTCGGATGAAAGACAAGGATACGGAATGCCCTCGGATGAAAGACAAGGATACGGAATGCCCCCGGATGAAAGACAAGGATACGGAATGCCCTCGGATGAAAGACAAGGATACGGACTGCCTTCGGAAGAAAGACAAAGATACGGAATGTCCTCGGAAGTGAACAGACAGGGACAGCTTGACCAGCTGCGGCACCTGTTTTGGCATCTTCATCTGCTTTCCGGGCTTAATCCATATGCGGGAATACAGTATATCAGGAAGGCGATCGGCTATGAACAGTATCTTCGAAAAGAAGCAGAGGCGAAGGGAATGCCGCCTGAAGATTTAATTGAAGTTCTTGAAGAACTCAGTGAAAGCGCAAGGGAATTTTCTGCTTTTTCAGAATGGCTGGAACAGATAGAACAAAGAAAGGAGAACAGACATACGCTGAAAAAGTCACGCAACAGCGAAGGGGCGGCTTTAGGCGGGGAGCTTTCATTAATGACCTTTCATGCTTCCAAAGGACTGGAATTCAGCCGTGTCTGGCTGATTGATCTGAATGATGGGATTGTACCCCACCGGCGTGCTATGACAGAAGGCGAATTGGAAGAAGAACGGAGATTGCTCTATGTTGCAATGACAAGAGCAAAAGAGGAGTTATATCTGTATTATGCAGAGGAGTGCGGAGGGCGAAAGCTTGCATCTTCGCGTTTTTTAAAAGAAATGAAGCTGAACTAAGAACAAAGACCGAAGATTAATTCTCCGGTCTTTGTTCTTAACCTAAATAAAAGCTTACTGTTCGTCCTCGTCGTCACCATATAATTCGTCGAATTCTTCGGAATCAAGAAGCTCATCAAATGCTTCGGAAACGGCTTCGAATTCTTCATCAGATTCGATATTGATTAAATCAATATCATCATCGCTTTTTGCGACAAACTGATATAAAAAGATATCGGAATCATCATCACCGTCAGTCGGGAACAAGGCGATGTATTCTTTATCATTGCAGGGAAAAATCGCAAGGATATCACAGAGCATGGAAGTACCATCATCAAGTGTCAAGGTTATCTGGTCATGTTCTTCGTCCTCTGCACCATTTTGCTTATTTTCTAAATCACTCATTACAACCTCCGGAATTATTGATATTATTATAAACCAACGTGCAATATTATAGCAGAAGAAGAAATAAAAAGCAATGGTGAATCAAACTAGAAGCAGTCAATACTCCTGACCATCCGGAGCTGTCATCAGTTCCGTCAATGTTTGCTGTTTCCTTTATACTTTAAGCAAAGCATGGTTATATCATCAAACTGCGGCGCATCTCCGACAAACCGATCGACATCTGCTTTCACCGTGGCACACAGGGCCTCGGATGTACTGCCGGGAGAGATATTTAAAATTGCCTGCAATCTGTCGTCACCGTAAAGCTTGTTCTGTAAATCGGTCGCTTCGGTAACACCATCCGTATAGAGAAACAATGTGTCACAGGGTGACAGCTGTAATTCATTTTTACGGTATCTGATTGTATCCATTCCGGCGAGCACAAAGCCTGCACTGGATTTCAGATACTCATACCTGCCATCAGCATGCTTCACAAGCGGAGGATTGTGCCCTGCGTTTGCAAATGACACAAGTCCCGTAGTAAGATCGATTTTGCCAATCCATGCCGTTACGAACATTTCGGCATCGTTACACCAAGACTGTTACCCTCATTGTTGTTTCTGTCAGAAACAATGTTCCAGCTTTCGCCGGCAATGATGATGCAGCCGTTCTTGCCGATATGACGGTTTCTTGTAGCGCCTACAACCTCACTGTTGATCTCTCTTTGAAATTGCTGGGCATCGTATCCGACTTGAACATATCCGCCACCGTCAAGTGAAACGCCCGCATATTTGCGCGAAATATCGACATTATATGATATTGGTTGATAGCTCTGTACATATTCGGCACAGTCGCCGAGCAAAACATTGAACACTTCCGACTGAGTACCGCTTGCCATATCGTATCCGATAAAGCTTGAATCTGTGCTATTGCTGATAATTCCGTTTTTATCGATTATATTGATTTCCACGATTCCGTAATTCTTTGCAATAGCAAATAAATCGGCATCATCTGTTAATTCAGCGGCGATTTTATGTGTCAGTGCAAGCAAGTTTGCATCGGATGCGTCCGAAATATCTTTTGTTACATCCTGAATATTCAGCGTAAGCAGATTATTCGAATCGTTATCCGATATTTCCGCTTGCAGGAAAAAGGTAAATAAACTGGTGACAATAAAAGCAACAACAACGCAAAGAAGTAATCGACGCCCGAAAACGGTTGCTATTTGCTTCTGATTATTGTGACTATTTATTTTTTCCTTACCTATTAGCGTGATTACCACCACTGATATCATAACGGACAAGCCGTTTACCGTTATCATAGGCAGGGCGCATTTTTCTACAAACCCGTAAGCTACTGTGACATCCGACATATTCGTAAAGAATATCATCAGCATATGAATGACTTCAGTCACAAGCCCGATGCCGAGCGCATAAATCCATGTCGGTTTCTTGTTATCGAACATATACCTGCGAAGCGCTGCGCTGATGATTCCCGCAAGAATGGTGGATATGGTACAGGCAAGCTGCGTATATGTGCCGGCTCCAAAGTACACGGCAAAATATCTTTCCACACCGCCGATAACACCGGCAATAAGACCTGCCGGTGCGCCGAAAACAAGCCCAGCTGTCAGTACTGCCGCATCACGGGTGTTGGCAACCGCTCCCCCGACATCGACCCCGAATGTAGTTGCGAGCACTGCGATGCTGCCGAAAACGACTCCGTATATGATTTGCTTGTATTTATTCTCAAGCTTACCAAATATAGTTTTCCGATCAAGTAAGTAAAGAATAATACTGACTGCAACCGGTACAGTAGCGATAACCGACAGCTTCAGAATTACATCCATAACCAACCTCCATTATATGATTTCACAGTGCGAAGATACCGTTATCTTTCGTTCGGTTACAGAGGATCTTATTCAACTGTCAGAATACCACTGCAACCGGTTACATCAGACACTTCGACTACTGTTTCATTGACATTGTGTAAACCTGTTTTTCTTGCTTATTCATCACTCATTGCGCAGAAAGCGGTATGTGCAATCCGGCTGAGGAGATGTATTAATTATATCTCTTTGGAGATATATTGTAAATGCAAAATGATTGTACAATGTTACAATGTTAATCCAGCAGGGCATGACGGTGAATGACGAACAAATGTTTGAATTATATCATATGTTGTGGTAAAATGAAGCAATAGTATATGAAATAAAAGGCAGACTGACTTTATCATGTCGGACAAAACGTGTTGCAGGAGTATAAGAACAATATGGAACGGGATGACAGAAAAATAAAAATATCAGTCCGTAATCTGGTGGAGTTTATTCTTCGTTCCGGAGATCTTGATAATCGTGAGGGACGCCGGGATGCGATGGATGCAATGCAGCAGGGGAGTAAGCTGCACCGGAAGCTGCAGAAAAGCATGGGATCCGGATATCAGGCGGAGGTACCGCTTTCTTTGACGGTAACGGAGCATTCAGGCGGCACGGAATTTGAACTTTGTATTGAGGGACGGGCAGATGGGATATTTTCAGGAGAAGACGGAATTCTAATTGATGAAATCAAAGGGGTCTATCGTGAAATAAACCGGATTGAAGCACCGGTTCCGGTACATCGAGCCCAGGCGATGTGCTATGCCTGTATGTATGCCCGCGAAAAAGGACCGGAAATAATTAAAAACCGGATTGGAATCCGGCTGACCTACTGTAATCTTGAAAGTGAAGCGGTAAAGTATTTCGAAGAAATGTTTGAAGTTCAGGAATTGGATGCCTGGTTTGAACGACTGACAGAAGAATACTGTAAATGGGCAGCGTGGCAGTATCACTGGCGGATTTCACGCGATGAGAGTATCCGCAGTCTTACGTTTCCCTTCCCGTATCGTCAGGGGCAGAAGGAACTTGTGACCGGCGTTTACCGCACCATTCTTCGAAAGAAAAAGCTCTTTATTGAAGCACCGACAGGAGTCGGCAAGACAATTTCGACAGTCTTTCCTGCAGTGAAATCCATGGCAGAGGGTCTGACAGAAAAGATCTTTTATACCACAGCCAAAACAATCACGCGGACGGTTGCAGAGGACGCTTTCCGGATTTTGCGGGAGCAGGGAATGAAATTCATGCTGGTGACATTGACTGCCAAGGAGAAGATCTGTATTCTTGAAAAACCTGATTGTAATCCGGTTGCCTGTGAACGGGCGCACGGTCATTATGACCGTGTCAATGATGCCGTATTCGATATGCTGAGCCATGAGACGGAGATTTCGAGGGAGCTGATCAGCCGGTATGCTGAAAAACATTGTGTCTGTCCGTTTGAAATGTGTCTGGATGTAACACTCTGGGCGGATGGTATCATTTGTGACTATAACTATATCTTTGATCCAAATGTTTTTCTGCGTCGCTTTTTTATGAATGAAAAGCCGCAGGATTATGTTTTTCTTATAGACGAGGCACATAATCTGGTAGAACGTGCCCGTGAAATGTACAGTGCGGCACTTTACAAACAGACATTTCTGGAGATTAAGCGTCTTGTAAAAGAAAAGAATAAAAAATTCACCAAACTGCTTGAACTCTGCAATACGGATTTGCTGCAGATGAAGAGAAGCTGTGATGAGTGTGAAGTATTTGCTGATATTGATGGATTTGCGGTACATTTAATGCGGATGATGACCGAATTTGATGAATTTCTTCAGGAACGATTGGATCCGGCAGAGAAGGAGAATATCTTCCGGTTCTATCTGGATGTCCGGCATTTTCTTCATATGTATGAGCTTCTGGATGAAAACTACCTGATATTTGCAGACTATGATGAAGAAGAGAAATTTCGTCTTCGGTTGATGTGTATGGATCCGTCAAAGAATATAAAAGCCTGTATTGAGAAAGGGAGAAGCGCAGTTTTTTTCTCGGCGACCCTGCTGCCGATCCAGTATTATCGTGATCAGCTTGGCGGTGGTGAAGACGATTATGCCGTATATGCGCCTTCCCCGTTTGAAACGGATAAACGTCTTTTGATGTTGGCAAAGGATGTCAGTACAAAATACACAAGACGAAGTGATGAGGAATACCGAAGAATCGGCAGCTATATTGAGGGGTTCACAGCAGCACGATGCGGAAACTATCTTGTGTTCTTCCCGTCCTATCAAATGATGAATGCGGTGTCGGAGCTGATTAAAGACCGCATTCCGGGAATTGTACAACAGACCGGAAATATGACGGAAGCAGAAAAGGAACAGTTTCTTTTGATGTTCAGCGAAGACAATAAGGAAACCAGAATTGGGTTCTGTGTACTCGGAGGCATCTTCAGTGAAGGAATTGATCTGAAAAATGACCGGCTGATCGGAGCGGTGATTGTAGGAACCGGGCTTCCGATGGTATGCAACGAAAGAGAGCTTTTCCGAGGCTTTTATGACGAGAGAAATAACCGGGGCTTTGATTATGCATATCTCTACAGCGGCATGAACAAGGTACAGCAGGCGGCAGGCCGTGTAATCCGTACTCAGGAGGACCGTGGTGCCATCCTTCTTCTGGACGAGCGTTTTATGCAGGGGCAGTACCGGAATCTGTTTCCGAGAGAATGGTATCCGCATGAGGTTGTGGATCTTTCGAGAATGACGGAGCTTTTATCAGACTTTTGGAAAACACCTGCAGAAAAAACCGGAGATATGCCGGTCTAACCGGTATATCTCCGGAACAGTAAAGTACGATAACTAAGTTATAATGCAGCGATTCAGCCGGATGATTTCTGTTAGATATACATCCGAATCTGATCGGGCAGACAGGCGAGACGAACATGTTCTTTTTTGCCTGCATATTCACCGTCAACATGGAGAACCATCGGTGCAGAAGCCTTCAATTCCAGAGTGGTGCAGGTAAGTATCTCTACACCTTTGATGCCGGTGTGTTTTGCAAAGAAGATAGAAGGCATGATTAACAGCATCTTCCACTTCGGAATATTGGATACAGCACAGACGGAAAGCTTTCCATCTGAGTTATCGGCATTTGGTGCCATAGGAAGCCCGCCGCCCTCGAATTTTTGAATCATGGATGCAATAAAAATAGTGTTCTGGAAGAACCGTTTGCGGGTTCCGTCCATCAGTGCTTCTACATCGATCGGTTTATTCAAAAGAACCTGTTTGATACCAATCAGAAAATAGGTCAGTTTGCCGAGACCCAGCCGGTTCAAAAAGTGTTTCAGCTTTGAAGTTAAAGCTTCATAACAGATGTCAGCATCATAACCGATACCGGAGCTTACGCCGAACCGCTTCGGAGCAGTACCGTCATAATAAGAAAGGATTCCGTGATCCACATACTGATATCGTTTGGGGCTTAGAATATGCTCCAGAGCAGTCATGGAATCCTTCGGGATACCAAGCCCACGGGCAAGATCATTACTAGATCCGACCGGAACATAACCAAGCAGTATATCGGAATAACCGGATAATCCGTTGATGACTTCATTTGCAGTTCCGTCACCGCCGACAATGACTATTTTTTTAATTCCGTCCCAGCTTGAACAGATGGAAGCAGCAATTTTAGTTGCGTGTCCGGGATAATCGGTAAAATATGCAGTGTATTTTACGTTGCGTTTTGTCAGCTCCCGTTTGATTGACTCCCAGAGCTCCCTTGCTTTCCCTGTTCTGGAATGAGGATTGATAATAAAATGATACATTCGACCACCCCTTTTTTCTATCGAAGTATTAAATAACACATTCGTTTGTTCTTCTCCCAATCACCCGGGATGAAAAAGCAAAACCTTGTATAAAATGTATGCAGCTAATTCTATATATAGTATTATATAAGATTTATCGGAGAGTTTGCAACAGAAATTACAAGAAATATCAGTTTATTTATTTTGGAGGCGAAAGATGAAGAAAAAGGAGATATTTACGGAGTATTTATGGATGACAGTAGGAGTGGTATTGGTAACGGCCGGTGTATATTTCTTCAAATTCCCGAATAATTTTTCAATCGGAGGAGTTACCGGTACGGCAATTCTTCTGCAGCAGCTGACGAACGGAGCTCTTTCGTCGGCTACCATAGTCCTGATTTTAAATATGCTTCTGATGGTAATCGGTATTGTTGTACTTGGAAAAGATTTCGGAATAAAAACAGTATATGGAACACTCCTGATGTCCGGCCTGCTTCAGCTGCTTGAGTTTGTTTATCCGATGAAGGCACCATTTACCGATGAACCGCTGTTAGAGCTCTTTTTTGCAGTGATTCTTCCGGGAACCGGAGCTGCGATTCTGTTTAATCATGGCGGTTCTACCGGTGGGACGGATGTCGTGGCGATGATATTTCGTAAATATACCAGCATTGACATTGGAAAATCGCTTTTATGTGTCGATTTGGTGCTGACGCTGGCGGTATTTCCTGTATTTGGTATAAAAACCGGACTGCTGGCTCTGACCGGACTGATTATCAAAACACTTGTAATTGATAATCTGATTGAAAGTATGAATCTGTGTAAATATTTTACGATCGTCTGCACCGACCCGAAGCCTGTCTGTGATTATATTACACATACGCTGAAGCGCAGCGCAACCATCGTGGACGGACAGGGAGCGTTTACAGAGCATTCAGTAAAGCTGGTACTTACAGTGATGCCGCGTGCACAGGCGATGCATTTGAGAAAATTTATAAAAGAAACAGAACCGGGAGCATTTATCATGATTACTAATACAAGTGAGATTATCGGTAGGGGATTTCGGGCATGAAAAAAAGGAGCTTGCACGCTCCTTTTTGACAGTTCCCTTGAAGGATTAGCTGAATAATTTGATTCCGCCGTCTTCACCATAAACCGTAAATCCCTGATAGTCCTGTTCTTGTAGACGGTCAAGCAGTTTTCCGAGTTTCTTTGGTCGCTCAAACATGGCAACGTCATAATCGTTTCTCAGTGTATCGGCATAGTCGGAAGCTTCGATAAAATTCTCTTCCGTATAGATGAGCGCAAGAACCTTTTTCTGTTCGGGTATATGATAGCCGCTTTCCAGTAAAATGTCGAAAATCCGTTCAAATCCGATGGAAAATCCGACCGCAGGTACCGATTCACCAAGAAATTTTCCAATTAGATTATCATATCTTCCGCCGCCTCCGACAGAACCCTTGTATTTCATGCTTTCTATCTCAAATACTGTACCGGTATAATAGCCTTGTCCCCGTACCAATGACATATCAAAAATCACATCATACCGTCCGTTTGACAGCTTATCAACAGCCGTCATGATGTTCTTCAGACGGGAAACCGTTTCAGCGGCAGTTCCGGTACAGATGGAACCGATTCTTTCGAGCGAAACCGGTGCTTCCTTCAGTAATTCAGACAGATTGGAAATAGCCCCGGAGGAAAAGCCCTTTTCGGTCAGCTCTGCTGCAACACCCTCCGAACCGATTTTATCCAGCTTGTCAAATGAAATACTGACACTGTCAAGCTGGTCGCTTTCAAAACCAAGAGCAAGGAGCAGACTACGAAGCAGACTCCGGTCATTGATATGAATGCGGAATTCTGACATGCCGATATTTAGGAGTGCCTGCGCGGTAGTGTCGATCAGTTCAACCTCTGCACAATAGGAAGAAGAGCCGAGAATATCAATGTCGCACTGGATGAACTCCCTCATCCGTCCACGCTGTGGTCGTTCTGCACGGTAGACCTTGTCAATCTGGATGCACTTAGCAGGAAGAATCAGCTTGTCTTTGTTATTGGCATAATATCTGGTTAATGGAAGCGTGAGATCGTAGCGGAGCCCAAGGTCTGACAGCTCATTAACAGAAGCTCCCGAATTGACCTTGCTCAGAGCGTCATCGAGCTTGTCGCCACGTTTTAGTATTTTAAAGATTAGGTTCAGATTTTCCCCGCCGTCACTTTTA
>CAZRRN010000048.1:0-21796 GCA_964602475.1 uncultured Lachnospiraceae bacterium | reverse complement strand
TCCGACTGCAGGTTAGTGATTTCATTGATTGTGACCGGTGTATCTTTCATATTAACCTCCAAAATAGAATATTATTCTTCGGTTTGTCCGGAGGATCTTCCGAGAAAGTAAGCGGCGATTCCGCCAATCAGAAGCATAAGGATACCGATGATAACAGACACGGGCGTAACAGAACCGAACTCAAATGAAGTTAAAATGGCATAAGGAGAAGCCATAACCAACCCAAGAACTGCACAATACGTATAAACTTCAAACTTTTTTAATAGGAAAGTAATTAATTTGGCAATATAAAAAATGCCGAGTAATACACCGATTCCAAAAGGAACAAGAAGTGCTGCATTGGTAAGTAGTGCCGTAATATCCAAAACAGTAAGGGCACGCACAAAATCATTAATTGAGGAAATAATCGGTGAATAATAACCAATTGACATCAGAATCATGGAACCGCTTACTCCCGGAATTATCATAGTAGCAGAAGCGAGCATGCCGATAAAGAAGAGCTTGACCGCTGTAAAAATGCCGGGGATCAGTTCCAGGTCAGTACGTTCGTTTCCTACAATCAAAGGAAGAAGAATTAATATGGCAAAAAAGGCAATAAAGAGCAGGATACCGATTATTCCTACCTTTTTGCCTTTAATATGACGAAAGATTACCGGGACTCCGCCCAATATCAATCCGATAAAAAGCAGTGCAGTGGGCAACGGAAAATGTGCGAACAGATACTCGATTCCAAGGGAAAGCCCGACCAGTCCGATGACAACGCCGATTCCGTAGGGAAGAAGTGTCAACAGACTTTTTTTAAACTGCTTAAAAAGACCGGTAACTGCCTCGAGAATCTTATCATAGATACCCATCGATACGGCAAGAGTTCCGCCGCTGACACCCGGAATAATGTTGGCAATGCCGATTGCACAGCCACGCAGTATATCAAGAAAAATTTTCATAGGTTCCTCCATGCCGGGGTGAAAAAGCATGGCAGCATTTATCACCCTTTCCTTCCGTATTTATATAGTATAAGCGTACCACGCATACATATACTATCAGTATACAGCGGAAGGAAAGAATTATCAACTATAACCGAGAGTAATCTGTCAGAATTCGGCAGCGGTGTATTCCAGTTTACTTACAGAGACTTCATAAGCGATTCGGCGTTCCGCTTCCAGTTCATTGATTTTCTTCTGGTACTCCCTGCTCTGAATTCGTCCCCAGAGCTGAACATGCCCGCCGACAACAAAGGAATCGGCATAACGGGCATTTCGCCCCCAGCAGATACAGGGGATGTAGTCGGATTTTCCGTAAGGGCGGTTGACGGCAAGAAGTATATCCGCGATTTCACGACCAAGCGGAGTTTTGCGATAAATCGGGGGCTTACAGACATAGCCATCGAGAAATATGTAATTCGGTCTTGTTGTTGGAGATTCCTCTTCCGATAAAAAGATTTCCCGTGCAAATACAGAAAGAACCAGCCTGTTCAGTGTCTCTTCATGATGGTTATAGGAACGGAACTGTCCGTTGATTTCGGCGCATTTTCCCGTAAAATCGGTCTGTATGTCGATTAGCCGTTCTGATATCATAACGGGAATCGTGTCGCAGGATTCACTTAATCGTCCTACTGAGAGATCAAACAGATAGAAACCCTCTCCAAAGACTCCATGACTAAACCGAAACGGACTCGCAATGACTCCGGCCAGAGTGACTTGATTATTGTCAAATGTCTTATCCATAATACTTTATTGCCCCCTTCTTGTGTTGTTTGATTATCGGTTTTCTGACTACATTGTATTCTTACATCGGCAATTATATATGGAAATAATTAACAAATCAAGATAATTCGTGTGACATGAACTGACAGATTTATAAAATAATGCTTGCGTATCGGGAAAAGTGTGCTAAAATAAACTGATGTTTTTATAGCTGTATTGGAACGATTATATGAAATGCCGGATGAATGCGTTTCAGAATGAGAGAATAGTGTGAAAGATGAATCTTTCGCAAGCAGATTTGTGCCTGCGCAGTGCTTGACACAAAGTATGTTATGCGCAAAAAGCAGCGCAGAAATGAGGAATTATATGAAAAGAGAAGATGTAAGAAACATTGCAATTATTGCCCATGTCGATCACGGTAAGACGACTCTGGTGGATGAGCTCCTGAAGCAGAGCGGTGTTTTTCGAACCAACCAGGTTGTGGAAGAACGAGTCATGGACTCTAACGATATTGAGAGAGAGCGCGGAATTACAATTCTGTCGAAGAATACTGCAATTTTCTATAACGGTGTGAAGATAAACATTATTGATACACCCGGACATGCCGATTTCGGCGGTGAAGTAGAACGTGTTCTGAAGATGGTGAATGGGGTTATTCTGGTTGTCGATGCATTTGAAGGACCGATGCCGCAGACCAGATTTGTTCTGAGAAAAGCACTGGAACTGAACCTGCCGGTCATCTGCTGTATTAATAAGATTGACCGCCCGGGTGCAAGACCGAAGGAAGTGATTGATGAGGTGCTGGAGCTGTTTATGGATCTGGATGCAAGCGAAGAGCAGCTGGACTGTCCGTTTGTTTTCGCGTCTGCCAAGACCGGTATTGCAATTCTGGAGCTCAATGAAAAGCCGGTCAGCATGAAACCTCTCTTTGAGACAATATTGGATTATATTCCGGCACCGGAGGGAGACCCGGAGGCAGGCACACAGGTCCTGATCAGTACAATTGATTATAATGAATATGTAGGAAGAATCGGAATCGGAAAGGTAGATAACGGTTCCATTCGTGTGAATCAGGATGCAGTCATCGTAAATGCACATGATCCTGAGGTAAGCCGTAAGGTTAAGGTGAGTAAGCTATATGAATTTGAGGGCTTAAAAAAGGTGGAGGTAACCGAAGCGGGGATCGGTTCTATTGTGGCGATTTCCGGTATTTCGGATCTTCACATCGGCGATACAATCTGTTCTCCGGAATGCCCGAAAGCGATTTCCTTTCAGAAGATTTCTGAACCGACAATCGCAATGTATTTTGTAGTAAATGACAGTCCGCTTGCGGGACAGGAAGGAAAATACGTTACTTCACGTCATCTGCGGGATCGTCTTTTCCGTGAACTGAATACAGATGTCAGTCTGCGTGTGGAAGAAACCGATACTACCGAGAGCTTTAAGGTATCAGGACGTGGAGAGCTGCATTTATCCGTACTGATTGAGAATATGCGCCGTGAGGGCTACGAATTTGCGGTCAGCAAAGCAGAGGTTATTTATAAAAAGGGAGAAAAAGGCGAAAAACTGGAGCCAATCGAGCATGCTTATCTGGATGTTCCGGAGGACTGTTCAGGCTGTGTAATTGAGAAGCTGAGCTATCGTAAAGGTGAGCTGGTCGGTATGTCAACCTCCAGCGGTGGAACGGTGCGTCTTGAGTTCTTGATTCCTGCGCGGGGATTGATCGGATACCGTGGAGAGTTCCTGACCGATACAAGAGGAAACGGAATTCTGAATACTCTCTTCGACGATTACGGTCCGTATAAGGGAGATATCTCCTACCGCCAGCAGGGAAGTCTCATAGCATTTGAGTCCGGTGAATCGGTAACTTACGGACTTTATAATGCGCAGGAACGTGGAACGTTGTTTATAGGACCCGGAGAAAAGGTATATGCCGGTATGGTAATCGGACAGAACGGAAAGGGTGAAGATATTGAACTCAATGTCTGCAAGAAGAAACAGATGACCAACACCCGTTCCTCCAGTGCAGATGAAGCGCTTCGTCTGACACCGCCGAGAATCTTAAGTCTGGAACAGGCTCTGGACTTTATTGATACCGATGAACTTCTTGAGGTAACACCAAAGAGCCTCAGAATCCGTAAAAAGCTTCTGGATCCGACGCTCAGAAAACGTGCGGCAAGGTAAGAAATGCTGTATAGTATGCAAAAGCTGTTTACCTTCGATAATTTGCTTGACAAGAGCAAATGCGAATGATATAGTACCAAATAACATACAAATACTCATGGTAGAGGCGCATCAATTATCAGTATTCTGTGGGATATGACAGGCATAGAAGAACACAGAAGAAAGGATGAGATGCCGAAGAAAGCAAAGCCCTGCTGCTTTGCAGACTGGTTGTACGGTAAACAGCCGTGCAACTGTCACCTTTTATGGTGGAGCGCTACCTGAAGAATTACGTTTCATGTCATGGACTATGGTATGAACGCGGATTGAATTCTTTAGGTCGACGCAGCGTCGGCCTTTGTTTTTTACATAGGAATGTTCGTCTTTTGTAATAAATAAAAGTACACTGTAACAGTTAAATACTTTGGTTTTTTAAGCTGTTACAGGCAAAGGGTAAAATGTATGAAATGATATGCGGGAAAGCCGCAGAAAGGTGGAGTAACAATGGCAGTATTTACAGGTTCGGCAGTGGCACTGATCACACCGATGAAGGAAAACGGGAGCTTGAATTATGAAAAAATGGGAGAGCTGATTGACGATCAGATAAAGAATGGTACGGATGCACTGGTAATCTGCGGTACGACCGGAGAAGCTTCCACGATGACTCATGAGGAGCATATTGCAACAATTGAATTCTCTGTTCAGTATACAAAGAAACGTGTTCCGATTGTAGCGGGAGCAGGGTCTAACTGTACGGAGACAGAGGTTTATCTGTCAAAGGAAGCACAGAGAGTGGGCGCAGATGCACTTCTTCTGGTCTCCCCCTACTATAATAAAGCAACCCAGAAGGGACTGATTGCACATTTTACTGCAGCAGCGAAGGCAGTCGATCTTCCGATTCTGCTATACAATATCCCCGGAAGAACAGGCTGCAACATCCTCCCGGAAACCGTTGCTTCTATGGTTAAAAATGTCGAGAACATTGTCGGTATGAAGGATGCAACCGGAAATATTGAGCAGATTATGCAGACGATGCAGCTGTGTAACGGAGAACTGGATCTGTACTCCGGAAATGACGATCAGATTGTTCCCCTGCTGAGTGCAGGCGGTAAGGGCGTTATTTCGGTGCTGGCACATGTTGCTCCGCATGATACACATGAGATTGTAGCCAAATATCTTGCAGGAGACGTAAAAGGAAGTCTGGAGCTTCAGCTGAAATATCTGCCGCTGATCAAAGCATTGTTCTGTGAAGTAAACCCGATTCCGGTTAAGAAGGCAATGAATCTGCTCGGCTGGAATGTCGGATCGCTTCGTCTGCCCCTGACCGAGATGGAGGACGTAAATGCGGAACGTCTGGCAAGAGAAATGAAGGCGGTGGGACTGCTATGATACGAATTATATTAAAAGGCTGCAGCGGCCGAATGGGTCAGGTGATTTCCGGGCTTATAAAAGACTCTGCGGATTGCGAAATTGTTGCAGGAATTGATGTATTTGATTCTGGAAAGAATAATTACCCGGTTTATGAATCACTGAACTGCTGTAAGGAAGAGGCTGATGTCTTGATTGACTTTTCCTCCCCGAAGGAATTTGAAGGCTTTCTATCCGAATGTGTAGCAAGAAAGCTCCCAGTTGTACTTTGTACAACCGGACTTTCTGAGGAACAGCTGTTGCTGGTGAAGAAAGCATCCGGCAAAATTGCAATTCTCCGTTCTGCTAATATGTCACTTGGAATCAATACGGTCATACGGCTGCTGAAAAGTATGTCGGCAAAGCTTTCTTCAGCAGGCTTTGACATTGATATTGTTGAAAAGCATCACAATAAAAAGCTGGATGCACCATCCGGTACGGCAATCGCTCTTGCAGATGCAGTCAACGAGGTTCTTCCTGAACGTTTTGATTATGTCTATGACAGAAGCGGACGAAGAGAATGCCGGCCAAAGAACGAAATCGGTATTTCGGCGGTTCGTGGCGGAAGCATTGTCGGAGAACATGAAGTAATCTTTGCGGGAACCGATGAAGTCATAGAAATAAAGCATACTGCTTATTCCAGAGCAATCTTTGGAAATGGTGCAGTTCAGGCAGCTCTTTTTCTGGCTGGAAAAACTGCGGGAATGTATGATATGCAGGACGTACTTGAATAGAAAAGACTACAGATAAGGAAAACTTATGAAAAAGATGATATTTTCCACGCTGCTTACAGCGATGGACGCAGAAGCTCTTGACGAAAAATTGTCGGCATTTCAGACCTTTCTTGATGAATTTGGACCGAATTTAATTAAGCTTGCGGTGAACATCGGAATCGGTATTTTAATTCTGGTGTTGGGTAATCTGCTGATCAAACTGATTCTAAAACTGTTCGGAAAATTCTTAAAACGTACAAAGGCAGATGCAGGAGTACAGAACTTTACTGTTTCTCTGTTCAAAATTGTACTTTATATTGTGCTGGTTATTGTCATTGCCGGGATACTTGGTATTCCGACTGCTTCCTTTATAACCCTGCTTGGTTCTGCCGGTCTGGCCATCGGTCTTGCTCTGCAGGGCAGTCTGTCGAACTTTGCCGGAGGAGTGCTGATTCTGATACTAAAGCCGTTTCGCGTCGGAGATTATATCAAGGCGGACAGCGGAGAAGGAACAGTAACTTCGATTGATATATTCTGTACGACGCTGACTACAGTGGATAACCGGACTGTTGTGATTCCGAACGGAACACTGTCAAACAGCAGCGTTACAAACTACTCAAGAGAACGAAGCCGACGGATTGATCTTACGATTCCGGTCAGCTATCAAAGTGATATTGATGAGGTACAGTGTGTGCTGCAGCAGATTGCAGATGCACTGGAAGAAATGCGGGAGGCTGACCGACCGGTAGATATCTTCATTTCTGCATTTGGCGAGGATGCAATTGAGTTTGCGTACAGAATCTGGGTGAAGAACGAGAATTACTGGACAGTGCGTGCAAAGGTTCTCGAGCAGGTAAAAAAACGCTTTGATGAGAAGGGCATTACAATACCGTTCCGTCAGATGAATGTGACTATAGAAGCAGCTGAGACACAAAAAGGAAAATAACGCCGGGACACAAAAGAAAAATAACACTTGTGAATCGCGGCAGATTGTGGTATATTGGCAAGAAAGAAATTTGGGCAGACGGCATTTTACACCAGATGCGCAGGAATGGAGCAGAGTATGGAAAAGAAGAACATTGATTGGACCAGCCTTGGTTTTGGCTATGTTCAGACAGACAAGCGCTATGTTTCGAACTTTAAGGACGGAGCATGGGATGCAGGAACATTAACCTCGGATGCAAATGTTGTATTGAGTGAGTGTGCAGGAGTGCTGCAGTATGCACAGACGATTTTTGAAGGACTGAAAGCATATACCACTGAGGACGGACACATCGTGACCTTCCGCCCGGATCTGAATGCAGAGCGTATTGAGCAGTCGGCAAAGAGACTGGAAATGCCGGCATTTCCAAGAGACCGTTTTATCGAAGCGGTAGAGCAGGTGGTAGCGGCGAATGAAGCATATGTACCGCCGTATGGTTCCGGTGCGACATTTTATTTAAGACCATATATGTTCGGAACCAATCCGGTAATCGGCGTTAAACCCTCTACCGAATATCAGTTCCGTATATTCGGAACACCGGTAGGACCTTACTTTAAGGGTGGGGCAAAGCCGTTGACGATTCGTGTCTGTGATTTTGACCGGGCAGCACCGAACGGAACCGGACATATTAAAGCGGGTCTGAATTATGCAATGAGCCTTCATGCTATAGTAACGGCACATCAGGAAGGCTATGATGAGAATATGTATCTGGATGCAAAGACCAGAACTTACGTAGAGGAGACCGGTGGTGCGAACTTCCTATTTGTTACGAAGGACAACAAAGTCGTTACACCGAAATCCCCGAGCATCCTGCCTTCCATTACGCGCCGTTCCCTGGTGCAGGTTGCAAAGGAGTATCTTGGGCTGGAAGCAGAAGAGAGAGAAATCGCACTGGAGGAAGTAAAGGATTTTGCCGAGTGTGGACTTTGCGGGACTGCAGCGGTTATTTCTCCGGTTGGCAAGATTGTAGACCATGGTAAGGAAATCTGTTTCCCGAGCGGTATGACCGAGATGGGACCGATTACAAAGAAGCTCTACGAGACATTAACCGGTATTCAGATGGGACGTCTGGAAGCACCGAAGGGCTGGATTCATACAATTTGCTAGTTCATCAGTTGAGAAGGTCCGTCTCACAAGACGGACCTTTTCCTTCTTGACAAATCTAAGTTTATAGGGTATAGTTAGCGCATATTTACAGATGCATCGTTCGGTGCAGGCTGTATCTGTCATATACAGAAGAAGCAGAGAATTCGGACACAGTAGCCTGTCCACCACCGTCAGAGAGAATCCGTCACCGGCTGAAAGCGGATTTCGGAACGGAAACAGGTCGAATTTCACCGAAGGAGCTATCGATATGAAGCCCTTAAGGGAAGTATCGGTCGGTTTGATACCGTTAGAATCAGGAAGAGGATTTGCGCTGCAGATCGAATCCGGGTGGTACCACGAAGCATTCTCGTCCCGTTACGAGGGTGTTTTTTTTATCTGAAAGAATACTTATAGATTAATAGGAACACACTTTGTTAATCATTGGGTTCGTCGATGAAAGAATGTTTTACTGTTCTTCACAAATAGTGAATGAATGCTCATTTATAAAGTGACAAATCCAAACATAATCAAAAAAGCGTCTAAAAGACGCAGAAATGGAGAACGTTTTAATATGTTGGAAATCGTTTCGAAGTTAAAAACAGAATTTGAACAAAAGCTCAGTGAGACAAGAACGCAAGAAGATCTGGAAGCAGTAAGGATTGGCTTTCTTGGAAAAAAAGGAGCGGTGACGGATGTTTTGAAGGGTCTGAAGGACATGGATGTTGAGACCAAAAAACAGGTCGGTCAGCAGATGAATGCATTGAAAGACGAGATGGAGAAAGCGATCAGAGAGAGCGCAGGAAGACTTGACGAGCTTGCATACCGGTTTGCCATGGAACGTGCGGAAAAGTTCGATTTTTCAATTCCGTCTGTAGATGAACAGGAGGGTAGCCTTCATCCAATCACAATTGTACAGAGACAGATTGAAGATATTTTCAAAAGCATGGGCTTTATAATCGAAGACGGAATTGAAATTCAAACAGAATATAATAATTTTGAAGCAGTAAATATTCCAAAGCATCATCCGGCAAGAGACATGCAGGATACGTATTATCTAAGCAACGGACAGCTGCTTAAGACACATACCTCGGCAGCACAGAATTATATTATGAGAAAATACGGTGCTCCAAAGCCCGGTAAGCCGCTTCGTGTATTATTTCCGGGACGCTGCTTTCGCAATGAGAACATCGATGCCTGCCATGAAAATACCTTCTTTCAGATGGAAGGTATGATGATTGGAGATGATATTTCCATATCCAACCTGATTTATTTTATGAAGGTACTGTTGTCAGAGGTTTTTGAACAGGACGTTAAGGTGCGCTTAAGACCGGGCTTCTTCCCCTTTGTAGAGCCGGGCTTTGAGCTTGATATCAGCTGTCTGATCTGCGGCGGAACCGGGTGTCCTACCTGTAAGCAGTCCGGCTGGCTGGAACTTTGTCCCTGCGGCATGATTCATCCGAATGTACTCAAAATGGGAGGCATTGATCCCGAAAAGTATAACGGGTTCGCATTTGGACTCGGACTGACACGCGTTGCGATGATGAAATACGGTATTAAGGATATCAGGGTACTGAACAGCGGAAATATCAAAGCACTGAAACAGTTTAGATAAATGTAGCCGGTTCCGAAACCGGAGCCTTGGAATTGCTAGACTGAAAATCAATAAAAGCACAGCTGTCGCTTAACAGCTTTGTGCAGAAATGAGGCGGAAAATGTTTATATCAATGAACTGGATTTCGGATTTTGTTGATCTGTCCGGAGTGGATTTACAGGAATTAATCGGACGCTTCACGCTGTCGACAGCGGAGGTTGAGGATATTTATGAATATGGTAAGGATATTCGTGATGTGGTGGTCGGTAAAATCGTAAGCCTTGAGAATCATCCGAATTCAAAAAAGCTGCATCTGTTGAAGGTAGATAACGGAACCGAAATTGTAGACTGTGTCTGCGGTGCGCCAAATGCAGCAGAGGGTGCGCTTGTTGCTTTTGCAAAGGCAGGCGGAAGTGTGAAAGGAATGGAAATCAGTGAAGCTGTGGTAGCCGGCTATCAGAGCTGTGGGATGTGTTGCTCCGAGAAAGAACTCGGAATCAGTGAGGACCATTCCGGAATCATTATCTTTGAAGAAGGGACAAAGGTTGGTACAAATCTGAAGGATATAATGCCGATCGAGGACACAATATTTGAAGTCGATAATAAATCCTTGACCAATCGCCCGGATCTCTGGGGTCATTATGGAATCGCAAGAGAAATTGCAGCATTGTTAAATCGTCCTTTAAGAAAACTGGACGTAATTGATACAGCAAAGTATGCTGCGCTTCCTGTAGTTGATATGGCAATTGAGACGGATCTCTGCTATCGGTATTCGTGCATCGGAGTTACCAATGTGACAAAAAATGTTTCTCCGTATCAGATGAAGATTCGCCTGATGTATTGCGGACAGCGTCCGATTAATCTGCTTGCGGATCTTACCAATTATCTGATGATGGAGCTCGGTCAGCCGATGCATGCATTTGACAAAGATAAGGTTAAGAAAATAAGAGTTAAGACCTTTGAAAGTGAAAAGAGCTTTCAGACTCTTGATTCGACAGAGCGTAGTATTGAGCCTGGAGTCATGATGATCTGTGACGGTGATGAGCCGGTTGCAATTGCAGGAATCATGGGGGGACTGCTGTCTGAAATTGAAGATAATACAACAAGTCTGTTATTGGAATCAGCCAACTTTGACGGAGTATCTGTACGAAAGAGCGCAACAAAGCTCGGTATGCGTACCGAAGCAAGTGCACGATATGAAAAGACCTTAGATCCGGAACTGACCGTTCCAGCAATAGAGCGTTTCTTAAAGCTTCTTTTAACAATTGACTGCGATGCAAAGGTGACAACTGCACTGACAGACAGCTATCGAAAGAAATATGACACAATCAATATTTCTTTTGATAAAGCCTATGTAGACAAATGCACCGGAATTGACATTTCCGCTGAGCGAATTGAGAAAACACTTAGCTCTTTGGATTTTAGCGTACAAAGAAACGGTGACCGGTTTGATGTTACAGTACCGTCATTCCGTGCGACCAAGGATGTTACGATGAAAGCAGACATTATAGAAGAGATTACCCGAATTTATGGCTATGATAACTTTGAGCTTCGTTCCACAAAGAGTCTTCTGGCACCGGTAAGACCAGACAAAGCAAGAGAAAACGAATACCGGACAAAACAGCTTCTCGCAGATAAGTTTGGTTTTAACGAAGTTCACAGCTACCTGTGGTATGACAATAAGCTAAACAGAGAGCTTGGAATCGAAGCAGAAGGAGATGTCAGAATTGTTAATTCTGAACTTTCTGATAATGATGTGATTCGAAGAACCATTACGCCGACGTTGCTTGGATTTGTATCGAAAAACTGCGATACCTGTCCGGAACTTAGAATGTTCGAAATCGGACGCGTGGTACGTGGTTTACGAGAAGACGGTCTATGTAATGAGAAAAAAGTACTGAGTCTTATAATGGCATCCAGAACAAAATCTGAAAATGCCCTGCTAAGTGAGGTTAAGCAGATTGCTGACAAGCTTGCAGAGACTTTGAAGAATATAACATTTGAGTATCCTGCGATTGATTTGAACAAACTGGAAGCAGATGAAACACTTTCGAAAGCGATTGTAAAGAGCCTGATTCATCCGAAAAATTCTGCGCTGATTGCATCAAAAGGAACTGTGATCGGATACATTTCGGTACTGAACCCGAGAATTGCGGAAAAAATTGATAAAAAGCTTCATGCAGCAGTTTTGGAAATTGATTATGAACAGTTTGCCGAGCTGGAAGAAAATAAAATACTATATAAAGAAATGTCACGCTTTCCGGGAATCAGCATTGACCTGAGTCTTCTGGTTGATAAGGGAACGGCATTCGGAACAGTTCGTGATATTATTATGGAGTATCCGTGCAGGTATTTAAGTGACTGCAGTTTTGTCGGTTTATTCAGTGACGAGACGCTTCCGGACGGGAAATGCAGTATGACGGTAAGGATGCAGTTTATATCCTATGAAGGAACGCTTGCATTGGATACCGTTAATGAATATAAAGAAGAAATACTTAAGCTGTTAAGCCAAAAGGGATATGAAATGAAAGCCTGAAATACTACTAGATATAAGCTTAAAATGATCTGAAGTGAAAGCCTAAAATAATATGAAATGAAAGCCGGAAATAATCCGAACAGTATCACTGAAGTTAATAAAGCCGGCGATGATAAAGGAGGAAGAGAAAAATGAAACGTGTTTACTTATTTCTTGCAGATGGATTTGAGGAGATTGAGGCACTTACGGTAGTTGATCTTCTTCGGCGAACCAAAGAAATTGAAGTTATTACAGTATCTATTATGAACAGACTTATGGTAAACGGATCTCATGGAATCAAAGTTGAAGCAGACTGCTGTTATGAAGAGCTTACAAAGCAGGATGTAATTGGGCAGTTCATGGACGGCGATATGCTGGTGCTTCCGGGTGGCGGACAGGGTACAGAACATCTTTATGAATACAAACCGTTGACGGAACTAATCAGAATCTTTGGCAAGGACGGAAAATACCTTGCGGCAATCTGCGCGGCGCCAAGCATTTTTGGAAGACTTGGAATGCTTCCCGGGAAGCATGCAACCTGTTATCCGGGATTTGAAGACAAGATGACAGGAGCAATCATAGAAGACGCTGCCGTAGTACATGACGGGCATTTGATTACGGCGCGCGGCATGGGTGTTTCAGTAGATTTTGCATTGAAGCTGATTGAACTTCTTGACAGCAAAAAAACAGCAGATAGTGTTGCATCCAAGATTCAGGATGAGCGTTATCGGTAACAGTGTGTTGAGAATACCGGAATAAATTACCGGAGAAGCTTCTGCAGCAGGAATAGTGATAAAAGATTTGGAAGTATAAGGAAGGCGTTAAGCAGATCGGAAATTTCAAAGACAAGTTCTAAGGACAGCACAAATCCTAAAAAAATGCACAGCATATAAGTAAGACGAAACCGGGAGACAGCAGCAGAAGCTGAGGTGCTTCCGGTTTTGTGTTTTTTGGTAAAACCGGATTTCAGATACAGAAGAACCCTTTCGGCTATATAGTACCAGCCGATCAGTGTTGCAAATGCAAAAGCAACCAGTGAAATGTTCAGTAAAAGCACACCGCCTGGTATTAGAGAAAATGCTGCGGTGATAAGCTCACCAGGTAAAAGAAGAGGAAGAACAGATGGGATACGAAGCAAAGAGCTGACGATAACGATCCCGGTAATCGCACACATAACAACGGTGTCCCAGAAGGTTGCACTCATGGAAATTAATGCCATTCGCCGACAACAATCCGGTTTGAAAACTGCAGTATCTGAAAATGCATCCTCAGAAGCGGCAATTGCAGCAGAACCAATCCCGGCTTCGTTTGTGAACAATCCACGTGCTATTCCGTAACGAAGTGCCAGCTGAAGCGTTCCGCCAATAAGTCCGGAACCGATGGCTCGAAGACCGAAGGCAGACCGGAAAATCAAAAGAATTGAAGCAGGAAGATAGGCTCGATTCATGATAAGAATTGCAATACAGGAACCGAGATACAGGACAGTCATAGCAGGAACAAGCCGAGTGCATACGGTCGTAATAAAGCCGGCTCCGCCGTTAATCACTAGTCCGATTAAAAGAGCACAGAGAATACCGAACACATAGATAAAAATGCTGTCGGAAGGAAGAAAAGAATCAAATACCTGACGTAGAACGGAGGAGGTAGAACAACACATTCCAAGACCGGCAGGGAGAAGAAAGATACAATATAAAAAAGCGAGAGGACGGCAATTAAGACCGCTTTCCAGCGCAGTCATCGGACCGGAGACCGGACCGTAAGGAGTGTCTTTGCGAAAGCTAAGACCGAGATAGCACTCGGCGTAGGTGGTTGCCATACCGAAAATACCGGTAAGCCAGCACCAGAAGACGGCTCCGGCACCACCAAGAGCAACAGCAGTAGAAATACCGACGATATTTCCGGTGCCGAGGGTTGCTGCAAGTGTGCGGGCAAGTGCAGAAAAGCCGCCGGATACAGAGAATCTAACGGCACGCAGCGTGTGTTTTTGAACAAAACCGGTTCGGATTGTAAAAAAAAGATGTGTTCCGCAGAGCAGAACGGGCATGGGTATCGTCCAGAGAAGTAAATTAATCTGATTCAAAGCTTGAATTGCGGAATCCATGAAAAACCCGTTTTTGATAATCTATGAAAGAAACCGGAGAATTATACGTATGGTTCAATGTAGTATATTCTTTAGCTCCTTACAATCAAATTAAATCTCATATCTCTTGAAGCGTTCATAAATGATTTCGTACTGCTCCTGGATCTGCAGGTACAGTCCCATGGTTTCGTCACGCTTTGCTTCGTAGTTCGTTGTAATTTCATCAAAGTGGCTGATTGCGCAGGCAACGATATCACTGCCGATTTTACCGCTGTCAGCATCTCCCTGAAGAATGGATTTAATTTTTGTCGGGTCAAAGGCCTCTTTATAGCTTCGCTTCTGGTACAGGGCACTTAAAATGTCGGCAACGGCAATGATGCGCTGCGAAAGATTCAAATCCTTTTCGGTGAGCCCGTCCGGATAACCGCTGCCATCAAGCTTTTCGTGGTGCCGTGCAGCGATCTCAAGTACGTCATCGTCAACAAAACCCTTGAGAATAGTTCTGGTATTGGTGGCATGGAGCTTCATGATGTCCATCTCTTCTTTCGAAAGACGGTTCGGGGATTCGAGAATTTCAACAGGAACGTTGATTTTACCGATATCGTGCAGCAGAGCACCATAATAAAGCTTATAGGAATCGGAATCCGAAAGCTGCATCAGGCGTGCAAGCTCCATTGCAAAGGTAACGGTACCAAGCGTATGAAGTACGGTATATTCACTTCTGAAATCTATGGTATAAATCAACATTTCAAGAAAGCCGCGTTTGTATTTTTCAGTAAAATGCCTCATTCCGAGAAGATCATCCAGCTCTTGACGATAGCTGCCGTCCCGCAGGTGTTCCGTAATGTGCAGAGAGCGTTCCGCAGATAGGAAAAGCTGCTGCGCTTCTGCGGAAAAGGTTTTATTGGAATTCTTGACAAAATACTCCTGAAATGAAATCATGTCCGGAGTATGAAGCCGGGTATAGACATCAAGCTTGTCAGCATAGGTCAGATACTCTGCAATCTGCATATACGGATAGGACAGATGTGAATGCTTGTTATAATCAAGATGATGATAGAGAATGATTTCGGCTTTTTCCTTCAGTGGAGAAAGATAGCGGAGAAAAAGGTATCCATAAATGGAATGCTCCCAGACATTTTTTGTTTCAAAGAACATCAGCTGATCGGAACTTCCGGTTTTAAATAGACCAATATCATGCAGAATACCGATCATTGCAAAATCAACCATATCCTGTGGGGAATATCTGCTTTCAAACTGCAGCATTTTATATAATGTATAGCTGACGATTTCACTGTGTTCCATGATTTTATCATCAACCATGTTCAGAGTTTTGCAGATGATCTTATATAAATTACTGCTGTTAATGACTGCCATCACTTCTTCCTCCGCAAAATACACGTTATACGTATAAATTATACTATCAATATAGAAATATATCAAGAAATAAAACATGTAAAATAATCTATATTATATGATAGATTTACCTCACAACGAATCAGATATAGGTCGGATAACGCAATGGAAAGGTCGCAAAATGCGTACATGGTGTTGTAGTTCTATGCTATAGTAGAGCTATTCTTTCGGTGAATCTTCATCAGACGGAAAAAGGGAGTAAAGATGAAAATAGATATAAGGGACGGCATGAATTATACGCCACAGAAAAACCATCTCTGGTTATAGTGTGCGGTGAAAGGATGAATAAAATGAACTATTTAAACAAAAAAGCTGATATCGGGATTGTCAGAATCGGTGTGATTGGCATTGGAAATATAGGAAGTGCACATGTACGCCAGCTTGTGGAGAAAAAGGTTCAAGGAGCACAGCTTACAGCAGTATGCGATATTAATTTAAATCGGCTCAAGTGGGCAGAACAGGTATCAGAAAAAAAAGTCAAGATATTTGAAGATTATCATACTATGCTGAACAGCGGTGAAGTTGATGCGGTAATCATATGCACTCCTCATCCGACACATCCACTTATTGCAATTGATTCATTTCAAAGCGGAAAACATGTACTAACTGAGAAACCATCCGGAATTGATGTTAAAAGTGTATATCAAATGAACAAGGCTGCAGCAAAGAGCGGCAAAGTATTTGCAATCATGCTAAACCAGAGAACAGATCCACTGTACACGAAGCTTCGGCAAATGTTGCGCGGACGCGAGCTTGGGAGCATAAAGCGTATGGTATGGGTCGTAACAAACTGGTACCGTACGCAGAGCTATTATGATTCCGGCAGCTGGAGAGCCACCTGGAGAGGAGAGGGCGGAGGAGTTTTGATGAACCAGTGCCCTCATAATCTGGATCTGTGGCAGTGGACGCTTGGTATGCCTTCTCGCCTTCGAGCCTTCTGCTATCAAGGAAAATACCATAACATCCAGGTAGAGGATGATGCAGTGATATATGCAGAATACTCGGACGGTGCGAGCGCTTGCTTTATTACTTCTACGGGTGAATATCCCGGAACAAACAGACTGGAAATCAGTGGGACTCTTGGAAAAGCGGTAATCGAAAATTCATCGCTGACGGTCAGCCGACTGCAGAGTGATGAGAGAAAACGTTGCTTTGAAGCAGAAGATATGACGCTTACTGATCAGGTTACTATAGAGAAATATATACAAGAAGATTCCGCAGAAGGACATCTGCTTATTATTCAGAATTTTGTGGACGCAATTCGCCATGGTGATGAGCTGATTGCTCCGGGCGAAGAGGGAATACGTGAACTTGAACTCAGTAATGCTGCGTATTTATCTGCATGGAAAGAAGAATGGGTGACACTGCCGCTGGGCGAAGAGGAATATCTAAAAAAGCTTCTCGAAAAGCAGTGTACGGAGGAAGAAAAGCTCCCATCCGGTCAGGAAAAAGCAGCGCCGGGGATTTATCAGAAACGCTGGGATGTCAACTGGTAGGACTTGCAGAAAAATACCGAAACGATATAATTGACCGTAAGAAATATGCACATTGTTACAGAAGAGGTGAATATGGGTCGAAAAATATTTGATGTTCTGGACAGGGAAATTATATGTATCCATAAAAAAGCAGGGTTAATAACAGGAAATCATACTCTGCATAATCATGACGGTTATGAAATTCTGATATATCTCGGAGGTAAAACCAATCTTTATACAGAGGAAGAAGGAAAGGAGCTTGAGCGAGGTGACGTAATCCTGATCCGTCCTTATCTTTTTCATGGAACAGAAGTAAAAGCAATTGATGAGTATGAGAGGGTTATCATTAATCTCCGGGAGAATCTGATGCATAACCTTTGTCTTTATGGAGATGATGTTTCTGTCTGCTTTCAAAAAAATGCTATGAATAAGAAAATCTGTTATATTCATTTGCAGGAGGCGGAGCTTGAGAAGCTGTTGATTCTTTCGTGTAAACTTGAACAGAGCATTCAAAGCAGAAATTACGGAGACGAACTGCTGTCCAAGGCATATTTAATTGAACTTCTGGTGTCAGTCAACCGTTGGGCGGCAGCAGGTGCTTCTGCGGAATATACGAGCATTATGCCAAAGCTGATTGCAGACACGTTTCTATATATTGAGGAACACATTCAGGAAAAAATATCAATATCGGAGCTTGCTAAATATGTAAATCATAACAGCGATTACCTGAACCGGCGTTTCCGACAAATTACGGGAAATTCACTTCAACAGTTTGTAATAGCTAAAAAAACTACGGTTGCACAGGAACTTCTGCAGAAAGGAACTATGCCTACTGAGGTCTGTTATCTGGTCGGGTTTAACGATTATTCTAATTTCTCCAGAACATTTACGAAATATAAGGGACATTCACCCAAATACTATTATAAAAAATTTCTGACAATATAACTAAAGGAGAGAACTTGTAGCAGGTACCCGGATAAAACAATGAAAGCTTTATTTAAATGAAATTATTGGGTTTTCCTGTCAACCTAAAATTTCCTGCTTTAAAATTAAAAATCGGGTAACAATATTTTTAGACAGGTGATGAATGTAACGCTCACTGAATTCCACGGATGACAGCGACGATACGATATGATTCGCTTGTCATCCGGAAACCGGGGCTGCTTACGGTTCTGACACACCGGCTTTGGTGTTAAAATACGGGTGAGGAATCGTAGGCAGACCTGATAAAGCAAACGAAAAGCTGTGATTCGGAAAACATTTGATATGTCATCTGAAGTGATGACGGAAAGGAGTAATTTATGACAGGTTCGAAAGGAAACAGCACAAGTGTTCCTCAGGCAAAAGAGGCATTAAACCGTTTTAAGATGGAAGTTGCTAATGAGATCGGGGTTCCGTTGAAGGAAGGCTACAATGGAGATCTGACCAGTGCGCAGAATGGTTCTGTCGGAGGCGAAATGGTACGCCAGATGATCCGTAAGCAGGAAGAAAGCATGAGTGGAAAATAACAGAAATACGGATAAAATGTAAAAGGAGGCAGCCGAGTTTCTCGGCTGCCTCTGTTTTACATTTTATCATTGTTCTTTTCAAATCTTCTTGGTACTGCTCGAAGCAACCGGCTGTTTTGCGTGCTCAGAGGACTCAGCTGCAGGTTGCGAGTGTGAATGTGAAGCAGTGCTCTTTATTTCACCTGCAGCAATTGCTTCTTCCTTTAAGCTGGTACTGTCAATTGCGATTCGCTGCTGAGCAGCTAAATCCTTTCTGGCTTTTTCGGCACACTGTTCATGAGAAGGGTTCAGCAATACCGTAAGTCCTTGAGCCGGATTTTTCAGATAACGCAGTTGCTCTTTTAAAGCAGCTTCACAGTTCTGAAAATCTTCAATTGATTTCGGATCTTTAGAGATGCCTTCCAGATCAAACGGCTCACGTGCATTTTGATTGATAGAAGAGGTAATGGTACGAAGATACTCTGCCTGATCTACAGTAAACCCTGAATAATCTGATTTCGCAGCAAAAATTTGTTGATACAGCGGATCTCTTGAAAAGACAAGGGCAGAGGTTCCGGCACCCATAAGCCGGTAAGCGTTATTGCCGGGCACCATTTCAGTAGGAGCAGGAGCATCCCTAAGATAACTGTCCGAGGTATACATCTTGGTAACACTCTCGATAATCTGACGGTTTACGTCATAAGCCTTGGAATTGCTGTTGCTTGCGATAAACGCTTTATCGATTGCAGCTTGATTCTGCAGAGTAGGTTCGACCTTGGCAAGCGCAGCATAAAATTGTGCTCCGATTGTAAGGGGCGCAGCTGCGTTTGCCGGTGCTTTATGCGAGCTTCCGAGAGACTGTGTAAAATCCATGTTGGCCTGACAAAGTGCACGCAGGACAGGTAATTTTTGTCGAACATCATCAGGATTGCTGTAGTCAATCAGATCCGGAGCCTGCCTCTGGAGAGTCTGGTTCATTTTAAGCAGAGTGGGGATCACGTTCTGCCGAATATGGTCTGGATTTGGAGAACTGACCGACGCTTCAGGCAGGGAGATTTCAGAAATTTTCGGATCAGCAACAGGAGCGGCATCCGAATGAAAGAATACATCAGCGAATCTTCTTCCGCACTCAACCTTCATGGCTTCGCGTTCCGGGGTGTTCTCCAGAACCTGTTCCATTGTCAGACCGTATTCTGTCATCATGTATAACCGTGCCAGAGAAACATGACTTGTTTCACGTTGTGTCATATTCAGTCCGTTACTGTGCTGCGGACTAAAATCAGAGGGAACGGTATCGGCGAAAAATAACTCATGATCGCGCGCTACGTTATTTTTTTGCTCATCAGCAAGGCTGGAATATAAAGTATGTGTCTTTAAGCGGTCTGTATATGCTTTCTCCTCAGGAAATTCATAGGAAAAGGCACTGTCAGTACTGTTTGGTTCTTCTGTTGCATGAATCGGACAGATTCCCCCATATAGGATTAAATCCTGTATGCGCGTCTGTTCCTTTGCATCTATAAACTGCATTGCCGAAGCGGCACCTGCTGAGGACATTCGATTGTTCCATGCGGTAGACTGGGTAACCTTTGGAGTATCCATCGGTAAGCCGCAGACTTCCGGAAAGTACTGATCAATAATCATCTTTCCGCTTATAAGTGTGCTGCAGCTGTAACCGATTTCCACGTCTCCGTCAGGCAGAGAAGCAAATGATTCAGTATAATCAGTGAGACCTCCGATAATTGTAGCGAAGGCATTTGCCTTGTCAGTTATAAAGGCATATTCTTCATCAGGGAGCTCCGCTTTGATATATGGACATAAGTCCTGAGTAATCTGAGAGTAATCAATTGCCATATCCCGTAATCTGCTGACCATTGGGATGCTGTCCATAATGGATTTCGGATCAGTGCTGTCAACAGAAGGGTACCGGAAAGAACGCATGGCTTCTCCTGCACTATAAAGTGCCTTTCCAATGGATTCGTAGTTTTGCGTGAGAAGATCAATGACATATTTTCTGCCGGCTTCAAGACGTGCAGTCGCCATTTCAGGTGAATCTTCACTCAGCTGAGCCAGCGTGTAGCCTTTATCTAACAGATAAAAGTTAGCCATACTGATATCGGAAGAAGCACGGTTTAATGTTGCCATACCATAAGGAGTTTCAAAATTGGCAAATTTTCGTAAAGCGGCACTTTCAATTTTATCCGGAGACTGATTTTCGATTGTAACACCCAATGCATATAAAGAGTCATTATCAAAATAAGAAAGAAACGAAAGATGCGGTGGGTCTGCTTCGGCTTTTTTTTGCTTGGCGTATGCCCGCAGCTCGTCGCGTTTTGCATTATCCGAAGCTTTTTTTTGCTCTGCTTTTGCTTCCTCTGCTTTTGTACGAAGTGTTTCAATCCGTTCATATTCGCTTTTTTCGGCTTCATAGACACGATAGGTATCCTGATACCGGTGAAAGGCTTTGTGCATCATATTTTTCCAGAGATTGGGCTTTTTTACGGGAGCCGGAAGCTCCGGAACGGGAACGTGGACTTCGCTGCCCCGTACAAAGGTTACGGGCTTAAAAATCACTCCCTTTGCATCCGCACGATCATTTAGACGTCCCATGATTTTATCGGCGATGTCAAGAGTACACAACCCGATATTAGATGCGTCCGGCTGATAATCGACGAATGACGAATAGTCTTCTTCGCCTATCTTTAGCTGACTAAAAAAGCTTCGAAATCTGACTGGATCGGTAAGATCCGCCGGTTCAATCGGAAAAACCGAACAGAGAAGCTCCTGCGATCTCTGCAAAAGCTGCTGCATCTCTGACGAATCTTCGATGTCATCATCCTGCCCGCGAAGGAACAGCCGTTCCGGCAGTCTGCTCATGATACTGTTAGGATCGGATAGTACCGGAAGATCCCGTATTGCGGAATATTCTTCCATTTGTTTTGTGCTAATTTCCCCCATAGTTACCTCCATGTCGGAGCGTATTGTGTAGGTACGCGAGCAAAAATGCTAAATTCTGCTCTGCAATCCAAGTTTGTGCTCCGTTACAAACCTGCTGCGTATAAAATTCATATTCAAATAATAATACTATGGAGCCGAACAATGATTCATTTGGCAAAAATAACATATAATAAATCAAATTCCGGCACTTCAAGATGCAAAACAACCCATATGAAATTCTATA
>CAZRRN010000047.1:0-21870 GCA_964602475.1 uncultured Lachnospiraceae bacterium | reverse complement strand
AGCTTCGTAAGGTTTCCAAGACCGAGAAGATCATTTTCCCGTTTGTTGTTACTATCTTTGTTGCATTGCTGGTTCCTTCGGCAGCTCCGCTGGTCGGATGTCTGATGCTTGGAAATATTTTCAAGGAATGCGGTGTTGTAGAACGTCTGAGTAAGACTGTTCAGAACGAGCTGATGAACATTGTTACCATTTTCCTTGGAATCTCGGTTGGTGCAACAGCAACAGCTGAAACCTTCCTGTCACTGCAGACAATTAAGATCATCGTTATGGGTGTTGTTGCATTCGGCTGGGGTACTGCAGGCGGACTGCTTCTTGCAAAGTTCATGAACCTGTTCCTGAAGAACAAGATCAACCCGCTGATTGGTTCTGCCGGTGTATCTGCTGTTCCTATGGCAGCGAGAGTTTCTCAGGTTGAGGGTCAGAAAGCAAATCCGAAGAACTTCCTGCTGATGCATGCAATGGGTCCGAACGTAGCAGGTGTAATCGGTTCTGCAATTGCTGCAGGGGTACTGATGGCGCTGTTTGGTTAATTGAGTAGATAAAGGAGATTATTATGGTAAAGAAACCGTTATATATAACCGATACCATTCTTCGTGATGCGCACCAGTCTCAGGCTGCAACACGTATGCGTATCGAAGATATGCTTCCGGCTTGTGAGATTCTGGACAATATGGGCTACTGGTCACTCGAGTGCTGGGGAGGCGCAACCTTTGATTCCTGTATGCGTTTCCTGAATGAAGATCCGTGGGAGAGACTGCGTACCCTGAAGAAAGCAATGCCGAAGACAAAGCTTCAGATGCTGCTTCGCGGACAGAACATCCTCGGATACAAGCATTATGCAGATGATGTTGTTGAGCAGTTCTGTAAGAAGTCTATAGAGAACGGAATTAATGTAGTACGTATATTTGATGCGTTGAATGACCCGAGAAATATGCAGGCCGCGATGAAGTATACCAAGGAATACGGCGGTATTGTAGAAGCAGCAATCAGCTACACAATCAGTCCGGTTCATAATGAAGACTATTTTGTAAAACTGGCTCTCCAGCTTGAAAAAATGGGTGCTGACGTTATCTGTATCAAGGATATGGCAAACCTGCTTCTTCCGTTTGATGCATATTCGCTGGTTAAGAAGCTGAAGGAGAACACGGCACTTCCGATTCACCTTCATACACATAATACTACAGGTACCGGAGACATGGTTTACCTGATGGCATGTGAAGCAGGCGTTGACATTGTTGATACTGCCTTATCTCCGATGGCAAATGGTACCTCTCAGCCGACAACCGAATCTCTGGTTGCAACACTGAAGGGCACCGAGCGTGATACCGGTCTGGATTTGGTACAGATGTCTAAAGCAGCGGCACATTTCCGTAAGGTTGCAGCTAGACTGACCGAGACCGGCGACTTGAATCCGAAGGTTCTGCATGTTGATACTAACACATTGCTGTATCAGGTACCGGGTGGTATGCTTTCCAACCTGATTTCACAATTAAAGCAGGCAAATGCGGAAGACAAGTACTATGATGTTCTGGAAGAGGTTCCGAGAGTACGTAAGGATTTCGGATATCCGCCGCTTGTTACTCCGACCAGCCAGATCGTAGGCTCCCAGGCAGTAATGAATGTATTGTACGGAGAGCGTTATAAAGTATTTACCAAGGAATCCAAGGGTCTGCTCCGTGGTGAGTACGGTCAGCTGCCGGGTGAGGTAAATGAAGCAGTACGTAAGAAAGCAATCGGAGATGAAGAGGTAATCACCTGCAGACCTGCAGACCTCCTACAGCCTGAGCTTGAGAAATACCGTGAGGAAACCAAGGATATTGCAAAGAGCGAAGAGGATATCTTAAGCTATGCACTGTTCCCGCAGGTAGCACCGAAATTCTTTGCAACCAGAGGCCAGAAGATTGAGCCCGCAAAGAAAGAAGAAGCACCGAAGACTGCTGCTCCTGCAGCGGATGGAATCCGCACTCTGTATGTACAGGATGTTTCAAAATAGTTTACGAACGATTACAGCGGGAGAGGCTTGCTTCCCCCGCTGTTTATATTAAAGAAGAACTCTTTGATTCTGGTGTGTCATTAAATGTGCACTTCATTCAATCACTTAGGCATCCCTAATAATAAAACCATAAATTGTTTAAATTTTTGAAACATTTTATCAAATGGTACTTGCCAAAAAAGAAGTTTTGTGGTAATATACCGAATGTGTCTTGAAGAAGGACAGAAATATGCTGTTGTAGCTCAGTTGGTAGAGCGCATCCTTGGTAAGGATGAGGTCACCGGTTCAAATCCGGTCAACAGCTTTATGATATAAGGAGACCTTGATTCCTGTTGTATGGTGCAGCGTTTCAAGGTTTTGATATATCAGGGAATGAGTTTCGGGGTGTGGCTCAGCTTGGCTAGAGCGCTTCCTTAGGGAGGAAGAGGTCGCAAGTTCAAATCTTGTCACTCCGATAGATAAGGACGCAGGATTGATACCGTAGGTGTCAATACCGGCGTTTTTTTTATATTAAACTATTTGGCGTAAGGTTTACGATGGATGCCTTTCAGTCAAAAATCAGTCCACCGTAAGTATGCTCCGGAAAATCGTTCGGGAGTTCCATCAGAGGATTTGGTCTCAGCAATGCAAGAGAGTGTACCGTACCACCAAAGGCTTCACCGGCTTCCACCGGCATCCGTACAGTAATCTGATCGCATGGAAAGCTTTCGAATATGATTTTGATGGCATCTGGGAGAAGGCTGTCTGTGCACAGAAGCTCCAGACAATACAGATTCTGGTCGGACAAACGTTCCATTGCAATCACAGCAGTTTCTCCGTGCCCGTCAATCCGATACAGACCGGAGCTGCACAGCAGGCTGAGACTTTGCTGATATTCAATCTGAGCGGAGCTTAGTTTCAGATGTGGATGCCCCGATAACAGGGGTTCACGAAGCCGGCTGTATTCATCCGGAAGAATCTGCCGTATTGAGGCAGAACCGCTGACAGAAAGCAAAGGGTTTGTCTGTAGTGAAGCTTTGCAGAAAATTAAAATGCGCACATCAAAGAACGGGCGGTATCCGAATTGTTCACAGTAAAGTCGGCGGATTCCTTCATCAGCCGGGGCAATCATGGTAAACGGAAGACCGGAGCGGTCACAGGAATCGAGAGCGGTTTCCAAAAGGTCAAGTCCAATATGTCTGCCACGAAATGCAAATGCTGTGGAAAAGGCATAAAAGCAAGGACAGGAATAAGAATCGGAATCAGAAAGGATCAGCGCTTCATTTTCATATAGATAGATGACGGAGACAGGAACTTCATCTTCCGTTGCTATCAGTGTATTTTCCGGCTGATAAAGGTACTTTATGAACAGATCGAAGCCAGCTTCAGACGGAAAGGCTTCCATCCAGAGTGACCGTAAGGCGGGCAGATATTTTGGAGCTGCACAGCATATCTTTATCATAGGTTCCTTCATTTCTGCGGTATATACGCAAGAGTTTTGGGGACTTTCTGCAGAACCTTGTTCTGTTCTGAATTTCGTCACAAGAAAATCTTACCACAAGCTTTTTATTCTGGCAAGCACGTTACACGGAAGGTTTGCAGGCCGGGTTCATATAACAAATGAGATAAGTGTATGATAAGTGGATAATTCCGACATTGACGCAACCATAGCGAAGTGATAAAATCAGACTTATGAAAAAGACATTTCAAAGACTGATTAAATTAAAAAGAATATGGCTGCTGTTGTTGTTTCCGGCAGCCTTACTGCTGCTTCAGCTTGCCAAACAGAATCTGTATTTTGCTGAAGAAATCTATGCGAAAAGATTTTTTCATATTTATTCTCAGATATTTTCTGCAATTACAGGAGTCTTTTCGTTTTCACTGATGGAGCTTTTCATTGTGCTAGGAATTGTTCTTATCCCAGCAATTATTATTTACCGGCTGGTCTGCCTGATAAAAGGAAAAGGGCAGCGTCTTTTTTTACTGCTTAAAGACCTGCTTTCGCTGTTGTGTATCGGAAGTCTGGTTTATTTTATGCTGATGCTTGGCTGTGGTCTGAATTATTACCGCCAGCCTTTTACATACTATTCCGGACTTACAATTCGTGAATCATCAACAGAGGAGCTTACAGAGCTCTGCAAAGAGCTGGCAGAGCGGACAAACGAGGTAAGAAGCAGGCTGACATCGGAAGATGAAGATGGCGTATTTATGCTGGATATAACAGAACATGAGCTTGGAGAGCTTAGCCGGGATTCATTTTCTATTCTTTCAGAAGCTTATCCTGTTTTGTCAGGAAGGTATCCTATACCAAAGCTGATTTTATTTTCCGGTACAATGTCGAGAACAGAACTAACCGGGGTGTATTGTCCTTTTACCATGGAAGCAAATGTCAACTGTGATGTCTCGGATTATTCCATTGCATCCACGATGTGTCACGAACTGGCTCATCTTCGTGGCTTTATCAGAGAAGATGAGGCAAATTACATTTCTTATCTTGCCTGTACCGCTTCGAACCAGCTAACTCTTCAGTACAGCGGATTAATGGAAGCGCTGATTCTTTCAGGAAATGCTCTTTATGCGAAAAATGCAGACCGGTATTATGAAGTACGTGCAACCTATAGTCAGGCAGTAAACCGGGATTTGAATGCGAACAGTGTTTATTGGGCTAAGTTTCATGATACAAAGATCAGCAATACTGCAGATAAGCTGAACGATTCCTACCTGAAAGCAAATGATCAGGAGGACGGGGTTCAGAGCTATGGGAGAATGGTGGATCTTCTGCTTGCGGAGTATCGTAAGAACCATGGAATAGATTAACAGACAGTAAACAGTAACATAGCGGAGCGCAAATGAGAAAATTTTTCAATACTCTGTTTTACGGAGACAGAAAAACAAAGATCTATCTTTGGAGCATAATACTGTTGATTGTAATGGCAGTGGGATGCTGCGTTCTTTTTATGATTACGATTAAGCTGCCATGGATCCTCGGAACCGCTTTTTGCCTGATTGTTGCTTTTATTGTCGGAAGAACCTGTTCCCTGTCCGATGCGAAGGATCCATTGTCCATAGAAGGGCAGCAATCCGGAGATGCCGGGAACCGGAGTAAAAAAAAGCCGGAGCAGATAGAAGGCTCAAACAGTCTGGGACGAAACCGGAGAGATAAGGAACTGTCGGAGGAAGACGAACTCTTTCTTCGTAAGAATACGCGTGAAAAAGAATCAGATGAAGCAGAACCAGACGAAGCAGACCCGGACGAAGCACTGTATCTTGCTGCTTATAATAAAAATAAGCTGAAGAAGCTGTTCGTTACCTATAAGGTTAAGAAAGAGCACCGGCCGGTAATTATTGATTCTTGTCCAAGCAGGAAGATACGACATTGTCCGGCCTATCTCTGGGTCAGCTGGAATAAGGTACATTTTCTTGTGCTGGAAGAGAAACCAAGAGTATTTACTCTTGATTCAACGGAAACACTGAAGATTAGGTATGAAAAGGGTGCAGAAGCAGATCCGGAAAAGGATTATGCCGGAATCAGAAACAGTAAACTGGTAAACCAGATTTTTGGACCGCTGATTCCTGTATGCTATGATGACATCCAGAACCGGCGCAGAACATACCATAAGAATCTGTATATCGTCGGAGAGGACATCAGACTTACGAATCATTCCGCACATTCTGCGTTTGAACTGCTGAAGGCAGGGTTTGAACTTCCGGACGAGGAACGGATAGAACAGCGTTTCGGAGGGTTTTCGAAGGAAGCGTATAAACAGAAGGTTTTACTGCAGGATGGAGTGTTAAGTGTTGAGGAATATAAATCAAAAATAAAAAGTATTCTGCAGGGTATGACCGAAGCCAAGATTTCAGACCAGGAGTTTCATTCGAATCTGGAAATTATGGTGACGAGGCAGCTGATTACGAAGGAATATGCAGAATACTACATCTCGGTACGACATGAGTCCGGGAACAGAAGGTAAATAATCAAGTACAGCGATGTGCGGAAATGAGGGAAAATGAGCGGAAGGAATCCTAGACCCGGAGATTTGTACAGACATTTTAAGGGAAAGCTATATCAGATTACCGCGGTTGCCTTTGATGCGGAAAATGGAAACAAAAAGGTAGTATATCAGGCACTTTACGGGGATTACCGAACCTATGTAAGAGATTTTGATGCGTTTGTCGGAGAGGTGGATCATATAAAATATCCCGAGGTACATGCAGTGTACCGGTTTGAATCCGTAAAGGAGGAGAATACGGACACGGATGAACTATATGATGCAGTCTGTCCATCCGGCGAAGAGAGAAAGACAACTAAGAAGCAGAAAGAAACTTCAGAGGACACCGGTCTTGAGTCTGATGATGTCACTGATGATCTGCAAAACTGCATAAGGGAGAGCAAAATACAGAAAGCGAGTGACATACAAATGAAAGAAATCACTCCACTACCGGAAGTGGAAAAACCAGCAACAAAGCCGCAGGAAGAGGAAAGTCCTGTAACAAAGCTGCAGGAAGAGGAAAGCCCGGCAACAAAGCCGCAGGAAGAGGACGATCCGGCAACAAAGCCGCAGGAAGAGGACGATCCAGCAACAAAGCCGCAGGAAGAGGAAGGTTCTGCAACAAAGCCGCAGGAAGAGTATATCAATCCGGATTTACTGGCATTTCTTGAAGCAGAAGAAAATGATGAAAAAATAGAAGTCCTTTATCGGATTCGTAAAAATATATCAGAAAACGTTATGAGCTCGATTGAAGCTTCTCTGGATATCAGTGATTCTTCGGGAAGCATGGAAGACCGTGTATTATTTGTCCGCAATCTGCTGGCAACCAGAGCAAAATACGAAGGAGCACGCTTAAGATAATTGCCGGAGCTGCAAAGGAAGGTAATGTGAAATATATTTTAAACTATCTGAAACCATATTATTCAGTAATGCTGGCAGGATTGCTGATTAAAATTCTTGGAACTCTGGCGGATCTGAGTCTGCCAAGAATTCTGGCATACATACTGGATTATGTAGTACCGGACGGGCAGATTAATAAAGTATTTATCTGGGGCGCTGTTATGATTGCATTTGCTGTGCTTGCGAGGTTATTCAATATTTGTGCAAACAGGATGGCAGCAAAGGTTGCAGCGCAGACGACCAGGACCATACGACATGATTTATATGGAAAAATCAACCGGCTTTCCGGGGCACAGATGGATCATTTCACTGTGCCTTCATTAATTTCAAGAATGACGACGGATACCTATAATGTTCACCAGCTGATCGGAATGATGCAGCGAATCGGAGTCAGGGCACCAATCATATTATTTGGAGGAATTCTGATTACAGCGACGATGGAACCGGTTCTGACACTGATCTTGGTTATTGTAATTCCGTTTCTTGCACTTGTCGTTTTCGGGATATCCAGAAAATCCATTCCTCTGGTTCAGAAGGTACAGACAAGAATCGATTGTATGGTAAATGTACTGCGGGAAAATATTACAGGAATCAGAGTAATCAAGGCATTATCAAGGACGGAACATGAAAAGAAGCATTTTCGTGAGGTCAACGATGATCTGGTAAAGTCAGAGTTAAAAGCAGCAGGAACGATGGCGGCTTCTTCGCCATTAATGAATCTTTTCCTAAATCTTGCTTTAACCGCCGTTGTCGTTGTTGGGGCATACAGGGTTAACAGCGGTGCCTCTGAGACAGGCAACATTGTTGCATTTCTTTCTTATTTTACCATGATATTGAATTCAATTCTGATGGTAAATCGTATCTTTCTTACGATAACCAAAACAACTGCTTCTGCACAGCGTCTGACCGAAGTACTGACAGCAGCGGACGATCTCCCGGTTATGACAACAGAGAAGCAAACCGGAACGGAGCCGGAGGAGAATCAAACAGAGAGAAGAAAGCAGACTGCTGACAGCAGCTTTCTGTGTTTTGACTCGGTTTCATTTCGTTATCATAAAGAAGGAAACCATTGTTTGCAGAACATCAGCTTTTCTCTTAATCGGGGAGAAACACTTGGAATTATCGGGTCTACCGGCTGCGGAAAGACAACATTAATCAATCTTCTCATGAGGTTTTATGATGTAGAGACCGGTAGTATCCGGCTGGATGGAAGAGATATCAGGACGATTCCGCTTCAGGAGCTTCGACGAAAGTTCGGAGCAGCATTTCAAAATGATACAATTTTTGCGGATACTGTTTATGAGAATATCAGTTTTTGCCGTTCGATCGAACCGGACAGGGTCAGAGAGGCAGCCAGAGATGCCTGCGCATATGACTTTATTGAGGAGCTTGGAGATGAAAACGGAGAAAATTCAAAATATAATTACCGTGCAGCAATCAGGGGAGCTAATCTAAGCGGAGGACAGAAGCAGCGGCTGTTAATTGCCCGCGCCCTGGCGGCAAAGCCGGAGATTCTGATTCTGGATGATGCATCCTCAGCTCTCGATTACAAAACAGATGCACTTCTTCGAAAACTTCTTCGTGAACATTATTCAGAAGCAACAGTCATTCTGGTTGCACAGCGAATCAGCTCAGTGATGACACTTGACCATGTTATGGTAATGGAGGAAGGCCAGATTATCGGTTACGGAAGCCATGAAGAGCTGCTTTCTTCCTGTGAGGTATATCGTGAAATTTACAATTCTCAGATGGCTTCCTGAGAAAAGAAGAAGACAGCAGTGGCGAATAGTCAGTTAGGACAGCGAAATACTATGCCCGGATCAGAACATCGAAAATGCTGAAAAATGAGAAAGGAATAAATGTGGGATGGTACAGCCAAGACAGTTTCAGGTCGGAAGCGCAGGAGGTAAACTCGAATATAAGCCGAAGCATACCCGGTATGTGATTACCGGACTCTGGCATTATTTACGGCAGCATAGCGGATGGCTGCTGCTCGCTCTTGTGCTCACAATAGCCGGGAATCTTCTTGGACTGGTCGGTCCGTATCTCTCCGGTAAAGCCGTGGATGCAATTGAGCTCGGAGCCGGAAAAGTTGATTTTCAGACTGTGTTTTATTATGCCGGATGGATGGTAGTTTTTTATTCCTGCTCTGCTTTGTTTTCATTTGTATTAACACTGTTGATGCAATGGATAGCGAAAAAAATAGTGAAGCAGATGCGAAACGACGTTATGGATAAGCTTCTGCGTCTTCCGGTGAGTTTTTTTGATCAAAACCAGACCGGAGATATTATCAGCAGGATTTCTTATGATATTGATGTAATCAATACTTCGCTCTCTACTGATTTTATTTCTATTCTGGCGAGCGTTGTGACGGTAGTGGGTTCTCTGGTGATGATGATTACAATTTCCCCTGTACTGGTCCTTATTATGGGAGTAACGATTCCGATGTCGCTGTTGTACACAAAATATATGGCAAAGAAGACACGTCCGTTGTACCGTCTGCGTTCAGCAAAGCTTGGAGAACTGAACGGATTTACGGAAGAGGCGGTCGGCGGACAGAAAACAATCTGTGCATATGCAGCGGAGCAGGCAATGCAGGATCGTTTTGACCGAGTAAACAGTGCTGCGGTGGATGCTTATTACAATGCAGATTATTATGGAAGTATTGTAGGACCGACGGTTAATTTTATTAATAATATTTCACTGGCGATGGTTGCTGTATTCGGAGCAATACTGAGAATTACTCAGGGAATGCCGTTGGGCAGTATTTCTTCTTTCGTATTGTATTCAAGAAAATTTTCCGGACCGATTAATGAGGCAGCAAACCTGATCAGTGAAATTCAATCGGCACTGGCGGCTGCGGAGCGCGTATTTCGTGTTCTTGAAGAGGAAGAAGAATGTGCTGATCGTCCGGAAGCCGTCGATCTTGTCTGCGCGGAGGGAACAGTGAGACTTCATCATGTAACATTCGGCTATGTCCCGGAAAAGCAGATACTACGGGATGTCAGCCTGTCCGCCGAGCCGGGAAGCATGACCGCAATTGTAGGAGAAACCGGTTCGGGAAAGACCACCCTGATTAATCTGCTGATGAGGTTCTATGATCCACAGGAAGGCGGAATTTATGTGGATGGAACCGAGAACAGGGAATATACCAGAGAAAGTCTAAGAAAAGCATATACAATGGTGCTTCAGGATACTTGGCTGTTTAGAGGAACCATTTATGATAATATTGCATACGGACGGGAAAATGCCAGCGAGGAAGACGTAATCGAAGCAGCAAAAGCGGCGAGAATTCATTCTTTTATCATGCGGCTTCCGCAGGGCTACCAGACAGTAATCAATGAAGACGGAGCGAATATATCAAAGGGACAGAAACAGCTGCTTACTATTGCGCGGGCGATGTTGCTCGATTCAAGAATTCTGATTTTGGATGAAGCAACATCGAATGTCGATACCAGAACCGAAATCAGAATTCAACAGGCCATGCGTCATTTGATGAGTGGAAAAACCTGTTTTGTGATTGCACACCGTCTGTCAACCATACGAAATGCGGATAAAATTCTTCTGATGGATCATGGAAAGATTATTGAGGAAGGTACGCATGACAGTTTATTGAAAAAGAAAGGCGCTTATTGGAAGCTTTATTCCTCACAGTTTGAATAATTCTAAAATTATTTAATAGATTTTAAATAAAATAACTTGCTATTTTTCTTGTTTTGTTCTATAATTTAGAATATGGTAAAATAGTTTACAAGAAACGCACGAGAAGGTGGCAGGTTATGAGCTTAAATACGGAATACAATCAGGCATGGATTGCGCAACGGGCGGATCCGTTTGTTATAAAAATCAACAGAACATATTATTTTACTGCATCCGTTCCGGAATATGACCGCATTGTACTTCGGTCTGCAGATACCATGGAGCAGCTGCCGGAGGCAGAAGAGAAAGAAATCTGGCATTGCCATGCTTCGGGCCCGATGAGCAAACATATCTGGGCACCTGAGATTCATTATATCTTTGGAAAGTGGATTATATATTTCGCCGCCGGAGAGCAGGAGAATATCTGGAAAATACGTCCCTATGTTCTCGAATGCACCGGAGTGAATCCGATGGTCGATCCCTGGGTTGAACGCGGAGCAATGCTGCCGGCGAAGGAAGATGAGTTTTCATTTCAGGCATTTTCACTGGATTCTACGGTACTCATGAACAAAGGAGAGTACTATTATATCTGGGCCGAAAAAACCGGTGTCGGTAAAATGATTTCTAACCTGTATATAGCAAAAATGAAAAATCCGTACCAGCTTTCAACAGTACAGGTGATGTTAACTACACCGGATTATGACTGGGAACGTGTCGGTTTCTGGGTAAATGAAGGACCTGCGGTTCTGAAACGGAACGGTAAAATCTTTCTGACCTATTCTGCGAGTGCAACGGGAGCATGCTATTGTGTCGGAATGCTGCAGGCATCAGAGGAAGCTGATTTACTGGATCCGAAATCCTGGATAAAAGAACGGTATCCGGTACTGAAAACAGACGAAGGAAAAGGAATCTACGGTCCGGGACACAATTCCTTTACAAAATCGGAAGATGACCGATGTGACCGAATGGTGCTTCATTTCCGCCAATATGCGGAGATTACCGGTGATCCGTTATATGATCCGAATCGACATGCGAAGGTGATTGAAGTAAAGTGGAATGAGAACGGACAGCCGGTATTTGAATTTTAAAACTAAAGTTGCAAAAAAACCATAAATTAACCCGAGGCGAATAAAATCGCCTCTTTTTTTTCGTATGAATATATGATAAACTGGGCATACGTTAATTTTACAGTGAACAGTCCGAATATAGGATGTTCACCGTTTGTTGAACGTACATTAATTCAGGATCAACAGCGGATAACGATTTCTATCTTTATAAAGTATGCTTAGTGTGAAAGATAGACTTTTCACACACAGATTTGTGCCTGCGTGGTGTTTGACACAAAGTCTGTTATGCGTAAAAACCTCGCAGAAATGGGATTAAAATGGAGAGTCAAATGAAAAACAGAAAAAATCAGATTTTGATAGTTTTAATTTTTATTGTGCTTTGCTTTTCGGCCTGCACCAATCATGAAACGGAAGATGGTGTGAGCGGAACACCTACCGAAGCAACAGCGAAACCATCACCTATGGAGCCTGCTCCGACAGGAATCCTAAATGCATATTCAGCAGAGGCTTCAGCAGAGTATTCGGCAGCTTCCGAGGAAGTATGCCGGTCTCTTACCAATATCGGAAATAACGCACGGATGCGGAAGGTTATGGAAAAGCTTGCAGCAAACGAAGAGGTAACGATTGCATATATCGGAGGATCGATTACTGAAGGCTATACTGTAAAATCCAATGAATGCTATGCCTATCTGGTAAGTACATATTTACAGGCAGAATTTAATAACTTAAAAATAAAGACCGTCAATGCGGGAATCAGCGGAACACCGTCCTCCACCGGGATGCTTCGTCTGCAGGAGGATGTATTGTCGAAGAATCCGGATCTGGTTGTAGTTGAATTTGCCGTAAATGACGCACAGGATATTATATCCAGAATGATGTATGAAAGTCTGGTCAAGGACTGCCTGACTGCAGAATCTGCACCTGCAGTCATTCTTCTTCTGACCGTGACGAAGACAGGCTACTCCTGTGAGGATCAGATGACAAGAGTCGGAGTGGCGTATGAGCTGCCGGTCATCAATGTTAAATCTGCCATTTGGCAGGAAATCAGTGCCGGAAATATGACGTGGGCTGATTATTCCAAGGACGAGGCACATCCGTCTGCGGATGGACATCAGAGAATTCTTCAGTACTTTAAGCACTATTTTAATATGGTTTTATCGATTGGCAGCGAATCGGAACCGGATTATTCTGTAATGGCGGCTGCCTTTGGAACGCCATATACCGGTATGAACTATTATTACTCCGGAACTCTGACTCCGGAAAGCACAGGCGGTTTTGCTTCCGGGAATTCCGGAATTACCGCATTTTTGCCGGGCTGGTCATGGAAACGCGAGGAAGGCGGGTCATTTACCTTTACCATGACAGGAAAAAATCTTTTTATGCTGTATAAAGAGAATAACAGTGAGACTATGGGATCACTGGAGGTATACATTGATGGAAAATTCAGCAAACGTATTTCGGCAAACGCATCCGACGGTTATAACAATGTTGAGTTTGTTTCGCTGCTGAATCATGCAGTGGAAGAAAAGCATACGGTTGAACTGCGAATTGCAGAAGATTCTGTTGATAAAATATTTCAGATTGTGGCACTCGCAACCAACGGAGAAATTGACAGTGTAACTCCGGTATCGGAAGAGGATATTCCATATACGGAACGTGCAATCTTAAGCGCTGGAAATACGACACGGCTTGAGGATGTTTTTAGACGGGCAGAAGACGGAGAGCCGATTACCATCGGATTCATCGGTGGTTCGATTACTCAGGGGAGCGGTGCGACCGACGCAAATAAATGCTATGCAAAGCTGGTATATGACTGGTGGACAGAGCAGTATCCGGACACGGTGTTTACTTATATCAATGCCGGAATCGGCGCAACCACCTCACAGTTTGCCTGTGCACGGGCAGAGAGTGATCTTTTGCAGTACAAGCCGGATATTGTTATTGTGGAATTCAGTGTAAATGATGACAATACCTCTGACTTTGCCGACAGCTATGAAAGTCTGTTGCGTAAAGTACTGACTGCAGAGAATAATCCTGCGGTATTGGTTTTAAATATGGTCCATTATGATTCCGGTTACAATGTTCAGGGGATGCACAACCGGATTGCAGTACATTATGAACTTCCGATTGTCAGTATGAAAGAGAGTATCTATAAAGAGATTACACTAGGTCATCTGACTGCAACGGGGCTTTCGTCCGATATGCTTCATCCTAATAATTCCGGACATGCGTATGCCGCAGAGATAGTAACAAATTATTTGTCAAAGGTGAAGAACGGCGAAATCATTTCTGAGACAGGTTCCTATGAGGTTCCTGCTGCAACAGCAGAACTTACTTTTATTGAAGCTGTACGTTATGATAGCAGAAATTCAACTCCAAGGATGGAAGGATTTACGGAAGATACTTCTGTACAAAACGGGATTACCGACATTTTTAAAAACGGATACAAGGCAAAGGAGGAGGGAGCTTCAATTACCTTCACAGTTGAGGGATGCTGCATTGCCCTGCAGTACCGGAAGACCAATCGCCTGAATGCACCAAAAGCAGTCGTGATTATTGACGGAGACGAAGCTGTGGCAGTGGAACTGGATGGGAACTATCCGAACGGCTGGGGCGACTGGCTGTATCTTGATCCGGTATATAAAAGCTCCGACTCCGGAACCCATACAGTAGAAATACGGATTACCGAAGCCGGAGCAAATGATTTTTATCTTGTATCGTTGATTACGCGATAGAGAATTTATATACGGTTACAGAGCTGAATTCTTCGCCTGCCTTCAGGACAGTGGAAGGAAAGCCTTCGGTGTTACAGGAATTCGGATAAAACTGGCTCTCAAAGCAGACCCCGTCTCGCTTCTGGTACACATAGCCGCCTTTTCCCTTCAGATTGCCTCCAATGAAATTACCGGCATAGAACTGCATTCCGGGGAGATCGGTGAAGACTTCCATTTTGCGTCCGCTTGCATCGTCGATAAGCTCGGCAACACAGGAGGGCTCCTCACGGTTTGTATTCAGAACATAGTTGTGATCGAAGCCGCCTGCCTGACGGAGCGGTTCATAATCTGCATCAATATCTTTACCAATCAGCTTTGCGGTTCTGAAATCCATCGGAGTTCCGGTAACATCACGCAGCTCACCGGTAGGAATCAGTGCATCATCAGTAGGAGTAAAGCGGTCCGCATAAATCGTAAGTCTGTGATTCATCGCAGTGCCGGAATCCTGACCGGCAAGATTAAAGTAGGAGTGGTTAGTCAGATTCAGAAGAGTGTCCTTGTCGGAAACTGCAAAATACTCAATGACAAGATCGTTGTCTTCGGTCAGGGTGTAAGTTACCGAGAGATCGACATTTCCGGGAAAACCCTGCTCCATATCGGGACTAAGCCGCGTAAACTCAACACCGCAGGCATCGGTATCTTCAAATGTTTCTGCTTCATACAGATATGTGTTGTATCCACGGAATCCACCGTGCAGGCAGTTGTTGCCGTCATTTTTCTCAAGGCGGTAAACTGTTTTGTTCAGTGTAAATTCGGCTCCTCCGATCCGGTTGCCATAGCGGCCGATAAAGGAACCATAGCCGGGACCGTTGTTCTCGTAGCCGGTCACGTTGTCGAAGCCAAGAGCAACATCACGAAGGTTGCCGTTCCTGTCCGGAACACAGATATTTACGATAATTGCGCCGAAGTCAGTAAACGAAACAGACATGCCTTTTTTGTTGGTGATTGTATAAAGAGAAACGCTCTGCCCGTCTTTGGTTGTTCCAAATGAAGTCTTTTTTTGTTTCATGATGGGATGTCCTTTCCTGATAATTTGTAAAAAAATCGCAGGTGTCTTTCGAAACCTGCGATTTTGCTTCCGTTAATACAATATAGCTTATTTCTAATATAATAATATAAGAAAAAGGTACACTGGATTAGCTCGGATTACAGCCTGGTTACGTTTGTTGCCTGAGGTCCCTTAGCACCCTGTACAACTTCGAACTCAACAGCCTGTCCCTCATCAAGAGACTTGAAGCCTTCCATGTTAAGACCGGAGAAATGTACGAATACATCGTTGCCCTGCTCGTCGGAAATAAATCCGTAACCCTTTTGGTTGTTAAACCACTTTACTGTACCTTTCATGAATGTTTCCTCCAAAAATTAAATCAAAATGTCCGCGACCTTTCACGGCATATGTATCATAGCACTGTTATTTTACAAAGTCAACAGTTATTTGTAAAATTGTAGATATTAATTGTAGATATTAGATGTGCACATACACGGCAGGTTACCCCAAAGTATGACACAATACGTGGCATGTGCTTTTCCTTTGGAGAAAAATACGATACGCTGTTCTTATCGCTATGGGGAGCTTGATCAGATGAAGGACAGCATAGTACTTTCCGAAAAACTGAAAACATTACGAAAAGCTTACGGGTACTCCCAGGAAACGGTTGGCAATTACATCAGTATATCAAGACAGGGCTATCAGCATTATGAGTCGGGAAAAAGAGAACCGGATATCAATCGTCTCTATAAGCTGTCGCTTCTATATGATATACCCTTGTTTGATCTTGTATCAGAGGAGGTTGCCATAAAGCCGGAGGATCTGATCGGAGAGTCGCCCGTTTATACTCACGCGGGTGCAAAAAGAGAACGTCAGCTGATTGCAAAATACCGGAAGCTGTCTGAAGACAAGAAAAAACAAGTAATTAAATATGTTGATATGCTAATGCGCACGATATAAGGTGCGCATTTCTTTTTCATGAATAGTGGTCGACAATTCCGTTAAAAAGTTAATAGTTTTTTTATTAAAAGAAAAAATAAATTTTTGTGCAGATACAACATCTAGTGGTAAAATTGAAAAAAATAATATATATTTTGTGGTTTTCTATTGACGAACGAATATTCTTCTGCTAGAATTTACATCAAGGGACCGGAAGACACGGAGAAATGTTCAGGGGACTCTGTGAAAGAAGGATTGGAAGGTAAATTCTTTAAGATAGGAAGGGAGAAGCAAATGATTAATGTATTAAAAAGAGATGGCGAGATTGCCGAGTTTAATCTGAAAAAAATAGGAGATGCCATTTCAAAAGCATTCAACGCCACACAAAAGGTATACAATGATGACATTATCAATCTGTTGGCGCTTCGTGTTACGTCGGAATTTCAACCTAAGATTAAGGATGGAACCATTAGTGTAGAGGATGTTCAGGACAGTGTAGAGCATGTTCTTGAACAGAGCGGCTACACAGATGTTGCTAAAGCATATATCCTTTATCGTAAAAACCGTGAAAAAATCCGTAACATGAAATCCACGATTCTTGACTATAAAGAGATAGTAAACAGTTACGTGAAGGAAGAAGACTGGCGTGTTAAAGAAAATTCAACGGTGACCTATTCTGTCGGAGGCCTGATTCTTCACAATTCAGGTTCTATTACCGCAAACTACTGGCTGTCAGAGATTTATGATAATGAGATTGCAAATGCCCATCGGAATGCGGACATGCATATTCATGATTTGTCCATGCTGACAGGGTACTGTGCCGGATGGTCACTGCGCCAGCTGATTAAGGAAGGTCTTGGCGGTATAACAGGTAAGATTACCTCTGCACCGGCAGCTCATTTATCTGTGCTATGCAATCAGATGGTTAATTTCCTTGGAATTATGCAGAATGAATGGGCAGGAGCTCAGGCATTTTCCTCCTTCGACACCTATCTGGCTCCGTTTGTCAAAATAGATAACCTGAGCTATCATGATGTCAAGCAGTGTATCCAGTGCTTCATTTACGGAGTAAATACTCCAAGCCGCTGGGGTACTCAGGCACCATTTTCCAATATTACTCTTGACTGGACGGTTCCGGCAGACATGGCAGAGCAGAACTGTCTGATCGGCGGAAAAGAAGTTGATTTCAAATATAAGGATTGTAAGAAAGAAATGGATATGGTCAATAAAGCTTTCATCAATATCATGATTGAAGGCGATGCGAATGGCCGCGGTTTCCAGTACCCGATTCCAACCTATTCCATTACGAAGGATTTTGACTGGTCGGATACTGAGAATAACCGTTTGCTTTTCGAAATGACCGCAAAGTATGGGACTCCGTATTTCTCGAATTATATCAACAGTGATATGGAGCCGAGTGATGTACGTTCCATGTGCTGCAGACTTCGCCTGGATCTGCGTGAGCTTCGCAAGAAGACCGGCGGTTTCTTCGGCTCAGGTGAGAGCACAGGTTCTGTCGGCGTAGTTACAATCAATATGCCGAGAATTGCATATCAGGCTGCAAATGAAGACGAGTTCTTCAGCCGACTGGATCATATGATGGAACTGGCAGCACGTTCACTGAAGGTTAAGAGAGGTGTTATTTCGAAGCTTCTTGAAGAAGGCCTGTATCCATATACAAAACGTTACCTTGGAACCTTCAGCAATCATTTTTCAACAATCGGACTGATCGGTATGAACGAGGTAGGTCTGAATGCAAAATGGCTTGGCAAGGATATGACCGACAAAGTTACTCAGGATTTCTCTGTAAAAACCCTGAATTATATGAGAGAACGTTTGAAAGATTATCAGGAAAAATATGGAGACCTGTACAACCTTGAAGCAACACCAGCCGAATCAACCAGCTATCGTCTTGCAAAACACGACAAGAAGCAATGGCCGGATATCAAGACGGCTGGAAATCCGGGTGATACTCCGTATTATACGAACAGCTCACATCTTCCTGTTGACTACACAGCCGATATATTTGAAGCACTGGATATTCAGGATCGCCTGCAGACACTCTATACCTCAGGAACCGTATTCCATGCATTTTTAGGAGAGAAGCTTCCGGGCTGGGAAGCTGCAGCAAAGCTTGTACGTACAATAGCAGAGAATTATAAGCTGCCGTATTACACAATGTCACCGACCTATTCAATCTGTAAAAACCATGGTTATCTGAGCGGAGAGCAGTTCACCTGCCCAGAATGTGGGGAAAAGACCGAGGTATACAGCAGAATCACCGGTTATTATCGTCCGATACAGAACTGGAACGAAGGAAAATCACAGGAATATAAGAATCGTAAGGAATATGATCTTGGAATTGAACATCCGCTCCGGATTACGACCAGTACGACAACGCAGGGAAGAAATATTGATGATGTGTCAATGCCTCAGGTTGATGCAGCGGTCATCACGGAAAAGACAGACGGAAATTATTTATTTACCACCATGACCTGTCCAAACTGCAAGATTGCAAAAGAATATCTGTCGGGTATTCCTTATGAAGTGATTGATGCAGAACAGAATATGGAACTTGCCGGAGAATATGCAATTATGCAGGCACCGACATTGGTTACCATTCGTGACGGTAAAGTTGTAAAATACGTCAATGCTGCCAACATCAAGAAGTTTGTTGATTCGATAAAATAATTCATAAAATAGAGGAGCCGGGCAGAGCCGGTGAAAATGGGAGACAAACAGGAGCTGAATACCGGCTGATGAAACAGCCGATAGGCAGCTCCTGTTTGATTACCTGAAACTTTTATAGTTATATGGGGGCTATTTGGCAGAAGAAGAGGGTTCCTGTTCAAAGTCCATTTCGATACTTCCGATACCGCAGTCCAGCGTAAAGGAGTTTTCTGCAGAGCTGTTACCGAAGGTTCCGGTGGAATGTGATACACTGGAAAGACTGCCGATTCTTACTTTTCCGATTCCGCAGTTTACAGAATAACGGTAATCCGATTCCGTTGTCGTCAGATTAAGTGCAACATGACCGATTCCGCATTTGATCTGGTTGCTTCCGGTGATGGACCCGCTTAAACTTACTGATCCGACTCCACAGTCGATTTTAACATTGTCAGCAGTCAAATCTGTAATATCCATGCTTCCGGCTCCAACAACAAGAGAAGCGGACTGACTGATTGTAACAGCATCTGCTTCAAATTTGCCGGCACCGATGTTAAAATTGGCATTACCGGTACTTATTTTTTTGGCATAAATTGACCCGGCTCCCAGAGTAATGCTCCAGTCACTGGCATTAAAATCCTTAGGAACAGTTAATGTGACCTGCGGTTTTTCACTTCCGATGTAATTCCCCTTTGATGTGCGAATCGGGATGTCCCAGCAGAAAATGTGAAGATAAGTTTTCTGGCTGACAATGTAGTTGCAGTCAACTGTCCAGGTTCCGTCCTTTACTGTGCTTGAAAAACAACCCTCCGGTATGTTATTAACACTGACAGAAAAAGAATCTCCCTCGCGGATTTTCAGCTCCGCTGTGTCAATATCCAGATAAATAGCAGTAACATCTGATGCTTCTTCATAATAATCCTTCAATTCTGTTACAACCTCCGTATGTCTGAAAAATGATCCGAAGAACACCGCTAATGCAAGACCGGCAAATAACACTAAGCCAATAAATGCGGTTATTGTTCCGACAACTGCTTTTAAAATAGTACACATAATATAATATCCTCCCACATCAATTATCTTTCTCTTTGTTTGATGAATCTGATTATAAACATTTTCTAAACAGAGTCAATTGGCTTAATCGAACTCTAATAATTCTAATCAAACCGCAATCACGAGAGAATCACTGACTGGTGAACCCGGTGGAGGAGCATCAAAATTATTTGTTACGAGTAAAATACTGCAAATAAATTGCTTTAAGGGAACCTAAGGAAACCTTGGGAAATCAAGGATAACTTATGAAAAAAAGAAAAGAAGCAGAAAAATAAATAGCATAGGCAAGACCCATCTGTTATAATACACATATTGATTGTATGATGAATAAAAGTAATCAGAGAAGAGTCAGGAAAGGGTCAAAGAAAACACGAATATTTTTTCACCCGGCAGGTTTGTGACGGAGCGCAGACCTGAATGAATGCGAATCAAGATTTGAAATTCTGATTGCGTGCCTGCGCAAAAATGCTCCGGTATGAGAGGAAAAGATGAAAAAAGGAAATGACTATACAGGGGTTGTAGAACGGGTTGACTTTCAGGACAAGGGGATTGTGTGCAGCGAAGACGGATCTGCTGCAGTGAAAGACTGCATCGAAGGTCAGAAAATTCTGTTCCGGGTTAAGAGAAAACGTGCCGGAAGATCAGAAGGCCAGCTGTTGTCAGTGCTGGAACGTTCGCCGCTTGAGACAGAAGAACCGGCTTGTCCGCAGTTCGGCAGCTGCGGAAGCTGTAAGTACCAGACACTCCCATATGAAGCACAGCTTCAGATGAAAGAAAAGCAGGTAAAGCGGATTCTGGATGAAGTAATTGAAGATACCTATGACTGGCAGCAGATTGAACCGAGTCCGTCAGTTTATGAATACCGCAACAAGATGGAATTCTCCTTCGGAAATGAATATAAAGATGGACCGCTGACTCTTGGATTGCATAAAAAAGGTGGATTTTATGATATTATAGAAGCTGCAGAATGCAGAATTGTGGACGGAGATTTCCGTAAAATTGTCGCTGCAGTCCAGTCGTTGTGCCGGAGCTTTCATCTCGACTTCTTTCATAAAGTGACTCATAAAGGATACCTTCGACATCTTTTGGTGAGAAAGGCAGCATTTACTGGAGAACTGTTGGTCGACCTGATTACTACTTCCCAGTCTCCGGAACAGGAGACGGAATTCCTGCAAAGCTTTGTGAACTGCCTGACTTCTGGGCACAGCTTTGACGGAATGCTTGTTTCTGTTCTTCATACGGTAAACGACAGTACTTCGGATGTTGTCCAAAATGACGGCACCAGAATTCTATTCGGAACGGATCATATCGTAGAACGGCTGCTTGGACTACAGTTCGAAATCAGTGCATTTTCCTTCTTCCAGACCAATTCCCGCGGTGCAGAACGTCTGTATACGAAAGCACGCGATTATGTAGGAGAAACAAAAGACAAAGTCATTTTTGACCTGTACAGTGGGACCGGAACGATTGCCCAGCTGCTTGCACCGGTTGCTCATAAAGTCATCGGCATCGAGATTATCCCAGAAGCGGTTGATGCAGCCAGAACGAATGCCCGTGAAAACGGTCTGGTAAACTGTGAATTCCTTGCCGGAGATGTCTTCGAAATGCTGGAACAAGTCGAAGAACGGCCTGATTTTATTGTCCTTGACCCACCCCGTGACGGTGTACAGCCAAAAGCACTTCAAAAGATCCTTTGTTACGGAGCTGACAAACTGCTCTACATTTCCTGTAAACCGACCAGCCTCGCAAGAGATCTGGTAATACTGCAGGAAGCCGGGTATCGTGTGGAAAAAGCCGGCTGTGTTGATATGTTCCCGATGGTGGGGCATGTGGAGACTATTGTGGGACTACAGCGCCGAGATACCTAGAAGTGCTTGAATTT
>CAZRRN010000046.1:20396-21921 GCA_964602475.1 uncultured Lachnospiraceae bacterium | reverse complement strand
TGTGTGTTAGTTCAGATTGATATTTTCACGATTCTGTTGTATTATGAATAAAACAAACCGGTTTGTGATGATCCGGTCTAATTTTGGGAGGCGCTATGAAGAACATTACCACCTACCTCGAGACAATCGGCGATATCGGCTTTACAGAAGAACCCTTTTCACCAGTGGACAGTCTTGTCCTATCACAGTTATCCTATATCCGGTTTGATACTCTTTATCCGGCAACCCTGTCTAAGCTGATTGGTTCACCGGATCATCTATTCGAGATAAATGTCACACAGCTTTCCCTGATAAAGGACAGCAGCTGCCTGTATGATGCTTTGCCGCGGCGCGCTCCGTTTCAAAGATTCCTTACAGCTCTGTGTAACTGCCCTCGTTACAGGGATCTCACCATCCGTTATCTGGTTTCCGAAACCGATTCTGTTTCTGAAAAACAGTTTTCTGCCATGTGCTGCTTTCCGGGCGACGGAACCGTCCACGTTACCTATCGAGGAACAGATGTTACCATTGTCGGATGGAAAGAGGACTTTAACATGGCATTTATTTCCCCTGTTCCCGCTCAGGCAGAATCCTGTCTCTATCTTGATACGGTTGCTTCGCTGACTGCACTGCCACTTCGTGTAGGAGGACATTCCAAAGGAGGGAATCTTGCCGTCTATGCTTCCGTCAAATGTAACTTGGCCGTACAGGATCGGATTATTGATGTATATTCCCATGACGGTCCGGGATTTCGCAACGAAGTATTCGAGCTTCCGGAGTTTCAAAGGATTCTCGGACGAATTCATAAATATATTCCCCAATCCTCCATTGTCGGTATGATTCTGGAGCACCAAGAAAACGGTGTTGTAATTGAAAGCCACCAGATTGGCATGCTGCAACATGATCCTTTTTCCTGGGTTGTGGAGCACGATGATTTTGTATATATTTCCTCCATTGAGAATTCAGCAATGCTTATGGATACTTCACTGAACAACTGGATTAACGAAATGACCGATCCACAGCGGGAACTGTTTGTTGACACACTGTTCCGTATTATTAATGCCGCAGGTGCAACCACCGTTATGGAACTGATTAAAAACCCGAAAAGTCTATATGCAATCTTTGATGCTATGAGAGGAATTGATAAGGATACCCGAGAAGAGCTGATGAAGCTGACCGGCAGATTATTTTCCCTGATTGCAGCAAGCTTTCATGAAAACAGGTTGGAACATCTGGCAAATTTAAACCCACTACACCGCGAAATTGAAGAAAAAGAATAGCTCAGAAAGGGCTCCCTATGATAAAACGATGTCTTTTAGTTATGGTAACTATACTTATACTGCTTTGCTCTTCCTGTAGCTTTACCCTGCGTCCCACAGCATCCTCCGGTCCACAGATTACTGGCTCGACCCCGGTATCCTCTGTAACAGAATCATTATCCGCAACTGCAACTCCGACTCCGACTGCAACCTCGACTCCGGCTCCGACTGTAACCTCGGCTCCGGCTCCGACTGCAACCTCGACTCCGGCTCCGACTGCAACCTCG
>CAZRRN010000046.1:0-20296 GCA_964602475.1 uncultured Lachnospiraceae bacterium | reverse complement strand
TCCGGCTCCGACTGCAACCTCGACTCCGGCTCCGACTGCAACCTCGGCTCCGGCTCCGACTGCAACCTCGACTCCGGCTCCGACTGCAACCTCGGCTCCGGCTGCAACTTCGACTCCGACTCCGACTGCAACCTCGACTCCGGCTGCAACTTCGACTCCGGCTGTGACTCTTGCTCCGGCTGCAGTGCGGTCAATCACACCAACCCCGACGGAAGCGCCCTACACCAGTCCGGTAAATTCGGTTACCTTTTACATTCCTCCTTCCACACTTCCCGCAGGAAGCAACGCACAGTACTTTTTTGCAAAGGGTGGAAATAGCCAGAGTTCAGAGAAGTATATTCAGGGAACCTATACTGTCAGCGACCCTTCGATTCTTGAAGTGTCCTATGACGGAAATATTATTGCGAAGGCACCAGGAACCGCAAGCATTACACTTACGGTTGCTAAACGTACAAAAACGATTGATATCACAGTAACCAACAGCTGCTGGTATGCTGCCGAAAGCGGAGATACCGCAGGTTTGTCGGCAGGGGAGCTGACTGCTCTTGGTCTGGCAAAAAGCTTTGTTTCCGCTAATATTCCCGATACCATGTCCGATTACGAGAAGGTTAAGGCAGTACATGACTTTATCGTCTTAACTACCGAGTATGATGTTGCTGCCTTGACCTCCGGCTCCATTAGCGAACGCAGCTATTCTATTGAGGGCGTTATGATTGATCATCTTGCTGTCTGCCAGGGCTATACTGACACCTTCCAGATGTTTATGAACCTGCTTGGCATCAGATGCAGCTCTGTCAGCGGCTATGGGAACGGAACCTCTCATATTTGGAATATGGTTTGGCTTGATGGTAATCCGTACCATATCGATGTTACCTTTGATGATCCAATCTTCTCCACTCCGAATCCCGATTATATCGGATATTCTTATTTTCTCGTACCGGAATCCTTCCTTGCAGACTCTCACAGCTTTGTCGTAACGGATTACGAATACTGTACCGCAACCTATTACACCTATTACAGATATCAGGACGGTCTGTTAAGCTCCTTTGATGAGTTCGAAGAAGCCTTTAAACGTCTCTATGCCATCGACTCGACCTCCGTCACCCTGCTTTATCCGGAGACCGTCGTTCCGACTTCGAATCTGGTTCTTCGCTGTAACGACAATCACGGTTATTCCATGATTCTGGCAGCAGACGGTGTTTCTCTGCCACGGTTCGGAGACTATTCCATCTGCCAGATCATTATGCAATAGAACATTATTAATGTTCTTTGCATTATAAACATTCTTTTCATATGTGCCGATATTACCTGCAAAAGCTTCGATTCAACATACGGAACAGGGACGTGTCGGATTAGTTCAGGTTTCATGCACAAGAAAGGATGTGAGTGTAATGAAAATCAATGGCAGCGCTGTCTCTATGGCAGCTTCCCGCACCTATCAGCAAACAACTTCTTATCAGGTATCAACCACGTTAAAAGCAAACAGCTCCAATGGCAACAGCTCCGGACGAACCGCAGCTTCCCTTACTCTGTCAGGAAACGGTGTTTCGGCACTTCGTTCTTTCCGTCAGAAGCTTCGTTCCCTGGATTCCGATACGACGAAAAAAACTGAAAGTGATTCAGCTTCTTTGATTCCACAATCCGATGACACAAAGCTAAAAATGCTCAAACGTATGCTGGAAATACTAAAGAAAAGCATGCCTGGCTACAAAGAGCATTGCAAGATAAAAGAGAGAGGCAGCAGTCTTCTGTCTCCTGCTGCTTTTAAAGGCTCCAAAACTGTTGATCTTACCACCGCCGGTGTCGGAAATACGGCTGCTACGACAGGCTGGACTAGGACAACCACAACTTCAGCTTTCTTTTCGGAAGCAGAATCCGTTACCTTCTCTGCAACCGGAAGCGCAGTCACCGCCGACGGACGCGCAATTAATTTTCAGGTAGACTTAAGCATGTCACGAAGGTTTATTGCCGAATCTGCAGAGATTACAGAAGCAACCGAACAGATTTTATGCGACCCTCTGGTAATTAATCTTGACTCCTCCACCGCTTCTGTCAGTGACCAGAAGTTTTACTTTGATCTTAATGCAGACGGGGAAAAAGAAACTGTTTCTTTCGTTGGTGAAGGTTCCGGATTTCTGGCTCTGGATCGAAATGGTGATGGTGAAATCAACGATGGAAGTGAATTATTCGGAACCCGGAGCGGAGACGGATTTGCTGAGCTCTCCGAGTATGATGCTGACAGCAACGGCTGGATTGACGAAAATGACGAGGTTTTTTCAAAACTTCGTGTCTGGACTAAGGACTCTGAGGGGAATAACGTTCTGATGGATCTAAAATCCGCCGATGTCGGTGCAATCTATCTGGGCAGAGCTTCTACAGAATTCAGCCTGAATGATCGTCTGACCAACGAACAGAATGCTGTCATCCGCAGTACCGGAATCTTTCTGAAAGAAAGCGGACAGGTTTCCACCATCCAGCATGTTGATCTTGCACTCTAGTTCTGACCGCTCAGCCACTCCATGATTCCCAGATGAATCGCCCAGGCCATTTTCCGCTGATAATCTTCTGTTACCAGCCGCTCTGCCTCCTCCGGATTACTTAAGAATCCGCATTCCACGATTACCAAAGGACAAGTGGATTTTTTCAGCATAAAATAATTGCTGTTCGGCTTGGCAACGCGGTGATTACCATCTGCAAGTTCCCGCCGAATGGCTTCCTGAAGCGTATTTGCGATTATTTCGCCCTCTTTAGAATCTTTATAGTAAAATACCTGCGTTCCCCAGCTGGAGCTTTCGGTAAAACTGTTCTGATGAATACTGACCGCCAGAACAGGAGCCGTTTCTGCAATCAGTTCGATTCTTGCGCGGAGGTCTGCAGTCTTCTTGTTTGTATCCGACTCCGAATACAGTCCGCAGTCCTCCGTTCTGGTCATGACAACCGTAATATCATTCTGCTCCAGTAAATCCTTCAGTTCCAGTGCGATTGCCAGATTAATGTCTTTTTCATCTGCCCCGTTAACACCTACCTTACCTGGGTCAAAGCCACCGTGACCGGCATCAAGCACAACGACCGGCTGTTCCTTCGACACATCAAAATTCCGCGACAGAATCTCAAGAATTACTTCTTTTCCTCCTGCAAAAAAGAACTGTAGTGCACATAGGAATACTCCTATCAGCGCAATACAGCTCCATCGTTTTACATTGTCATTCATTTAGATCTCCAGTATATTCCGCTCGTTCTACTATATGCAGTAAGGTAGAATTGCATACCCTGCTTCGCGGTTCTTATGTCCGGACACTAGTGCAGATAAGACTGGATAATGCTCCAGATAGAACTCTGTTCAAAACCAAGCCGCCATTCTGCTACTCCGGCAAGATTATTATTGGAAATTACTTTCATTTTTTCTTCAATTGACATTGCATCCTCCACCCAGATTCGGCAGCGTACATCTCCCTGATGGTATTCACCATAGAACTGCCCTGCTTCACTCTGCCATGCGGTCACCACTTCATTTTCACGAAGCAGACGATTAACAGCCTCCATTCCGAGTGCTTCCGAAGACAGCGCTATACTGCCATCTGCCATCGTAATTTCCTTCCACAGTCTTGTATAAAAAGGAATTGCCATGATTATCTGCTCTGACGGAACCATCTTTAAGGTATCTTCCGTTGCTTTGGTAACAAATCCGATAGAAGAGACCGAGCCTGCTTCGGAAGAGCCGTCGTAATGCTCATCATAGCCCATAATGATGACATAATCAACAAGCTTTCCCTGTTCGGTCAGGTTATAATATGCATTGTAGGAAGCCGGAACATAATTATCTACTGACAAAATGATATTCTTAAGTCTGCATTGGACGGAAAGTTCACGAAGAAACTGTATAAAATGCGGTCCTTCGTCAAGCTTTATAAGCTCGAAGTCAATATTGACTCCATCCAAATCATACTGCTGTACAGCTTCAATTATCCCGTTTACCAGAGTCTCGCGATTTTTGGAATTCGAAAGAAGCTCGTAATCGTCAATCTCCACCGCATCCGTGGAATTCGGATGAAAATTACTGAATACCGCCCACAGCTCCAGTCCCAGATCGTGTGCTTTTGCAACATAATCCAAGTCCGCTCTGGAATCCAGTGTCCCACTCTCACTGTTCACATTGAACCAGGTCGGTGCAATCACCGTCAGACCCTTAGTCGGTGCATACAGATCGGTGAAGTACGCATTTGCATCGGTATTCACTGTCATGTGCCAGACAAGATTTACACTGCTCTCACGCAGGATGTGGGGATATTCCACTTCTTCTTTCTGATTGCCGACAGAAGCATAAAAGGAATCACTGATTGTCTTTGCTTTAATGTATCCCCGGATTCCATCCGCAGTCATTACCTTAAGGTATCCATTCTCCTGAATTCCGCCTGCATCAACGAACATGACACGGTCGTCCTTCTTTACATCTGCCAAAATCGCGCTTTTACTGTCATAGCTGACGCGAAGCTCCGTATCCTTCAGAACGGTTGCATAAAGATAATCATTCCCGGTATACTGAATCACAAGCCGGTCCGGATCCCGGTAAATCTGATAAGTTAGATTAAGAAACGGAAGAGCGTATTCCATGGATACATAATTCCCTGTGTCGTTTTTGATGACCGGCGGATGCTCTGATGCCGTTGTTGCGTTATTGATATAATATCTGTTCTCCCCGGCATATGCTTTGTAGATCTCCGTTGAAGTAGTATAAATCAGTAGTTTTTCATCGGTATCCCAATAGAAACGGTAGTTCATCTCCTGTACCAGTTCAAGATCCAGATAAACCGCTCCGTCTATCAAAAGCGCATTTTTCTCATATACTGCGTCATCCAGAAGCACAAGCATTTCGCCTTCCGGAACCTGGTAATATTCTGTAAGAAGCAGACGTTCCGTACTCGGTGCTGCTGCCTGAATCATTTTCCATGTTATTGCGCCTGCTATCAATAATACCGCAACCACAGTCCCGATTACGGCGAATTTTGCTTTTCTGTCCATCGATAAAGTTCTCCTACTCCTATCCGGTGCACTTTTTATTATTACCATCTTCTGCAGTCGTAAATGACAGCAGCAATGTAAACGTTTCATTAGATCGTTCTTTATTCGCATGCTCTTATGCGTGTCCGAAGTCGCATCACAGCTTGTCTGAAGCCATTTATGATTTGTTTTATTGTACCACATTCCTTATTTCACGTCACTATATTTTTACCGAAAGTGGCGGAATGACAGAACAAAAGACAAACTGCATCTCTCCTCTCCGCCGTCAGTCAGAATACGAGCTCCTTATAGTTTGAGGGACAACAAGGCGCAGCAGAAAAGAAAAATGCAGTTTGCTTTTGGATAGGGAGGCCGTGGTATGCGTCCCTAGAAGGTAGTAATTATCCGGCGGAACAGGTTCTTTCCCTGCTCCGTAAGGCGAAACGGATCCGGTGAATAAGCAAGGCATTCTGCGCGCATTGCCGCAGATTTCCATGCATAGAGACTGTCCGACCGTGAGTAATTCAAAAGAACCCACCAGCTGTTCCAGTATCCGATTCTATGTTCGAGGATCTCTATCATCTCACGGCTTTTATTATGCCAGTCCGCAGAGTCCGTAAGAATCAGTTTAATATCACATCGCACCAGCTCCTGTTCTCTTTCGGCGAGGTGATTCCCAAGATCATAGATACAGTCATCATATGGACCGTTCCTAATCGTCCCTGCCAGCAGACTGTCTGCATCCGGATAAATATCTATACCGGATTTCCGACAGGGGGACGTTCTTTCGTCATCACCTGCTTTGCGGTAACAGCGCAGATCACCATGTCCGCTCAACTCGATGACGGCAACTTTTCTGTGACAGACTCTGTGGAGATAGACTGCGAGCTGCAGCGCAGTATGCGTTACACCCGCCGAGCGGTGAGTTCCAATTAAACCGATTGTTCTTACCCCCTTAGGTCTTCCTGTTCTGCCCCGGTTTGACGTATCACCGGTTTCCTGCTTCGAAACAGACAGCTTCGCCAGTGCACAGCTGACTTCGTCCGCATAGCGGTATCTTTTTGCCGGGATACGCTCCGTACACCGTTCAATAATACCTTTCAGCCTTCGGTCTGTTCTTTTACTGAAAATACTCCGGGTTACGGAACGGTTCTCTTTTCCTCCTGACTGCATATACTGGATTAAACAGCCGAGCGAGTAAATGTCAGTCCGCTCATCTCTCCGTTCATTTTCCGAGAGCTCTGGCGCGCAAAATCCTCGAGTTCCGAAAGAATCCCGGCATTTTCCGCAATCACCGCTTGAAAATGCTGCTCCAAGATCAATCAGTACCGGATGCTCCCCGGAGACGATAACATTTCCGGGATGCAGATCCCCGTGAATTATTCCACCTGCCGCATGATGCAGATAGTCCACCAGATTGCAGAGCTGACGTGAAAAATCAACCAGTTCCGTTATCTCCATCGGACCACTGTTCTGAAGATACTCCCTAAGTGTCTCACCTTCCATATACTCCTCAACAAGATAAAGATAAGTATCATCCTGTTCAAGATCTAGCAGACGAGGAATGCATGGATGACGAAGCTTCTTCATCTGTTCCGCTTCCTGTCGCAGCTCCTCCGTATTCCCGGAGGAAAGGCAAACCCGCTTAATGACACGGAGTTCCTGAAGTATGATGTGCTCTGTCAGAAACACCTCAGTATGTCCAAAGAAGGACAGTACCGAAACCGGACGGTATTTGTCAAACCATAGTTGCTGTTCCATCTTCTCCTTTCCGCTGCAAATATGCCGGCAGAATATCCGGTTACATTTTCTTTCGCAGCTGATGTTATTATAGTCGATATTTGTAATATTTGCAATATTTTTCCATTCGTGATTCTCACGAAATAACTGTATTATAATTGGCTGCTTTTACCATACCGGCATAGAAGATTTCCTCGATTTACCTTGCTTTTCTCATAAAAATTTAACTAATATTTTGTTGACTTATCGTTTCTTTCAAGGTATACTTGCTTATACGTTAAAAGCGCAGACTATGTTCTTTCGATCATTACCGATATTTTAAGAAAGGGAGGTGATCTTATGAAAATTGAAAAGATCAGTGATAACCAGATTAGGTGTACTCTGAACCGGGAAGATCTCGCCTCTCGTCAGCTAAAGATCAGTGAACTGGCGTATGGTACAGAAAAAGCAAAAGCACTGTTTCAAGATATGATGCAGCAGGCTAATTGTGAGTTTGGTTTTGAAGCAGACGATATTCCCCTGATGATAGAAGCTATTCCCGTATCTCCTGAATGTCTGATTCTTTTGGTAACCAAGGTTGAGGATCCTGAAGAGCTGGATACCAGATTTTCCAACTTCACTCCGTTTAGCGCAAAAGAACAGCAGGAGGAAGAACCGGAGAATCCGGCTTATGCAGATGAGATTCTTAATTGCTTTGAACACCTTGAAGAACTGCTCGGAAAGTTCAGTCCGGATAACCATAAATCACCTTCTGTCGAAGCGGACAGTGAAAGTATAACCGCTTCCATTCCATCGGCAGAGGATCTTGTATCTGTTCAGACCTCTTTGACCAAGGTCTATTCGTTCCGCTCATTTCAGGAGGTAAGAAATGTGGCTGCGGTCATCGCTCCGTTTTATTCTGGCGAGAATACTCTTTTTCGTGATTCACATGCCAACTGCTATTATCTGGTAGTTCATATGTCAGATCATACCGCAGAGGAATTCAACAAGGTTTGTAACATTCTGTCCGACTATGGCAGAACCGAACGCACCACCTATGCAAGTATCTCCTACTATGAAGAGCATTATGAAGCTGTAATTCTTGCTTCTGCAATTCAGCATCTTTCAAAGCTTGGATAATACAATCAAGCGCTATACGACGCCTGATTGGAGCATTTTATCAATGATAAATCAAGGGACTGTCACACTGCTGAGTTCGACCAGCCGGTATGACAGTCCCTTTTACTCCACTTGATTGCTTCGTTTTCTCCCGAATTTGAAGTGCTTACTCTGCCGAAAGAAACTGATTCATCTTTTCAACCAGTGCATCACAGTCGATTCCGTGAACCATCGCTGCTTCCTCAAGCGATTCTGCCTGTGCAGAAGGGCAGCCGAGACAGTGCATTCCGGATTCCATCAGAATCGGAATCAGATTCTGATCAACACGCAGAATTTCACCGATTGTCATTGTTTTTGTTATTTTCATTGTAATCTCCATTTCTGCGCGGCTTTTGCGCATAACAGACTTTGTGTCAAGCACCGCGCAGGCACAAATCTGCGTGTGAAAGGTTCATCTTTCACACTATTCACCTCCATAAAAACCTCTTTTCTGTTCTTTAGCAGTATAGCCTATCCTTTTTATAACGTCAAGGCACTTTTCTAACTTCATAGGTTCTTGCATATGTGAACTACTAATATCTAAGGTCACGTGCTTCCTGCTTCAACTTCAAATGCGATCGTAATGTCACGCCAAGCAAGGAAGGAAGAAAGAACGACTAAATGATCTGCAAAGAAAAGTCCCAAAGCATCTGTTTCCTTTGCTTTGGGACTTTAATTACAATCGGTATTGCTTACTCAGCTTTCTTTGTACCTTTCTTCTTATAGATAATAACAAATCCGACAGCTGCCGCTGCAAGCACAGCAATGGAAATGATAATAACAATCAGAACAGTATTGCTTTTATTGTCCTGCTCCCCGTCACTTCCGGTAACCGGTGCTGTTGTCACGTTCGCAGACGACGTCGGCTCTGCATTGCCCGCTTCCTTCGTTACCTGCGGATCAGTTTCCGCATTATCGGCTGTTGTCGGATCCGGTGCCGCAGTAGCCTCTGCTTTTGTAGGAATCGGTTCTGCATCTTCTGCTTTCTCCTGTGCTTTCGTTACCACCTCGGTATAATCGTTAGTTTTCGTTCCCCCGATTACCGCTCCGGAAAGGGCGGGCGCATTTGCAGTCAGTACAAGCAGACCGTTCATATTAATCGTTCCGTCAGAATTTCTGGTCAGCTTTGTCGATGTATCCAGATTTTCGAACCAGTCTGCAGCAACTGCTGTCCCTTCACTGTTCGTACTGGTCTGGGTCGCTTTATTATAATAAAAATTACCGGTTCCGTAAAGCTTTGCGGTATCCTGCGTCCCTTTCGGCTTCAGCTGTTCACCTTCGCCCATATTCTCAGTACGGTATGTAATCAGCCCGTTAACAGAATAATCGGTATTGACTGCATTGCTGGTATAAAGTGCAACATTGTAGCTTCCGTTGTTAAAGGAGGTACAATTTGTTACCTGGATATCCGGACAGCTGTTGGAATCTATTCCCTTGGACTTGTTATCATAGGCAACACAGTTGATTACCTGATGATATCCGCTGATGCTTTCTCCTCCAAGCTTAAATCCATTTCCATTGCCGCCGATGGTTCCATCCGGCAGGATTCCGTTTGCGTAAGCTACACAATTCTTTATGATAACCACACCGATCGGACCGGTTTCAACCTTTGCATACATATCCCAGCCGTCATCTGCATTATTGTACGAGATGCAGCCGTCAAATACGTTTCCTTCTCCTACTGTTAGCTTTGCCGCAAAACCGTCTGCATCTTCATAACCGGAATCGGCATTACCATAGGAGGTACAATTGAGAATCAGATTATTGGCCGGCCAGTCTTCAAAGGTGTCATTAGAATTGTACCGGCTGATCTGGATTCCTGTATTTCCGTTATAATATGCGTTGACATTCTGAAGAATACAGTTATTCCCTGAAAGCTGGATTCCTTTCTGACCATCCTTTGACAGGGTTACATCAAATCCATCAAAGATCCAGTAATCTCCACCGAGTACCATACCGGAACAAAGTCCTTGGAAATTCAGTATCGGACGTTTTTCCGCTTCCGGGTTTGCCATCATGTAGATTGGCTCCTCCGCCGTACCGTCATTGCCTCTTTCGACTCTGACCGTGCCGGACAGCAGGTATTCTCCACCGTCAAGAAGAATGATCTGACCTGCCGTTGCGTATTTTACAGCAGTAATGATGTCTGTCGGGTCTTCTTTTGTTCCGGCACCGGTTGCACCGGTTGACGAATCGGGAATGAACTTTGGCGATACATAGATCACATCCTGTTCAAATACCTTCCGCACTACTTCGTGCTGGTACTGAATCTGTTCGTAGCTCGACAGCACCTCGTATTCACTCGGTTTGTAGTTCTTATCCGGTGTAAATTTCGCCGTGATTGTGTTAGTTCCTATGGCAAGTGAAGTTGTATAGTGTGAATAGGTCCCCGCCGTCACTTTAGCGTAAGCCGCCAGAGTATCGCCGTTTGAGCTGGTAATTGTAATCGTTCCGTCTGCATTGGTATATACCAGAATCTCCAGCTCTTCATTACCGGTCGCTTTCGCTGCCTGAATCGTAACCGCCGGAATCACTGTTGTAACTTCGATTTCTTCTGCCGGGGCATCCGTTGCCGGATCCGAGGTCGTAAGCTCGATATCGGTAACGGTAATCGATGCATTTCTTGCCGCAAAGAATCCAACATAAATGTTGTCCTTATCAATCTGCGTCAGAGAATTCCGCTCAAGATCATAATACTTCTTCGAAGTAGTCTTCCCACTTCCATCGGTATAGCTTACAATATAGCCGGTATTATTGCGCTCTATTGTAAATTTGAAGGTCGTCAGCAGACTGCTCTCTGCTACCGTTCCTTCCGGAGGGTTCGTACAGTTTCCGATAATATTATAGGTTGCCGCCGTATCCTTCTGGCTGGTCTCAAGTGTTGTCATTGTCGAAGAAAAAATGTTGGTTGCAAAATCATTGGTGTTAACCGAATCATTCGCAATCAGCTCCGCAGTTACTCCAAGCTTTGCCTGTGCTCCGACGCCAAGCTTCATGCTGACCTTTTTGCTTCCGGTATCAGAAACACACCAGTTCGTGCTGTCCCAGTAATATTCTACTTTCGAAACAAAGGCTGAATAGGAGTTGTTCCAGAAGGTACTCCCATCACCATTGACACCCACCGCATCGGCGACCAGCATACCAAATCCGTCCTGACCGTTGGAATATGTCCAGGAATCCACGGTAATGGTCGCGCTTAACTTGAAATTCTGGCTCTGCGGGTCAATCGTAGTATAGTAATAGGCAATCCCGTCCGTTGATGCCGGAACCAGCTTTCCCTTTCCGTTGATACTGGAAATGCCGACGGTTCCGTCAAGGGCACTACCGGTATAAAAATTGTCCGTCGTATTAATGCTTGCACCGAAGGCAGCAAAGGACCACGCTCTTTGTGCGTCTGCCGATACCGTTGCAGCAAGAATCCCCCGTTCGGTTGTCTCGCCCCCTCTGACTGCCTGAACAGCAAAGGTATAGGTCGTACCGATTGTCAACCCGGTAACAGTTGCTGTAAGCGTTGTTACCGTCGCTGCAGTAGTATATTCAGCATCATTCTGTTTTTTACAGGATACAATATATTTTTCCGCTTCCGGTACTTCACCCCAGGCTACCGAAACACTTCCGTTTCCGGCACTTGTTGCATTTGCAATACTTGGTACATTCAGCGGAAGCACAAAATCCACCGTGGATTTTACTGATGTCTTATCAGTCTCTTTCTCACGATAGGCTGTAATACTGAAGCTGTAGGTTCCTGAGGTTTTCGGTGTGAATGTCATCGTTCCTTTTGTGGAATCAGCCGCAGAAGAAGAACTTGCACATTCCGTACCGTCCTGGTCATTCATTGTTATGGAAATTTTATCTGCTCCGTCATATCCGATCAGCATGGAATAGGTTACCGTTATCTTCCCTTCTGAGACCTTCACATCGGTAATCTGTGGAGCTGCCACACTGCTCCAATCTGCTCTTGCCGCCTGTTCCCCACTCGAGGTCTGTGCGGTATTGATGGTAATCAGCCGGAATCCGCGCTTGTAATTCGAATCCTCCGGTGATACCACACGATAGGTTCCTGCTTTCAGACCCGTATAGGTCAGTATCGTTGAAGCCGTACCGGATACAGAATCAAGTGCTTCATTATTGGCTATGATATTTTCGTTTGCATCTATTATTGCAACACGGGAGGTATTGGTTCCGCCGGTGCTGCTGACGTTCAACGTAACATTTGCCGTACCGTTAACGGTAAAGGACAATGCTCCGAGAAGCGCCTTTTCGATTTCAATACATTTTGTAGAACCGTCAGTGTCGGTACGCTGTGTCACCTTACCGACGACTTTATAATAGCCGTCTGTGAATTTCGTCCCCTCTGCAATCACATCCTTATCGGTTACACCGGCAGCACTTAAGGTTGTAGAATCAAACAGGTAATTCTCTGTTACAGAAGCCCCTCCTGCTACCGCGCTGACTGTAATCGAATATACACGTGCTCCGCGGCCCCGTGAAGCATCTTCCGGAGATACAACACGATAGGTTCCTACTGCCAGACCCGTGTAGGTCAAGGTTGTCTTATCGGTTGCCGCCACCGTTGTCTTCCCTTCGGCATTGGGGATTGTCTTATCATTTGAATTAATCAAGGCAACTGCGGACTCGTTGGCTCCGCCGGTACTGCTCATTTCTACTACCACATCGCTGGTTTCCGTTATTGTAAACTGAATTGCCCCACCAAGAGCCTTAGCCACTTCGACACTTTTCGTTGACGCTCCGTCACTGCTCAGACGCTGCGTTACGGTTCCGACAATCTCAAAAAATCCATTCTCAAAGGTCGTTCCCTCCGCAATCGGATCCTTGTCAGTCACACCCGCTGCGGAAATTGACGTCGCATCAAAGAGTTTTGCATCAGCGGCCTGCACCTGCAGACTTCCAAACGGCAGCATCACTGCAATCATAATCAGAGATATTACAATACTGAATTGTCGTTTTATTTTCTTCATATTTTCTCCATTTTTTCAGAAACAACACTCCCTGCTTTGTGCTTTCGCGCCGAAGCAGGGAATGTTATCATATCATATCAGTTATAAGCGTTTTATCAGAACGGTTTCCACTCTCCGAGGAAGGCTTCTATTGCCTTTTCCTTGGTTGAAAGGTCAGTTCCGTCAGAAAGTGTCGGCTCGGTCAGTACCGTTGACCAGGTAACACGTGCTGCTTGATTGTCTTCGCCTGAACCTTCCACTGTTCCGTACTCGTACATCTTCACGGATTCTCCGCCGAGTGTAGCAAGCCAGCCCTCCGGCTTAATCAGAGACTCTTCACCGTAATAATCGCAGGAAGCTTCGATTGTCGTATTGAAGAATACTGCTTCGCTTGTGTTGGCTGCCCAAGGTCTTCCGAAATACCCTGGCTTTGAGCCGTACTCCGAAGCGGTATCAACACCCGGTGTTGTCGAAGTAACAGTACAGTCATAGAACAGGAAGCCTCTTGCCGTCGACTGCTGAGCTGCCGTAATATAAGCCATATCTGTGCTTGTTTCACTGGTATTCATCACCAGATTACACTCGTTAAATACTGCGGTCATTCCACCATAAATATAATCACACGCGCCCAGAATATCGCATTTGTTAAATGCTGCCGTTACAGTTTCTGCACCGTACACAGTATCCTGTCTGCCGATGAACTTACAGTTGTTGAAATAAATCTCTTCACAGCCCTTTGCGATTGCCAGTGCTCCGGCACGTTCCACGAAGGACTTCGTCTGTACAGAGGTATCCCCGACAGTTGTCGGTCTCTCGCCCTTATTGCCGACTTCCATTACTACGATATCATTTGCTTCCTTCTCAGAAATGTACTGGTTATACGAATTTTCGAAAATAATTCCGTCTGCCTCAAATCCGCTTGCATAGATAACCACAGTAGAGTTCCAGTAGGAACCGCTGGTCGTTCCCGATCCAGGATTCTTGAAGCTGTAGCTTCCGTTCGACTTGTTGACTGCCAGAAGCTCTGCATCATATTTACAGTCAGCGCCCATGCTGTAATAGCTGTAGCCATGTCCGTAATAAGAGGTAATTCGTACCGCGTTGTCTGCAATATTTACACCCTTATCAGTTACATCAATGCTTGCATTCTCGCCTGCCGCATTTACCAGGGAAATATTCGCAAGATTGATTACCAGCATTTCTTCATAATTACCCGGATCAATCATAACGGTTACTCTCTGATCCTCTGTTCTGGTCATATCTGTGATATAGTCCAGTGCTTCATTAATTGTCTTGAAGTCCTTGTCGGTTCCGACGGTCACAGTCTCTTTATATTCTGCCGGAGTCGTAACAACGATACTTGTAAAATAGGTCTGACTGTTAGCACCGCCTTCCAGTGCGGTAATCACTGTATATCCGTCTGCAGGTGCTGTATAAACTGCCGAGTCTATCGTACTGGTGCTGCCTGATTTCTCATCGACTGCGGTTGCTGCATCGCCGTCAAATACGAAACCTGCACAGTAACAGTAATTTGCTGTTACAAGATCCCCTGCCTTCACAGGGATTTTTATTTCTCCGCCTGCATTAAGAAGCAGATAGGTTTTATTTTCTTTCACATTTCCGGCTAATTTAAGACCGCTGCAGTAGAGGGTCTCGTCGATGGTCTCAATCCCTGAACCGCCATATGCCTTATTCAGAACAGAGAAGTCCCAGGTTGTAAGAGTTTCAAAAGGAATAGTAACGCTTGCTGCCTTACCGTTCACCTTGGCATCTGCCGTCAGCTTCTGTGCCACACTGTTGCCGACGCCGGAAACCTTGACAGAATACTGTCCGTCTCTTAACTTCACAGTTTCATTTGCCGGTGTAAAGCTGTAGCTGTAACCGGATTCGTTAATGTTGGTAAATGTTACAGCGGCATTTTTCCAGTCCGCAGCACCGATTCCGGTAGTCGTAAAGCTGACCGTGTAAACTGGCTTCGATTCAAATTCAATATTCTTTGCCGTATCTTCCGTAAGCTTGATTGTTGTCGCCGCTGCCAGATCAAAATCATTGATTCCCTCTGCGACAATTGCGTATTCCACACCACGCTCCAAAGCTGCAGTAATCACATCACCTGAGATTGTAAACTCAGGAATATAAGCATAGCCTGGATTACTGAAAGAAAGCTGTATCGCAGAAAGTGCCGTTTCCGTCAGTCCGGTCAGCTTGCCGGTCAGTGTCACAAGATCAACCGATTCGACGAGAACATCAATCTTTGCCGACGTTTCTGTCTTGGTTCCCGGAATCAGAAGCTTCTGTCCGATGAGAATCAAATCCGGATCCGCAAGATTATTCAGCTTCGCAAATGCCTTCACGGTTGAACTGTACTTGGCGGCAATCAAACGGAGCATATCACCTTTCACTACATTATATATCTCTTCTTTGGCATCCTCACCGCCACCTGCCGCTGCAGTAATACTGCATTCACTCTTGATGACATAACCGTTTGCATTTTTTAATGACAGGCTGTAGGTATAACCGTCTCTCAGCCAGGTCTCATAGGAGTCGTCAGCTTCAGGAGTCACTTCCGTTACCGCTCCTGTTTTGTCATTGGTAAATAACAGCTGATAATCAGTCAGACTGTCAGGAACAGTAATGGTTCCCGATGTCAGTGCCGGTGCGGTATGTTCTCTTAACATACGGTAAACTACCAGCTTCTCATCAAGTGTATACAGCTTGTAAATACCATACTCTGCTGCATAGAAGGTATTTTTTGCACCGTCTGAAACAGAAACGGCCTTCTCAATCTCACCGCTCGGAGTTTCAAAGTAAATCGTTGCTTCCCCACCGTTAGAGCCTGTATAAACGGTAAAGATATCACCTTCATACAGTTTGACTCCGACATAAACCCTTGAGGTAGAAGAGTTGTTGGAATATACATAGCCGGTAAGCTCTGTTACTGTACCGTCTTCTTCGGTAAAGCTCTTGCTTTTCGCATCATATCTTGTAATTGCTTCATTTGTTGTACGGAAACGGTTATTGGTCTTACCGCTTGCGTTGAACATAATATCTTCTGTTGCAAAGCTTAAGATGTTGGCGCCGGCACTTGCAGCTTCTACAGTATCCGGGTACCAGTTGTTAATGATGTCAACCGTCAGCAGATTGTTGTACTGCTCGGAATCCAGTTCTGCTGCACCGAAATCCCATATATCAATCTTACCGTTCCCCACCAGCTCAGGTGTCTTGGTTTCTGCCGGAAGGTTGGCAACATTCACGCCGTGAATATAGCTTTCGCCCTCTCCAACCAGAGTGAAGGTAAGGGTCGTTGCAACACCGCTGTAATGAAATACAGAAGACTGTCCGTCATAATCCTTACGAACTGCCGGCTGGGTCGTCTCAGTAAGTTCGCCCTTGTCACTCTTGGCAAGCCAGTAATTCGCAGCAGAACCGCCGTATTCACAGGTTGATAACGTGATTACCGCGTCCCCTGCAACCTTTACGGAAATACTGTCTCCATTAGCAACCGCAAGACCATGATCCTTATCATGAAAATATGTACTTCCCGCACTTGTTACTGTCAGGAATCCATCTGCGCTTGACACTGCGCCGTTCACCTTGTTGGCGCTGTCGTTCGTAGTCGGAACTACAGAACCATCCGCAAAGTTATACATATATACGGAATCCGCCGGAACTCCATTCTCATCCGGGACTTCCACAGCACTGGCAAGAATAATACACGGTACATAAGTCGTAGCCGTAAAATCAATTACCAGCGTTGTTGCTTTTCCGTTATATTTGAAATCCACCGTACTTCCATCATTGTGATAGCAGCCTGTCTTGGCAACTGAGGTCTGAGACCAGCTGCCATCCGCTGTCTGAATAGTCAGTTCAGCATTCGCGGAATATGCACAGTCACCAACAAGTACCTTAGTTGGTCCGCTTACTTGAATTTCAATCGAATTGCCGTCTTTAAATGCAACCCCGTGTTGTGCTCCATTGTACTGGTATGCATTTTTCGTTCCTACCTTGATTGTCATATCCCCATAGACAATGTCGCTCTTTCCGTCCGTATCCGTCGGAATGATGGAACCGTCCCTGAAATCAAAGGTAACCGAGTCATCCTCTGCGCTCGCTGCCACAGGCTGAAGGAATCCATTCATCCCCAGCACCATACCTGCTGCAAGCAGTATCGCAAGCGCACGTTTCAATAGCTTTTTCATGCTGTATCCCCCTTATGCACATATTGATATTTGTTGATACGTCCTTCTCCTGTCATGTATATTTCGCACAACGAAACGGTTGTCAACATATTAAATATTATCACATTTACCCATGAATGTAAATGCTTTCATTTAATATTTTACACTAATATTAACATATTTTCTGTATTTCACAATTCCGCCATTGTATAATTGTGCGTTTTCACCTATAAATCTTTCTGTTTTTACTTTTAATTTGTTTTTCTTTTTATGTTAATTGTAAGAGATTACATTTCAAGTAGTCTGCGGCTGCTTAGTAACAGCCTGATTTCTTACAGCTTCATCAATAAAATTCAGCAATATCTGACAATCGTTTTATTCTTTATTCCATGAAATTGCAGGCATTTTATTATATAATAGGAAAGATATCCGAAACGGATTAGGAAAGAAAAGCCTTTGGAGGAGAGGATGAATCATTTAGAACTATATAAGCTTTTACAAATACCATCAGAGGTAATCGAGCAGCTCACTGATTACGAAACGAACCGATCTCAGGATATTCCTCCGCGAATTTACAACAAGCTGTTTGAACGGAGCTCATGGGGAGAAGGAATTGAAGCGCTGCAAAAATTACTCGGAGACGATGAAAACGGAATAAAAATCCTTTGGGAACAGTTGAATATAATAAGATGCTATTCCTACGACCGGTATATTAATCTCAGTATTTCGAAGGAGATCTTCGTTGATACCATGATGTTCTGTACCAGATTTTTGAAGGAGTACTACCGTACGTTTCACATATACAGGTACGTCTGGGCCTGGTGGTTTCCAAGACAAATATCCCTGAAAGAATTTCGTATCGGTTCTTTGGAGTACGAATTTGTTGATGGAACGGAAAGAGAAATAGCAGTTCATATTCCTTCTGATGCAGACTTAAGCACAGAATCCGTAAAAAGCTCCCTTAATTTATTTTATAGTTTCAGAAGGACTTATTTTGCTGAATGGAAAAATGTTACGCTTACATGTGATTCCTGGATGCTTATGCCGGAGTTGGAAATCCTCTTGAGTGAGGATTCGAATGTGGTTGCTTTTGGAAAGCTTTTTCAAATCGATTCGATTGACAGAACTGCAACCTGGTATATGGGATGGATCTTCCCAGGATCTGACGAAGTGAATGAATCACTGCCTGAACGAACAACCCTGCAACGTGAGCTAAAAAAATATTTACTTAACGGTAATGCATTTGGTATCGCTAAAGGGCATATCTCTGTAATATAACTGCTCTGCATTATCATCCATGAGCCTGTCCAGAGAGTCCTCCCGGCTGGGAATAATCTGCCTGATCTGTCCGTTCTCATCAATAAGGAACCTTTCTTCCTTTAGGTCACTCTCAAAGTAACGCATTTTCCGATCACCTTTCATGTAGGCATCGTAAACTTCATCCGTTACCTCGATCAATTGACCGCTGACCCATAATCTTTTTTTGTCAGCATCCACGTTATGTACCTCCAATCAATCTGAATTTTTGAAAATTCAGATTGACAGGAGGACCACGGCAATGCAGAATAAATCCGCTGACAGGCAAAAAAATGCGCTCGTTACACACTGCATGGCAGTGCATAAAAAGCGCATTGCAAATCTCTATTTCATTTTTATACTGAAATGTCAGTTCAGCATATATGCCTACTTGTCCAGATGGAGGATGCGGGCTTTTTTTGACCGTATACCTTTAGGACATTTTAGGCTTATCAGATAGACTTATAATCGCTGCATGAAATCCGCAGCGAAGCGCAGGAAAAGCTCCAGCGCATAAAAATACCCCCAATCCAAACTCGGAATCAGGGGGCATGAAGAATCGGCCCCGCCAAAACCTCGTTTTTTTTATTGGCGGGGCTATATGCTTAGTTCATATTTTTGAGAACCATCAGGCCACCTATAATTGAATTGTCATGCCATTATAAACATGGCATAAATCTGTAGAATAATAGGTGGAGGTGAACTGAAAGTGCATAATCAACCTGAAACGCTTGGCAGTATCCTCAAAGCAGCGCGGGAAAAAGCTGGTATCACCATTGAAGCGCTGGCTGAAGGGGCTGGAATCACTGAGCGATACTTATATCGAATTGAAAACGAAGGCAAAAAGCCAAGCTTCGATGTCCTCTATAAATTGATCCGCGAATTATCCATTTCTGCGGATTCGATTTTCTACCCCGAGAAGCCGTCCAAAGATTCCGAGATAGAAAATCTCCTCCGTATGCTTTCAGCTTGCGATGAGCGTTCTCTGGAAGTCGTCAAAGCAACTGTTAAAGCCCTAATTGATACTGCACCCCAAGAGTAGCCGAAAGGCTGCATTTGGGGTGTTTGTACTTTTATGCATTAAGGATGTCCTTGCGGTAATTAACTCCAAAGTATTGAGCAAGTTCTTTCATTTGGTCATCCCTGATCGTGTTGACCCGGGGGAGATGGGCGGTGAGCATATAAATCTGGGCAGCTTTTTCTACCGTCTCAATCAGGCCAAAGGTCTCATCCATGGTCTTGCCAGCGCCGTAGATGCCGTGCATAGCCCAGATCACCAGACGGAATTCCTTCATCTTTTCCGCCGTGGCTTCTCCAATGGAGTTGGTGCCGCAGAGCATCCAAGGGAGAACTCCTACACCGTCAGGGAACACCACAATGCACTCAGTACACATCTCCCACAAGGTATGGGTAAACTTCTTCTCGTCCAGTTCGTGAACAAAGTTCATAGCCAGAGTGTAAGTGGGATGACAGTGCATAACCACCCGGTTTTCGGGATCAACACTGAGCCGTGCCATATGGCTCATGAGATGGGCGGGAAACTCGGAGGTGAACTTGCCGCCGTCCTTGTAACCCCACAGAAGCTCAGCAGTCTGGCCATCGGAAGCAATACGGACGATGCCCAGATTGGTTTCGGGATCGGCGTCCACGTTCTTGAAATACTTGCCAGTGCCGGTGACAATAAAAATCTTGCCGATGATTGCGGTGGCGTCAAAGCCCAAGGGGATGATGCGAATGACTTTATTCAAATCCAGATACTCCCCGACCTCGTCGGTATCCAGCAAATAGCTGATATTTCCGCCGTTGCGCTCATCCCAGCCAAGACGGTACATATTCGCGGCTGCTTGCCGCATTTCCCCCACAAAGGGAGCCGTAAAAATATCTTTCATATTTCAGCCTCTTTTAAATGCCGGGCAGTTTCCTGCCCGGCCCGTTTTTTTACATGAGCTTGCGGATCAGGCCCTTGATATCCTCAACGGAAGCAGCCTT
>CAZRRN010000045.1:3989-22128 GCA_964602475.1 uncultured Lachnospiraceae bacterium | reverse complement strand
CCACCGAAAAAAGCAAACGGAACCTGCCCGAGCCTGTTCTTTTGAGACTTAAATATACTCTGTTCCTGCAAGTTCAGAAAATGCGTATAGGTATAGGTTCCGCGTTGTGATGATTGCTCTGCCAGCTCAAGTAACCGCTTTTTTATAAGTTCTTCTTCCGTCATATCCGTCAATCCTTTGTGTTATTTTCTTTAATTATAACCCATGAATTTTGAAACGCAATTGCTTTATTGGCTTTCATTACGGTTTATGATATACTTTATTATCATGCTAAATCATCTCGGAATGGGGATTACAATGAAAGCAGCAAGAAATAAAACAATTGATCTAAGTGTCACGGAGGGCCGCCGGTATCTTGACCGCTGTATCGCGGTAACAAGCTCCTGTCAGCTTTGCGACGTTATTGACCATACAATCCTCGGGGATACCTTTCAGGTACTCTCCTGTCTTCCTTCCGGCTGCGTTGACCTTCTGATCGTCGATCCGCCTTATAACCTTGATAAAAACTTTCACGGCTGTATGTTCAAAAAATCCTCAGATGAAGCCTATGAGGAATACACGGAGCACTGGATTTCTGCTGTGCTTCCTTTGCTGAAGGAAACCGCAAGTCTCTATGTCTGCTGTGACTGGCAGTCCAGCCCTGTCATCGGACAGACTTTGAAAAAACATTTTCAGATACAGAACCGCATTACCTGGCAGCGTGAAAAAGGGCGCGGTGCCAAAAATAACTGGAAGAACGGCATGGAGGATATCTGGTTTGCCACCTGTTCCGACCGGTATACCTTTCATCTGGAGGATGTTAAGCTCCGCCGTCGTGTCGTTGCTCCATACCGGACAGCGGGTGCTCCAAAGGATTGGGAGGAGACTTCTAACGGGAATTTCCGCAACACCTGCCCCTCCAACTTCTGGGATGACATTTCCATCCCCTACTGGTCAATGCCGGAAAATACCGCGCATCCGACACAAAAACCGGAAAAGCTGCTTGCTAAACTGATTCTTGCAAGCTCCGACTCCGGAAGTCTGATTCTCGACCCGTTCCTTGGTTCGGGTTCCACTTCTGTTACTGCGAAAAAGCTCGGCCGTCACTACATCGGGATTGAACAAAATGAACAATACTGTGTATGGGCAGAAAAGCGTCTGGAAGCTGCCGTTACCGACAAAAGCATTCAGGGCTATACCGACGGAGTATTTTGGGAGCGTAATACCTCCGGTCTGCAAAAGAAAAAATAATCTTTAAAATACATTTTGCGTATTGACATTGGAAATGAACCGTGGTATATTATGCCCATGGTTAGTTACTTGACTAATAAACCGCTTTACTAGTTAAGTAAATATAAGCTTTTGGAACGGGAGTACCTATAGTAAAAGATTTCATTCCTGTATCGCCGGAGCTTACAAGAAAGGGGGACACAATGTGAATATAACCTTTACAGAGGACCGGCCGATTTTTCTGCAGATTGCCGAAGGGATTGAGGACGCTATCCTGTCCGGAGCATTCCCGGAAGAAAGCCAGGTCCCGTCAATTACAGAGTTCTCCGTCAGTTACCGTATTAATCCGGCGACTGCGCTGAAGGGCATCAACCTATTGGTTGACCACAACATCTTATATAAGAAACGAGGAGTCGGAATGTTTGTAGCTACCGGAGCAGTTAAGCTGCTGAAAGAGACAAGAAAGTCGGATTTTTGCTCAGCCTATGTGGATCGGCTCGTGGAAGAAGCAAGCCGGCTCGGAATCGGAAGCGAAGAGCTATGTGATATGATACGTAAGAATTACGGACAGCATTAACCGGCATCAAAAGGTATACAGAATAATGCAGTGTATCACAAACAATCAGCAAATCTATCATGTCGGTGATTCAGAATCGGCTTCGAACGGTCACGATCATGAAATGAAAATCGTTTATTTCAGAAAGGAAACAACATGAGTGAATTAGTTATAAAAGACTTATCTAAGGACTTCGGTACCACACATGCATTAAGCGGTATTAATCTGAATCTCAAAGAACACAAAATCTACGGTCTGCTCGGGCGAAACGGTGCCGGAAAGACCACAATGCTGAACATTATAAGCAACCGTCTGTTCCCAAGCAGCGGAGACTGTCTTCTGGACGGACAAAGCGTTACAGAGAACGAAGCTGCACAGCGCCGGATTTACATGATGAGTGAAGCAAATTATTATCCGGACTCCATGAAAATCTGTGATATTTTTCACTGGACAAAGGAATTCTACCCGGAATTTGATGAGCTATACGCAAAGAAAACCGCAGAAAAGTTCGGGCTTAATCTGCAGAAGAAGGTCAAAGGTCTTTCCACAGGATATACTTCGATCTTCAAACTGGTTATTGCTCTTGCGGTCAATGCCCCCTTCGTTCTGTTAGACGAACCGGTACTCGGACTTGATGCCAATCATCGCGATCTCTTCTACCGGCTTCTGTTAGAGCAGTACATGGAGACTTCCTCCACTTTTATTATCTCAACGCATCTAATCGATGAAGTTGCAAATGTTATAGAAGATGTCATAATTATTAAAAACGGAACGATTCTGTACAACGAACCGATGGAACAGTTCATGACGCGTGCTTACGCAGTTTCCGGATTCATTAACGCGGTTGACCGGATTACTGCCGGACAGAAGCTCATCGGTGAGGAGATTCTCGGAGGGCTGAAGACCGCTTATGTCATGGGTTCCGCTCCCACTGCGCTTCCCGAAGGTGTGACTGTCGCTTCCCCGGATCTTCAGAAGCTGTTTATCCAGCTTACCAACGATACCCAAAATGCCTGACATATACTTTTAACAGAATGATTTCAGAAAGGAATCCTATGAAAAATTCAACCTTATTACGCTACCAGATTCACGATTTCAAAAAATCAATCATTATATTTTACGGTGTTATATTTGCCATTTTTATTCTATCATTTTTCTCTGGTCAGATATTGTTAAATATCAATACAAATAATTCAGCCAGTACCATCAACGGAACGGAGATATCGACAGCAATCTTTCTTTTTGTCTGCGGAATATGCTCCTTCGGTGAATCCTTTCATATGTTCCTTCAGAACGGCGTAACCAGAAAGGCTTCCTTAAAAGGAATGATCCTGTTTCAGGTTGTAGTGTCTGCCCTGCTCTCCGTAGTTGACAGTCTGCTGTACCTTCTCTGCAAAGGCATTTTTACCAAAAGTATCACTTCTTCGTCCTTATTTGATGTAATCTATTTTGGGCAGAAAGCAGAAGTCTCTTCTATAGCATTCTTTTTCGAACAGCTCCTGTTCTTTTTCCTCTTTGATTTGTTTTTATTTTCACTTGGGCATCTTATTGCCACGATATACTATCGTATGTCAAAGCCCATGAAGATTGCGATTTCCGTAGGTGTTCCCGTATTCTTTACAATCGTACTTCCCATTCTGGATCTTGTTTTATTTAAGCAGAAGGTTTCTTCGTTCTTCGATAACATGTTAACCGTCTGTTTCGGTCTGAAAATACAGCAGCCGCTGCTCGGTGCCCTGTCGTTAACCGTCTTATCGGTTCTTACTATGATATTCCGGTATCTTTTAATCCGCCGTGCATGCAAACGGTAATCAAATATCTGCTTCTTTTGGAGACTTCTTATCCCGCTGCTTTTATCACTAAAGCAGCGGAATAATCTCTGCCATCCGTTCTCTTCCAAGGATTGGGAAGCTCATCCCCTTATAGGTCCAGACCGCACGTCCGATTTCTGCGTTATCGAGTACCTCCCCGAAATCACAGAACCACCGGACACTGCTGTCCGCATCAGCATATACAATTACACCGTACTCTCCGCAGTACACCTCCACCTTTCGTTCATCGGCAAATTCTTTTGCCTTTGAAATTACATGCTCAAGGTATTCCTTACCGACAACCGTCAGCTTCGTTCCCTCAAAGCCTACGTCATGACCGCCGACTATTTTCTCAACACCACCATACCTCTCTACAGAATCAGGATATCTGGTTGATTTGTCCTTAGGCATCTCTTTGACCCATGAAGCCTTCTGATGGGTAAATAAAAACGGATCATAGCAGTGGAAGGTATAAACGATATTATCATCCTTAGGAAGCTCCAGTAAATGCATGGTGTCTATGCTGTTCCACCGAATTCCTCCGATAATGATCTTGTGCTTTGGAACAATTCTTCGGATACGCTCCACCGTGCGGTTTGCAAGTGCATTCCAGCGTTCCGGAGTATCTTCGACTACTTCATTCAGCAGTTCAAAGCAGATTTCATTTCCACTGTCCTTATAATGTGTACAGATTTCTTCCCATAGACAGATAAAGGTCTCCTGCAGCTCCGGGTTTTGGAACAGATTGTTTTTTTCAAAATCCCAGAAGGAGAACCCTTTGGCGCGATGCAGATCAATAATCATATTCAGATGATACCTTGTGCACCACTCCCTGCAGCAATCAAGATAGTAAAAACCATAGCTTCCACCATCCTTCATCTTCATCTCAAAGGCTTCATAATCAATCGGAACCCTCACATGGTCAAGACCCCATTCGGCGATTATTTTAATATCCTTCTCAGTAATAAATTCACTATAATGGTCCGAATCATGTTTACACTGTGACAGCCAGCCACCTAAGTTAACTCCATGTTGATAACCGTTCATAAAACTCCTTTCATTAAGACAATTCACTTTATAGGTGATTATTTACAACTAACGGTCCATGCATAATTTGCCGAAATTTTGAAGCAGGCAGACTGCTTCAATCACCCGGACCGCCTTCCACCAATTCTCACTTACCCGGAACTGTGCCTCATACCTGTCCATATTGCTAAACCAGGTCCAGATGCGATAATTTTTTTGATTTTTCTAAGCTTTCACTTACGGGGATATTTAAGTTCTTCATAATGCTTATGAGCCTTATAAAGCTTTGCAGTCCCATGTCTTCATAGCTTAGAAGAAAGGCTGCCATAAAGCAAGTTCCAGCTGCCTTGCATTCCGGTACATCCAGTTCCTTATGTCATGATACATGGTCTCTTTCATCTGTGCGCTCCCTTCATGCCCATCCTTGGCTTTATATTAATATGAATCATTTTTCTTTACAATGGATTATCCTTCCTGTTTTTTGGCATTTACAGGTTATCGTGAAAAGAAGGAATAATTATTCCAAACAAGGGAACATTACATTGTCCGTTACGAGGATATTTCTTTTTTTCAGTCCCCGCAGAAGGACAGCAGGTTCTTAGGTGCGTAAAATGTTACAGAACAGAAACCAATTATAAGGAGAAGAGTATGCAGTTATCAGAAAAAGAACTTTCCTCAATCAACGATCTTCTTTCCGAGGAAGAATTACTGACGAAAAAATTCAAGATGCTTGCTGAACAGGCAGTGGAAGAAGAACTGAAGAATAAATTCACCAATATTTCCGAGAAGCATCAGGAACATTTCGATTCCCTGTATTCCCTACTCGGCTGACACCCGGAATCTCTTTGGTTCGTTTTGTCAATTCATGATTTAATTATTAGGAGGCAGTTATGAGTCAGGATTATACAGAGAAAGAATTACTTGGAGATGCGCTTGCTGCACAGAAGAGTGCTACCAATCATTTTAACGAGTTTTCAAATGAGTGTGTTCATGAAGAGGTTCGTCAGACAATGCTGAATATTCTGGAAGAAGAGCGTACGCTGCAGCAGGATGTATTCTGTTGTATGCACGACAAAGGATACTATCCGACTCCGGCAGCGGAGGAGAAGAAGGTTAACGAAGCAAAGCAGAAATACTGCCAGTGTGTTGACTGCTGTTGTAAATAGTCATATTCTTCGTCTGGCGTCAGACGCATCAGGTACCTAAAGAGAATAAGAGCCGGTTCCTTATGAGGGAGCGGCTCTTATTCTCTTTAGGTTGTTATGTTAATTCATGTTTTAATATATTGTTCAAGTCTGTTCTTAAGGTGTTGATACATCAAGGTGTTAATGTAATTTCTCAAATGCCCGGATTCCTTCCTTCAGTCGTTCGAGTCCATCCTGCAGAAGTCTTCGGCTGCATGCCACATTCATACGCAGAAACCGGCTTCCGTCTCCGCCGTATTCGCTCCCCTCAGAAAGGAACAGTCCTGTTACCCTTCGTATCTCCTCAGCAAGCTTTTTGGAATCAGAGGTCAGCCTGCTGCAGTCCAGCCACAGAAGATAGGTCACCTCTGTCGAAACAACATGAAGCTCCGGCAGCTCCCGTGCCAGATAATCAACCACAGTCTGCCGATTAATCTGAAGATAGTCCCTTAGTTCATCAAGCCAAGCGGCTCCGCGGGTAAATGCCGCAACTGCCGCATCTGCAGCAAATACATTCGGTTCTGCTACCTCGTCTGTATTCAGTGCCCTCCAGACCTTATGCCGCAGAGCTTCATTTGGAACCATCGCTGCTGCCGTCTGCAGTCCTGCCAGATTAAATGCCTTGGTCGGTGAAATACAAGTGATGCTGATTTCCCTGCAAAGCTCTGAAACGCCTGAAAAAGGATTATATTCCTTTCCCGGTGCAGTCAGATCGCAGTGAATCTCATCCGAGATTACAGTCACGTGATATTTTGCACACAGCTCTCCTACCCGCTGCAGTGTCTTACTGTCCCACAGAATTCCGACCGGATTCTGCGGATTACACAGCAGCAGCAAAGTCGTCTGTGGATCAGCCAGTTTTTCTTCCAGATCCTCAAAATCCATCCGGTACTTTCCGTCTTGATAGAGCAACGGATTCTCAAGTGCATTTCGTCCGTTATTGATGATACTGTTAAAGAATATATTATAAACCGGAGTCTGGAGCACCACATTTTCGTTCGGAGTAGTAAGCTTTCTTACACAGCTCGAGATAATCGGAACAACTCCGGTTGCAAAGATCAGCCATTCCTTCTCCACCTTCAGCCGATGCCGCACATTCCACCAGTCCATATACGCGCGGTACCATTCCTCTGTTACAATATTATATCCGTAGATTCCCTGCGCCGCTTTTTTTTGAATCGCTTCCGTCACCTCAGGTGCCGTCGAAAAATCCATATCTGCCACCCACATCGGCAGCTCATTGTCCTTTACATCCCATTTAAGTGAACCGGTATTTCTGCGATCCACCTCCCGATCAAAATCATACATGGCAGGATTCCTTCTATCCTTTCTTTCCGAGTAAGCAAAAGCAATCAGCATCATCAAGCTGTCATTGCCGCACGTTTGTTGTATTGTATCTGCTTCTCCGCTTTTAACCGGACGCTTACAATATGTTATTGCTCTGTTGTAATTATGGTATCTTCCGATTTCATCTCTTCATTATCATATATCAGTTCCCCGATTCGTTCTGCTTTGATCTTCCCGGATATCGGATTCTTAACACTGTCAATTCCACTGTTGATTTCAGCATCCACCGTAGAATATTCAAAAGCAAGATTTGTGTTAAGTAGCTTACAATTCTTCATTACAACATTATCCATATAGCACATACCCTGCAGACTTTCAATCGTACAGTTCACAAGTGTCACATTTTTCGAATTCCAGCCAAAATATTCTCCGGAAATGAAGGAATCGTAGACGATTACATTCTCTGTGTTCCAGAACGCATCCTTTGTCAGCATCTTTGCATTTCTGATTTCAAGATTCTTCACGCCGTCAAAGGCATAATTGCCAACAAGGGTAAAACCGTCAATTTTCATATTGGAGCTTCCCATCGCAAAATAATCACCGCTCGCATCTACCCGCTTCATCGTCACTCCGTCACAGTTCCACAATGTTTCCTGTGCATGCGGCATTGTGATGCCCTCCAGTGAAATATTATGACAGCGTCGGAAGGTCTTTGGCGCTGCAATGGTAATTTCTTTCATCGTCAGATCATTTGTATACCAGATTCCTGCACGCGCCGTATCAAACAGTGTAGAATCGGTTATTTTCACATTTTCACAATACCATAGCGGGTATTTCCACTGAAACAGACAGTGATCCATCTGCAGTGCTCTGCTTTCCTTCAGTGGTGATTCACCATCAGCAAAGGTGCAGTAGGACAACACCGCTTCTTTTGTCTGAAACAGTGCACGTTCGCCTGTAAAACGTTGTTCCTTGTAATTTTTCATTCTAATCCTCATTTCTGCGCGGCTTTACACATAACAGACTTTGTGTCAAGCACCGCGCAGGCACAAATCTGCGTGTGAAAGGTTCATCTTTCACACTATCATCTCCAATTCTGTGTCACTCTAAGTACATAAGCTTTATATATTATACCATTCTGTACAGATTTAATAAATGTATTTTCTTATGGAGTCAAATTGGTTTACTCTAAACTTTGTATAGAAAATATAAAAGCTCTCATATAAACATTCTTCCGGGCTCTTAGTCCGGCAGGCTTTCTGTTTATATGAGAGCAATTTAATTATTAAATTCAATCATTTTGTCCGGTTTAAGCGTCATTTGAGCAGAACCGTTTTGATTCTCGTTGTTCGTCATGATATCTTCTACAGTGCACTTCCTTGCATGGTTTTCTGCAGACTCATTTTTTCTACGGTTACTGCTTTCTTTTGGCTGCCTCTTCGGTTGCCGCTTCTTCGGTTACTGGCTCTTCGGTTACTGCCTCTTCGGTTGCCGCTTCTTCGGAAGTCTCCTCGGTGACCTGATGATGATATTCATCAATTATCTTTTCAAAATATGCCTTCAGATCTTCACCTTCGTATTCTTTCTCTGCTTCAGCCACTGCCGTCTTTGCTACAGGAATAATACAACGGTCATTGATATGGAATATATAGAAATTCTCTGACTCGTACACATCGAAGAGATTCTCATATAAAACCGTATGTTCTTTGCCCGTTGTAAAGGCAAGTTCCTTTTCGCCAAATCTGACAATATAGTCTTCTGCCTTCTTTGCAACAAGCTTTCCGGAAAATTCAATCTTCCAAAGTGCTTTTCCTACCACATACTGCAGCTTCTTTACCAGACAGAATACCGCAACCAGCACATATGCCAGCATCATCAGTCCGAACAGCCAGTCAAACCCATAGCGAATCACATTGACCACACTGACAATCAGACAGATAATTGCAAATAATCCACAGCCAAGTACAAACCAATCAATCTTATCACCCTTTTTCATGGTGTCACGTGCATGCTCATAGCTGATCGTAAGCAGCTCTTCCTTGTCCTGCTTCGTAAGCTTTGATTCTACATCCACGGTTTCGGTCTCCTGCACTTCCTCCGGTATCTCCTGCTCCGCTGCTTCTTCTTCAATTACAAGACCTTCCGATTCGGTTTCTTCTGTCACCACAGCGAATTCCGTATTTGCTGTCTCTTCCTGTCCCGCTATACTTCGTTCTTCCTTCTCATTCTCAATGTTTTTCTCTTCCAAAGTAATACCCCCATACATACATTCATTCATATTCATATTACTGCTTCAGAATAACATTCAGATGTGAAGAAAGTGTGAATAAAAGGAAACCACGGTTTCCTTTATTTATGGTTCATAAGCCATAGGTGCCACAGCTTCCAGACATCATCTCCGTAGTTGCTGACAAGGATCAGTTTTGCCTTGTCTGTTGTATCATAGGAGGATACAAAGCTGACTCCCGGATCACAGCCTTCAAAATGTGGAATGTATACGCCGCTTTCTTTTCTGTCCAGCCAGAATCCGTAGCCATAGTGTTCGTGTTCATTTCCTGCATGTGGAGTAAGCATCCGTTCTGTCATCTCTGCAGACAACAGGTGATTTTCCATCAATCCGTCCCAGAACCGTGAAATATCCTTAACCGTTGTAAATGCTCCTCCTGCCCCGGTTCCCTTCACATCCACACTGAATATATTGGTGCGGTAGGTTCCGGATGTTTCTCAAATATGTAGTTATTTGCACATTTGGCAGGCAGGCGGTCAAGCTCATAATACCTTTCCGGCAGATGCCGTTGCAAATTTTGTATCATTTGTATTCGGTATCTGATTTGCCTGATCTGCATACCCGGCTGACTCCTCCTGTACCAGAGCTCCGGCTCGTTCCAGCCTGCAGCAGCCACGAAATCCGGGTGGTAAAAGAATCTTCTGCATGATTGTTGTCCTCTCCAAGCGGTTGAATGATCTTGGGTGTTTAATCGTCTAGGGTGTTAGTGACATGAAAGATTAATACCTTTCAGTGCTTTTTCTAGAAAGTGACGAAAAAACATCAGATTCATTTCGATGTAAGAAAAATGCAGGTGGATTCCAAGCGCAATCAGGCGCATTCGTCCGGGAATCTCTCCCCAGTGTCGCAGGCGGGACATCATCTGAGAAAATATTGCTTCCAGTTTTTTGTCCCCTGTCAGCGTTCCGTAACCGTATGTATTCCCACGTTTCATCGTCGGATTCTCGATTTTCATATAGGTATCAAGAAAGGTTAGTAGTTTTCGGTTGCTCTCCATAAACTCTGACTCATTTTCCGCCACGAAAACGCGGAAGTCTTCCAGGTTCTGTACTGCAGACAGCCGAATCATTACATCCTCTGTATCTTTTCCTTTCTTTGGTTTATCCAAAGAACGGTTGTTTTTAACCAGCATATCTGCCGTAAATGCCTGACGAAGACTGCTGTAATAGTCATACGGTATCATCTCTTCGCACAGATCATAATGCTTTATCACGTAAATACAGATTGCATCCTCGATAGCTTTCGGATACAGCATCTGATAACGTCCGTAGTGCTGCAGAAGATAATTCATCTCAGCAACATCCATACGCAGTCCAAGTCCAAGCTTCAGAAAACAGTTGCGGCTTCTAGGAAGCTTTCCTTCTTTACTCCAGGCTTTTACGGTATTTCTGCTAAGTCCGCAGTGCTCTGCTAAACTGTGATAGGACAGTCCGAAGTTGACCATCAAACTATTGATATACTTCTTCCATTCCAGAAAACTATCGCTGTATTTGTTCACAATATTTTTCAATTCGTTCAGCTCTTCACATTTTGAGATTTCATCTTCGATTTCTACGGTTTTAGTAGTATTATTTGTTTCCATCAACGCCCTCTTTTTTTTACATGACATTTTAATCAATATTGTATATCTATTAAGCTAACCTTCTCAATTTAAAAATTTTCTTCCATATTTTTCATAATACCAATCAAGCCTGTTATATGTCAAGTATATATTAGCATTTTATGTATAAAAACAACCCGAAAAGTACTTTTCAATACTTTCCGGGTTTCTTTCAAACTGCCTGCTGCAGTCGTCTTTGTAAGCTGGGCTACGTGGATTCGAACCACGAGAATGACGGAGTCAGAGTCCGTTGCCTTACCGTTTGGCGATAGCCCATTATTTTAGCCGTTTTATCAGCCACGAACGCTATTATAACGCATGGTTCAAAACATTTCAAGTCTTTTTTTTAAGAAATCAGTATTTTTTACTTCCCTTTTTAATGAATTGGTTATATAATATAGATTGACACGTTCGAAGAACCATAGGTCTTCGTTCCGCGCCATTACCCGAACCCTGAAAGGAGTATTTTTCATGAAGAAAGTAATCAAATTTTTTCTTGGTCTCTCTGCTCTGGCTGCCGCTGCTGCTGGTGCGTATTATGTTTACAAGAATTATTTCGAGAAAAAAGATACAGATTCGTCAGATGATTTCGACGAAGAAGACGATGATTTTGACTGTCCTTCGAAGAGCGATTCCCGTGAGTATGTTTCTATCAATATTACATCGGAGGAGACGCCGGACGAAGAAGCTGGTTCCGATCCTGTTGATTCTGCTGATGTTCCGGAACAGGTTACCGATCCCGAGAACCAGTAATTCCGACACACCGCAGTGTTCCGGTGGATATACCGGTGCTGTAAAAGAATGAGAACGTGAACTGAAGGTTGCACGTTGTAAAAGTAGCGGTAATAGCGAGGCTTTGTTATTACCGCTACTTTTTGGTTTCATTGCCTTTTAATTCATTGCCTTTGGCTTCTTTCAACTTTTTCGTCTTTTGGTTTCAGTGCCTTTGGCTTCTTTCAACTTTTTCGTCTATTTGTTTTTCCTTTTGATTTCTTTCCTTTATCCAGTCCTGCAGTTACCTGTGTACGGTAAATCATCTGCTGTCAGCTGCTACAGATCATGCTCCTTCAGCCACATATCGATTTTATGGAATAAGGTTTCGCTGTCCTGTACAATATATGCGCCGGTACCTACAAATCCATTCTCCTCACTGTACTCTGAGGTGGATATCGATCCATCCGAGCTTACAATATAACAGTTGACGTCATGCGATGCTGTCAGGCAAATGAACCGGTATACCATTACTGATTCTTCTGCTCTATCTGTGGTATCTGTTGCTTTGTTAGAATTGATTTCCTGTCCTTTAGCTTCTTCTTCGGTTTGCTCAAATATTTCTGTCAGCCCGCTAAGATCCAGTGCTTCACTTACAACATTTTCACAAGGCAGCGCGGATAACGCATAATTGCCGGTGGCCAAAGAATCTGACTCTTCATATAAAAGTTCAAGATATGCGTTGTTCAACCGGACGAGCTCCACCGCATTGTTAACTGATGCATCTGCAGCCTCCTGCAGATTTGTGGTGGTATAATTCATATACCATGCTTCGGAGAGCGCTTCGCTTCCCATCAGTCCATAGCAATCATCCATCTCTTCTATTTCATTCTTCTCTGTCTTCATGCTGTTACTGTCTGTTGGTACAGCAGTATCACAGGCAGAGTTAATATAATCAGTCTCATTATCCGAATCACAGGCAGATTCAAAGCCATTATCTGTACTCCCCGACGTCGCATAATAAAGCATTTCATCTGAACTATTGCCCTTAAGCATCATGACTTGTGCTGCTTTTATCGCTACACAGATTATAAGTACTGCTGCCGCAATGCTTCCAAGGGAATATGCAAGCCGATGAATCCGATGCTTTTGTCTCATTGCCGCGAAAGGAAGCGCTTCCCCATGTGTTGTATTATCCTTCCCCGCTGCCGCCAGTGTTCTGGTCAGAAGGTCTTCCGAGACTGAAATTCCTTCCGCTTCCAGCTCGCGATTCAATTGTACTCCTAAATCAAGCTCCGGATTAAATCCATCTCGATCAGATTTCATTCCCGTACCTCCTTTCCAGGTATTGCTTCAGACGTGCCTTGCCACGCGAAATACGGCTTTTTACCGTACCCTCAGCAAGCCCAAGCGCTTCTGCAGTCTCGGACACCGACATATTCTGAAAATATACACATAATACCGGTTCTCTATAGCTTTCCGGAAGCTGTGCGACCGCATCGCGCACCGCATGCCCGGTCTCCTGCTTCTCTATGGCATCAAAGTCGTTCTCCGAAGTCAGGGCATCCTCCTGGAATTCCATCAGCGGAACGACATTTCGATGATATGCACTCTTTAAGTAATCCTTACAGGTATTGATGGTAATACGAATCAACCATGTTCTGACGGCACTTTCCCCGCGAAATCCGTCCAGACAACGGTTCACCTTAATAAATACATCCTGGAAAATGTCCTCTGCCGTATGGATGTCCTTCACATACATGTATGCGGTCCGCAATACATCATTGCCATAAGTTCTCATCAAGTCTTCCAGCTCGTATTGACCTGTATTCCGGTTTGCCTCGCCTTCCATGATCTTCCCCCTATATAAGCTGCCGTCTGTCTCTTTTCTTCAAAAGAAAAAAGAGTGCTTTTATCTTATATACGTTCTTTACAATAAGATAAAATAAAAATCGCGGCTCTCATATAGTGTACTCTGAAACATTAGACGAGTCAAGCCGCGATAAAGTTGCATATTTCTTTATTATTTATTACAATTTGATTAAGCTGTTCCTTTAATTCTTTCGGAACTCCTCTAATCTGAGTCCCTTGTTCCTGTCAAGTACAGTATTGATACTCCACGCATGAGTAAACAGCAGCAGCGGATTTCCTTTCATATCACAAACCCGCTTGGTGTCGGTGGTTACGGACAGAGCTGCAACATCGACCGTCCGGTCTGCCACCCAGCGAATGTACTCGTAAGGCATTGTTTCCATACGGATCTCTACGCCGTATTCGGATTCCAGACGAAACTTCAGTACATCGAACTGCAGTACGCCCACAACTCCGACAATAATCTCCTCCATGCCGGTATTGAACTCCTGGAAAATCTGAATTGCTCCCTCCTGGGCAATCTGTGTCACGCCCTTTGTGAACTGTTTCCGTTTCATGGTGTCAACCTGACGAATCTTAGCAAAATGCTCCGGTGCAAAGGTAGGAATTCCCTCATAGCAAAACTTTTCGCCCGGCTGGCAGAGCGTGTCACCGATGGAAAAAATACCGGGATCGAATACACCGATAATGTCTCCTGCGTAAGCTTCGTCAAGAATCTTCCGCTCCTGTGCCATCAGCTGTTGCGGCTGGGACAACCGTAGCTTACGTTCTCCCTGCACATGGTAGATTTCCTTCTCTGCATCAAACTTTCCGGAACAGATACGCATGAAAGCAATCCGGTCGCGATGTGCCTTGTTCATATTTGCCTGTATTTTGAATACAAAAGCTGAAAATTCTTCTTTTATCGGATCAATCACACCCTTATCAGACATACGGGGCAGCGGGGTAGTCGTCATTACGAGGAAATGCTTCAAGAAATCCTCCACGCCAAAATTCGTCAGCGCAGAGCCGAAGAACACCGGAGTCAGTTCTCCCGCACGTACACGACCCAGATCAAATTCATCACAGGCTCCATCTAACAGGTCAATTTCCTCGTAGAGCTTTTCATGATTGTCCTTTCCAATCAGCCCATCCAGAGAAGGGTCTCCGATCTTTGCCTGAACCGTCATTACTTCCTTCATCCCGTTATTGGCAGCGGTAAAACGGCTGATTGTCTGTGATTCTCTGGTGTAGATTCCCTGGAAGTTCTTTCCGCAGCCAATCGGCCAGTTCACAGGGCAGGTCCGGATTCCAAGCACAGTCTCAATCTCATCAAGCAGTTCAAAGGTGTTACGTGTTTCACGGTCCATTTTATTAACAAATGTGAAGATTGGAATATGGCGCATAACACAAACCTTAAACAGCTTGATGGTCTGCGCCTCGACACCCTTGGAACCGTCAATGACCATGACGGCAGAATCCGCTGCCATCAGTGTCCGGTAGGTATCCTCCGAGAAATCCTGATGTCCCGGGGTATCCAGTATATTAATGCAGTAATTATCGTATTCGAACTGCATGACAGAAGAAGTGACGGAAATACCTCTCTCCTTCTCAATCTCCATCCAGTCGGATACCGCATGCTTCGCGGTCTTCTTTGCCTTGACCGAACCTGCCAGATTGATAGCTCCTCCGTATAATAAAAGCTTTTCTGTCAGTGTCGTCTTTCCTGCATCCGGATGGGAGATAATTGCAAATGTGCGTCTTCTGTTGATTTCTTTAGAATAATCTGTCATGATTTCCTCACTTCTGCGCCTGTTTATGCACAACGATTTATTTATAGAGGAAATTCGTGTGAATGTCAAGCAGTTTCGCCGGTTTTCCTATTTTATTACTTTTCTTGCATCGGTTCCCGTTTGCTTAAAGTGCAAGCTCTGCTGTGCCGCTGCATCCTGCTGTCTTATTGTGCAAGCTCTGCTGTGCCGCTGCATCCTGCTGTCTTACAGTCCAGGCTCTGCTGTGCCGCTGCATCCTGCTGTCGCAGCTGTTCCGCTTCTTTACGTTTTTCCGCTTCGTACAGTTCTTCTGTCGCAAGCGCAATCTTTGTTACGGAAAAATTGTGTCCTTCCGGATAAATATAAAATGTATCTGTCAGAGTATTCAGATCGATACAATCTCCGTATTTACCGAGATAGTTATATTCAATATGGCAGGAATACAGAGATTTGACGGACTTTTCAATCCGGTAATCCTCTCCTGCATAATGCCCGGCTACAGTGAACCCGTTCTTATCATGAAGTAACTGTCCCGCTCCAAGCGGTATATATCCCTTTGCATTTGGCAGAGAATCAATATGAACAGGCACCTTCAGACGGTAGCTTCCGTTCTCAATCTCCCTGCGGACCTGCGCTCTCTCCCACTCGTACCAGTCCGGGATATGAGAAAATCCGGCATTTTCGCCGACTGCTTCCAGTTCCCCGTAATAATTCATATTCCAGTGTTTTCCACAGGCATCACACCAAAGCTCACTGCCACCGGAATTCATGTGGTACTCACAACTACAGACTGGACACTGGTATAGTACCTTGTGAAGTCCTTTTGCGCGGTCTGCATAGGTAACCCGCACTTTATTATCACGCTGCCATGCAAAATCATCATAGATGAACTCCGCAGTGATTCTCCGATTAATTTCATTTACAGAAAGCTTTCCTATCTCTTCTTTGGTAATCAGCTGTTTCAGACAGGCTTCTGTACGGTTGCCGCGTTCCTTCAGATTCCAGAACGGAGAGTTGATATGGTTTCCTCGCGTAATCAGCGTCACTACGGGAGCTCCGAGCATCTTGGACATTTTACCGAGAGATTCCGGCAGAACTGCATTGGTTCCGCACAGGGAGTATCTTGCTTCCGGGTAAATTACAGCGATATCACCGTTCTTCAGTACTGTACGAACATGCCGGATGACAGAAATATCATTGGTGAACTTTCTTTTGCAGATACAGCCGACATTCCGCATCAGCCCTTCCCGTCCGATAAACCCGTCAATAGCGACAATATAGTTCGCCCGCCACGGAAACAGTGCCACTGTTGCCACCATAAAATCAAAAAAAGCATTATGGTTGCACAACAGAATAAAAGGCGGCTTCAACCCTTCCATGTTGACCTTCGTAATCTTCGTCCTGTGCTTCCATACCGCCGGAAAGCTAAGGAGCCAGGTAACCGGTCTTAAAAGCTGCATCTGCCGTCTTGGTTTCATAGTAAAATCAAATCGCTTAAAATCCTTCTGTGCTGTAATTTTCATTCGTACCTCAGTAATTTTTTTTTGCTATTTTTTCAAAGCAGAGATCTGTATCAGCCGGTCAAGTAGTGTCCGTCCGGTTTTTCCTATGTTCAGTGTGGTGATACAGCAACAGTAATAATCATCGCTTTCACCGTCATCCCTGGCTGCTGTGGTCGTGTTATGCAGAATATAGGCTGTTCCATCGAAATCACCCAGATACAGCATGACATGTCCCGGCATGAACAGCAAACTTCCTGCAGGGTATTCAGCAATCTGAAACAGTCTGTCGTTATTGGCAAGGACACTAAGATCAAGCATCACCCCCGCCATGCTTCTCTGTGCTCCTGTATTTCGGGGCATCACAATTCCAAAACAGCGAAATACAGCAGAGAGGGTAGAGGAACAGTCCATTCCGTTATCACCGGTAAGCCCTGTCTCACTTCCGGCCGGCAGTGCATCACCCCAGCCATACGGCGTTCCAAGAAGGCTCACCGCCAACCGGATCAGGTTGCTCCTCGTATAAGACAGGTATCCGATATGAATATCATCATACAGTGCTTCATAGGTGGAGTTCTCTGCAGTCTTTGCTGCATAGAACTCCACTAGCTTCAATGTTCCATCCACATCGCGCTTCGGCAGTAGCAGGACAATTCCGTCCCGTCTGGTTTCGGTGGCAAATTTTGTCCCCATACGAAGATACTCTGTCTGTTCGCCCACAGAATATAATCCGTTTCGCGTTACGACAGCCGGCTCTGAACACTCATATATTTCAAGCATTTCTTTCCTGCTGCAGTACGCAATCGCTTTTTCTTGAATCCAGCCGCAGTAATTCTCTGCCTGTACAAAACACCATTCCCCGTCGCTGCTTTTGTGGAGTACGATCACTGCCTCGCCAATCAGAAGCTTTGTTTCCTGAAGATAATCAAAGCGTCCGTCCGGTTTGGATGTCATCCGAAGCTCAGTCGGAAAGCTCCGCAGATCGGTGGTTTCGGCAAGGATTCCGTATGCTGCTGATACCGATTCCGTATTGTTCGAAAGAATTTCCAGATTGCGGTTCAATAGCAGCTGCTGCCTTGCTTCCTGTGTCAGCTCTTGATTGTCCAGATATTTGCGATCAGGAACGGCGTATTCCTGTATCATTTTGCTTACTTCCCCTACGGTATACAAATGTTCCTTGGACAAATCACTAAGACCGGTTCCCTCAATGGAAAAATCGGCTAAATTAAGCTGTTGGATTTCATTTTCCGTCATTACCGGTTTCACATCACCGGAATAACGCCGAATCCAGCTCTCGCCATCATACGGGTCAAATATCGCAACATTCGGATCCTCTTTTTCACCGT
>CAZRRN010000045.1:0-3889 GCA_964602475.1 uncultured Lachnospiraceae bacterium | reverse complement strand
CTTCAGGGTTCTCCAGAGGTTTGACGGGAGACGTCAAAAACGGAACCTCCGTAGCAGGAGATTCCGTCAGATGTTCATAATTCGTGTATCCTTTCTGCCCGCAGGCAGTCAGCAGGATAATCAGTATCGGTAAAATGATACCATATTTTCTGTTCAACTTTTCCTCCATGAGGTTAACTGCTGTCGGTTATTCACCCAGTGCAAATTTATCATGTACAGCTATCATTGCCCGGTCTGCATCTACTTCGTCGATGATGACGGTGATCCGAATTTCGGAAGTCGAAATCATTTTAATATTGATATTCTCGTTGTACATTGCCTCAAACATCATAGCAGCGACTCCGGGATTGGAAATCATTCCTGCTCCCACAACGGATACCTTTGCGACATCCTTATCAACATCAATCTTATCGCATTTCAGACTGGTTTCTCTATGACGGTTCAGGGTTGCAAGAGCCTCCTCTACATCATCCTTCGCTACGGTAAAGCTGATGTCCTTGGTTCCGTCACGTCCGACTGACTGCAGAATAACGTCTACATTGATGTTGTGGCGTGCCAGATGATTGAACAGCTTAAAGGCTACACCCGGCTGATCCTCCAGACCGATTACTGCGATTCTGGCTGTATTTTTATCGCATGCCACTCCGCTGACAAGCATTCTTTCCATTTTAACTTCCTCCTTTACGACTGTGCCTTCTGATTCATTTAAGCTGGAACGTACTACCAGCTGTACTCCGTATTTTTTCGCCATTTCGATTGAACGGTTATGTAAAACTCCTGCCCCGAGCGATGCCAGATCCAGCATTTCATCATAGGTGATTTCTTCCATTTTCTTTGCTGTTCTTACGATTCGCGGATCGGCGGTGTATACTCCGTCCACATCAGTATAAATCTCACAGGCATCCGCATGCAGAGAGGCTGCAAGAGCAACTGCAGTCGTATCAGAACCGCCGCGTCCGAGTGTGGTGTAATTTTCCATCTTATCAATTCCCTGGAAGCCGGTCACAATTACAATCTTTCTGGCATCCAGCTCATTCCGGATTCGCTCGGTATCAATGCGTTTCAGACGTGCATTCCCGTATGCAGAGGTCGTATGCATAGCGACCTGAAATGCATTCAGCGAAATAGCCGGAACTCCAAGAGCATCCATTGCCATTGCCATCAAAGCAACCGAAGTCTGTTCCCCGATGGTAAACAGCATATCCATTTCACGTTTGGGCGGGTTCGGATTGATATCCTTCGCCTGTGCAATCAGTACATCCGTCTGCTTCCCCATTGCCGACAGAACAACAACAACATCATTTCCCTTCTTATACTCTTCGATACAGCGGCGTGCAACATTATAGATGCGTTCCTTATTGGCAACCGAAGTACCACCGAATTTCTTAACTATTAACATAGTTCCTCCTTAACATAACTTGGTATACCGCAGACCGATAATCCGGTACGGTAGTTCTATTTTTGAAAGAGCCGGTCGATCAGACGGTATCCCTCCTCAACAAATACACCGCTTTCAGCAGCCTCTCTTTCATTATAATATACCTTTCGTGGCAAACTGTTTCCTTTTCTGCTGTCATACAGAAGAAAAGGTACCGGATCCGAAGTATGAGTCCGGCAGCAGATCGGCGTCGGATGATCCGGCATAACCAGCATCCTGTAATCCTCTCCTGCTGCATCCATTGCTTCCTTTACCGGCCGGATAACGCGTGCATCCAGGTATTCGATTGCTTTCAGCTTGCGTTCGATACTGCCCTGGTGCCCCATTTCATCCGGTGCCTCAATGTGAACATAAACAAAATCATACCCCTCTTTGAGTAATACGTCAACTGCCGCCTGCGCTTTTCCTTCATAATTTGTATGAAGAGTTCCGTTTGCTCCCTCGACAAGAACTACCTTCATCTTTGCGCCGATGGCAATTCCTTTTAACAGATCCACAGCGGAAATCATTGCTCCGCGCTTTCCGGTCTTCTCTTCAAAAGAGGACAGCAGCGGCTTGGTTCCCGCTCCCCAGAACCAGAGTGAATTTGCCTTGTTGAGACCCTGTGCCGCACGCTGCAGATTCAGAGGATGGTTATTTAAAATGTCATAGCTTTTCTTCATCATTCCGCGAAGATCATCATCCTTAGGAAGATAGGCTCCGATAACGCGCTCCAGAATATCATGCGGCTGCGCCAGCTCCATCACTTTTCCATTATTAATTATCAGGCAATGACGGTAACTGGTACCGGTATAGAATTGATATGTCTCGTTCTCAAATTCCTTACGAACTGCTTCCATCAGCACTGCTGCATCCGCAGTCGAAATCTCCCCGGAGCTGTGGTCAACTATCGTCTTTTCCTCATATGGAAGATCATCCTCCGATACAGTAACAAGATTACAGCGAACCGCAATATCACTGTCCTTCATCGGAACTCCTATGCTCAATGCTTCGAGCGGAGATCGTCCCGAATAGTATTTTGCCGGATCATATCCAAGCACTGCCAGATTGGCCGTATCACTTCCCGGTTTCATTCCGTTCGGTATGGTCTTGGCAAGTCCAAGCTCACTGATACCTGCCAATTGGTCCAGCATCGGAGTATGCGCTGCTTCCAGCGGAGTCTTACCGTTCAGTTCAGCCAGCGGCTCATCCGCCATCCCATCACCAAGAATTACAATGTATTTCATAGTTACCTCCATGCCAAAGCGTTCTTAACTCTTTTCTCCATACGATGATTTTATTGCAGGAACAGAAGAGGACAGCAGGTCCGGCACCACACAAAGCTTTCAGGCGAAAGCGCTGTTAAGCTCCGCATATTATCGTGCATAAAGTTCCAATCTATTTCCCACACAGCGGTTTACTTACAGCTCCGCACGAATCGATGAGATCACGTGCAGCTTTTCTGCTTTCTCCCGGAATTCCTTTTCGGTCAGAATTTCCGTAATAAAAGCAAACTCATTCTCCAGATCTCCAAGCTTTGCTGTCTGTGCAATTCCGAACAGCTCCCCGGCAAGCTTTTGCTCACTCTCCGGTACACGTACAAAGAAGCGGTTCTTCAGAGTATCATTATCTGCAAGATCAAGCTTTCTGCTGCTCCACAGCTGCATGATATTTACATGCTGGTGTTTTACCGCATCTACAACATCCGATACGACAGCGCTGGCGGTCGGAAGCTTTCCGGCGCCGCTGCCATAGAACATCACCTCTCCCAGAACATTTCCGCGTACCATGATTGCATTAAATACACCATTTACTGCAAATAACGGGGAATCCGGGAAAATCAGCTTCGGTGCCACCATTGCATATACCTTATCGTCAACCTTCCTGCTTGTGGCAAGAAGCTTGATTGCTCCGCCAAGTGCATCCGCATAACGAATGTCTTCCGGTGTAATCTTTGTTATGCCTTCAGTTGAAATATCTTCAAACTGTACCTGCATCCCATAAGCCAGAGAAGTCAGAATTGCAATTTTTCTGCAGGCATCAAACCCTTCAACATCCGCTTCCGGCTTGCGTTCTGCATAGCCCTTCTCCTGCGCTTCTTTTAACGCAGTATCAAAATCCATTCCCATATCCCGCATCTGGGTCAGCATATAGTTGGTCGTTCCATTCAATATACCCGAGATTTCTTCGATTTCATCTGCTGTCAGGGATTGGTTAAGCGGACGAATAATCGGGATTCCGCCGCCGACGCTCGCTTCAAACAGAAAGTTTACATTGTTTGATCTGGCAATTTCCAGCAGCTCTGCGCCATGTCTTGCCACCAGTTCTTTATTGGAGGTACAGACGCTTTTACACTGAAGCAGCGCTTTCTTCACATAGGTGTACGCCGGTTCAACGCCTCCCATAACTTCTACAACAACCCGTACCTCAGGATCATTTAATATTACATCAAAATCATGTACCAGAACCTCA
>CAZRRN010000044.1:0-23574 GCA_964602475.1 uncultured Lachnospiraceae bacterium | reverse complement strand
CGGAGAGGGTACCGTCAGCCGGTTCTGTAACCGGTTGACGGCATACCGGTTTACAGATACCTTTGCAGTCCCTCCGCAAGCTCTTTTTCTTCACTGATCAGCTTTTTGCAAATTCTTTTACTGTCGTCCCCTGCTTCTTCATACTGGTTCATATAGCGGTTCAGCGACTTAACTCCCATATTACACCCGTCTGTCATCAGCTCCGCAATTTCCTGATCACTATCGTCCATTGCCATTGACAGATTAGTCTTCATCCAGGACATACCTTTCGCTACCGGATTCGGATCCTTTTCCTCGCTTCCGTGCCCAATCAGTGCACTGTGAATTTCATTTCCGAGTTCCGTATGAAACTGTTTGCTTTCCCGCAGAAGCTGTCTCATTTTCTCATCCTTAATTCTGCTGATTACTTCATCGAACGATGCCACAGCCATCTTAGAGCCCGCATCACATTCTTTCAGTAACCGAATTGTATCATTTTCTTTCATATTGCCACCTGTCCCTTTTTTTATTAGTTACAGGAGCAGTATGTACAGATTGGATGATTCTATACTGATTATAATAAATTACAGTCCCGCCCATTCCATCAGCATTGTATTCAAAATCTCCTCCTCTTCATCGATTTTTTTCTGGATTTCATCAAGTTTCTCATAATCTGAGGCAATTTTTGGATCGGTAAATTTCATTTTCCATTTCTGTACGAGTTCTTCCTGTACCTTAATCTGCTCTTCCAGCTGATTTTTACGACGTTCTCTGCGCTGTTTATCTTTCGTTTCCTCTCGTTCTGTCTTAGCTGACGTAGCCAATGCGTTTTCCTTGACCGACTCATTACCACGTCTGCCCCGAACCGGCAGTTTGATTGTAACTTTCTGCTGTTCACAAGGATCTTTTGCATTTCTTTCCAGATAAGTCTCATAATCATAAGGATAATTATTTACCTCGCCATGTTCGAATACAAGGAGCTCTGTTGCCAGCGCACGGATAAAGTACCGGTCATGGGATACGAATAAAAGCGTACCTTGGTAATCCTTCAGAATATTCTCTAACGCTTCCTTTCCGACCATGTCAAGATGATTGGTCGGCTCGTCAAGAATCAGAAGGTTAGCCTGCTTTTTCATAAGCTTTGCAAGCGAAAGCCGTACCTTTTCTCCGCCCGACAGCTGCTTTATCGGCTGATAAACATCATCACCGGTAAATAAAAAGTTACCCAAAATTGTCCGAACCTCCGTTTCCTTCAGTGTCGGATAGGTATCCCAGAATTCTTCAATTACTGTTTTACTTTCGTTCAGGTTAAGCAGTTCCTGGTCAAAATATCCCATTTCTACATCTCTTCCAAAGCAGATACTCTCTTCTTCATACGCTTCTCCCGGCTCCGCAAATGCCGGAATCTGACCGACAAGTGTTTTTAAAAGTGTAGATTTCCCACGTCCGTTCTCTCCGATTACTGCAAGACGCTGCCCTTTTCGCAGTGAGAAAGAGACCCTGGCAAGCTCGGTTTCATATCCCAGCCTAAGTTCTCGTACCGTTAAGACTTCAGCAGCACTGTTCTTTTGAGGCTGAAATTTATTTGTGATGGTTTTAGTATCAAATCTCCGTGGCTTCGGTATTTTTACCATGTGTTCAATCTGCATCTTCTTCGAGCGGGTCATTGACACCTTGGTAGGTGTGTTCTTCCACTGTTCAATAAATAGTGTCAGACGCTCTATTTCCTTTTGCTGAGCTGCATAATCCTTGCACTGTTTTTCGTAATCCAGCTGTTTCTGGCGAACAAACGCAGTATAATTCCCGACATAGCGCTTCATTTTCTTATATTCGATCTCATATGTTACATCTGCAATACGGTCAAGAAACATGCGATCGTGGGATACAATTATCACAGCATGCTCATAAGTTTTCAGATAGCTTTCCAACCATTCAATGGTCGGAAGATCGAGATGGTTGGTCGGTTCATCAAGCAGACAGATATCAGGCTTGCTAAGAAGCAGCTTTACAAAAGCCAGTTTTGTCTTTTGACCTCCGGAGAAGGTATTTAACGGGCGTTCCATATCGGAAATGTCAAAACCAAATCTGGTAAACATCTGTTCCATTTCAGAAATATACCGGTATCCTCCGAGCATTTCATACTTTTCCGAGCAATGTGAATAATCCTGAATGATTTTTTCCGAAGGCTCCCGTTCCATCAAGGCTTCCAGCTGTTCCAGCCTTAATCTGCAGACAGCAAGTGCTTCATAGGCATTCATAAGCTCCGCCCGTACTGTCACCGTTTCATTTTCAAAGCTCATCTGTTCAAGATATCCGATGGTAAGTCCATTCTGTTTATGAATAAAATAATCCTCATCACTATCCAGATTGTCTGTTTCATGTTTTCCTGCAATCACTTTCAGCAGGGTTGTTTTACCGCAGCCGTTTCGCCCAACGATGCAGATTTTTTCTGTATTGCGGATTTCCATTGATACACGGTCAAGCAGAAGGCTTCCGGGAAATCCAATTAATGCTTCTTTCATCTGATATATCATAATTACCTCAATGCGGTGACTGTTTTACAGGAGCCGCTGTTAGCTGCAGGTTTTGCACCGTACGAACCTGCCGAGTAAATGACTTGAAAACTTCACTCTTATCTCCGATGAGTATTTGTGTAATTCTATTGTATAGGATAAGCAATCCTGTAAAATAAAAAAACTTTCCATGCAGGAAAGTTATACGCAAACAACAGACCGGTCTCCGGCCTATATAACCAAAACAAAGCCTTTTTCAGGATTCTTTGTCTGTCATCTTCTGCATATAATTTCCTACAATAATTAACCATGTAACGATTGTTCATGGCTGTGTTACCTTAAATTGTAGTTTGTTATATGCACAGATTCATTGGTTATCTCCTTCGGAGGTTTAATTTGTATAAATGATATCATTTTTTGTAAAAGCTGTCAAGCCTCTTTAGCTTAACTGCAGCTCCATCTCGGCTCTATCTCTGTAGCTCTATCTCTGCAGCTCTATCCGGCACTCAATCCGGCACTCAATCTGATGGCTTTGCTGATTCATCTGCCTGCAGACTATATTACAAAGACGGCAGTACAGTGATTTCCCTCTGCTGCCGTCTTTCGCTATGTTTTTTTAAGTACCTTGTCTCCTGTCTGCTGTCCAAAGCGCATACATTCGACCATTATACTTTATTGTTCCGCTTCCTGTAATCGTTCCTTGTAGTGATGCGCCTGCTCGAGCATCATATCCTTAACCTTCATGAGACGGATCTGTGTGCTTCGTTCATTTTCATCAAGCTTCATCTTAATGTATTTGATTTTCGTCTGCGTCTGAGGAATCATGACATGCTCGAGAGCATTTACACGCCGTCTTGTCTTCTCAATCTCGCTGGCCATTAGCTGGCAGGATTTTTCAACCTGAGCCAGACGAAGCATATCCGGGAAAATATCAGCCAGAGATTTGACTGCATCATCCAGATCACAGGAGGTAAATGCAAACCCATAACAGTAAATGTCATTCGGATCGGCAGTTCTTGTTGTGCATTCGAATACCGGAATTTCTACACTCATAACATTTTTCTCGTCTGCCTCAACATATACTTCCTGGCGCGGTGCCATCAATGCAACATTAATGGCTTCATTTTCCATCCCGGCACGGGCAATGACAAAGTTCTGATTTGCAGCTTTGATTCCTGCCTCCACACGTTCACGAAGCGCTTTATTCTCCCTGACCAGATCAAGGAACTGACGCATCAGCTCATCCCGTTTATCCTTCAGGAGCTTATGTCCGCGAATCGCCGTTACCAGCTTCTTCTTCAGACGGGTCAGCTCCATACGGGTCGGATTCACCTGTGTATTAGCCATATGCTTTCCCTTTCCTTCCTGCTGTGGTTATTTCTTCGCTTCTGCAGGTACATAATACTGATCAAGGAATTCATCCTTAATACGCTTCAGTTCGGCTCTTGGCAGAATTCCGAGCAGCTTCCAGCCGATTTCAAGGGTCTCTTCAATATCACGGTTTGTCTGATACCCCTGCGAAACATATTGTTTTTCAAACTCCTCAGCAAACTTAGCATAAAGCTTATCAATTTCTGTCAGTGCTGCTTCACCAAGAACCACCATCAGTTCCTTGGCTTCCTTACCACGTGCATAAGCGGCAAAAAGCTGGTTCATAGTATTGGCATGGTCAGCACGGGTCTTTCCTTCCCCGATTCCTTTATCCTTCAGACGGGACAGAGACGGAAGCACGTCAATCGGCGGCATTACACCCTGACGGAACAGCTCACGGCTCAGAATAATCTGACCCTCGGTGATATATCCGGTAAGATCCGGAATCGGATGAGTTTTATCATCCTCAGGCATGGTAAGAATCGGAATCATTGTAATACTTCCGTTCTTTCCTTTCTGACGGCCTGCTCTTTCATACAGAGAAGCAAGGTCGGTATACATATATCCGGGGTATCCGCGACGTCCGGGAACCTCTTTACGTGCTGCTGAAACCTCACGAAGGGAATCTGCGTAGTTTGTAATATCGGTCAAAATAACAAGAACATGCATGTTCTTCTCAAATGCAAGATATTCCGCAGCGGTCAGCGCCATACGGGGAGTTGCAATACGCTCAACCGCAGGATCATTTGCCAGATTAATAAACATTACAGAACGATCGATTGCTCCTGTTTCACGGAAGCTCTCGATAAAGAAGTTTGCTTCCTCAAAGGTGATACCCATTGCTGCAAATACAACAGCGAACGGATCGTTGGTTCCGCGTACCTTTGCCTGACGTGCAATCTGCGCTGCAAGTTCTGCATGCGGAAGACCGGAAGCCGAGAAAATCGGAAGCTTCTGTCCACGAACCAGAGTATTCAATCCGTCAATCGCAGAGACACCGGTCTGAATAAATTCCTGCGGATAATTTCTTGCCGCCGGATTCATCGGAAGACCATTCACATCCATACGTTTCTCCGGAAGAATCTCCGGACCGTTGTCTGTCGGTCTGCCAAGTCCGTCAAAAACCCGGCTAAGCATATCCTCTGAAACTCCAAGCTCCATAGAGCGGCCAAGGAAGCGCACCTTACTGTCAGCAAGGTTAATGCCGGTTGAGCTCTCAAAGAGCTGAACCATTGCTGTTGTTCCGTTTATTTCAAGTACTTTACATCGGCGTTTCTCGCCGCTTGCAAGCTCAATTTCACCAAGCTCATTGTAGGTTACACCCTCGACGCCCTGAACCATCATAAGGGGACCCGCTACTTCCTGAATTGTTTTATATTCCTTCGGCATAACTTAGTCCTCCTTTCCTGTCAGCGCATCGACCTGGCGGTGCAGCTCTGTAATAATGTTATCATATTCGTTCTGCAGATTGTCATTCGGAACGTATTTGTAACGACCGATTTTCTCTCGTACCGGCAGAGATGCCAGTTTTTCGATATCTGCTCCCTTCTTCAGTCCCTCGGAAGAAATATCAAAATATTCCAGTACCAGATTCATCATCTTGAACTGCTTTTCAAGGGAAGAATATGTGTCGATCTCATGGAAAGCATCCTGATGCAGGAAGTCCTCACGAATGGAACGCGCAGCTTCCAGCTTCAGACGATCCGGAGCAGAAAGTGCATCCATACCGACGAGCTGTACGATTTCCTGAAGGCTCGCTTCATCACTCAGCAGACTCATCAGACGCCCACGGCATTCAATCCATGGACCATTTGCTGCATCATTAAACCACTTTGCCATGTTGTTAACATACAGGGAATAGCTGGTCAGCCAGTTAATTGCCGGGAAATGGCGCTTATATGCAAGACCTGCATCCAGTCCCCAGAACACCTTAACAATACGCAGTGTCGCCTGAGATACAGGCTCGGAAATATCACCACCGGGCGGGGATACCGCACCGATTACGGAAAGTGCACCTTCCCGTCCCTCTGTACCCATAGAAACAACTCTTCCGGCTCTTTCATAGAACTGAGCCAAACGGCTTCCAAGATACGCCGGATAACCTTCCTCACCGGGCATCTCCTCCAGACGTCCGGACATTTCACGGAGTGCTTCCGCCCAACGGGACGTAGAATCGGCCATCAGTGCAACAGAAAATCCCATATCGCGGAAATACTCTGCAATTGTAATTCCTACATAAATGGAAGCCTCTCGTGCCGCAACCGGCATATCAGAGGTATTTGCAATCAGAACAGTACGTTCCATCAACGAATGTCCTGTCTTTGGATCCTTTAATTCCGGGAATTCGTTCAGTACATCAGTCATCTCATTTCCACGCTCGCCACAGCCGATGTAAACTACAATATCTGCCTCTGCCCACTTTGCAAGCTGATGCTGAACAACGGTCTTTCCGCTTCCGAACGGACCGGGTACCGCAGCGACACCGCCCTTTGCAATTGGGAATAAGGCATCGATTACACGCTGACCGGTAATCAGTGGCATATCCGGTGACAGTTTTTCTTTATACGGACGACCGGAACGAACCGGCCATTTCTGCAGCATTGTAATCTCTGCTTTTGTTCCGTCTTCCTGCTCAAGTACCAGTACGGTGTCCTTCAGGGTATAATCTCCTTCTGAAACCGAAGCTACTTTACCGGATAATCTGTTCGGTAACATGATCTTCTGTACTACAATCGGTGTTTCCTGTACAGTTCCGATGATATCCCCGCCGACAAGCCTGTCTCCGACTGCGACAGCCGGAACAAAATGCCATACATTATCCCTTTTCAGTGCAGGAATCTCAACACCACGGGTCAAGTTATTTCCTGTCTGATTCATTATTTCAACCAAAGGTCTCTGGATTCCATCAAAGATACTACCGATCAGTCCGGGACCGAGTTCTACACTCAGAGGAGCGCCGGTAGATTCTACCGGTTCTCCCGGGCCGAGTCCCGAGGTTTCTTCATATACCTGAATGGAAGCCTGATCTCCATGAATTTCGATAATTTCGCCGATCAGACGCTGCTCACTTACACGAACAACATCACCCATGTTTGCATCGCGCATACCTTCTGCGATGACCAGCGGGCCGGCAACCTTCTTAATCGTTCCTTTGCTCATAGACTTCACCTGCTCCTAATTATTATTGTTGAAAATGATATCGGAACCGACTGCCTGCTCCACCATCTTCTTAACATTGCCAATTCCTTTTCCTGTGTTGCCGGATACTCCCGGAATCGGCAGGATCGCCGGTATTTTCTCTGAGGCATACCGTTCAACCTCATCAGGAATCATTGCCACACAGGCTTCTGTCATATAAATAACTGCATATGTTCCCTGTGCAAGACTTTTTAATACCCTCCCGGCTTCTTCCTTCTCACTGACAGGAAAGGTATCGAGTCCTAATGCGGCAAATCCATATATACTGTCCCGGTCACCCATAACTGCTATTTTATACATACATTTCCCTCAGTCTTTCCCGTATAGATTCTTCCGGAAGATGATTCAGCTTTCCGGACAGCAGGATACGTACTGACTTGATTTCATTCTCCCGTGCAAGAATATATGCAGCAAGCGGTGAAATCGTAAACGGGTTGTAGCGTTGCGGACGAATGTGCTCTATGATGCGGTTGTCGCACCAGCGTTCAAACTCAGAAGGAGATTTCTTAATTGCAGCAATTGCATCCGCATATATTGTTGTTTCGAGATATGCATAAATTGCTTCCTCTCCTGCAAGAACCGCTTCAGTCAGCTCGTCTGTGTTGAGCTTTCCGCAGGGAACCAATGCCCGCTTCAGAAACTCAATATTTTTTCCGGTTCTGCAGCTGCGGATTGCAATATTGATATTCGCCGCAGCTACCCGCAGCTCTGCATATCCTTCAAACAGCTCTTTTCCGGATTCCATACCTTTTTTATAAATCGCTTCCAGCGTTGCTCTGTCTATTATGACATCACATAACTGGCTGTCTCTTGTTTTCAGCTGAACCTCATAAGCTTCCTCGGCACATGAACGCATCGCTTCCGGAAGCAGTTCAAAATTCTTTTCTTTGATTGCTGCTTCAATCGTCTCAACCGAAACGGTTCCTTCCGGCATGTATTTATTCGGAAGTTCTCCGCTGATACATGCTTCCTTGATCGCTGCTTTCAGATTATGATAGTCATTCGCATACAGAAAGACATCAAAAACACCGGTATCTTCTACAAGCTCCTTCATCAGCGCCCACAGTTTTTCACGTTCTTCTTTTAATATCTGCTCCGCCGATTCTCCCTGGCTTCCCCAGCCTTTGTCTGCCAAAAGTCTCAAGCAGTCCTCATAGGTCTTGCAGGACATCAGCTGGTCGATGGTCTGTCTGCTGAACAGTGTCAGCTCCTTCGATCGAATCCGGGCAACTGCATAGGTATACAGCTCCTCAGCCATAGTGTTCCTCCAATCCATCTGCTCATGCAAACAATAAGTCTCTGATCTTATCCGCCAGTTCATCCTTCGCTTCGAAGAACAATGCGTCGAAAGAACAGTTTTCTTCAATGTCTCCGTACAGGAGAACAAAACCGCCGTTTATCTCTCTTGTTTCTTTTGAAACAGTCAGCGAATACTCCTTCAATGCAGCTGCAAACGAAGCCGGTACCCGCGATAAATCCTTTTTTGAGAACATAATCTCACCTTCCTGCAAAAGACGGTATCTCGCTACCATTTTCAAAATAGTCTCGAAATACTCTTTTTCCGGAAGTTCCTGCAGTGACTGCTTCGCAGCCTCCATCATGTCGGCAATGATTTCCTGTTTTGCCTCCAGAAGGAGCTTACGATGTGCCAGCGCAGCTGCGGATTTCCCTCGTTCCAGCGTAAGTAAAACCTGGGTATTCCGCTTCTCGTCCGCCTGCGTACGAAGCCTGTTTTCATCCTCGTCCGCTACGGCAAGCAGGGAATCGGTTTCGGTCTTCGCTTCCGTCATCAGACGATCCGCTTCCTGCTGCGCGTCCTGCTTGATATGTTCTAATATTTTATCAAGTCCGGTCATATAGATTCTCCTAATCGATTTATGGTCTTCCTTATACGTTCGCTACTGCAAGGAAGGAAATAAGGAATGCAAACAGTGCGAAGGTCTCAACCATTGCAGGAAGAAGCATAGCCTTACCGAACTGATCCGGCTTCTTTGCTACAAGTGCAATACTCGCTACCGCGGTCTTTCCCTGCCAGATTGCGGAGACATATCCAACAATAGCAAGCGGAAGACATGCTGCAAACACCATACCGCCCTGTGCAAAGGTTGCCGGTGCGGTTCCGCCGAGAACACCGATATTCAGTAATGCGATAAATGCAATCAAAAGTCCGTACAGACCCTGTGTTGCGGGAAGCAGCTGTAATATAAGAACCTTACCGAAAAGTGACGGATTGTCGGTCAGCACACCTGCTGCTGCCTGTCCTGCCATACCTACTGCCTTTGAAGATCCCATACCCGGAAGAAATGATGCAAGTGCCGCTCCGAGAATTGCCATTACTACTCCTAAATCGTTCCAACTCATAATTTTATTTCTCCTTTATAATATAGTATTTGGTTTTTTCTTTGAACGGACGGAATCCGATTCCGCCGCCTTCATAAAACTTGTTAAAGAATTCTACATACTGCAATCGTGTTGTATGAACATAGGCTCCGAGGATATTGATTCCGAAATTGAGCAGATGTCCCACGATAAAGATGAGGATAAAAACAATTGCTTTTACGATGCCGGTTCCAAACATTACTCCAAGAGTGTTAAATACAGAACCGATTACACCGGTTGCCAGACCGAGTGCCAGAAGTCTTGAATAGGACATCAGATCGTTCAGGTAACTCGTTACTCCATACAGTCCGTACAAGCCCTTTGCGATTCGCTTGCCTGGATTCTTTGATTCTCTTCCCGCAGTCAGAATAATTCCGACTGCTGCCAGTGCGGCTGTAATGGTTGCCACATCACCGACCGTACCTGAAAGAGGCGCCTTTAGACCAACCAGCGAAACTCCCATATCCGTTGTAAGCAGCAACAGTATCAGACTGGTTACAAGAACCATCCAAAACAGGGAATCATAGATTCCATCCAGTATCTTTTTCTGCTTAACACACTGCAGAAACTTCATCAGCAGACCACAGTAGACATGGGCAATACCAAAGCAGATAGAGAATACAAGCATTCTCATCGGCTCGTCCGTCGGTGAAAATAAAACCGGTGGAATACTGACTTCCTTTCCGAAAAAGTTCGAAGATATAACGTTCACGGCATCACCGCAATAGCTTCCGAACATCACTCCCCAGAACATTGTGGAAAAGCCGCAGAAGAAAAACATCTTCAGGAAATTCCTTGTTCCATGTTCCATCTTCTTAAACTTCAGCAGGATAATTCCGAGCAATACTACCATCAAAAAACCGTAAACCGCATCCGAGAACATGATTCCGAACAGTACATAAAAGAAAATTGCTGTAACTGCCGTCGGATCCAGCTCTCCTTTTCCGGGAAGACTGTAACTCTCGACTGCACTTTCCAGCGGCTCGGAAAAACCATTGTTGGAAAGCAGTACCGGAACCTCTTCTTCTTTGGACGGCTCACTCAGCTGCACATCAACGTCATAACGTTCGGAAAGAAACGATCGTAGCTTTTCCGCATCACGTACCGGAACATATCCGGTCAGGAAAAATGTATGCTCAGACTGCAGAAGGTGATTGATTACCTCATACTTGTCTGCCCTTAAGGACTCATAATCATAATAAAACTGGAGCATATCACGCTTTTCCGACAACTTGACAACCGAATCCTTATCCTTTTCGATTTTCTGTTCCAGATCAAGGATATTCTTTTCATATATCTTTGTCTGTTCTGCCGGAGGTATACCGGTCTGCATTACCGGTCGGGCAAAGCCCTTCGCACGCAGTGCTTCAAACATTGGTTCCGAGCTTTCTAAAAGACACAGGAAAAATACGCAGGTCTGATCTCTCAGTACACTGATAATTTCAAGATCAAATGGAGTAAACGCTCCGAATTCTTCGTAAATCTGTTCTTCAGTCCATGTTCCCGGAAGTGACCCGATAATGGCTTTCGTCGTTTTAGTCCCGGAGAAATTAAGCGGTACGTCGAGAGTACACCATGGTTCCAGTGCCTCCTTTTGCTGCGTGAGCTTTGATATCTCACCGGTTGCTTCATGAATCGTCTTGGCATAGTCGGTAATTCTTCTTGCTGTTTTGTTTGCCGTCAGCTTAATCTTTGCAAAGAGATCATACTCATCAGAGGTCACCTCCTGCTTTCCGTTCAGACCGGAAAACAAAGACTTCTTCTCCGGAGCATATTCCGATAGAATTTCCAGTGCCTGTTCTGCCAGTCGAATGTTTTTCTCCAGCTGCTCTGCGGAATTCGATACGTCGACTTTCTGAAAGATATCTTCTTCCTTCATCATGTCACGGACTTCGATGACTCCCTTGCGCTGCAACGCTTCCAATATCGGCTTCCGGTCCTTTTTCAGGGCACAGATGCTGATGCGTTGCATAGGTACAACTGCCATAGACAAAACACCTCCTTTACTCTGTAGTTATATTACAGCAATTCTTCAATAATCTTCGTAACTACTTGCTTCTTCTTTGTTTCGACCTCGTTTCTCAGCGCCTGAATCTCTTCTTTGGCTCCGGTAACAGTCTTCTGCATTAATGCTTCATTCGTCTTTACAGCTGCATCAAGTTCTGCGTCTTTTTGATTATTGAGCTGTACATACAGTGCTTCTCTTCTTGCAACTATATCTGTCTGCACATCGTCGATCTGCTCCTGCTTTTTCAGAGCAGCTTCCCGTTCTATCTGTGCCGCTTCCGTCTCAGCCTGCCGTACTGCCTGAATCGTATTGTCTGCCATAGCTTATCTCCTGTCTGCACCTGTGTGCGTTTTCTATTATTTATTATAAATCATAGCTGTATTTCATAAATTCCATAAACGAATCCACTATCGCCGGGTCTAATATATTTCCGGACAGGGAGACTATTTTTGTGAGTGCATACAGCTTATCCTTTCCAAAGCCATGCGGCCTGTCACCGGTTATAATCGTATAGGAATTCACCACGGACATAAAACGCGCCAGATAATCGGTCTGATCTCCCTTCAGCTGATTCGGCCGTCCGTTTCCGTCCCACTGTTCATAACGCTGTGTAATTATACGTGCTATGGGAAGACTGCTATCGAACATTTTAGACAAACGATACTCAATTTCAGTCACATTATATCTTACTTCGAGTTCGTAATCAATATAATTATTTGCCGATGAAAGGACTCCCTTTGGCACGATGATCAATCCTAAATACTGTATTTCCAGCAGCCGTTCTATATTCTCGATGGATGTCGCGTCAAGCTTCAGAAATTTTGCAAACTTCATTGCAATCCGTTTGCTCCGCTGCTCTGCACGTGTGGAGATATAACCGGTTTCATGCAGAATTCCACGAATGGTATTCAGTATTGTTGCCTGACTCTTGATCCGGTGTTTATCCAGATACATCCGATCCTCTGCCCTCTTAATTACATTCATCAGTGGTTCCTGAGAGGTGAAACGGGTGTCCTGCCCGATGGCAAGCGACGGAGGAAGTACGGTACAATAATCGCCGGCACACCGGCTTCTGACACGTTCGACGTAATCCTTTGCTTCCTCTTCTCCCACTCCGGGCATCAATACATAGAACTCATCTCCGCCACACCGGCAGGAAATATATTCCGGTTTACCTTCCTCTACAAAAGCGCCGCTGATCTGCTGCAGCAGACAGTCTCCTTCCGTATGTCCGAAAATATCATTCGACAGCTTCAGATAGTTTACGTCTGCCACAATGACCGATACCGGTGCTGCATCCCTGGTAATCAGCTCAGTAATCATCGACTCATAATACATCCGGTTATACAGATTGGTCAGAGGGTCATGCTGGCTGCTGTAGGTCAGTTTACGTTCCATTTCATTCCGGAGCTGCAGTTCTTCCTTCTGGATATAGTTCTTCAGTCCGAGTTCGGAAAGCTGCTTCGCCATAGTATAAACCAGCTGCGCAATTTTTTCAAATTGATCCCTGCTTATTCTGGGTACTTTTTCTATTTCACTGCAGTACAGCTCCGGGTCAATTCCGAGCTGCTCCGCATGGCGTCGGTTTTCTTCCTCTGTCAGAATATGGTCCGCATCCTGAACCTGACCCATCATCCAGCTCGCCACATGAATATCGCCGATTACTATGCTTGCTCCTGCATCCAGCAGTCCGCCGCACAGACATTTCGAAATGACCGGTCCGTCTTTATTGGGACGTCCGATGATGGAATCGGATTTCATACAGTTCTGCACCCCAAGCTCGGTGCTTCGTATTATTCTATGGCAGAAATCACATGCATTACTGTTTCGGGTAATCAGAGTTCCGTCCGGCGCAGTCATTACCATACCGATTCCCATCGCCTGTGAAAAATTATCCTGCAATTCCTGAATTTTATCCAGATCCACCAGATCCTCAAAAGAATAGTTTTCTATATTGGTGTAATTTCTTCTGCGCATTCCCACTTTTCTACCTCTCCCGTCAAGATAAACACAGCTTTATTTCTTGCCTATCAGTTTATCCAGCAGACTGATCTTCCCTTTTGATACCTGCCTGTTCTCTGTACCTTCCTGTTTCTGCTGCCATTGTTCGTATTCAGCATCCAGCTCCTCCGCCGTAAATCCGGCGGTCTCTTCTGCATCCTCTGCAGCAGCTTTATTTGCCGCAGAATTAATCCCGGTCTTGTTGTGTTTTTCGCGATCCCGGTCTTTTCTTGTCTTTAAAGCATTTTCATTAAAAATACTGTTCTCCGGAACTCCCCCACCTGTATATACCTTAACCTCAACTTTTTGTTTGACAGGAGCTTCCTCCCAGTCTTCCTCTTCTTCTGCTGCAGGTCCTGCCGGTATTATTTTTCTTATGCTGTTCTTCCCTGTCTTATTGTTTTTCTTTCCACCGGAAGCCTTATGCGTATTATTGCCTCCGCCATGGGTTCCATTGCCGTGACCTTCCCCCTGCTTTGTTTTTCCATGCCGTTCCGGTTTGCTTCCGGATGCTTTTGTCTGAGTAAACTTTTCGGGAATTACCGCAGCTTGGGTATCACTGCCTTGGTGATTATCACTCTTCTTCGGAGGCTCCTCCCGGCGGTATTCATCCTCCGTATCCGTAAGCTGATCCGTTTCTGATTCCATCGACGCATTGTTGTATTCCTGTATAAGATCAAGGTATTTTTGTCCCTGAGAGAGTGCTCTTAACTGTTCCAAAAGCTCACTCTGATTATTCTTTATCAGTTCAAGTTGATCATTCATTGTATTTTCAAACTGATTATATTCTGCACGCAGATTCATTCTGGTGTCATCTACCAATGCATACAGATCGTTCAGGGCATCGTCCGTATAAAGCATGGATGCTGCATATACATCCTCCGCTTCCTTCCCCGCTGCATCCACAATGCTCTGACCGACTGCCTCCATCTGCTGCTTTGCCTTTTCTTTGGCGCGCGTTGTAACCTCGTACTGATCCATTACTTCAACTACGGCATAATTCAGTTTTTCAAGAAGATCAAACATTTCGCGTTTTGACAATATAACCTTATCAGGGAGATCATGATACATCTCCCCCTTGGAGAACAGAATATGAATGGCTCTTAGGATTTGTTCAATCTTATCCGGCATACTGATCCTCATTCCCAAAATGTAATATGGCTAACGCTTTCTTGTTTTCCGTAATTCCTTCAGTTCATCTATTTCAAATTGATAAGCTGTGTTGCAGAAATGGCATTTTACTTCAACAGGCTTACCATCGTCAATCATTTCATCCAAATCCTTGACTGCAATTCCCGCAAGCACCTTACTGACCCTCTGCTTGGAGCAGTTACAGGCAAAGCGCGGGGTTACGGTTTCGGTAAATTCGAGACCGAATTCACCAAGAACCTGCGTCAGAATGTCCTCAGGCGTCATTTTTCCGTCAAGCATTGCGGTAATTGAAGACAGTTCAGCAATCTTTTTCTCAAGCCTTGATATCACCGACTCCTCCGCAAAGGGCATCAGCTGAATCACAAAGCCTCCGGCACAGCGTACCGTATTCTCTTTATTCATCAACACTCCGAGTGCCACACTTGAAGGAATCTGTTCGCTTGTTGCAAAATAATAGGTCAGATCCTCAGCGATTTCCCCGGTGACGAGTGCAACCTGCCCGGAATACGGCTCTTTCATTCCGAGGTCTCTGATGACAGTAAGAGTTCCGTAACCGACCGCCCCTCCGACATCAAGCTTCCCAAGATAATTCGGCTCATTAACGACTTCGGGGTGATAACAATACCCCTTCACTGCCGCAGCGGAATCTGCGGTAACCACCAGACCGCCTAACGGTCCGTCACCTTGAATCTGCAGTGTTAAGAGGTCATCCTTCCCTTTCATCATGCTGCCCATCATAGCTCCCGCAGCTAATAATCGTCCGAGGGCAGCCGTCGCCACCGGGCTTGTATTATGCCTCTGCCGCGCTTCCTCCGTCAGCTCTCTGGTTGTCGCAGCAAAGGCGCGGATCTGCGCATCCGCCGCCGTTGCTTTTACAATATAATCATTCATTTGCCGTTCCTTCGTCCGAATAAAGCTTTCCGTTCTGATGCCGTTCTCTTGCAAGAATGTAAATCCGCTCACTGTTCTCCCTCGGAGCCGCATTGGTAAATGCATCGTAGGCTGTGATAAATTCCATTCCCGCCACGGTAAGCAGCTGCTTTATCTCATCTAATGAGTATGCTTTCTGGTAATGCGTTTCCTCGGATCGTTCATACAGACCCTTGCTGCTTTCAGTAAAAAGTGTCAGACTGTATTCGTTAATCTTTTCTTCCTCGTCAAAATAATTTTCCCAGATCAGGCTGCAGTGCTCCCTTTGATCTGCAAAGGTCTTCTCTCCGAGTATTTCCCTGAAATAATACTCCGTCTTCAGGTCAAATACAAGGATTCCGCTCTTGTCCAGATAATTATTAACCAGACGGAAGACTCTGCAAAGCTCCTCCGCCTCTATGATATAATTAATAGAATCACATACAGATACTACAGCTGCTACTGTACCATACAGCTCAAACTCTCTCATGTCCTGATTCAGATAAAGGATGGTCTTATCCTGTGGCTGTTCTTTTGCTACTGCAAGCTCAAGCATCTCTTCCGAGGCATCAATCCCGATCATATCATAACCGTAATCGCGAAGTCTCCTGGTCATCTTGCCCGTCCCGCAGCCAAGCTCAAGAACAAGACCCTGCTCTACTCCGTTCCCGTAGAGCAGCGTCCGAAGATATTCTGCCCATTCATCATAAGGAATATCATCCATAAAGGTATCATATACTGCCGCAAAGCTTCCGTACATCCTATCACTCTTTCCTGCTGTCTTTACTGATTCCCAAGCTTAGTAAATATTGGGCAAAGTGTAGGATAAAGCTCGCGGAATAAGCGGTATTTGGTTTCATACTTCGCAACAATTTCCGGATCCTGCTCTGTTGTACTGACAACCTTAATCAGTTTTGAGGCAGCTTCCTCTACGGAGGCAAATGTTCCGCAGCCCACTGCCGCCAGGATAGCTGCACCGTAACCCGGACCTTCTTCACTGTTGATCTTGTCAACCTTAACATCCATAATGTTCGCAACCATTCTGCACCACAGCGGACTCTTCGCTCCGCCGCCGTTCAGACGCACACGGCTGATCTTTATTCCGAATCCTCTTGCAATCTCAAGAGCATCTCTGAGAGCAATCGTAACCCCCTCAAGAACTGCCTGTGTCATATCGGCGCGGGTTGTATCCATCGTCATTCCGATGAAGGTTCCTCTTGCCAGCGGATTGTTGTGAGGAGTCCGCTCTCCCATCAGATAAGGCAGGAAAAATACCTGATTTTCTCCAAGTGCGGTAATCCCCTCCTGCTCTTTGGAATAATCCTTCGTGCCAATGATTTCATCCATCCACCACTTGTTCGCAGATGCTGCTGACAGCATACATCCGAGAAAATGGTATTTTCCGTTGGCATGTGCAAAGGAGTGCATCGCATTGGCATCGTCTACAGCGAATTCATCGGCTGCAATAAATACGGTTCCGGAGGTTCCGAGTGAGATGGCACACATCCCGTTCTCCAGAGTTCCTGTTCCGACAGCTCCTGCTGCGTTGTCTCCTGCACCTGCAATAACTTTAACCGAGACCGGAAGCCCAAGCTCCGCAGCAGCATTGGCAGTCAGAGTTCCGACTTTCTCATAGCTCTCATATATATCGGCAAGCTGGTCACGACGAATGCCTGTAATCTTTATCATTTCCTTTGACCAGCACTTATTCTTCACATCAAACAGCAGCATACCGGAAGCATCTGATACATCGGTACAATGAACACCCGACAGACGGTATGCCAGATAATCCTTCGGGAGCATAATTTTCGCAATCTTCGCAAAGATCTCGGGTTCGTGCTTTTTTATCCACAAAAGCTTCGGTGCGGTAAATCCGGTCAGCGCCATGTTCGCTGTATAAGAAGAAATCTTCTCCCTGCCAATCTCATGATTCAGATAATCACACTCATCCTGAGTTCTTCCGTCATTCCATAGAATTGCCGGACGCAGTACCTTATCCTCGCTGTCAAGGATTACCAGACCGTGCATCTGACCTCCGAAGCTGATTCCATCAACCTGAGAGCTGTCCTGTCCCTGCATCAGTTCGTGAATTCCTTCTACCAGCTTCTCATACCAGTCCTCCGGCTTCTGCTCTGACCAGCCCGGCTTTGGAAAATACAGCGGATATTCTTTAGATACGATGGATTTTATCTGACCCTGCTCGTCCATCAGCAGCAGCTTTACTGAGGATGTCCCCAAATCAACACCTATGTACAGCATAATTTTCTCCGTTCTCCCACCTGGGGAAATAATTCATGTCTATCTATAAATAATATCAATCCCTGCTTTCCGTGTCAACTAAAAACCGGATTGGTTTTGCTTCCTGTTACATAGCAGAGCTTCTGTTTATGAATGAGGATTTCTGCGCTTCGAAGATCACCTCCGAATTCCCCGTCCAAAGCCCAGGAAAGCTCCTCTCCCGTTGTTACTTTCAGGCGGCTGACTCTTTCATAACAGATATATGGACAATTTTCCAATTCATTGGTCAGCAGTGCATTAATAATCTCGTTCAGAACCAGCAGATTTTTTGGTTTTCGTATGAAAAGCATCTCAAAAAACCCATCATCCAGTTCAACATGCTTCCCGGTAATTCCCTTAAATCCACCGACTGAATTGGAATTTGCAACCATTCCGAGGATAAAATCATCTTCTATTGCAAATCCGTCCCCTTCTGCAACCAGGTGATAATACCGGATATTTCGAAGCTTCATGGCACCATTTAGAATATACGCTGTCCTTCCAAGTATATTTTTCGTATTCTGAGAGGTTTCATATGTTACATCGGAAAACAGTCCAAAGGATGCCGAATAAGTAAACGGCATCCCGTTAATCGTACCGATATCACTTGGAACCACTGTACCGTGTAACGCCGTATCCGCAGCCTTCTTCAGACTGCTTTGCAGTCCCAGACTGCTTGCAAAATCATTTGTTGTCCCAACAGGAAGAAAGCCGAGCGGAAGCTTCGACCCGCACTGCAGGAGACCGCCGGCGGTTTCTGCAAAGGTTCCGTCCCCGCCGGCACAGATGATACGTTCGCATTTCTGTTCCAGTGCATATTCCATTGCCGTCTGCCTTGCGTCCATCCGCGCTGAGGTCGGATGAACCGTAACCTCATATCCGGCCGCTGTGAACTGCTCGATCAGATTGGCAAGATGATACCTTATGGTACCCTTGCCTGCACATGGATTATAAATAAATAATAATCTGTCTTTCATACCTGCCTCATTATATCTTTTTCTGCAGTCTACGCCTGGTCATAATTCCGCCAATTCGTCCGCTTTCCTTTGCGGTCAGTGCGCTCCATCCCTGTTCGATTACCTTATCGTACAGTCCCAATTCCTTTGCAATTTCGTATTTTATCTTTTCTTCGGGTTTTATTGCTGAAATATCAATTTTCTTTTTCTTATTTTCCGTCATTCCTTCATACTCCTTCTTCCGCTTTGTCTGTCTGCCGACTACTGTACTTCTGATTCTTCGTCTGAGCTGCAGATCCTGCGGATAGTGCGAGTATTGACGGAATTTCGGATAATTATTCCTATTCATTATCATAGCATAAAGCCGCTTATTTCACAAGTGTACAAAAACTTTACAGCATCATCTAAAGAATACTGGTCTTTTACGAGTACTGCCAATATGAGCACTTTGCAAGTACCTCCAATATAAACAATTATGAGTACTTGACAAGTAGCAAAATCTATAGTAATCTAAAGCTTCGCTCGTTGCTTTGTCCGGGTAAGATACCACCGTATTACTGCCATGGAGGAACATGAACTATGATAACGATGGAACACATCTGTAAGACCTACCGGGTCGCCAAACGGAATTCCGGTTTTCGGGATGTCTGCCGCTCCCTGATTCACAGGGAATACGAATATGTCAAAGCATTAGATGATGTCAGCTTTACCATCCACGACGGAGAAATGATCGGTTATATCGGACCGAACGGTGCCGGCAAAAGCTCCACAATCAAAATACTCTGCGGAATTCTTGTTCCGGACAGCGGAAGCTGTACCGTCAACGGCTTAACGCCATGGAAAGACCGAACACGTTATGTAAGGGATATCGGTGTTGTATTCGGACAGCGTTCCCAGCTATGGTGGGATGTTCCCGTCATTGATTCCTTTGAACTGCTGCGCGATATTTACAGTATTCCGGCACAGACCTACCGTGATAATCTGGAGGAGCTTTCCGGACTTCTTGGCCTGACTGAACTTCTCAGAACCCCCACAAGACAGCTTTCTCTCGGACAGCGTATGCGCTGTGAGCTTGCTGCCTCTCTTCTGCATAGTCCGAAGATTCTGTTCCTCGACGAACCCACCATCGGTCTGGACGCCGTCTCCAAGCTGGCAGTCCGTGATTTCATTCACAAGCTGAATGATACCAGAAAAACCACCGTCATCCTGACAACCCACGACATGCAGGATATTGAAGCCATTGCGAGCCGGATTCTGCTGATTGGCAAAGGAAAAATTCTGATTGACGGATCCCTTCAGGATATCTGTCCCGGAAATCAGAATATCGACACCACACTTGCTGAACTTTATCAGTCCTATCACATCGAATAACCCGGAGGCTTCGTATGAAAAAATACCTTTCCTTTTTTCGTCTTAGGTTCCATATGGGACTTCAGTACCGGGCAGCTGCAATCGCCGGCTGTGTTACACAGTTTTTCTGGGGTGGTATGCTGACTATGATTTTCTCGGCTTTTTACCGCACGGATGCGTCCGCTTTTCCGATGACCCTGGAAGCCACAATTACATATATATGGCTGCAGCAGGCATTTCTTGCATTTTATATGGCATGGATGATGGAAAATGAAATCTTCGATTCTATTGTTGACGGAACCGTCGGGTACGATCTGGTACGCCCGGTCTCCGTATACCGCATGTGGTTTGCACGCAGTCTGGCAAATCGTCTGTCTCGCGGTGTACTGCGCTGTATGCCGATTTTGTTGTTCGCAGCACTGCTTCCGTCGCCCTACGGTATCATGGCTCCGGCCGGCATCACGGCCTTTCTCTGGTTTCTGCTTTCCATGGTTCTCGGACTTTTTGTAACCGTTGCACTTTGTATGCTGATCTATATGCTGACCTTTTTTACGATTTCCCCTCAGGGACTTCGTATTCTGTTTCTGTCTTTCAACGAATTCTTCGCAGGAGGACTGATTCCGATCCCTTTCTTTCCGGACCGGCTGAGAACCGTCATGGAGCTTCTGCCCTTTGCCTCCCAGCAAAATACCCCTCTTCGGATTTACAGCGGTGACATCACCGGTCAGGCAGTTTTTACGGCAGTCGCCCTGCAGCTGTTCTGGCTGATCGTACTGCTACTGTCCGGTGAGCTTTTATGGTCCAGAGCATCAAAAAAAATAACGCTACAGGGTTCCTAAGCCTTACTGCAGCACAGAAGAAAGATCAGAGGGAAAAGATGAACGGAATCCGACTTTATTTTCACTATATCAGAATCATTATCCGCAGTACGATGCAGTACAAGGTATCGTTTTTCCTGTCAGCTGCCGGACAGCTGATTGTTACATTTAATGCATTTCTGATTATTTATTTTATGTTTCAGAGGTTTCATACGGTCGAAGGCTTTACCTATCCTGAAGTGCTGTTATGTTTTTCTATCATTCTGGCGCAGTTCTCTATCGCTGAAATCTTTGCCCGGGGCTTTGATTCCTTTTCCGGTATGGTTCGGAAAGCAGAATTCGACCGTGTGCTTGTTCGGCCAAGAAGCCATATTCTGCAGGTTCTCGGAAGCAAATTCGAGCTTACCCGGATTGGCCGTTTCTTTCAGGCACTGGTCATGTTCACCTATGGGGTGCTTAACTGCAATGTAGTATGGACTTTTCCGAAAGCAGTCACTCTGCTTTTCATGCTGATCGGAGGTACTGCATTATTTTCCGGACTCTTTCTGATTTATGCTGCCCTCTGCTTTTTCACTCTGGACGGTCTGGAATTTATGAATGTACTGACAGACGGAGCCCGTGAATTCGGTAAATATCCGATTGGAATCTATGGGAAGAAAATGCTGCTGTTCTGTACATTTATTATTCCTTATGCTCTGATACAATACTATCCGCTGCTCTATCTTCTCGGATATGAAAGCTCTCCGCTTTATATTTTTCTGCCTCTTCTTGCCGTCCTTTTTCTGCTGCCATGTTATGCATTGTGGCGATTCGGAGTCAGGCATTACATTTCCGCAGGAAGCTGACACTCACAGCCGTTCGCTCTGCACTGCCGAAAGCTTTCCCGATTCTCGCACAGCATCAGGTTTACACCTCGCTCACCGGAACGGTAAAATCTACTCCTAGTATACCAAACTTCACATTCTTATATGGTTATATTTTACCGCAGACTCATCAGTAAAATTAATCCAGGCTGAATTCATCCGTGTAAAAAACAATTGTGCTGTGTCCTGTTTTATGATACAATCCGCAGGTGTGTTTTTATTTTAAACAGGAGTATTGAATAATGAGTATACTAAATGTTGAAAATCTGTCCCATGGATTCGGTGACCGTGCCATTTTTCATCAGGTTTCCTTTCGTCTTCTGAAGGGAGAACATATTGGTCTGATCGGAGCAAACGGTGAAGGAAAATCCACCTTTATGAATATTATTACCGGAAAACTGCAGCCGGATGAAGGAAAAATCGAATGGGCGAAAAATGTCCATGTCGGTTATCTTGACCAGCATACCGTTCTTTCTCCGGGCATGACAATACATGATGTTCTTTCTTCTGCTTTTTCTTCTCTTTTTGAGATGGAGTCCCGCATGAATGAGCTCTGCGAACAGCTTGGCAGTGCAGATGATGCCGCCATGGAAGAAGCCATGAACGAGCTCGGAATAATTCAGGATTATCTCACGATGCATGATTTTTATATGATTGAACCCAAAATTGAAGAGGTTGCCCGCGCACTCGGTTTGCTTGAGCTCGGAACCAATACCGATGTTACTGAGCTGAGCGGAGGTCAGAGAACAAAGGTTTTGATGGCCAAGCTGCTTCTTATGAAGCCTGATATTCTACTGCTGGATGAGCCGACCAACTACCTTGATACCGAGCACATTGAATGGCTGAAACGGTATCTGAATGATTACGAAAATGCATTCATCCTCATTTCACATGATATTCCTTTCATTAACAGCGTCGTAAATATTATTTACCACATGGATAATCAGGAGCTGAACCGTTATGTCGGCGATTATGATAAATTCATGGAAGTCTATGAAATGAAAAAATCTCAGCTTTCTGCCGCCTACAACCGCCAGCAGAAAGAAATGGCGGAGCTGAAGGATTTTGTTGCCAGAAATAAAGCACGCGTTGCCACACGGAATATGGCAATGTCGCGTCAGAAGAAACTGGACAAGATGGAAGTTATTGAACTTGCTGCAGAAAAACCGAAACCGGAATTTCGCTTTAAAGAGGCCCGGGCCTCAGGACGGCTGATTGTTCAGACAAATGAGCTTGTTATCGGTTATGAGAACCCGCTGTCCCATCCAATAAACCTGCAAATGGAACGGGGACAAAAAATCGTGCTGACCGGTTCGAACGGAATCGGTAAGACTACCCTGCTGAAAAGTATTCTCGGACTGATTCCACCCCTTTCCGGCACCGTAGAGCAGGGTGATTACCTCAGTATCGGTTATTTCGAACAGGAAATGCCTCCGGACATCACGACCTCCTGTATCGAGGAAATCTGGAAGGAGTTTCCCGGATTCACCCAGTATGAGGTACGTTCCGCTCTTGCAAAATGCGGTCTCACCACCAAGCATATTGAAAGTATGGTAAAGGTGCTAAGCGGCGGCGAACAGGCCAAGGTACGTCTCTGTAAGCTTTTGAACCGTGAGACAAATCTTCTGCTGCTTGACGAGCCGACCAATCATCTGGATGTCGATGCCAAAGCAGAGCTTAGGCGTGCCCTAACTGCCTATAAAGGGAGTATTCTGATGGTATGTCACGAGCCGGAGTTCTATGAGGGTTTGGCAACCAGCGTCCTAGACTGCACAAAATTTACGACACGGGTCTTCTGAC
>CAZRRN010000043.1:0-23743 GCA_964602475.1 uncultured Lachnospiraceae bacterium | reverse complement strand
CTTTGGCTCCGACCTCGACAACCGCTGCCGATCCTACTTTGGCTCCGACCTCGACAACCGCTGCCGATCCTACTTTGGCTCCGACCTCGACAACCGCTGCCGATCCTACTTTGGCTCCGACCTCGACAACCGCTGCCGATCCTACTTTGGCTCCGACCTCGACGACCGCTGCCGATCCTACTTTGGCTCCGACCTCGACAACCGCTACCGATCCTACTTTGGCTCCGACCTCGACAACCGCTACCGATCCTACTTTGGCTCCGACCTCGACGACCGCTCCCACGGCTGCTGTGTCTGCCATCAACACTTCCTATACAACTGATTCCGGACTGACTATTTCAGCAGATGCTGTTATCTCTCTAAATAATACCGCTGTCTCGATTGAAGGCAGCGGCGCAAGTGCAAACGGTCAGACTGTAACAATTACCTCAGCAGGTACTTACCTGATTTCCGGAAGTCTGACAGACGGTCAGATTATTGTAAACACCACTGATGAAAAAAAAGTTAAGCTTATTCTGGCAGGTGTTGACATTTACTGCAGCGACAGCTCCCCTGTTTATATTATCAGTTCTCCGAAAAAGACCGAAATCACGTTACTTGAGGGTACGGTAAATAAACTGGAGGACGGTTCCTCCTATACTCTTAGCACTGCTACAGATGCAGATAATCCTTCAGCGGTTATTTACAGCAAAGATGATCTTGAAATCGAGGGTGACGGTACATTATATATAACTGCAAATTACTGCAAAGGTATTTTCTCGAAAGACGATCTGGTGATCAACAGCGGAACGATTCATATAACAGCAGTCGATGACGGCATCCGCGGAAAAGATTCTGTAACAATCAAGGGTGGCACCATCACCATCGAGGCAGACGGTGACGGTCTCCGTACCAGCAATGAAGAAGACAGCAGCAAGGGATATATTCTGATTTCCGGCGGTACGCTCAGCATAACTGCAGAACTGGATGCGATACAGGCAATCACCGATCTCACAGTTACCGGTGGAAAAATCACCATCTCCAGTGGAGGTGGGAGTGCAAACTCCTCTTCATCCTCAAAAGAAAACAGCTGGGGCAACTGGGGCGGCGGATTTGGCGGTCGTGGCGGTCAGGGTTCCACAACAACAACTACTACGGAAACCGACAGCGCCAAGGGTCTTAAAGCCGGCAATACAATTACGGTTTCAGGCGGAACCTTTGTCATTGATTCATCAGATGACTCAATCCACTCGAACAATACGGTAAATATTAATGGCGGAGCCTTTACCATTACTTCCGGCGATGACGGTGTTCATGCAGATGATACACTGAATATCACAAACGGTACAATTAACATAACAAAGAGTTACGAAGGAATTGAAAGCGTTCATATAAATATTTCCGGCGGTACTGTTAGAATTACCGCAAGCGACGACGGAATTAATGCAGCCGGCGGAACCGATTCCTCTGCCACTACAAACCGAACAACCGGACGTGGTATGGGAATGTTCTCCGAGACTACAGGAGATGCAACCTTCTCCGGAGGCTATGTTATTGTAAATGCAGCCGGCGATGGAATTGACGTCAACGGAAGTGCTACAATGACAGGCGGATACTATGTGGTTTATGGTCCTACCGATAATGGTAACGGAGCTTTGGATTATGACGGTACCTTTACGATTAACGGTGGTACACTGATTGCTCTCGGAAGTACCGGTATGGCACAATCTGTAACAAGCAGTACACAAGGCGTCCTATCCTTTAGTATTTCACTTTCATCCGGTACACTGCTTAATATATCTGATTCAAACGGAAACGGAATCCTGACCATTGAATCTGCTAAATCAGCCGGATGTGCAGTTATCTGTTCTCCTCTGCTCACCACAGGAAACAGTTATACAGTTTCCACCGGCGGTTCTTACTCCGTTACCGGAACAGACGGCATTTACACCGGAGGAACCTACTCCGGCGGAACAAGCCGCGGAACTGTTGCAGCAAAATAAAGCCTAAAGGCAGGGACGATACAGTATTATTTCTCTTAAGTAGCATACAACACCTTACCACAAAAACGGAGCACCGCCAACCGACAGTGCTCCGTTTTATTTTGTTCTATGCTGTATGAAATCTGGTTGCCGGGAACCGGTCTCCAAATATCTCAAGAAGACGATCGGTTATGTCCCGTTCTTCTGCATCCTGCATGTCTGCCGGGATTGGGATTTTGTCCTCTTTCTGCAGTCCGACTGCATCCGGAGAAGTAATAATGCGGTATCCGCTGCGTGTTTTTACCTGTCTGATATAATCGGAAAGGCTGTCCCAGCGCTGTTCGGAAAGAACCCCCCGTATCCCCCGCGGAAGCTCTTCTGCACGATGCAGATCACTTCCTGAGGTTTCAGGCAAATGAAAATATTCCGCATATCGTTTTGCAAAATGGTCATCCTGCGGATTATTGCAGGCATTTGTGACTTCAATTCCGTGTACAAGCTGCGGATACAGGTGAACTCCTCCGACATAATTCCGTACCCGGAACGGGTGAGCTTGAATCATTAGTCCTCCAACCGAATCAATCTGATCAAACAGCTGCCGGTGTGTCCATTCAAGCATCTGTGGATTTGCAAGCAGCCATTCCTTGTCGACTCCATATAAAAGATATTCATCATTATGAAAATTCCACTCAATTCCAAAGAACACATCCAGACCGGTTCTGTTTCCTTCCTCTTTGGCTGCCTTATATCCTGCACAGTAACGCTCCACCCGTTCTTCCCATGGAAGTGAGCGGTCTATCGCCGTATTCCCGTTAAAGAAATGATCGGTTACCACGATTCCCTGATAACCAAGACTTTTCATAAACCGAACCTGTTCTGCTCCCGTACTGCTTCCGCACTTACTTGCTTCTCTTGTGTGCAAATGCGTTTCGTATTTATATCCGTTCATCACTGCCTCCACACAACGGCTTTCGTATCCGGGCTGTTACTCTTTGCCGGATTCTTTTGTTACTGTCCGTCATTTCGAACTATATTATCACGAACAGCAGCAAAAAACAAGAATTATTCCCCGAGATAAATTCTGCAGTCCTGTTTTGCTTTCTTTATAATTTTAAACACAGATAGATAATTAATCCCGCAACCGCTGCCAATCCTGCAGTAAACAACAGCACTGCTGTTACAATCGTAACTTTAATACACCGCTTTTCTTTCCATGCAAGTACCATGACCGAAATAACGTCCGCCACAAAGAAAAACTGCAGAATTCCGGCAATAACACACAATGCCGTCCCGTGAATTTTCTGTTTTTGCGATTCTGACAGATATGCAAGAAAATAGGGCGCTGCGCCCGCCATAATCATCCATCCGGTAATCGACAGGAGCATGATGACCGTCGGAGAAACAAATACCATAATAACTACGGGTGTAAACATAAGCAGGAAAAAGATCACATTTAGTAACCCACCCCCAATATAAAACGGGATCAGGAGGTATTTGACCAGAACAGCGCAGTTAAGCAGGCGGTCTCTTCCGATGGATTTTCCTGTTACTTTTATAACCATAAAGTTTGCAGCACCGAGTATGACGGGAATAGCTAAAATCCATAAAGGCATGCTGCCTTCTTCTGCAACCTCCGTTATATGGTTAAAAAGCACCGGTACCAAATAAGCCGAAATAACATAAAACAAAGCCAAAAGATAAATTGGATGAAACTGCTTTCTGTTCATGAGACTGTGCTTCCTTTCTTCAGTTTTATTCTAGCATGTATACAGAAGGAAGACAAGTTCAGTTTGATTTTGCAATGCCTCTTTACAATTCTTTATCGATATTGCGTTTAAATAACTATGCAATTATTGCTTTCTTCCATTTTTTATAATCCGCCTTCATTTTAACACAGTTTAAACATATCTTTATAGTATGATTTCAGCAATAAAATCTACTGTATGGGCAAAGATATCTGATTACCCTCAGGATGGAGGAACATGACATGAATAAAAAACATCTATTATGTATACTGCTTGCTCTGACACTGCTTATCGTTTCCGGTCTCACCGGTTGTGCCAATACCGGAAGTACTACCAATCCGACTATTGCACCAACCACTGCTGATGACGGATCCGGCACAGCCACAACCCCCACCGGCACTGTCGATGACGGTTCAGGTACAGCTTCTGCCGTTGATACTGTCAATAACGGACTGACTGCGGAGTTCACGAATTTTGACAGGAACACCACCTTTGACAGTCTGAACCCAACCATCACATTGAACGGAACAACCGCGGTCTCTTCAGACAGCACTGTAACCGTTGCTGACGGTCGTATCTCCATTACCGTAGAAGGAACTTATGTAATATCCGGCACTCTGACCGACGGACAGATTTATGTCAATGTCAGCGATTCAGAAAAAGTACACTTAATTCTCAACAATGCCAGTATTACCTGCTCTTTTGGTCCGGCGATTTACATCGAAAATGCTGACAAGACGACAATCACTCTTGCCGACGGAACCTTAAATTCGCTGACCGACGGAACCTCCTACCTGCTCGCTGAGGGAGAAAAAGCAAATGCCTGCTTATACAGCAAGGATGATCTCTCCATCAACGGAACCGGAACTCTTACCGTCACCGGCAATTACAACAACGGAATTGACACCAACAACGATCTTCGGATTGTAAGCGGAACAATTACCGTCACAGCAGTCAACAATGCAGTGAAAGGCAATGACAGTATTGCAATTCTTGATGGTATTATAACAGTAAATGCGCAGAATGACGGATTCAAGACCGACACCGAAGGCGAAGCGGAAAAAGGCTTTTTCTATATGGAGGGCGGTACTCTGGATATTACGGCTTCTGATGACGGAATTCAGGCTGTTACCTCTATTTTGATTTCCGGTGGTTCCGTAACTTTTCACGTGCTTGATGACCGTACAAACTGCGACGGAACGACCGAAATTGCAGACGGTATTATAAAATAAAACAAAAATCGTTCTTTTTTACCTTTTTTTCTTTAATATTCCATTTTTGGGACTTGACGTAAATCAAATAAGACGCTATGATAATTGGGCGCAAGGTTTTCCTTGCGCCTGGTTCTTGTTCATATACTTGGGGTTGGTTCCGTTATCTCTGGGGAGAGATGCTAAAGTGGAGCCTGTAATTGGGGAAAGGTATTCAGACATGAAGCCGATGAAAGACACACATATACTGGTCTTCCTTATGTCTGCCGTAGTTTTTACGGCTGCTGTTGTAGTGTTTTCTTTTTTCTCTTTTGATCTTGATATTCCCCCTATAGAAAGTCATTCAGTAACTTCTTATCTTTCCGGCTGGAATTATCGTACTTCTTCGGAAAGCGGCACAATTTCTGATTTTCCGCTTAGCGTTACTCAATCAGAAATTACTATTTCAAATGTACTTCCCGAAACAGATAATCATAATAATATCCTTTTTTTACAGACATCTTTTCGAACTGTAAGAGCAAGTGTCAACGATTCTGTTATCTACGAGAGCGGGATCAATACAACAATACCGTTTGGTACTGTCTTTGGCGTGTCCGGTCATATGATTGAACTTCCTTACCAATCAGAAGGTTCGACCATTATAATCGAACTGTCTTCTCCGATTCGTTCAACCGGCAATACAATCAGCGGAATCAAGCTCAGCACGGGAACTTCTTTTCTTTTGCAGACTCTTAGAGACTCGCTTCCTGATCTTGTACTCTGTCTTCTATCAATTATATTCGGTCTGATCTGCGTTGTACTTTCTTTTCTGCTCGCTCCGGGCGCACGCGGTTACAATGGCAAAAGCTTGTTATATCTTGGGTTATTTATGATATTTACTTCCTTTTGGACCTATCCCGGACTCAATATGCTGACGATTTTTTCTTCTAACAAGGTCTGGCTGTTTCTGCTGTACTACGCTTCCTTTATGCTGACTCCGGTTCCGATTTTGATGTTCTTTCGTTCAGTATTTCACAGTGGCAAACAGCTACTTAGCTTCTTGAGCACACTGTTTTTATATAATTTTATTTCACAGATAATACTTTATCTGATGAATCGAACCGAACTTGCAGATACTATTATAATTACGCACGGTCTGATGATCTTCTCTCTGCTAACTATTTTTGTTCTTGGATTATTAGAAATCTTCCGTTATAAGAATAAAATATTTGAAATAGTTGTCGGCAGTGCCGGAATGATAGTTTTTTCCATCCTCGATTTGGGTCGATATTATCTTCAGGTTCCGGACGGACTCGGTTCTACACATTTTTTTAAGCACGGATTTTTGATAATGATTATTTCACTGACCATTTACGCTTTCCGCGAACGGCTCTATGCAATGAATGCTCTTTCTGAGCTTGATGTCTACCAGCGTCTAGCATATGTTGACAGTATCACAAAGCTCGCTAACCGGACCGCATATGATAAAGAGCTTCAGGTAATTCAGCGTAATCTTTCGACTTATGACTCTATTTCTTTTATCATGTTCGACTTGAATAATCTGAAAATCACAAATGACACCTTTGGCCACAGTGTCGGAGACGAGCTGATTATCAGCTTTTCGGACTGTCTAACCTCTATATTTTCCGAGAAGGGACACTGCTATCGAACCGGCGGAGATGAATTTATTGTGATTCTGACTAACCGAACCAAACAGGAAGTGGAGGCAATGCTGCGTCAGCTTCACAATGCTGTGGATTTGCATAATATCACGCACCCTTATATGGTGGATTACGCCTGTGGTTATGCCTTTGACACGCTTGAACATCCTCGTCCGGAAATTCTCGTTCGTCTTCTTCGCGAGGCGGATGTTAATATGTATTCCGAGAAGAGGAAACACCGTGGAATCAGTGTACGTGCTGAGGCATAACACCGTTCCCTCAGATTTGAAAGGATTATTACTGAATGAAGCATAGAAGAGTTGAACACCGCAGACATCCCGGAATTCCCAGATTCTACACGCGGAAACGTATTCTGCCACAAATTCTTTTGTATATCGCCGGTACACTGCTGATCTGCGATACTCTTTTTGTTATATCCTTCAGCAATTTTAACCTTGGTGTCATTCTTCCAGCAATTCTTGGTCTTCCGCTTCTGCTCTGCGGCATTTTTTATCAGAAGATAATCCGTAGTCTCCCATTTTCACGCTTTCTTCGTTTTCTGCGGGTTTTTCTCATTACCGGCTATACAGTATTTCTTGTTGTTGTAATAATAACCGGAAGTATTCTTGTTATTTTCTCCGCATCCAAACCGGAAGCAGGTGCCGATGCTATTATCGTTCTCGGAGCCGGAATCCATGGGGATCAGGTTACCAGACTGCTTGCCAAGCGGCTTCGCGCAGCAATCGAATATAAGCAGGAGAACCCCGGTGCATTGATTGTTGTAAGCGGTGGACAGGGACAGGGAGAGGATATAACAGAGGCAGAAGCTATGGAACGTTTTCTGATTCTGAACGGAATCTCCAAAGAGGATATTATTAAAGAAGAAGCTTCTACCAGTACACAGGAGAATTTTCGGTTTTCCAAGCTTCTGCTGGATGAACACTTTCCGGACGGGTACAGTGTGGTGTATGTAACAAATGATTTTCATATTTTCCGGGCGGGACTTGTTGCAAAAAAAGAAGGACTTACGGCAGACGGTCTAACCTCAATGGGAACCGAATGGTATGTCCTTCCGAACTGTTATCTTCGTGAAATTGCTGCAGTATGGGTATACTTTCTGCTGGGTCGCTTCTAATGCTTGTCTTCTCGTCCCCTAAGCGTTCTATTTATCGAGTTTCGATTCACTGTGCTTTCAAAAATCTGTTTCATCAAAACAGACCACTGAAATCAAAGGTCGCGAAATAATCCTTCTCGGTCTCTGCCCTCCGAATCAGCTTCACAGAACCATCCTCCTGCAAAAGAAGTTCTGCGGATCGAAGCTTGCCGTTGTAATTATAACCCATGGAAAATCCATGCGCTCCGGTATCGTGAATCGCAAGATAATCTCCGATTTCTACCGGCGGAAGCATACGGTCAATTGCAAATTTATCATTATTTTCACACAATGAGCCGGCCACATCACAAAGATAGGTGCAGGGCTGGTCTTCTTTCCCGAACACGGTGATATGGTGATACGCGCGGTACATAGCAGGACGCATCAGATTGACCGAGCATGCATCCACACCGACGTAGTCCTTATAAATGTGTTTTTCATGAATCACTTTTGTTATCAGCTGACCATACGGTGCAAGCATGTAACGCCCAAGCTCTGTAAAAATTGCCGCATCCTGAAGCCCTGCAGGTACCATGATTTCCTCAAAGGCTTTTCTTACGCCTTCTCCAATCACAGCAATGTCATTTGACGGTTCCTCCGGGCGGTATGCAATTCCTACTCCGCCTGATAGATTAACAAAGGAAACCTTGATTCCTGTTGTCTGCACCAGCTCTGCTGCCACACAGAACAAAGTTTTCGCAAGTTCCGGATAATACTCATTACTGACTACATTACTAACCAGAAACGCGTGAATTCCAAATTCCTTAACTCCAAGGTCTTTCAATCTCAGAAACGCTTCCGTCAGCTGAGCCTTCGTCATGCCGTATTTTGCATCTCCGGGATTATCCATGATTCCGTTACTGACCTCATATACTCCGCCCGGATTGTAACGGCAGCAGATTGTCTTTGGAATCCCACATTCTTCTTTCAGATAATCAATCATCGTAATATCATCCAGATTGATGATTCCTCCCAGCTTCTTAGCATAGGAAAATTCCCCTGCCGGAGTATCATTGGAGGAGAACATAATATTCTGCCCGGTAATTCCCACTGCTTTGGAAAGCATCAGTTCTGTCCGAGAAGAACAGTCTGTCCCACAGCCCTCTTCCGATAATATTTTTAGAATATACGGATTTGGTGTTGCTTTTACCGCAAAATATTCTTTATAACCTTTATTCCAGGAAAATGCTGCCTGTAAACGTCTGCAGTTTTCGCGAATTCCTCTTTCATCATAAATATAAAACGGAGTCGGATAGTCTTTCACAATCTGTTCCAACTGATTCTTTGATATCATTGCTTTCTTCATTCCATTCACCATCCATAAATATTTGAATAGTATGATACCATGCTTCTAATAATTTTACAAATTATTTTTATAAAATTCTTTTTTTCTGAACTTTTAACCTTAATTCAGTTCTGAATTTGTAATATTCATAACAGATATCTTGCACTGTATATGCTCCTTTGCTATAATCTGTTTATAAGCTGCACCGAAGCTCCGTTGCGTATCGGAGTCGAAAGGGTGAACGTGTAAATACATATTTTACATAGAAACGGAGGACTATGAAATTATCAAAAGATTTTAAGACAGAAGCTCTTAATGCGCTGAATGGCCGCTGGGGACTTGCAGTCGGTGGCGGACTGCTTGCTTCATTACTTGGAGGCGGACTTGACCAGGGCAGTGGAAGCGGTTTCAGTAATGCATTCAATTCATCCCGTTATACAAAGGATATTGATGAACTGAGTCCTGCTTTTATTATCACTTTTGCAATTGTCGCCTGTATTATTCTGATTGTTACACTGGTTTTAAGTTTTATCGGTTCTGCAGTTCAGCTCGGCTACATACAGTTCAACATGAATTATCTGGATCAACGTAAAAATCCAAGCATCAACGATCTGTTCTGCCGCTTCAAAATTATCTGGAAAGCATTTGGGCTTCAGCTGGTAATGGGAATCTTTATATTCCTTTGGTCACTGCTCCTTATTGTGCCCGGAATTATTGCAGCCTTCAGCTATGCAATGGCTCCTTACATTCTATCACAAAATCCGGACATTGGAATCATGGAAGCAATCAACCGTTCCAAAGAAATGATGCACGGAAACCGTTGGCGTCTGTTCTGCCTTCAGATCAGCTTTATCGGATGGGGGATTCTCGCTCTCTTCACCTGTTGTATCGGTTATCTGTGGCTGACTCCTTATATTGCAGTCTCCACCACTGCTTTTTACAACGAGATTTCCGGAAATAACATCATGCAGTATGAAACCGTTGACCAGTATTATACTCCGGGCAACGACCTTGGTTCAAACGACAATGCCTATCAGCAGGCACCTCCGCTTGAACACCGCAACGAGGATTAACCCTTATTAGATTAATCAAGTTAGAAAAGTGCACCGTTTAGCGCATTTTGAACCGGAAGAGCTGTTCGTTAGCTTTTCCGGTGTTTTTATGCTTGCAATGAGGATTTTCCCGTGCTACTATAGTAACAATTATACAGATTTACTTGAAAGAGGGGAGTATCACCATGTCAATCAAAGAGAATGCCGTAAAGCTTAAGCTGGACAGTCCGAAGCTCGCCAGCCTTCCGATAGAAACACGCAATCTGGCACTGACTGCCATTTCTGACGCACTGCAGATCCATAAAGAAGAAATATTTACCGCCAACCGACAGGATTGTGAACGTGCTTCCTTAGACGGTATTGCTGCACCGGTACTAAAGCGTCTTAAATTTGATGAAGCAAAACTTTCTGCCGTTCTATCCGGAATCCGGGATCTGATTGCTCTTCCCGATCCTCTTGGTCGAATCTTATTATCTCGTGAACTGGATACCGGTCTCACACTCTATCGGATCAGCTGTCCGATTGGTGTCATCGGAGTCATTTTTGAGGCGCGTCCTGACGCTTTGATTCAGATTTCTACACTTTGTCTTAAAAGCGGGAACTGTGCTATCTTAAAGGGCGGAAGCGAGACCATGCAGACTAACCGGGTACTGTTTGAGATTATCTACAAGGCTGCAGTAGCTGCCGGACTTCCGGAGGGCTGCCTTCTTCAGGCAGAAGCCCGTTCCGAGATTTCGGAGCTGCTTGAGTGCCATGAGTCTGTTGATCTTCTGATTCCTCGCGGCTCCAATGCATTTGTTCAGTACATCATGAACAATACCAAAATACCGGTCATGGGACATGCTGATGGTATCTGCCATATCTACGTTGATAAGGATGCCGATTTAGAGCAAGCTATTCCGATTATTCTGGATGCCAAGACACAGTATTCTGCGGTCTGTAATGCGGTCGAAACATTGCTGATTCATCGTTCGATTGCCGGTGAATTTCTTCCGAAACTGCAGCTTGCCCTGAATGCAAAGAATGTACGGCTTCGTGGTTCCAAAGAAGTCTGCTCCTGCCTCAGCCAGTGTGAGGAGCTGCCGGAAACCGGATTTCGTACCGAATATCTTGATTATATTGTTTCTGCCGGTCTGGTAGGTTCTGTAGACGAAGCCATTGAGCATATCAATCGCTATGGATCACATCATACAGACTGTATCCTGACCCTCAACGATGACTGCGCGCTTTACTTTATGCAGCTGGTTGATTCAGCGAATTGTTTTCAGAACTGCTCCACCCGTTTTTCGGATGGCTATCGTTACGGATTCGGAGCGGAGGTAGGTATCAGTACTGGAAAGCTGCATGCCCGCGGTCCGGTTGGACTCGACGGACTGGTTACCTATAAATATAAGCTGTTCGGTCACGGTCAGATAGTTGCCGATTATGCCGAGGGACGCAAGGAATTTCACTTTAAGGATATTTAATAACCGAGATGACCTTGTGTTTTCCGGTTGTCTGTCCTTTTTCAGAAAGGAGACCCATGCCCGTCTGGAATCCGTATCATGGTTGTCGTAAAACCTCTCCGGGCTGTCTGCACTGCTACGTTTATCGTAGAGACAGTGAATTCGGGAAAGACAGTTCTCAGATTACGAAAAATGCCGCCTTCGATCTCCCCGTACAAAAGAACCGACGGGGAGAATACCGGCTGCAGATTGATTCGGAACCTGTATTCTGCTGTATGACTTCAGATTTCTTTCTGGAGGAGGCCGATGAGTGGCGTCCGGAGCTTTGGAAAATGATCCGGGAGCGTTCTGATCTGTCCTTCACTATTATTACCAAACGAATCCAACGCTTTTTGGTCGCTCTGCCTGAAGACTGGGGTTCCGGCTATGAAAATGTCACAGTTCTCTGTACCTGCGAGGATCAGACTCATGCCAACTTAAGACTTCCGTATTTTCTAACACTCCCTATCCGTCATAAGGGAATCATCTGCGAACCAATGCTTGAAGCAATACAAATCAATTCTTATCTTACTTCACATCAGATTGAATGTGTCATCTGCGGCGGCGAATCTGGGGAAGATGCCCGGCTGTGCGATTATGCCTGGATTCTTAGTCTTATGACACAGTGCGTCGCAAACGATGTTTCTTTTCACTTCAAACAGACTGGAGCTCTGTTCAAACGCGGAGAAAAGACCTACCATATTGGAAGAAAAGACCAGATGGTACAGGCGGATAAAGCAGGTATTGATTTTCATTGGAATTAGCCGAGCGCGACATCCAGCACCATCATTACAACAAATCCGATCGCAAAGAAAATGGTGGAGAGATTCGTATGTTCTCCCTCTGAAGCCTCCGGCAGAAGCTCCTCCACAACCACATATACCATGGCTCCGGCTGCAAACGACAGAAAATACGGCAAAACCGGAGATACAATTCCTATCAAAAGAATCGTAATCACCGCAGCAATCGGTTCAACAATTCCGGAAAGCGTACCACATAGGAATGCGTAACCGCGTCCTTTTCCTTCTCCACGCAGCGGAAGTGCAACAATCAATCCTTCCGGAAAATTCTGAATCGCAATACCGACGGCCAGTACCAGTGCTGCTGCACTTTCGATTCCGCTGTTACCGTCCAGCATACCGGCAAGAACAACTCCAACCGCCATTCCTTCCGGAATATTATGCAGTGTTACCGCCAGAATGAGCATGGTAGCACGTTTCAGATTGCTTGGCAGCCCCTCCGGTTTCGATTCATTCAGGTGCAGATGCGGAATAATCGCATCCATCGCAAGTAAAAACAAAATTCCGAGGAAAAACCCGACAACTGCCGGAATTACTGATAATTTTCCCATATCTGCCGACAAATTGATTGAGGGAATCAGAAGCGACCAGACCGACGCAGAGATCATTACTCCGGAGGCAAAGCCCAGCAGCGATTTTTGAAGAAGCCGCGGAATATCCTTCTTAATAAAGAACACACAGGCTGCACCAAGCGCTGTCCCGATGAACGGAATCAACAGACCAAAATACAACATAGAAATCCCCGTTTCTGCGACGCTTTTTGCGCATAACAGACTTTGTGTCAAGCACCGCACAGGCACAAAGCTATGTGTGAAAGCTTCATCCTTCACACCAGTCATCCTTTCCTGTCTAAAATGCATTATTTACCAGATATTATACTTTTTTTCTGCGGTATTTGGCAATTTATTCTCTCACTCTAAGGTATGGCGAAGCTTTGAAAATGTTCCTGCTAATTAACCGCAGCGCTCTCATTCTTCTTTTACCTGCAGTTCTTACAGATTCCCAGATTTATGTGGTTTTTTCCTCCGTAGGAGACAAATTCGGAATCCAGACCCACCGCATTACAGCATTCACATCGAAGCCAGCGTCTGCCAAGGGAATCTCTGACCGGAACCTGCTGCTGCTCCAGTCTTGGAAGAACTTCCTGTCTGCTCTCTTCAAAAGCACGTGGCTGACCTTTCCCCGGTTTGCTTACCGGTGCGTCCCTTTCCTGAATATCATGAAATACAGCAACCTTCTGGTATACTCCGTCGTTTAGATAATAACCATTTTCTTGCTGCTTCTTTTTGAGTTCTTCCTGTATTCTGTCTTGTTCTGCAATCTGTTTTTCAAAAGCTCTTTTTTTATCCTCAAGCCATACAGTGTAACGTTCCGTAAATCCCTGAATTGTAAGAGAGTTCTCGTTTAGTATAAGTCTTTCAAGTGGTGCACGTTCCATGTATTCCTTTATGTAACCTTCGACCTTTTTTGGACGCCCCTTATATTCATAACTTACCGGGTCACACTTATATTGTGCCAGTTCGCTGCCATCCCAGTTGATTACAATTAAATCCCGATTCATCGATTCGTTCAGCAGAAAACGCTTAAAGAAATAGGTTTTATCCTCCTGTACCATAACATCCGTATTGTCTGCAACAAGCCAAACCACCGGAATCTTGCTGTTCCTGTACTCAGCCGTCAGCCGGTCTGTCTCGTTCGCCAGCAGATGTCTGGTGGCAAGCTCCATCGCCAGAGGAGGTTCCCCGGGACGCCTTATAACCAGATGAGTATAGTGATGTGCCAGTAGCTTTTCTTCCTGGCGAACAGAAAAACCCTGTGACGTAAAATGCTCATAAAGCATCTGCCGCAGGGTACGCATAATTCCGTTATTCGTTTTGTCAAAACGGGCATAATCGCACTCCTCGTTCTCAAGATGTGCAAAATACGCGTCTTTTATTTCTCCGTGGCAGTAGCGAAGAATCGGAAGCCGGCATTCGGGATCGGGGCATCGAAGCTCCCTTCGTCCGCTTGCCTTCCGGATCTCCTTCTCAGTCTCGTAAGCTTTTGCAATCTCAAAAGCCTGAAGCTCCTGTCCGTTCCATAATGCATTTTCCATTTTGGTCTCCGTTTATTAACCGCATGTAAACTCGTCCGCTAACGTTCTTCTCTGAAGTATGGAAGCCCAAGTGCTGCCGGCGCTTGATTTTCCCTCTTCTTTCGAAAACTTACAAAAATCAATACCAAAATGGTCGCAATGTAAGGTGCCATTTTCCAGATATTCTGAGAAATTGTAACCCCTTGAAGGAACATAAATGCATATGCATTTGCTTTGGACAGAAAGCCGAACATATAACCGCCCCAGATTGCGTTAACAGGCTTCCAGGTCGCAAAGATGACCAGTGCTACGGCAAGCCAGCCCATACCTTCAATATCAAGCTCTGTGGACCATTTTACACTGTTGATTACAACATACTGAAAACCGCCAAGTCCGGAAATCGCAGAACCTGCTGCAATTGCCAGATATTTGTATTTTGTAACATTGATTCCCGCTGCATCGGCAGTTGCCGGATGCTCTCCGACCGCACGCAGATTCAGACCCGTCTGTGTCTTTTTAAGGAAAAGCTGCAGTACAACTGCGATGATTATTGCCAGATACACCATGAAGCCATAGTTAAAAAAGATTTCACTGACAATTCCTAAGCTCTTGGAAAGTCCCGGAATCTTGGCGTTGAATACTGCATCGGCAAAATATGCAGTTGCCGTTGTTCCATTCGTTCCCTTGGTAATAATACTTCCGAAATGTTTTGCGATTCCGACTCCAAAGGTGGTCAGCGTAATACCGGTAACATTTTGATTCGCACGCAGCGTAATTGTCAGAAATCCGTAAATCAAACCGGTCAGCAATGCTGCTGTCATTGCACAGACGATTCCAATAATCAGCGTCAAAAAAGCAATCGGATTGTCTGTTGAATTCTCATAGAAATAAACCCCTGCAAATCCGGCAATTCCGCCGGTCAGCATAATCCCCGGGATACCAAGGTTCAGATGTCCTACCTTTTCGGTCATAATCTCTCCCATGGATCCGAGCAGAATTACCGTTCCGAAATTGACAGCCATTACAATCCAGCCGACCATACCGGTCGTGTCCCATGCCAGTGTCATTCCTGTGTACCCCCTTTCTTATCTGCCTTCGCGCGAAAGATCAGCTTAAAGCGAATGAAAAACTCACTTCCGAGAATAAAGAACAGGATGATTCCCGAAATAATACTGGACAGATAAACCGTTGCTGCTTCCGTTACCGAACTGATTTCTGTTGCCGCATTCTGGAAGAAAATCATCATAAACGAGGTTAGGAACATATAGAACGGATTGAACTTGGCAAGCCATGCCACGACGATCGCGGTAAATCCATATCCGTCATTCATCTCGGAGGCCAGAGTAAAGTTAATTCCCGAGGCGGTCAAAAATCCGCAGAAACCGCAGATTGCTCCGGACAGCAGCATGGTACGGATGATAACCTTTCGAACATTAATGCCGGCGTAGCGTGCTGTATTCTCGGATTCACCGACAACACAGAGTTCATAGCCGTGTTTGCTTCTTCTCATATAAATGTACATACCGACAGCCAGCAACACCACTACAATCGTGCACAGAAAGAAGCTCTCTCCGAACACCGCCGGCATAATTGCATTCGGCGAAATCTGCTTAAAGGATCCAAATGCCGAGCTCTTATCTTTCCAGCCATCAATTTTGTACATGACAAGAAAGGTCGCAATATAGTTCATCATCAGCGTGAACAGTGTTTCGTTTGTATTCCAGAAAGCTTTGAAAATTGCAGGAATAACACCCCATACCGCACCTGCCAGCGTTCCTATTACCAGCATGGACGGAATTAATACTGCGGAGGGAAGCTGTCTGAAATTCAACGCCACTATCGTTGCTCCGAGTGCTCCGACCAGCATCTGTCCCTGTGCTCCGATATTCCAGAACTTCATACGAAACGCAGGTGCCAGTCCGATTGCAAGGCAAAGAAGCGGGGTCATGTATTTGATTGTATTCTTCACGCGGCGTACCGTTCCGAAGGATCCAACCAGCATGGAGCTGTAGATATCAAGCGGATTAATGCCCGTCGCTATCAGCACCACCAGTCCGGTGAACAACAACGCTGCAATAATCGCAATCGCACGGATTCCCCATGCTTTTTTCCACTCAAGCGGTTCACGTTTTTTGATACGAAGGAACGGTTCTTTTATTGTATGTGCTTTTCCATTTTTCTTATTCACTTAACCGCTCCTTTCTTCATATTGGTCATGAGCAGTCCGACCTCTTCTTTCGTTGTCTTTCGACCATCTACAATTCCGTTACTCTTGCCTCCGCAAAGCACTAGAATCCGATCTGACAGAGCAAGTAATACGTCAAGATCCTCTCCAACAAAGATAACAGCAACGCCTTTCTTCTTTTGTTCATTAATCAGCCGGTAAATGGTATAGGAGGTGTTAATGTCCAGCCCACGAACCGCATAGGCCGTCATTAAAACTGTCGGTGCCGCCGCAATTTCACGTCCTACAAGAACCTTCTGAACATTCCCGCCTGATAACCGGCTGACCGGGGTTGCAGTATCGGGAGCAACGACCTCAAGCTCATCTTTGATTTTATTTGCAAGATCCTTCGGCGCTTTAGTTTCAGTAAAGAACGATCGTCCGGAATCATAGCTCTTTAGCATCATGTTCTCCGTCATGCCCATAGAACCAACCAGTCCCATACCAAGACGATCCTCCGGAACAAAGGACAGGGAAATACCGAGCTCACTGATCTGACGCGGAGTCTTTCCAATCAGCTGCTTTTCCACTTCGCTATCCGGCGGAAAATACTCAATACTGCTTCCTTCCACAGCGACCTGCAAACCTGCAATTGCTTCCAGCAGTTCTTTCTGACCACAGCCGGAAATACCGGCAATTCCAAGAATTTCACCACTGTATACAGTAAAGGAAACATGGTCCAGCGCCAGTACTCCTTCATGTTTTTGAATCGTCAGGTCACGGATATCCAGCCGCTTAACCGGATTCACCGGATCCGGACGCTCGATATTCAGCTCAACCTTCTTGCCGACCATCATTTCAGTCAGGGACTGCTCTGTCGCATCCTTTATATCTACGGTACCGATATACTCACCCTTCCGCAGGATTGAAACGCGATCTGATATTTCAAGCACTTCATGCAGCTTGTGCGTAATGATAACTATTGACTTTCCGCTGTTCTTCATATTCCGCAGAACCGCAAACAGCTGCTCCACCTCCTGAGGTGTCAGTACTGCCGTCGGTTCATCAAGAATCAGAATATCAGCACCACGATACAGGAGCTTGACAATTTCCAGAGTCTGCTTCTGAGAGACTGTCATACTATAAACCTTCTGATCCGGATCTATCTGAAACCCGTAGCTGTCACATATCTGTTTTATTTTATTAATTATCTGTTTCTTTTTTATAATGAATCCCTGGTTGTCCAAACCCAGAGTAATATTTTCTGCAGCCGTAAAAACATCGATTAATTTAAAATGCTGATGAATCATTCCGATTCCGTTGGCATACGCATCCTGCGGGGAGGTTATGGATACCTCTTCATCATGAATCAGAATTTCACCGGAATCCGGATAATAAATGCCGGAAAGCATATTCATCAGGGTCGTCTTTCCGCTTCCGTTCTCGCCCAGCAATGAAAGAATCTCACCGCGGCGAATATCAAGATTTACATTATTGTTTGCCAATATTGAACCAAAGGATTTCGTGATTCCTCTCATGCAAACGGCATTTTCAGTCTTTGCCATGTTGTTACTCCTTATTTATCCCTGTCTATACAACCCGCAAAAGGGAAACCGGACTTCGGCTTCCCTTTTGGAGCTGCAGCGGGCAGTATCAGCATCCGACGACACTTACACTGCTCTGCATTATTACGTGTTATTATTCGATTTCGGTTATTCCATCAATACGAAGATCAAAATACGGAGCGGAACGAATCGTAGATTCATCAAAGTATCCGTCTTTAATTACTTCTAAGGTGTCTCCGGTATAGATTACGGTCGGTGTTCCGGTAGAGAAGTCAAGGTATGAGAAGTTAACCTCATAAGTAGAAATCTTCGCACCGCCAACAGTAAAGGTATTCGTGTCAAATACATGGAAGCTGCCGTTCTTGATTGCCGTTACGATTTCGTCAACCTTTTCTTTAGTTCCTGCTGCACAGCTGTTACCTAAAGTTGTAATAGCAACTGCTTCATCAGCATAGCCCTTTGCCCAGTTCTGAGCAACCTTTTCACCCTTCATTGCTGCGCCGATTGCATAAGTATAGTATACAGACCAGGTGTTTGTTGCGGAGGTCAGTGCTGCAGTCGGTGCTGCACTGAGCATATCAACATTGTAACCAACAGAATAAACAGCCTTTCCAGCCTTCACTGCATCTTCACAGGCTGTCGGAGCACCTTCGGAATCTGCATGCTGTCCGATGATGACACAACCCATATCAATAAGTGCATTTGCTGTTGTCTTCTCGTCTTCAAAATTAAACCAGGAGCTGGTGTACTTTACAGACATAGATACGTTGCTTACAACGGATCTTAAGCCAAGGAAAAATGCAGTATAACCGGAAACAACCTCAGCATAAGGGAATGCACCAACATAGCCGATCTTGATATTGCCGTCTGCATCATATGCATTCGGAGTTGCAGTCTCGGATACAGTTCCGTTAGCAACAAGTTCTGCAAGCTTCATACCGGCAACAACGCCTGATACATATCGGGACTCGAATACTTTGGTGAATGCGTTACAAAGGTTACTCTTTCCGGAGATTGCTGCGAAATCACCGGTCATGGCGATAAAGGTCACATTAGGATATTTTTCTGCAGCCTCTACCATAAAGGTCTGATGTCCATAGCTGTTGGAGATGACAAGAGAACATCCGTCATCTACCAGACTCTCCGCTGCATCAAAACATGCAGAGGTTTCCGGAACACTCTTCTTCCAGATAATCTGGTTGCTGTTAAGACCAAGTGTTGCAGCTGCGGCATTGATACCGTCCATATGAGCCTTGGTATAGCCTTCGGTCTCATCTCCGACAAGGATGACTCCAACCTTAAAATCATCAGTCTTGTCACCGCATGCCGTCAGTGATGCGCAGGGTACAATTGCAAGCGCAAGCACAAGCAGGATAGAAATAATTTTTTTCATAATAGCCCTCCAAAAATAATATATTTAATTGAAACGGTATCCGTTTCAAATAAATCAAAAAACGAAAAACGCAATTATTTCGTCCGGTTTACCGGCTGAAAATAATTCCGTTCTCTACGCTGAGTTCGGCAATCTTCGCAAGAGACTCGACCCGGATTCCCTGCTCCCGTAACCGCTTGCCACCGCCCTGATATTCCTTTTCGATCAGAATGCCTGCTCCCGCAAGTGACGCTCCCGCTTTTTGAACAATCTCAACAAGCGCGGTCAGAGCCTCTCCCTTTGCCAGAAAATCATCTAAAATCAGAACCTTGTCTTCTTTCTTCAGATAAGCCTTCTCTACAACTATCGTATTGGTACATTTGTGAGTATAAGAAACTGCCTTCGCAGCGTACACATTGCCTGAAATATTCGAAGTGACGGATTTCTTTGCAAACAGCATCGGCACTCCAAGATATAATGCCGTGAGCGATGCTGCTGCGATTCCCGACGCTTCCACGGTAAGAACCATCGTAATTCCCTCATCTTGAAACAGCCTGCAGAATTCCTTTGCAAGTTCAGCTACAAAGGCAATATCAATTCTGTGATTGATAAAACTATCTACCTTAAGAACATCCCCTGCGCCAACCTGACCCTCGGCAAGAATCCTTTGTTCAAGAAGTTCCATCGAAATTCACCGCGTCCTTTCTGCTCCCCAACGGAATAACGCCTCAAAAGAAAAATCATTTTGATTTTATAACATATTACGACAGAAATCAAGTCCTAAGTTTGCTTTGGTTCTTATCTTCTTGTCTTTAGGTCTGATAACCGGCTTTCATTCAATCTTCAGCCGGCTTACCGCACGATCAAGCTTTTGTGCTTTTTCTTTTAGTATTTCAACTGTTGTCTTCAGTTCTTCAACCACAGCCATCTGCTGTTTGGCATTGTCATCTACCTGAGAAGAATTCGCACTGGTCTGCTGAGACAGTGCCGAGATATTCGTAACAACATCCACTGCTCCCTTTCTGGTAGCTTCAATCAGAGTCATTCCTTCTGTTATTTTCTCCAGATTTTTGACCATCATTTTAACACGTTCATTCACACGGTTAAATGCTTCCAGTGTATTATTAAGAGATTCACTCTGGGAGGATACAATATCTCCCGCCTGATGAACCGCTGTCTCTGTCCGCGTCGTCTGTCCTTTTATTTTATCAACAATTCCACCGATCTGCTTCGCTGCATTCAGAGACTGATCTGCAAGCTTTCGAATTTCTTCTGCAACTACGGCAAAGCCCCTTCCTGCTTCTCCGGCACGAGCTGCTTCTATGGAGGCGTTAAGCGACAGCAGATTTGTCTGTGCTGCAATGTCATTGATTACATTTGCAAAATCCCCGATTGCTCCGGTCTGCTCCGCCAACGAAACAATGTCCTGCTGAATCGCTCTGGTTATGTCCACAGTTGCTTTGGATTTCTCATTCAGGTCGTCAATTACCTGCATTCCATCTGTAATCGTGCGGTTGGCATCTTCGGAAATTCTGCCAATTTCATCGGTGTGTTTATAAACTGCACCGATCTGGTCAGACAGCTCGTTGATCTGTGTCACACAATCTTGGGAATCTACTGACTGCTCCTCTACGCTTTGCTGTATTTCTTCTATTGCAACCGAAATCTCATTGCTCGATGTAATCAGCCGTTCCGTATTCTGTGCAACTAATCCGGAAGCCTGGGTTACCGTCTCCATGACCTCCTTAACCTCAATTACCAGACTTCGGACACCTTCCGTCATATTAGCAATACTGACGTTAATCTGCCCAAACTCGTCTCTGCGTTTTTTCTGTGTTCTCTCGGTAAAATCACCCTCTGCTGCTTCCTCCAGCCGCTTTGTAACAACGGAAACTCCACTTTTCAATGCACCTGATAGGAAAATGCACATCGCAATTGCAATGGTAAACGCAATTGCAACAATTATGAAGGTAATATTACGAATTGCCGCAACTGATTCCATAAAACGTGCCGTCGGTACCAATGTTACAAGCATTGCTCCTGTTGTCCCAATTTTAGAATAGGTGAAAATGTAGTTCGTTCCATTCCATTTTATCTCTTCATAGCCTTCAATTTCTTCTGCAGCAAGCGCTTTTCCATATGCCTCCAGCGAACTGAAAACCGGGGCATTTTCTGTTTCTGCTGTTGCATTTAAGACGGTCTCATCCGCCGCGTCAGCTTCCTCTGTTGTCTCTGAATAACCGCAGAATACCGTCTCCGCATTACCCGGAGCAATAAAGGCCGCATAGCTTCCTTCACCGTTATTTAATTCTGCCAAAGCATTATATATAGTATCTTTATCAATATCAACAATCAGAATCACGCTGGTTTTCAACCCGACCTTACGCCACATACTGATTGCATAATTTGTACAGTCAAAGGTATCATTGACCTCTTTTGCTGCTGCCTCCAACGACGGATGTGAACTGATATAACCAAATTTCTTGTCACTCAGGAGAATCGCTTTTCCTTCCTCCGTCTCAGCAAATGTCTGATAGAATTCCGGTGATAAGGTCGCTCCGCTGGTGGTCAGTCCGGTTGCAATATCACTTAACAGATACAGATGATACGCAAATTTTGAAACCGATTTTACGTTTCGCACCTTTGCTTCGATCTTTGCCCTTGCATCAATCTGATCCTTGGTAACGTTGCTCCGGTCAAATTTGACATTGAGATAGTATTCCGACATCTCATCCATTGTAAGAATTTCAAGCATCTGGCTGTCCACCTGCTGTAATCCAAGATCAAGATAGCTTCCCTTTGCCGAAACCGTGTTCACCAGCGAGGTTTTCACCTCATTCTCAATCATACCCTTCGCTGCAGAGTATGAGACTGTGCCTAATAAAAGAATCATGATTATCATCAGTAAAAAAGCAACAACCATTCGGATAATCAGACTGTTCAGTAAGCTTCCTGATTTATGCGGCCGTTTCTTTCCTTCGGTTTTACTACCTTTTTTCTTCACTGTACCGGACTTTGTTTCGCATGCTTTCTGATTTTTCTCAGCAGGCTTTTTTTCATTTTCCGCTTTTTGTTCCACGTCTTTCCTTTCGGTAATTGCATCTTCGTTCTGTTGCTTCAGGTTGTCTTCTTTTCTTACTTCAAGGTTGTCTTCTTGTTTTCCTTCATGGTTGTTGCCTTGTTTTTCTTTAAGCTTCTCCTCTGTTGTCATCGCCCGTTCTCCCCATAAATGAAATAAATCCCATAGTACTGTCCACCAAACACAAATAATCCTCAAAAATATTATACATGATATTTTAGAAGAATAAAAGGAGATTTCTTGGCAAATTAAGGCGAAAATTTGTATTTTTCTATATGATAATATCACTGGATGATATAGAAATTGGACTTTTTGAAATGTTCAGACTTCCTGGTTATTGAACAGCCGGTAAAGCGAGTTGTTCTCCGCCGCATTTTTCATACGAACAAGAATATTTTTAGTACCACTCATAAGGTAATCTGCTGCTTCGTTACAATCCCCACTGTATTCCTGCATAAACAGCGCCAATACTCTTTCTATCTGTTTCGTTATTTCATACCGGTTGTCCGATAACAGTTTCTTTTGTATTTTCAAATAATCTGAATGATTAAAGACGGGTTCTGATAATGGTTTTTCTGCTAAGCTATACCCGATCAATGTCATGAACATAATCTCGCTGATATTTTCAATCATATCTTCATATTGCCGGTTATAGTTCGATAGTATTCCTAGTACATAGGTCTCCGGAAATATTTTCAAAAACCTCTGCTCTAAATCAATGCATCTAATAAATTCATATATTTTATCAATCCCGCTATGCCCGGAAATATCTCGTAAAACAGGGTAATCCAATGTCAAAATTGTATTCTGCGGCTCGAATTGAATATCGTACCATTTAAAAAATTCAGGTATTCCTTTTGCGAAGGTATCGAACAGGCAACGATTCTTATAGTAAGCAAACTCAGGTAATATTGTATTATACAGGTTCAATGCTTGTTTTGTTTTTTCATTTACATACTGTAATCCCGTTTGGTATACCTGCCGTGCAGATACAGCATTTCCCGGGATGATTGAATTATGTCCAGGCTGCTCCGCTTCATGGATACAGTATAATACAGCTTCCATCAGCTGCTCCGCTTTTTCATAGGTTATTGATGTGCTTTCATGAGAGGTATATTTTTCTGCCAATTCTCTCACAAGCGGTACTAACTCTTCCAT
>CAZRRN010000042.1:0-23915 GCA_964602475.1 uncultured Lachnospiraceae bacterium | reverse complement strand
ATTGTCAGATAACTCATACCGGATGATTTCGCAGTTACCGTAACCGTCGCGTTTCCTTTACTGTCCACCGCACTGATGTCATCAATTGTCAGATATTGATTCTCTGACAACACTGTCAGCTGCATCTCATCAAAACCACCTTTTGAAGATACCTTAACTGCAATCGTAACCGACTCGCCGACAGGAAGATAGGTCGGCAGCTCATAGCTCACGCTGTTGATTCGGTAACGGCAGGTAACGCTTTCACTGTAATCCTCTGCTCCTGTTCCTGCATAGGATACCGCTCCGCGGCACTCGACTTTATAATTGCTCTTCGCTGTCAGTTCCTTTGTGAAATAAAGCCGGAATCTGTTTGCAAGCAGCTCTTGGTTGTCTCCCATTTCAGCATTCAGTGCTTCTATCGTCCCCGCAGCGCCCTTAACGGTAAAGCTCTGGTCATTGACACTTTCGACTGTTACATATTTACTGAAAATGATATCACAGTAATTTTCAAAGAGTTGCACACCGGTTACCACCGGTGCTTCATATGATACAAGACCGTAATTCACTTCAAGCTGCGGCGGAGGTACAGGCAACCACTCACTGAACTTCGTCTCATATCCGTTCAGTTCGTATTTTACCTGCCACTCTCCCTTTGGAACGAACCACTGGTAGGCTCCGTTTCGATCGGTAGTCTGGGGGTTTACTTCTCCATATTCTTCAGCATCCCACTGTACTGCTTTTTCGTCTTCTCCACGATAGTAAACAGTCGCTGTTACACCGGCGAGACGGTTCGACGGAACCGCTTCGTAAACATAGCCGGATGGGTCAAGCTGTTCATTTGTTCCGTTTTTCGGCGTTTTGTCCGGCATCGGAGTAGGCGAGGGCTCGTCATCATTGCATTTTAGCGCCATATGTCTCGATCTCAAGCTGCCGATCCGTGCATTATACTGATTGAGTTCTGCTTCAAGCGAGTCATTATCAAGTCCCATCATTCTCTGGATGTATTCAATAATATTTCCTATTACGATATTAACCAGAATACTGGCAGCAAACCCGACCGGTCCTGCCAGTACTGTCATGGCACCCCCGACTGCAATTCCAATCATTGTACTTATCGCACAGACTGCCAGATTAATCTGTACCATTTTCCAATATAAAGCATCTATCTCCTTAATGCAGGAGGCTAACTCATTATCGATGGAGGAAAGCTCACTCAGTACATTTACACATTTCGGGTCTGACATCCTTGTGCGAATTTCCTGCTGCAGTTCTAACGCATCGCTCTTGCTCTGATCTGTAAGCTGCTTAAAGTCATAGATGTCCTTCATTGTAAAACCAAGACCGATTAAGGCACCGGCTCCTTGTTTTGAAAGTGCCCGTACTCCTTTCAAAGATCCTTTCAGGTTTTTCAAATAACCAAGATTACCCTCCGGATTCTTTACCCAGTTTTTCTTATCTCCGATTTTATCAATGATATTATTACTGATTTCACTGAGTGTCTGCTGTATTGTCGTCACGCCGACCGTCTTCAAATCTGTAGTAACAATCGTTACCGGATTGTTCTCCTGTGCAGCATACCTCGTTCCGCTTGAAGCGAGTTTTATACCGGGTAAGGAATCTGTCAGACCGAGCTTTGCGATTCGTATTCCGTCTGACAGGATACCTGCATTCAAAGAAGTATCCGCATCATATTGAACCGAAATTGTCCTGAATATCTCGTCTTCTTCATCATAGATCATTTTCGTATAGGAGACCTTACCGTCTTCATCATGACTTTCAATATAGCCATCTGCAATCAGGTCCAGTGGACTTTCCTCAATCGATGTTCGATATACATCACTCACAATAAGTGTGGCAATTCCATCTCCCTCAACTTCCGGCTTCATACTTAGTAGCTGGCATTCGTAGGAACCATCGTCTGATGAATAAGAGTACTCAACTTTTGTTTCCGCATCCTCATAAGCTTTCAGCAGATCGTCTGATGGTGCGCTCAGCTGTATATTCTTCTTTTCTTCAAAGAAAGAATCAACTTTAGCTTTCAGTTCCTCAATCCCCTGTTGTTTGAAGGTATACTCAATACTGAAATCACCCGGCAGGTAATTCTCGTCACTGCTAAAGAAGCCACTTGCAACATAACATCCAAGTCCCTCATCATAAAACCCTTCCAATGTAAAATGTCCGCCTTCGTTACTCACAATCCACAGACGGTCAATTAGATTACTGTTAGACATTTGTACATGGAAGGTTAACGGATTACCGGGCCAAAATGCATAAGTGAACTTCTGCTTTCCGAATTCGTCTCCCGAAAGTTCAATCGTCTGTAAAAGTTCATGTTCATAGTACATCAGCTTAAAGTTTTCAATCTGTGGGGTTCCCGTGGACTGATAAACTGTTGTTTCCGGGGTACGTACTTCATTTGCCGTACCTGCATCAAGTGCAGCACTGAGCCGATGTATAGAGCCCTCTTCCGACCGGTATAAAGAAAAGCTTCCGGACCAGTAACCGTTCTTCTTTGCTTCTGTGGTTCCGATTATCGTCGTTCCGTCATAGACAGTAATTGCTCTTCCGACTTCTGCATAACCGGATAACACAACGGTTTGATTTGCCATGGAAGGGGCATCAAGCGTCAGTGTCTGAATCCTGCTCGCTGCACTCCCCATATGCTCTGAATAGCTTTTTCCATTTGCAGCCATTTTAAGTGTTGCAATTGTTGACACGCTATTAGCAGAAGGTGTTGCTTCCACACAATATGAAATGCTGTTCTGATCTCCATTCACCGGAACTGTCAGAACGTGATCCTCATAAAAATACTCTGCTGTTTTTCCATTTACCTGAACACTGTTTTCAAGAAAAACTGTCGATTCCGATAGCTCAAAGACGGCCTCCTTCACCGTGACGTCCTTTCGGTATCCTTCCAGCACCGTATAATTAAGCTGCATCGGAATATAGATATTGGCAACAGTCGTAGTAAGTGCTGTATAATAACCGGAAACCTCCTGATCAAGATACCGGTATTCCGTAACCGGTGCTTCCGGAACCGTCACATTCGGATAATTCGAAATCAGACCGCGCTGTGCCGTAAAATGATCGACTCTATAATCTTCCCCTTCGGTCAGACCATAACGCTCATAATCAGCAATCGTAAGGAAACGATAAGAACTTCCTGCATCCCTGATAATTATTGCTGTATATGCTCCGTCCGTCAGGCTATCCGACCAGAAGCTATATCCGTCCGTATATAGCTCACAAAGATAAGTTCCATTTTCTTTATACAGATAAACTCTTGCGTCCGGCAGGGATTCAGTAAAATTACCGTCATAGCTTCCCCACCAGCTGCAGGTAAAGGATATCTTCTGATCGGTTCCTACCGTAATCGTCTTTGTATCTGTAGCCAGTCCCCATAACGGATCATCATCCCCATAACGGCAATCTGCTGTAATCTGCAGCTGATGACCGGTTAATTCTCTCGGGAAATACAGTTTGTTATCGGAATAATACAGTTCCGACACGTCCTTACCTGTTGTCAGATCATATGCGGTCAGTAATGCACTGTTCCCGTTCACTTCGGAAACCTTACCCGGAGTTTCATCTGCTCTTGCTGCATATAACGCCTCTACTGTGTAGGACACTTCATATGGGTCTTCCGCAGTCACAGAGACATCCATGCCCCCCAGACCTCCGGCAAGCAGCAAGTATCCCGTTCCTTCCATACCTGAACGAACCGAAACCAAATCCGATGTTCCGTTTCCTGAAAGCACTGCTGTTCTTCCGTCCGGCAGCACGACCGCAGCGAATCCAAGGCTGTTATATGAAGTTAGTTTTAAGTTAATGATTGAATTGGTTTCACATCGAAAGCTGAACCATCGCTCTTCTCCGTCAGAATCAATGAAAAAGCTTTCCTTCGGAAGCGGTACTGCCGAAATTCTGGAATCTGCATCAGTATATTGTGCACTGTTATATTTTGTACTGCAGGCGCTTCGGCTTTCCGCGGAAGGAATGGTATCGACGGTATATACCAGCGCTTTAACAAGCTCGGCAATTTCGCTGTTCTTTTCTGCAAGTGTAAATAGTTTATCAAACCACTCTTCATTTAACTCATGAAAGCTTTCACTGAATACTGCACGATACAAACCGAATGTGGTCGGATCCGGTATACGGAAAACATCCGTATCAACCACATCCGTCATATCAATATAGCAATTCAGCAGATATACATTTTCTACCTCTGCACCGCCAAAGCTTCCATGCAGAATCAGGTTTTGAAACTCTGCGTTCCTTATTGTCATACTGTCTGCACCGTTAATAAATACATTACCGGGCTTTGCATTCGTATCAGAGTCCCATTTGTCAGCATTAAAAATACTTCCGTTAAAATACAGCGACTGTGTCGAGTACGGGAAGCTCGGTTCCTGAACCCAGCTCATGCGTGCCAGTGCCAGATACTCCTGCAGTCCGCTGACAAGGGCATTTTTGATATAGCCGGAATTCTGTACATTACCGGAAAGCGCAACCAGGCTTCCTACTCTGCCGTAGTTTTCAAATCTTGTATTATTCTCCCCTGATTCTATTAGCACACTGGCAATATATCCGGATTCCAGACCATCTGCTGGTCTGTTTGATACATAACCGTCCCCGGATAAGACCAGTGTTTCGGTTCGTGCTCCGCAGGTATTGTTATAGGTTCCTCCGCTTACCTTTGCATGACCGACAATCGAACCCGAATTAATATTGATCTCACCCTTTATAAGGTTGACATCGTCGATATGCGTATTGTCAAAATACTTTAGTCCGCTTCCCGCTGAAGTAAGCGATTGGATACTTCCCCACTGAACCCCCAGCTCTGCACTGCATTGTTCAGACACGATGAGTTCATTGATTTCTGCTCCGATGTAAGCAGAACCGGTTCCGTTCATGACCAGTTTTTCAACGTAGCCACGATATAACGACAGATTTCTGACCTGCGTCAGATTATCTTCGTAATCCACTCTGGCGGCGGGAACACCGGCGGAATTCATCGTCAGGGTTCCAAGTATTGATCCGTCGCTCACCATACTTGCTTTCCCTTCCAGATAGATATCGCCTGCGACTATAACTCCTTCTTCAATTGTCAGGCTGCCGGAATTAACATAAATTGCTTTTCCGTCTGCCATGGTAATCGACTCACTGATAGTGTAATCCGTGGTAATAATCAGATCCTCCGCATACTCTGTACCGGCTGTTTTATTTCCCTGCCCCGGTTCACCGCTGTCCGCAGCGGCGGCACTCATGTTCTGAACAACCATCACAAGAATCAATCCAAGACACAGCACCTTCATCCATCTTTTCTTCATCCCACCTGCGAGCGCCAAACGCCCTACCTCCGTTCTTTTTTTAACCATCCAACAATTAACATATATTCGTCTGCCTGTAGCAGACCTTTCATTTCTCACGTACACAGTCACATACATCTGCGCCTTCGGAGTTAATTTCCCCGGCATCATTAATATAATCTGCATATCCGAATATGACAATATGAACACGCCGGTATCCAGCCTTTACCAGCAGATTAAATGCCTTTGCGCTTCGTTTTCCGCTGTAGCACAGCAAATAAATATCTTGATTTTTATTGCAATTCTCGCCAACCTTCTGCAGAAACCATGCTTCATTTTCCTCTTCATATGTAATCCCGACCGAACCGATCAAATGTGAGCTCTGATAATCACTGTCATCGCGAAGGTCAAGCAGGTAACTGCTCTCCTGCTGTGAACATATTACTGATAATTCAGACTTTTCCGTCACTGCCGAATAATCCTGCAGCTTTACATTGCTGTAGCCGACAGTGATAAGCGCTATTAGGAAACACAGTATTATCACGAATACAATACTCAATATAGTATGGTCTTTCTCCTCTTTCATAGTCCAACCCCCTGCAGCAGTTCTTTCATTACTGCTTTCTGCAGATTCAGATATGTAAGCTCCGTAATGAATGGTGAATACTTGATTACATCGATATTTTCTTTGAACCGGTTCACTTCTGTCAGACTGCTTAATGTCTTTTCATCGCTAAAATACGGATACAGTTCCGGTATTACGTTCAAAAGCTCTGCGAACTTCTGCTTTGTATCAGTAAAATTCTCAATCTTCTCCGGATAAACAACTTCAACCTTCATCGACTCCAGTCCTATTTCCAAAACCGTATTTAAAAGTACCGGAACCACGTCCTCTGCAATTGTCATCTGATACAGTGTATCGGAAAGCTCCCCGGTAAATTCCGGTGTTATCTTATTAAGGTCAAAGCCTGCTTCTTCTCCCTTCATGAATGCTCCGTATCCATGACGGGATAATACTCCTGCCAGATAAAGACACAGAACTGCATCATTTTCCAGTTCATCAATTGTAAGCTTCTTCAGCGAGCTCTTCAGAACCGTCGGCAATGTTTTCAGGCCTGTCACATGATCCAGTGCTTTTTCTGCATATTCATTACATAATGCAAGCTTCGTATCTGCCGGAATACACTTCAGGCTAAAAGCCTTTTGTACAGCGGTTTCTGCGGCAGGTATCAGCCTTTCAGCATCAAATCCATTTTCAGTATAGATTATATACGCCGGAAGAACGGCAGGTACAGTTTCTGCAAGCTCTTTAAGCTGCAAATCTGCACGGTATTCTATATTATTAATTGTATTTTTTGCCAAAGTCTTGTATAGCAGTCCGCCTAGTGCTTCTGTCCCGGTAAACCGGTAAATGTATAACGCCGGAGCAGCTTTCCATGCAACAAGCGTCTCTGTAACATCCGCTCCGGAAACCTGATTAAGATGCCCATCAGCCGCAGCCGTTTCTATATATCCTGCAAGCCCGGTAAACGGCATAAAAGTCATTGCTCCAAGCAGTAATCCAAGCACCAATCCGAGCGCTGCTCCCAAAACACGGGATACAGGTTTAATATGCTTCGTTTCAGCTTCTTCTGCCACAGCCTCTGCTTCGGAGGAAGTTGTTTCTGCTTCTTGTGCTACAGCAGCTTCTTCGGACGCCTTCTGCGAAGCTTTATTTAAAGAAGATGCATTCTTCGTCTCGACACCGGATCTATGCTCCATTCTCTGTACCGTACAGCGGCGAATAATTGAACGGATGATTTCAAAAAGCGGCCAGCTTACCAGCTTGCAGACCCAGAAGAATAAGACAAAAATAAATGGTATACTGACTACTTTAACAATCCCTTCGACAAGCTCTAGGACAGGCACTATATTTTTTCCACGCAGACCGAGCTCCGCTGCAGCTGCTGAAATGATTTCTGAAACAGATGTATACGCTGCTTTAGGATTAATATAATTCATTATTGATAGTATAACCTCATCGGTAAGCAACGGTGCTGCAATCAGCGCAATGACTCCGACAAGTAAAATACTCCCGATTCTGTATAGGGTTGCTTTGCTTCCACGCAGTATGCCACTGATGACTTCAGCTAAAAGAATCAGAATCGTCAGTCCCAATGTCCCACCAACAATGATAGTTTCCATTTGATTCCCACCTTCCGTTAATTTTCCTTACGTTTTTCACCTAATGTATATCCCATTTTCTTCTAATGACAGTATACATTCACTATAAACAAACTGCAAGATTAACTTGCATGCAATTTTTTAACTGTTCCATACCCAATTTCTCTATGTCATTCTATCTTGTTTTGTATTTACAATTTATTGGAATTATTAAAAAACCGCAATCCCTGCTTTTAGGAATTGCGGTTTTCTTATATACTTTTATTCAAAGTGCTTATGCAATAATGGTAGCAACCTTACCTGAACCAACGGTACGTCCACCCTCACGGATAGCGAAACCAAGTCCCTGCTCCATAGCGATCGGATGAATCAGTTCGATAGTCATCTCGATGTTATCTCCAGGCATACACATCTCAACGCCTTCCGGGAGATTTACGACACCGGTAACGTCAGTTGTTCTAAAATAGAACTGAGGTCTGTAGTTATTGAAGAAAGGAGTATGACGTCCGCCTTCATCCTTGGTCAATACATAAACCTGTGCGGTGAATTTCTTATGGCATTTGATTGAACCGGGCTTACAGAGAACCTGTCCTCTTTCGATTTCGTTTCTCTGAACACCACGAAGCAATGCACCGATGTTATCACCAGCCTGAGCTTCGTCAAGCAGTTTACGGAACATCTCGATACCGGTTACAACAACCTTACGGGTATCTTCGTGAACACCAACGATTTCAACTTCTTCAGATACATGCAGAACACCACGCTCTACACGACCGGTAGCAACAGTACCACGTCCTGTGATGGAGAATACATCCTCAACAGGCATAAGGAACGGCTTATCTTTCTCTCTCTGAGGATCCGGAATCCAGGAATCAACAGCATCCATCAGTTCGATGATCTTCTCGCCCCATGCGCACATCGGGTCTTCAAGAGCCTTTAATGCGGAACCACGGATAACCGGAGTATCATCTCCCGGGAACTCGTATTCATTCAGAAGGTCTCTGATTTCCATCTCAACGAGTTCAAGGAGCTCATCATCGTCAACCATATCACACTTGTTCATGAATACTACGATATAAGGTACACCAACCTGACGGGACAGAAGGATGTGCTCTTTTGTCTGAGCCATAACACCATCGGTAGCAGCAACTACGAGGATTGCACCATCCATCTGTGCAGCACCGGTAATCATGTTCTTTACATAGTCAGCATGACCTGGGCAGTCAACGTGTGCATAGTGACGATTCTTTGTCTCGTACTCAACATGTGAAGTAGAAATTGTGATTCCACGTGCCTTCTCCTCCGGAGCTTTGTCGATCTGATCAAATGCAATTTCCTCACCAATTCCGAGTCTCGCATGAAGTGTCTTTGTAATAGCAGCGGTAAGAGTGGTCTTACCATGATCAACGTGACCAATGGTACCGATAGTACAATGCGGTTTTGTTCTTTCAAATTTAGCTTTACCCATTTTAAAACGTCCTCCTTTTATTAGCTCATTCCGAGCGAATGTTAAATTCGTGTTGCGGCTCTGCCCCGCTACGCGGCGGTAACAGCCGCCTTATACGCCCTATTATATTTCATAAGTGAAATATTTTCAAGCACAATTTCAATCATTTTACAATCTCGGCAGCCCGTTCAAATCGGCGGTTTACCGATAAAACTCTTTCTTACGGATTACTTGCCTGTTTTTGCGGAAAGAACCTTTTCCTGTACGCTCTTCGGTACCTGCTCATAATCCGAGAAGAACATGGAATATGCTCCACGACCCTGTGTCTTCGAACGAAGCGTTGTAGAATATCCGAACATTTCGGATAACGGTACATATCCACGAATCAGCTTGGTTCCGTTAATATCTTCTGTTGCTTCGATACGTCCGCGCCTAGAGCTGATATCACCGATTACATCTCCCATATAATCCTCGGGAACGGTAACCTCGACTCTCATAATCGGCTCAAGAAGTACAGGATCCGCTTTCTTCATTGCATCCTTGAATGCCATGGAGCCGGCAATCTTGAATGCCATTTCGTTGGAATCGACTTCATGGAAAGAGCCGTCATAGCAGTTTGCATGAATACCAAGTACTGGGAAGCCGCCAAGAATACCGGCCTTCATTGCTTCTTCAATACCTGCGGAAATCGGAGGAATGTATTCCTTCGGAATCGCACCACCGACAACCGTCGATTCGAACTCGTAAGACTTCTCTGCATTTGCATCCATCGGTGTAAAGATTACTTTACAGTGACCATACTGTCCACGACCACCGGACTGCTTTGCGTATTTACTGTCGACATTAACTTCTTTTGTAATTGCCTCTTTGTAAGCAACCTGAGGTGCACCAACATTTGCTTCAACCTTAAACTCACGTAACAGACGGTCTACGATAATCTCAAGATGAAGTTCGCCCATACCTGCGATGATGGTCTGTCCTGTCTCCTCATTGGTGGATACACGGAACGTCGGGTCTTCTTCTGCAAGTTTAGCTAATGCCTCACCCATCTTGTCCTGACCTGCCTTCGTCTTCGGCTCAATTGCAACATCGATAACCGGCTCAGGGAATTCCATGGATTCAAGAATAACCGGATATCTTTCATCGCAGATGGTATCACCGGTCGTCGTAAGTTTGAATCCTACTGCTGCGGCGATATCTCCGGAATAAACCTTTTCCAGATCCATTCTCTTATTGGCATGCATCTGAAGGATACGTCCGACACGCTCTTTTTTGTTTTTTGTAGCGTTCAGAACATAAGAACCGGAATTTAATGTTCCCGAATATACACGGAAGAAAGCAAGCTTTCCTACGAACGGGTCTGTCATAATCTTAAATGCAAGAGCTGCAAAAGGCTCGTCATCGGATGACTTTCTGTGGACTTCGTTACCATCCTCATCAACACCCTTGATATCCGGAATGTCCGTCGGTGCAGGCATATACTCGATGATTGCATCAAGAAGCTTCTGTACACCTTTGTTACGGTATGCTGTTCCGCAGAGAACCGGAATGATGGCAACCGAAATTGTAGCTTCTCTGAGTGCTTTTTTCAGTTCTTCTATCGTCGGTTCTTCTCCGTTCAGATATTTCTCAATCAGGTCATCGTTGGTCTCGCAGATGGCTTCAACCATGTTGGAACGGTATTCCTCTGCCTGATCCTTCATATCATCCGGAATATCTTTGATTTCGATCTTATCTCCCTTATCATCAAGGTAGTAATAAGCTCTCATCTCAAATAAGTCAATAATTCCCTTGAACTCGTCTTCTTTGCCGATTGGCAGCTGAATCGGTACAGGGTTCTTTCCTAGACGCGATTTAATCATGCTTACAACATTGAAGAAATTCGCTCCGGAAATGTCCATCTTATTGACAAATGCAATACGCGGTACATTGTATTTGTCAGCCTGACGCCAAACGGTTTCAGACTGAGGTTCAACACCGCCCTTTGCGCAAAAAACACCAACTGCACTATCGAGTACACGCAGGGAACGTTCTACTTCAACGGTGAAGTCAACGTGTCCAGGGGTATCGATAATATTAATTCTATGCTCTAAGGCTCCGGGAATCTTCTTGTGCTCAAATTCCTGAGTCCAGTGGCATGTTGTTGCAGCGGATGTAATAGTGATTCCACGTTCCTGTTCCTGTTCCATCCAGTCCATGGTGGCGGTTCCATCGTGGGTATCACCAACCTTGTAATTAATACCGGTATAGTACAGAATACGCTCGGTCAATGTCGTCTTGCCGGCATCGATATGAGCCATAATACCGATATTTCTCGTTCTCTCTAACGGATATTCTCTTTCTGCCAAGGATTTTTCCTCCTAATTTAATGACTAAACAGATAAACGGATACTTAAGCGCAAACCCCACGCTTTTTTATCTACATAGTCTCTACCAGCGGAAATGCGCGAATGCCTTATTCGCCTCAGCCATCTTGTGCATATCCTCTTTCCGCTTCACGGATGAACCGGTATTATTTGATGCATCCACAATCTCACCTGCAAGACGATCAACCATAGTCTTCTCGCTTCTCTTACGTGAAAAGGTGGTCATCCAGCGAAGTGCAAGTGCCTGTCTTCTTTCCGGTCTGACATCGATCGGTACCTGATAAGTAGCACCGCCGATACGACGTGCTTTAACCTCCAGTACAGGCATAATATTGTTCATTGCTTCCTCAAAGACCTCCATAGCGTCTTTGCCAGTTTTCTCAGCTACCTTATCAAAGGCGCCGTAAACGATTTTCTGAGCAGTTCCTTTCTTGCCGTCTAACATAATATTGTTGACGAGCTTTGTTACAACCTTATTGTTGTACAACGGATCTGCCAATACATCTCTTTTCGGTACATGTCCTTTACGTGGCACGTTACTTCCCTCCTTAATATCGCCGGAGATAATCTTCCGACATTAATTCTACGGTACTCACATTCCTGTGTTCATGCTCAGGTAATCTATTCTCAAACCTAACTTTGAAAGCAGCCACTCCAACATTGTTTGTCTGAAGGAATAATTAACCTTGCATTATTCATAGCCGTATTAAATTATTTTTTAGCTTCCTTCGGTCTCTTCGCTCCGTACTTGGAACGAGCCTGACGTCTCTTTGCAACACCTGCGGTATCAAGAGTACCTCTGACGATATGATATCTGGTACCGGGAAGATCCTTAACTCTACCGCCACGAATCAGTACAACACTATGCTCCTGAAGGTTATGACCTTCACCGGGGATATAGCTTGTTACTTCGATTCCGTTGGAAAGACGAACTCTGGCAATCTTTCTGAGTGCTGAATTCGGTTTCTTCGGAGTAGCCGTTCTTACTGCTGTACAAACGCCTCTCTTTTGAGGGGAGGAGCTGTCAATCGATCTCTTGTTAAGAGAATTGAATGACTTCTGTAATGCAGGAGAAGTGGACTTCTTTTCAATTGTCTGTCTGCCTTTACGTACTAACTGGTTAAATGTAGGCATTATTCTTTCACCTCCTGAATTGAATCCTTATGGATTGTTCGTTGTGGCTGCTGATAAATCTCATTTGCTGGCGAAAATCCGGCATAAAAAAAACCGTACATCCGCGCACGCAGAATACATTATACGTGCGGTTTGTGCGGTTGTCAAGATTTTTTTAACGGCATCTGATCTTCTCTTACTTACGCTGAAGAGGATATCTTCTGCACTTTAACCGTTCTTCAAACTCCTCCGGCGGCAGCGGGCAGTCAAAATAGAACCCTTGAATCATATCACAGGAAAATCTTCGCAGCATTTCAAGTTCTTCCCGTCGCTCAACTCCCTCTGCTACAACCTCCATATCAAGGCTTTTTGCCATACGAATAATACTTTCGATGATTTTCTGTGTCTTTTTATCCGACGCTCCGAGATTTAAAAATGCACGATCAAGCTTCAATACTTCAAAATCCAGATTTTGAAGCAGATTCAGCGAGGAGTAGCCAGAACCAAAATCATCAATTGATGAAGAAAAACCTGCTTTTTTTAAGCTCTGCAGAGTGCTTTTCAATCTCTCATGTTCATCAATATATGCCGTTTCGGTAAACTCAATCTCGATATATTTGTGCGGTATCTTAAAGCGGTCAACAATCTCCGTAATCCGGTCTGCGACCTTGTCATCACGAAAATGTTGTTTAGAAAAATTCGAAGAAATCCGAACAGGCTTTATCCCATTGTCCAGCCATTCCCTAATTTGCCTGCAGACATGTTCAAGAACATAGAGATCAAGCTGCCTGATATTCCCGTTCTTCTCGTATACCGGAACAAAACGTCCCGGTGGTACAATACCAAAGTTCGTCTTCCAGCGAACCAGTGCTTCCGCCCCCATCAGTTTTAGCGTGTTAAGATTTACCTTCGGCTGGTAGTATACAACAAATTCTTCCTTTTCAATTGCGTCCGGAAATGATTTTATGACCATCATTGCATCCAGTGTCTCTTCGCGCATGCTCTCGTCATAATATACCAGATCAGGGGTGTCATCCCTGCGTGCCGCAGCTGCAGCAATATTCAGTCTGGTAATCACATCTCCGATTTCCGCTTCTTCTCCGTTCAGTCGATACAGCCCTGCTGAAATGGAAACGGTATATTTCTCATTTTTGTCGTCTTCTTCAATATGCAGCGTTATATTGTTCGCTGCTTCGACAAACTTCTCCAGATGCCCGTTTTTCACCATGGCAAGGAAATGAATGCTGCCCTGCCTTGCCACAATTTCATCCTTCTCAATCAAGTTCTTCATTTTTTGAGCAAACTCAATGATTGCGGCATCTCCTGAAGCATAGCCATACCGGTCATTAATCAGATCCCAATCAAGAATGGAAAAGCTGACCGCAGTATACTCACGATTGGTGCACTGATCCAGAACATTCTGAACAAATTTATCAAAGGCATTGACATTTGAAATTCCCGTTGTGGTATCAGTCAGCCGAAGTCTTAGAATCTCATCCCGTTCATACTGAACACAGTTATCAATCCGATTGTAATTGAAAGCAATGGCTTCTGCCATTTCCCTGCAGGTCGAATAACCGCAGGAGCCGCAGTTAATCCGGCGCTTTCCCGGAGTATCCTTATGCATTGCCAGATAGATGTCTTCCAGCGTATCCTTCGGAATCTCAATCGGCTGAATATATCTATCTTCGTTTGTTTTAATAAAATCATCCGGATTCAGGGCAGAAAATTTCTCATTCAGCCGTCGCAGATATTCTTCGGATTGTATATGTTCTGCCACTCCGTCTTTACTCCAGACTTTTTTCCGAACTTCACTACAGCGATGCATGATTTCAGAAATACTGCAGGTTTTCTTATCAACTCCGGATCCAAGGACACAGCCGTCTCTGCAGTTAAGAGCACAGAGAAGCGTCGGCATCCGATCCTTCATGCTCTGCTCATAATAAGGCAGGCGTGTATAATGGCGGATTCCTTCTCCAACCGATAAAATGCTGTAATCATGTCCGATATATCGTTCCAGACATTCCTTCATTCCTCCGTTTACCGAACAAATCGCTCCAAGTTTATAATCTTCCGTTGCATATACCACTTTGTCACAGGGTTCATCAGAAAGCTTTATGCTCTCCAGTAAATGCCGATAGGTTACATTATAGTCCACATAACCCGGATTATCTTTTATTTCATCCTTCTTTGCGATACATGGACCGATAAAAGCCTTTTTTGTATCATCACCGAGGTATTTTTGGGAATAAATGGCTGTGCACATCATTGGTGACTGAATCGGCGCAAGATGTTCAAAAAACTCTTTGCTGTACCGTTCCAGATAATTAACTACTGCCGGACACTGCTGAGAAATTATCCCTTTCGTTTCGTGTTTCTTCATATAGTTAACGTACAGCCAGGTCGCTATGTCACCTCCGAAGGCCACAGGATAAACCGGTCCTGCTCCACGCCTCTGCAGTGTTGAAAGAATTTGTTCTGCCTTTTGGGGATAATCCAAAAAGAAAGAGGGTGCAACAAGCAGCGACACCTTGCTTCCCTGATCCAGTGCCGTTAAAAACTCCGCAGTATCATCCACATATTCCCGGGCATCATGTTCACACATATCCATGCAATGTCCACAGTGTATGCATTTATTTCCATCAACTTCAATCCGGTTTTTCCCGTCCTTCACGACAAGAAGATTCGCTCCCGTGATCGGACAGCCTGCAATACAGCGATAACAGCCTACGCAGTTATCGTTTGTATAGACCATTCCGCGCTTCACTTTTGTCATACTCTCTGAGTCCTCGCCCTCATATGTCTGGAATATACTTCGTTTTATTCAAAGACGACCATTACCATCGTCTGATTAAAATGCTGTCCGTTCATCTGTTCTCCATAGCCTGAGGTCAGCATATACCGCCCAAGATATACAGTAACTCCATCTGCAAATTCCTCCATCCAGCCCTGTTTTCTGAACAATATCGACCTGGAGGCACAATTCAGCACCAGCCCGCAGGATGGTTTCGGAATGTCTTTTTTTATCTTTTCTATTGTTTGTTCAAAAACTGCTTTCCAGTCTCCGCGTTTCATTACGTAGAGCTTAGTATTATTATAAATCCGGGCATAATAAGAAATCGCGCTGTCTTCGACAATTTCCTTAAAATCTGTTATAAATGTATCATCATTTGAAATACGTCCCATCGGATTCGTACTCAGTGTCTCTGAAAGGCAGTCATCGTCAACCTTAAATATATGTTTCATGGCTTCCGTCGCCGGCATTTGATCGTATTCGTAGACAATTCGGTTTTCTACATCAACATTTGTTGCGGTAACAATATGACGGGTTGGCTTAAAAAGGTTCTCCTTAATTACAGCAATCCGTCCCTCCGGATTCTTCATCAGAAGGAATGCGCAGCCTTGGCTGTACACTGTTCCGTTCAGCGCCACTCTGGTTTTTGTCCCCTTGGAACACCCCGCACTGATTCCGACCAGCGGAATATCCCCAAGTACTTTTTTTAATGTCTGCTGTACCAGTTCTTCGCATTGTAAGAAAGCAACCGTAAAGGAGATACAGATGATGTTTTCCGTATCCGGCAGGGAATCGATACAGTTCTGAATCCGATCGGCATATTTCATCGGATTTCTTTTAACTTCTTCGATGACTCCGCAGCTGCAGGGAACCGTCCTGTCAAATGCCAGTATGGCAAGCGATGCCTCTTTACATTCTGCTTCGGTAAAGCTTAGGCAGGTCGTGGTGCCTATTGCGGTACTGTCCGGATACCGTTCATGCAGAAGTCTGCTGACCTCATCAAATATATCCTCCATTGCCGAATAAATAATCAGTCCGGGCGCTTTAAGTAAAGCACCTGCTTCCTGTACCGCTGTTTTTGGTTCCATATTCAGACTGTAACCGGTTTCGAATTTCAAGAGCTTCACCCCTTTGCTTCTATGAATATTGCAAAAACCATTCTATTACTATATCACCCGAAATTGATTATCAAAAAAAGACTGTGGAAAAACTGATTTATCCACAGTCCAGTATATCATATTTTATTCTTATAATCAAGTTTTTATACACTTTTTTGCTGTTTGTGAACTGCAGCAGAACCGTTAACCTGCATAATCTTACTTTAAAATGTTTATTCTACCGTATAAACTGTTCGAAGGCTTTCTCTGTTCTGCCAGTCCAGTGCATAAAGATAAAACGTGGTACCGCTCTTCATTGCCGGAACCATAACCAGACATAGCCCGTCAGGATTCAGCAGCGTATCGGTCTCTACGATTTTATATGCTGCATTATATATGGATGAGGATTTGTACCGATCCGTTGTACCGGTCATCAAATAAACCGTACGGTTCATGACAACAACCGGAATTTCATTTTCATCCAGCATACAGGTTATGCTTTCTGTCCCGGACAGTGCCTGAATCACTTCCGGCGTATTTGGACCGGTACGATATATTTCTACAGTAACAATCCGGCTGGAACGCGTTCCCTCTGATACCCAGACCGCGATACTTTTCCCGGCAGGCTGAGGCGGAATCGCAACCGTAAAGCTTCCGTCAGTACCGGCCTGCACTGTATATTCCTCTCCATCAGAAGCTTTGACATGTACAGTGCTTCCCGGCACTGCAATCCCCGTTACTGCGCGCCGCCGGTTCGTCATCATGTTGACATTCGGGATATCAATAATCAGTGGGTTTATATTATCTACCACAATCCGACTGATACAGCTGTTTCCAAGAGAATCGGTTACAAGAACACTGTAGTCCCCGTTGTCACTGACATTAAACTCATTGTTCCGTACTACGGTTCCATACTGCCACTCTGCTGCATCCACGGAGTCGATGATTCCTCTTCTATATATAATACTGCTGACTTCCGCGCCGGCAGCCAACGAAACTGCGGTTACCTTCACGGGTACGTATTGTCCTGTTTCTTTGGTAATTCCTTTCGAGAGTAGAATATTCATGTTTTTCACCGGCGTGATATACTTTCCCCAGAAGAATTTCAACCCGAGCCGCAGTCCGGAAACATTTTTATAGTACCAGTTCTGCAGATTTCCGTAAGAAAAGGCCTCCGCCATGGTGCCAAATGCAAATTCATAGCCTTCTGCTTTATAAAAGCACCAGTTATGATCCGGTTCTGCGCTGACTGGTCCAAGTTCTGCCTGCTGCTCAATATAATCCATTACCACATCTTTTCCGTCAATCCACGGAAAAATACCATAAACTGAGTCCGACGAAGCAGGCATAAAGGAATAATTTACACCGAAGGTATCTGATACAAGGATAAATACCTGGGAATCTGTCACCGTTTTTCCCTGGCAGGTCAGGTTCTTGATTCTTGTATTATAATATGATGCTATGGTTCCGTTATTCTTATATCTTGCGCCAACTGAAAGATCAATTTCATAGCTGATTCCGTCAAAGACAAAAAAGCTGCTCCAGTCCAACAGACGGCTTTCATTCAAAAGTGTAGATACCGACGTGTTCTTTTTGGTGAAGCTCGGAAGTATTGTAGTAAATTTTGTGCCCTGCATTGCATAAATGCTGGCATTATACTCCAGCCATTCTCGCAAATTTTTCCCGGTAATTTTGTATAGATAAATATATCCGCTGTCTCTTTCGGAGGAGGTCTGAGAAATTAACGCTGCAATATCTGTAGAATTAACGCTGTCTTCCACATATATGTATTCTTCTTTACTGTCGAGCTTATTGGAAGTTACTGCAATAACCGGATAATCCTTATATTCCGGCAGATATTCATATATATAAGAGGTACCAAATGAAATCTTGGCATTATTAATCAGCTGGTACAACGCTGTATCCGACACAACACAATCTGCGTTAGTCAGCACGGTTCCCTCCGCCAGCTCGTACTCCGTCTTATCAAGCTTGCGGCTGAGTACCTTTTGATACTTATTAAACATGCTTGTAATGATTCCAAGCTGCACCGTATCTTCTTCTACCGGAAAGAGTTCAGCACTTCCGCTTTCCACGGTTACATTACCGATATCGTCTATCGAAACGGTCAAGTCAATCTGTCCGAGAAAGGCTGCATAGGAACCATTTGCCACAACAGGGGTTCCGTTAATAAGTCCGCTCTCCTCATTCACATTGGTATAACCCTTATAGGTTCCGTTGTTCAGCGGAAATGCCTCATGTGTGTGTGAAGTCACAACCGCATCAATCTCTTCCAGTGCAGCAAGACGGGCTCCGGGAGAAGCTGTTGTATTCGAACCGCTTAAGATTCCGATTCCACCATGAATCACCGCTACTACGATGTCAACTCCGGAGGCTTTTAACAGCTCGGCTTCATTCTTTACTGAAGTGTAAATATCCTGTCCCGATAAGAATCCCGAATATCTTTGGCGTTTGCTGGACAGCTCCTGTCTGGTCGCACCGATTATTCCTATAGAAACCTCCGCTGTGGATCCATCGGACAGTGTAATCTGCTTTGTTGTTACAATACTCGTCGCAAGCGGAGTTTCTCCGGTATCGTCGTAAACAAGGTTGCTGACTGTTGTAATATGAAGCAGATTGGCATCATTCAGCTGATCAATTACGTAGTCCCAGGGGTAATCAAGCTCATGGTTCCCAAGCGTTACCGCATCATATTCCATCATTTCCATTGCTTGATAAATAGGCTGAATAATCGACGTATTATAATCATAGAAAAAATTCGTCGAATAATTATATAAAGTGTCTCCCGCATCTACAAGAACGGTATTCTGCTTTCCGGCTTCCGCTCTCTGTTCCATAATCATTGTTGCAATTTTACTGAATCCAACGGTCGGATCCTTCTGATCCGTCTCATAATTCACCGATGTAACCTGTCCGTGCAAATCGCCTGTTGCTAAAATCCGTACCGTTCCTGTTCGAATTTCTGCTGCTTTCCCACTTGTATTACTATGTATTATAAATCCCAATACCGTACTTGCAAGAGCTGCTGCTCCGATTCCGAGCATTATTCCGTGAAGGTACCGCGTTCTCTTTCTTTTCATCCTTGCCTCTCATATCGGAGTATTTTTGTAGGTATGCATCAGAATTACAGATTCCGAGCTGCAATCATTCAGGTTTATGCTCCGTCACAAACCTGGCGGCAATAAAAAATATAAGCATGTTTTCTATCACGCGTTTCTACGTTATGTATCACACTTACTGAATTATGGTAGCTCTTATCCTTGTCAAAACCATGTCAGAACTTTTAAAAGGTCGTAACAGGAATATATTTCATATGTAATGATTTCATGAATACAAGGACACTTGTGTTCCCTTTGCGGAGCGATTATTCTCATATGGACGCATTCTTATAAATAAAAGAAGGCGGCTCCGGTACAAAGCGGAGCCGCCTTCTTTTATCAAATTCTTCTATTGCGTTAGTTTCGGTAATACCATGACTAATAACATTACTAAAATATTGCTAAAACTTTGCTGCTATATTCAGTTGTTATACATTCTTCATTGGCTGCCTTTGTATTCTTTCTTCTTATGTAAGGACTTAGACCAATAAGTAAATCTATCTATCATTAATACTCTTAAAATGCCGGAGGATCTTTTCTATTCGCCGTCCGTCATCTCCGGCTCTCCCATGATAGGGTGGACGCTTTGTGATTCTGTTCCTTTCGATTCTGCTCCGGTAATTCGGTAATCATGAATTCTGTAAACTGTGGAATTACCGGTTTCTTCACTTCCTCTTCATTACCCAAGGGAATCACCCCGCTTTCTTTACCGACTCATTCGATAACCTTTGGGATTTGTTATCTACGGTAACGACTTAACCTCTCAACTGTTAACTGTATTATACCTTAGAACTCTTTATTTGTCAATGCATTTAACACTTAATTCACATATTTAACTATTTATTTAATATTTAATTGTTTATTTGTGCGCATTTATATATTTAGAATGTATTTTTCAGTCAATTTGCGTGCGCTTTTTTGTCGTGAAATAATATATTTTTTTGTTTCTTTTCGAAAACAAGTATGCTATAATGCTGTCTGGTGTCTACCTACAGCACATTTCATACGGGTACAATCCGGCACCACGGAGGATCATTTTGCACTATGGAAGAACAGATCAATACATTTGACACAAAACTAAAGGAACTGCTTGCAGTCGCAAATGAAAACAAGGGTGTTATTGAAGTCGAAAAGGTCAATGACTTCTTTAAGGAATCCAATTTAAGCATCCGTCAGATTGACAGAATATATGAATATCTGGAAGCTAATAATATAGTTGTACTAAATGCAGAAGAAGACGAACCAGACGAGGAAGCTCTTGTTGAAATGGATGACGAGACTGACAGTCTCATGGAAGCAGAAGATCTGTCTGCAATAGCCAATTCCCTTTCAGACGATCCTGTAAAGCAGTATCTGAAGGAAATCGGCAGCTTTCCTCTTCTGTCAGTATCGGAAGAAATCGAGCTTGCCAAGCAGATTGCAGAAAATAATGCAGATGCCAAGAAAGCCCTTGCGGAATCCAATCTTCGGCTTGTTGTCAGTATTGCTAAGCGCTATGTCGGACGTGGGCTTTCTTTTCTTGATCTGATTCAGGAGGGTAATCTTGGTCTGATTAAAGCCGTAGATAAATTCGATTATAATAAGGGCTATAAATTCAGCACCTATGCGACCTGGTGGATTCGACAGGCGATTACACGTTCTATCGCCGACCAGTCACGTACGATTCGTATTCCGGTACATATGTCCGAGGTCATCAACAAGACCTACCGAGTATCCCGAACTCTGCTGCAGGAGCTGGGACGTGAGCCCTCAGAGCAGGAGCTCGCGGATGCAATCGGCATGTCCGTGGAAAAGGTACGCGAGATTCTGAAAGTCTCCGCTGACCCGATTTCTCTCGATACTCCGATTGGTGAAGAGGATGACAGTCATCTCGGTGATTTTATCAAGGACGATACCATTGTCGGTCCGGAGGATGCCGCTTCTTATTCCGTTCTTCAGGATCAAATCGGTAAACTGCTTGATACATTAACAGAAAGAGAACAGCGTGTTCTGATTCTCCGTTTCGGTCTGAAAGACGGACGAAGCCGTACACTTGAAGAGGTTGGCCGTGAATTCAATGTTACCCGTGAACGTATCCGTCAGATTGAGGCAAAAGCACTTCGCAAGCTTCGTCATCCAAGCCGTGCGCGTATGCTGAAGGGGTATGAGTTGAACTAAGAAGGGAGAGTATTTCCATGAAACGTATACTTCTCATGTTCTTACGTAACTTTTTTCTCTTACCGTATTTCTTTTATGTTGTCGTTATAAAATACCGCAATACACAAAAATACGGTATTGAAGAACGCTACCGCTGGATTAGGCGCTGGATTCACCGGATTAACCGCTCCGGCCGGGTCGAAATTGCCTGCAGCGGTCTTGTGAATCTTCCGAAGGACGGAAGCTACGTCATGTTTCCGAACCATCAGGGAATGTATGATGTTCTCGCATTTCTGGAGACACACGAAAAGCCATTTTCAGTAATTATGAAAATAGAAAACGAGCACGTTCCGCTGCTTCGCAGTGTCGGTCGCATGCTCGGAGTCGAATATATGGATCGAAATGATATCCGCCAGTCGCTGAAAGTAATTCAGACTATGGCAAAGCGGGTAAAGGATGGTGAAAATTTCATCATCTTTCCGGAAGGAACCCGTAGTAAAAAGGGAAATCTTCTGGGTGAATTCAAACCCGGAAGTTTTAAAAGTGCAACGATGGCAAGGTGCCCAATCGTACCTGTCGCCCTGGCGGACAGCTTCAAGGCCTTTGATACCGGTTCCGCAAAGCACCTTACCGTACGAATCCATTATATGGAACCATTGTATTATGAGGATTACAAAGACATGAAATCCACTGACCTTGCCAAACTGGTCGAAACAAGGGTTCAGGCAAAGGTTACCGAACTTGCAGAGATGCAAGATACCGCTCCACAGATGTAATCGCATTGGCTCCGTCAGCTGCCGCAGTAATGACCTGGCGGAGCTGTTTTGTTCTGACATCCCCAACAGCAAATAATCCCGGTGTACCGGTTTTTCCGTCCTCGCCGGCTATAATCCAGCCCTTCTCATCCGTCTCAGTGATTTCCCTGAACAATTCTGAATTCGGTTTGATACCGACAGCAATAAAAACGCCGGACAAAACGAGTTCTTCTTCAGCATCTGTCTTTACATTACGAATTCGAACCGACTCGACCTGGTCATTTCCGACAATTTTCTCAACAACGGTATCATACAATATTTCAATATTTTCGTGTCCGCTTAAGGAAGAAACCAGAGACCTAGCTGCCCTGAACTCATCTCTTCTGTGAATCAGGTAAACCTTTTTGCACAGTCGTGCCAAAAATACAGCATCTTCAACCGCAACATCTCCTCCTCCTACCACCGCTGTTACTTTGTTCTTAAAAAATGCCCCATCGCAGGTTGCGCAGTACGAAACGCCCATGCCGCACAATTCCGCTTCTCCCTTTACACCTAATTTACTGTTCACCGCGCCCGTTGCTGCAATCACGGTTCTTGCCGTAAAGTTTCTTCCGTCTTCCAGCTCAATCAGAAAACCGAAAGCATCCTCTGATAATTCATGACGCGAAATCCTTTTCACTTCCCCTTCACAGAAATTGACACTCAGCCGGTCGCAGTGATCGCGAAATTTATCTGCTAAAGCAAATCCGCCGATTCCCGGAATTCCAGGATAGTTATCCACCTCATAGGTATTGATAATCTGTCCTCCGCTGACCGGAGCACGTTCAATCAGCATGTGCGAAAGCTCAGCTCTGGATGCATAAATACCTGCTGCAAGTCCTCCTGGACCCGCTCCGATGATAATTGTATCAAATTGCATATTTACCCTCATTTCTGCTCCGCCAGAAAATCGCGAAGCTCCTTCGTTGTTGACAGTACGTAAGTTGCACCTGCCTCTTCCAGTTCATGTTCCTTCGCATACCCAAAGCGAACTCCGACAGAGTCGATTCCGCATTCGTTCGCTCCTTCAATATCGTACTTCCGATCACCGACCATCAATGCTTCTTTACAGTTCTTCGCAGGAAGACCAGCCAGCTTAAGCACCCTCCGTATCACATCAGCTTTGCTCTCTGTTTCTCCCGCCGCGCCTACCATAAGATCAAAGTACGGAGCCAGATGAAACTCATTCATAACCTGTTCTGCAAAATGCTGTGGTTTCGAAGTTGCAAGTGCAAGTTTTTTTCCTGCTTTCTTCGCTGCTTCCAGAGCCTCAAAAATTCCCGGATAAACCTGATTCTCATGAATTCCGATTGTCGAGTATCGTTCTCTGTATTTATCGATTGCTGCTTCCGCTTTCCGGTCACTGTCAAAATACTCCCGGAAGGAGAACATCAGCGGAGGACCGATGTATTTCGTCAGCTGTTCCAAATCCTCTTCTTCGATACCAAAAGACCGAAGTGCATACTGAAAACATTTTGTAATTCCTTCTTTGGGATCGGTCAGTGTTCCATCCAGATCAAACAAAATCCACTTATACATAGTATTCTCCATTTCTGCGTGTGAAAGGTTCATCTTCACACTATTCTCCATTTCTG
>CAZRRN010000041.1:21946-24362 GCA_964602475.1 uncultured Lachnospiraceae bacterium | reverse complement strand
TGCAGGAGAAAGGACAGGTATCCGGCCGGCTATTGCAGGAGAAAGGACAGGTATCCGCCGTTTGATTCTGCATAGAAGGCATTTTCTGATATACCGGTTACATAACAGAGAGAATCCTTAAGCTGAATAGGATCACCGGAAGCTTCTGCAACAAAATCAATCGGAAGAATGCAGGTTGCACATGATTTGTCCCAGCGAAAATACTGCAGATAAAGACTTGTGCTGTTAAAGACGGGAAGACCGAATTTCGGAGACGAAATATCCGTTGTTAATGCAATTTCTTTCTTTACACAGTTTGTAATGTCATACGCAATCAGCTTTGAAGAGGTTGTTCCGACCAGTGCATAATGGTCAAAGATATAAAGATAATCGGAAACCGGACAATGCTCACAGATATAGGTAAGAGCCTGAGTTTCGGTATCCAGACGGAGCAGGGAGGTATTGTCGTTGGAATCTGTCAGCATGAACAGAACAGCATTCCCGGCAAGCCCAAGGTGATGGGCGGAATATCCGTCAGGAAAGGACAGCAGAATTCCGCTGGTACTTCCGTCAAAGTTTGCCTGCATCAGTGAAGACTCAACTGCTCCGGTAATAGAGTCATGTGTCGTATAAATGTAAAAAATCGCTTCATTTGAGGCAGTAAAAATCGCTTCATTTATTGTCTCGTCATACAGTGCTGCATAAACGAGGATGGTATTTCTTCCATCTTTGTCCATTCTAAAGAATACAGAAAGCTCGTCCTGTCCCCAATAATCATACTGAACAAATAAATGCTCTTTTGTTTCGAGTGCACCAAGGAAAAACCAGCTTCCATCGGAAACAGCAGTGTCACCGGAGAACAATTCAGAGAAATTAATATCATCCGAAATCCGAAAGGTATGAGAAGTCCCGTCAGTTCCTGTAAATGTGTAATATCCATTATCCGTAAAGGCTATGACCCCGTTAGTCATATAAAGTGTGGTCATGGAATTTAAGTAGTTACAGTACAAAATTCCATCGGTTGTGATGGAAATCCCGGTCTGTATTGTATTAAAAAGAGAGGAATGAGGATTACTTCCGGTCATGTCGATTAAATCGGAAGCGTCAATTATGACCGGAGTCGGCGTTGGGGTATCCAAAGCACTTGTCGGTTCAGAACCGGAGGACGGTTTTGTGTCGGGAAAAGGAGTCGAGGAAAGCTCTGACGGTATTCCGGGAGTTGGGGAAGTTGTTGTATCTTTACCAAGCTTTATCCGGTCAGAGCATAAAATAAGCAGCAGCGCCAGTAAAAGCAACAGTACAATTGTTGCAATTCGAATCAGATTCATTTGCCTTTTGCTCATTGCAATACTCCTTTGTTTCGCTCCGTAAGTCCGGAAATCTACTGCAATATCATATCATAAGAAAACGACGAATTCAACCGGGACTTCAAAATGTTGTATAACGAAAGCAATATGAAGGGGCAGAAGTACTTGAAATAATCTGTAAGATGTGAGAAAATAAAACAGGGTTTATATTTATATTGCGGAGGAAGGGCCTTGAAAAAGAAGAAGATACTGATTGAGCTGTTCATACTATTATTTATCATGTCACTCTTTTTATCGATATATGTTCTTTTGGAGATGCGCGGAGATTTCTGGGCAGTTCTTGGAGCGGCAGCTGTGCAGCTGATTGCTGCATATCTGTTGATTGATTCTCTGTTGGATATCAATAAAAAAGAACCGGAGAAAGCCCCTTTGGCAGATACCGGTTTGGCAAACGGAACCGAAGAGCTTATGAGCCGTTTGGTAGAGCTTCAGGATATTCAGAAAGCAGTTTATACTGTTACGAAAAGATACAATCTTGAAACTGCAGAATTGCTGCGGGCGATGGAAGCGCATCTGGCTGAACTGCGGGACGAAACAGAGCGGCTGAACCAGTCGGTAACCGCAAGCTTCGGAGGATCTAACACAGAGCATCGGATTCTGCAGATTGAGCAGAATATATTGGAACAGATGAAAGCATACCGCCAGGATCAGCAGAGCGGTGTGAAGATGATTATCAAATACAATAAAGAAAATGCACACCAGCTTGCAGAAAATTCTCACAACAATACCGAGATGCTTCTGTCGGAACTTCATGATATGTTCGAACAGATGGAAGAATCGCTGAATGCCTCTATGACCGTAATGTTTGAACAATCGGAACAGAACGCAGGAATGTCGGCAATGATGGCATCGCCGATACACGAAGCTGCAGCAGCTTACGAACCGGTAAGTACAGAAATGAAAGGGCCTGAACCGGAAGCTGTCGAACCGGAAGCAGCTGAATCGGAAGTATACGAAGCGGCAAATACAGAAATGGAAGTGCCTGAACCGGAAGTAGTCGAACCGGAAGCAGTTGAATCGGAAGTATACGAAACGGTAAGTACAGAAATGGAAGTGCCTGAACCGGAAGC
>CAZRRN010000041.1:3783-21846 GCA_964602475.1 uncultured Lachnospiraceae bacterium | reverse complement strand
AATCGGAAGTATACGAAACGGTAAGTACAGAAATGGAAGTGCCTGAACCGGAAGCTGTCGAACCGGAAGCAGTTGAATCGGAAGTATACGAAACGGTAAGTACAGAAATGGAAGTGCCTGAACCGGAAGCAGCTGATTCAGAAGTATACGAAACGGTAAGTACAGAAATGGAAGTGCCTGAACCGGAAGCAGTTGAATCGGAAGTATACGAAACAGCAAGTACAGAAATGGAAGTGCCTGAACCGGTCATGTCCGAAGCACTTCAGAATTTGATATCGGATGATCCGAATAAAGCTTTGACACCAGAGGAAATTGCAGCGATGTTTGCAGCGGCAGGTCAGTAAGAGCTATTGTTTACAACATTTTCTTTGACAGGCAGGCAAGAGTATTGTTTGTAATATTTGTTATTTACGGTGCTTTCTGCGATAGGGCAGTTCAAAGCAGATCAGGTAGACTGCGATAAAAAGCAGAATGAGTGCGGCGGCACCGCCGATAATCATTTCTCTGCGGCCAAGAACAGTTTCTCCGCTTTTGTCAGGTAACTCTTCCGATATGACAGCCGGCGTTGGAGACGGCTCATCGGGAAGATGAAGAGAAAGAATCTCGGCGTATTCCTCGGTATCTGCATCTGAGGGAGTTACAAGGAATTTCGGCCAGAGTTCAAGAAATACCGTGGAGTTGATTGGATACCCTGAGTTATAGTATACAACGTCCGCAGAGCCGACAAATACGCCGCCGTAGCTGTAATTTACGGTTCCGATTGTATTATCTCCATGGTAGAATTCTTCCAGAGGCGTGAAATTGACGGTCTTTGATGTATCATCGAAGGAAGCAGTATTCGGAAGAACAATCATGCTGTCAGAATCAATGCTGAGAATCGGTTCCGATTCGGTGACAGTAAATTCCGAAGCGGTTGAAAAAAGCGAAGCAAATGCAGCGTTATCTCCGAGCTCGTTTTCCTTAATATTATAAGAGGTAAAATTTTCAAAGCAGAAATTGCAGAGGTTGATGGTATCTTCGTACATATGGTCGGTAGTATCAACCCGTAGTACGACACATATTAAGAGCAGACCATCCTTCTCGGCAAAGGTAACAAGTGTATTCAGGGCTTCATTTGTTGCTCCTGTTTTACCTGCGATGGCATATTCATATGAAATGGTTTTTCTAATCATACTGTGGTGGTGCGCCATTGGGCGTGCCACATTTTTATTGGTAGCCGGAATGGTATAGGTCCTTGTTCCGGATATTTTACGAAATTCGGGAATGGCAATGGCGGCCTGACTAATCAGAGCCATATCGTATGCACAGACGTAATGTCCTTCCTCGTGGAGTCCGTGTGGATTTACAAAGTGAGTATTCACACATCCAAGCTCCGCTGCACGTTCATTCATCATGGCAACAAAATTCTCATAGGTTCCGCCGACATGTTCTGCCACACCATAGGTAACCTCATTGGCAGATTCCAGAAGAACAGCATATAATGCAGATTCCATTGTGATGGATTCACCGCGAACCAGACCGACACGGCTGCCATAGACATTCATTTCTGCATCTACGCTCATGGTCATGATTTCGTTCAGTGAACAATTCTCCAAAGCAAGAAGTGCGGTCATAATCTTTGTGATACTGGCCGGATAATATGCGGAATAAATATCCTTAGAATACAAAATAAGACCGGTATTAGCTTCCATTACAATAGCAGACTGTGCATTGACCTCCGGACCTGCCGGCCAGATGACTTCACTATATTCCTCCGCTGAAGCTTGAAGGGGAAGGCTGACAAAGATCAGAAGAACAAGCTGACCCAGAATTAGAAGTCCGGAAAATATTCGTTTGAACAGGATCGAACGTGGCATAAATACTCCTTTTATTCCGATAAAAGAACAGGTACGCAGTCAAAAACCGCGTACCTATTATAATTCATTTTATAAAAAGTAGCAAGTAAGGAATCACCTTATCCATTGACGGTAAAAAATCACCTTATTCGCTGATCTTCGGAAGAGAAGCAAAGCCGCGTTCCAGATCGGCATCTGTCGGGATGTAATCGGTCATGGTGCCATTATTATAAGCGGTATAGGCAGTCATATCAAAATATCCGGTACCGGTCAGACCGAACACGATGGTCTTTGCTTCGCCGGTCTCTTTGCATCTCAATGCCTCATCGATGGCAGTGCGGATTGCATGAGAAGATTCCGGAGCAGGAAGTGTTCCTTCGCACTTTGCAAACATGGTTGCGGCTTCGAATACTTTGGTTTGTTCCACTGCACGGGCAGTCATCTGTCCGTCATGATAGAGCTTGGAAAGTACGGTGTTCATTCCGTGGTAGCGTAAGCCGCCGGCATGGTTTGCGGAAGGAATAAAGCCATTGCCCAGTGTATACATCCGCATAAGAGGAGTAATTTTACCGGTATCGCCGAAGTCAAACGCATAACGACCACGGGTTAAAGACGGGCAGGAAGCAGGTTCTACCGCGATAAACTCAATATTATTTTTACCGTTCAGCTTGTCTGCCATAAACGGAGTAATCAGACCGCCGAGATTCGATCCGCCACCTGCACAGCCGATAATGATGTCCGGCTGGATATCATATTTTTCACATGCAAGCTTCGTCTCCAGACCAATAACCGACTGATGAAGAAGAACATGATTCAGTACGCTTCCGAGTACATAACGACAATTCGGTGTTGTTGTTGCTACTTCAATTGCTTCAGAGATTGCACAGCCCAGAGATCCGCCTGTTCCCGGGAATTCAGCAAGAATTTTACGACCAATCGCAGTGGTGTCGGAAGGAGACGGAATTACTTTTCCGCCATAGGTCTGGATTACTGCCTTACGATGCGGCTTCTGTTCGGAAGAGACCTTAACCATGTAAACGGTCAGATCCAGTCCGTAATATGCACATGCCATAGAAAGTGCAGTTCCCCACTGACCGGCTCCGGTTTCTGTGGTTACTGAGGTAAGTCCCTGCTTCTTTGCATAATAGGCCTGTGCAGCAGCAGAATTCAGCTTATGTGAGCCTGAGGTATTATTTCCTTCAAATTTGTAATAAATCTTTGCAGGGGTATCCAGAAGCTTCTCCAGACAGTAAGCACGAACAAGCGGTGAAGGACGATACATCTTGTAAAAGGACTGGATGCCTTCGGGAATGTCAATAAAACGGTCAGTTGTGTTTAATTCCTGATCACACACTTCGGAGCAGAATACATGCTCAAGTTCTTCTTTCGTGCAGGGCTTCCCGGTTCCGGGATTCAAGAACGGTTCCGGTTTTTCTTTCATATCTGCACGGAGATTCTGCCATTGCTTCGGAAGCTCGTCTTCTGATAAAAATATTTTGTACGGGATTTTTGTGCTCATAGTATTTCTCCTTTTATTTTATTTGTGTGTTCTTCAGGCTGGCTTTCAACATAAGGATATAAAAAAAGTCCTTGCCCCAAATATGGGACAAAGACTGTTATCTCTGCGGTACCACCCAAATTGTTAAACATGCATCATACATGCTTTAACCTCTCAATCATAGCCACACAACTATGCTCTGCTGTTAACGACTCGAGCCGCCGTCAGTCATTACTAACGCATCTGCGCTTTCCTACTGCCCTCGTAAGTCCATTCTCCAAATCCGGAACTGCTGCCTTCCCAGCGTCGGTAGCTCTCTGTGAAATTCCTGTAGATCGGATACTCTTCTTACTCGTTGGTTTATGGGTTGCATTATAGCGCGGGTTAAAATGATTGTCAAGAACTTTTTACTGATTTTTGTCGAGAAGATTTTTTCGAAACTCCCGGGGGCACGTTCCGTAATATTTTTGAAAGCTTCCTGAGAAGTGTTCCGGAGAGGAATACCCGAGTGTATCCGAAATCGAAGTAATACTTCTTGATCTGTCCCCAAGAAGAGTGGCGGCGGCAGACATACGTGCTTCGCTTTTTTTTTGCTGAAAGGTGCTTCCATAGTATTCCTGCAGCAAACGCTGGGTCTGTCTTGCCGAAAGTCCGAGCCGTGCTGACAGAGCTTCCAGAGAAAGCTGCGAATACTCGTACAGAAAATAATCCTCAATTATTACAGACTTGCTGTCGTTAATGCCTGAAGAAAGAGCCACAGGCTGTGCAGGATTACAGTTCTCATAATTGCGTACCAGTGAAATAATCAGCTGGGAAAGCAGCAACTCCGTCTGCCGAAGGTAGCCGATCCGGTGGTGCTCAAGCTCATCAAAAAGCTGAGTGATTAGTGCAAGACTGTTCTGCCTGTCCTGCCCGAACCAGAACCGTGTCGCAAGAAAGCTATCCATCAGTGGTGAAACAGGAGCCTTTTTCTGCCGGTTGATTTTCAGATAGATACAGTATTCCTGCATAGGATTATCGGGAATCGGGGTTTGTGCATGCTCTACGCGCGGTCCCGTAACATAAAGTGTGTTTGGAACAATTTCAAAAAAATGCTCCTGTACCTGCAGTTTGCCATAACCGTAAGGAATGAAATGAATCTCATAGCAGCCGTTTCCGTGACTGTGTAGCGGTATCGTTCGTGTAAAGCGTTCGAATATGATGTTCAGGGCATGAACCGTATGCTCTTCGAACTGAAAATGAAGATCTAAGCCGGAGTATTTCGTCTGCATACACTCTCCTCAATTCTGCGCAGAAAGATTTATCTTTCACACTCTCCTCAATTCTGCGCAGCTTTCTTCGCATAATGGATTTAATTTTATTATACTTCGGGCAGCCTGAAAAAGCTATATAAATACGACATCAAATTTGCAAAAATGGCAGATTTATCTCTGAAATAAATCATTCACAGGAAGTATACTGAGTGAGTAGTTAAACAAAAGAACATACTAACATAGATAGGAAAAGGATGAAAGGAAAAATATGAAAACAATGATGGGTGCAATTTTACCGGGCGACAGCTCGGTACAACTAAAGGAATTCGAACGCCCCGTAGCGGGATACGGTCAGGTGGTGATACAGACCAAAGCAACAACAATCTGCGGAAGTGATATCCGTTGTATCTACAGAGAACATACAGGGAAGGGACCGGAAGGGTATATCCCTGGTATGGTGGCCGGTCATGAGCCCTGCGGACTTATTGTAGAAGAAGGAGAGGGTCTGAAACGCTTTAAGAAAGGTGACAGAGTTATTGTTTATCACATTTCCGGTTGCGGTGTATGCAATGACTGCCGACGCGGATACTTTATTTCATGCAAGAGCAAATTCCGTCAGGCCTACGGATGGCAGCGAAACGGCGGTATGGCTCCTTATATTTTGGCGGATGAGAAGGACTTGATTGCACTTCCGGATGAACTTACCTATAAGGATGGTGCACAGGTTGCCTGTGGGTTCGGAACCGTATACGAGGCGATTGAGAAAATCGGTGTATGTGGAAACGACACAGTACTTGTGACAGGACTTGGACCGGTCGGACTCGCGGCATTGATGCTTGCGAAAGCGATGGGAGCGGATAAGCTGATTGGTGTTGAAATGAATCCTTACCGTATTGAACTGGCAAAAAAGCTTAATCTGGTTGACGAGGTATTTACACCGGGTGAGAATACTCTGCAGCAGATACTTGAAGTAACAGGCGGGAAAGGCTGTGAACGTACCATAGACTGCAGCGCAAATGATGCCGGCCGGCAGCTGGCTATCCGTGCTGCCAGAGAATGGGGAAAGATTGCATTCGTCGGGGAGGGTGGTACCTGCACATTCAATCCGAGTCCGGATATTATTCATGGACAGAAAACAATCTATGGTTCCTGGGTGACTTCACTCTGGAAAATGGAGGAACTTGTAGAGCGTCTGGTACGCTGGAACATACATCCCGAAGAGTTGATTACACACGAATTTTCTCTGGATCAGGCAGCAGAAGCCTATCGTCTGATGGCGGAAGGAAACTGTGGAAAAGTTGCAGTGGTTTTTCCGGAGTGAGATAAGAAAGATAAGAGAATCAAGGCATGGAGGAAAGAATGAAAGAAAAAGCAGAGCTTTTCATGGTACCAAGACGTAAACTATTTTCCGGAGAGAGAATACCGGGAATCGGTCTGGGAACCTTTGGATCAGATAAATACAACGCAGAGCAGGTGTCGGAAGCGGTGTATGGAGCAATAAAGTATGGATACCGGCTGGTTGACTGTGCCGCAGTCTACCAGAATGAAGACAGAATCGGAGAAGTTCTGGAGCGTGTCTTTGAGGAAAAAATCGTTACCAGAGAGGAATTGTTCATTACCTCCAAGGTATGGAACGATAAGCACAACGAGGTGATTGCCTCCTGCAAGCAAAGTCTGAAGGATTTGCGGCTTACGCAGCTGGACTTATTTTTTGTTCATTGGCCGTTTCCGAATTATCATGCTCCGCACTGTGACGGGGATTCCAGAAATCCGGATTCCAAACCGTTCTCCGTTGACGAATATATGAAGACCTGGAGACAGTGTGAACAGCTGGTGGAACTTGGACTGGTCCGTTATATCGGAATGTCAAATATGACGGTTAAAAAACTGGAACAGATTCTTCCGCTTTGCAGGATTCAGCCTGCAGCACTGGAAATGGAGTGCCACCCGTCCTTTCAGCAACCGGAGCTGTTCGATTACGCCGTAAAGCACAATATACTGCCAATCGGGTACTGCCCGATCGGTTCACCGTCCCGTCCGGAACGAGATAGAACCGACTGCGATGTTGTGGATACACAGATGCCTGAAATTCTTGAGGCTGCGGAGGCACATCATGTTCATCCTGCAATAATCTGTCTGAAATGGGCTGTACAACGCGGACAGATTCCGATTCCATTTTCCGTCAAAGAACCGCAGTATGCTGCGAATCTGAATTGTGTGACAGAGGACCCGCTGACAGCGGAGGAAATGAAACGAATAGAAAAAGCAGATAAAAACTGTCGTCTGATTAAAGGACAGGTATTTCTCTGGAAAGAAGCAAAGGGCTTTGAAGATTTGTGGGATTAACGCAGTCTTCAAATCATACCGAACGGTTTTCTAATCTATACAAAAACATTATGAGGAGACAAACTTATGTTAAAAGGAATTCCTAAAATCCTATCCCCAGAGCTGCTGAAGGTGTTATGCGAAATGGGACATAGTGACAGGATTGTGATTGCAGACGGTAATTTTCCGTCGGAATCCATCGGAAAGAATGCGATTGTAATCCGAATGGACGGGCACGGTACCTGTGACATTCTTGAAGCCATATTAAAGGTATTTCCGTTAGATACCTATGTGGAGCATCCGGTACAGCTGATGGAGGTTATGAAGAACGATCCTGTTAAGACTCCGATCTGGGAGGAATATACCCGGCTTGTAAGTGAGGCAGACGAACGGGGTGCCAAGGCAGTCGGTCAGATTGAACGTTTCAGATTCTACGAGGAGGCGCGAACCGCGTATGCTGTGATCGCAACCGGAGAGAGCGCCTTATATGCCAACATTATGCTGCAGAAGGGCGTAGTATAACAGAAATGCGTAAGGATTGTTAACCTGCGAAAATTAGAGATTGTTACTTGACATTGAACCTTCTTTCTCGTATACTCTCACAAGGAACAAGAGTTTGAATAAATATACGAAGAAACAAGGAGATTCCAATGGGCGGAATATTTGGTGTGGCTTCAAAGACAAGCTGTGTTTTTGACCTCTTCTTCGGTACGGATTACCATTCGCATCTCGGCACCCGCCGCGGTGGACTGGCGGTTTACGGGGAGAACGGCTTTAACCGGGCAATACACAACATTGAAAATTCTCCGTTTCGCACGAAATTTGATCGGGAGTTCGGCGAGATGGAGGGCAGACTCGGAATCGGTTGTATTTCCGATAACGAACCGCAACCGTTGATGGTACGTTCGCATCTTGGAACCTACGCGATTACAACGGTCGGTAAAATTAATAACATGTGTGAGCTTATAGCTGACATTTTCAAGCACGGGAATCCTCATTTTCTTGAGATGAGCGGAGGCGACATCAATCCCACGGAGCTTGTAGCGGCAATTATCAACCAGAAGGATACCATCGCTGACGGTATCAGGTACGCACAGGAAGTAATCGACGGTTCCATGACGATTCTGCTCCTGACACCGGAGGGGATATACGCTGCTCGAGATCGGATGGGACGAACACCTCTTGTCATCGGAAAGAAAAAAGGCGCTTTCTGTGCTTCTTTTGAATGCTTTGCCTATCTGAATCTTGGATATACGGATTATAAGGAACTCGGACCGGCAGAAATCGTTTATATCACTCCGGAAACTGTGGAAACTGTCCGGCAGCCGATGAAGGACATGAAAATATGTACTTTTCTCTGGGTATACTACGGTTATCCGACCTCTGCTTATGAGGGAGTCAGTGTCGAAGCAATGAGGTATCACTGTGGAGAAAAGCTGGCAAAGAGGGACAATGTGAAACCGGATCTGGTGGCAGGAGTACCTGACTCGGGGACACCGCATGCGATTGGATATGCGAATGCTTCGGGAATTCCGTTTGCCCGGCCATTTATCAAATACACTCCGACCTGGCCGCGGTCCTTTATGCCAACCAACCAGTCACAGAGAAATCTGATTGCCAAAATGAAGCTGATTCCGGTCGATGCACTGATTCGAAGCAAGCGTCTTCTGCTCATTGACGATTCCATTGTACGCGGAACCCAGTTGAGGGAAACTACCGAATTTCTTTACAGCAGCGGAGCGAAAGAGGTTCATATCCGTCCGGCCTGTCCGCCGTTACTGCATGGATGTAAATACTTGAATTTCTCACGATCCTCTTCGGAAATGGATCTGATTACCCGCCGGGTAATCGCTGAACGTGAAGGCTGGGAGACCGGTGGAACAACCGTTGGTGAGGTTCCGAAAACTGATGCAGGCTGCGATACCTGCAGCGGCTCCTGCGGAAAAAACCCTCCGGCAGACGTTATGAAAAAAGTACTTGCCGATTATGCGAATCCGGAAAGTACGAATTATAAAGAAATGCTGGAAGTCATCCGTAAGCAGTTGAATTTTACAACACTGGCATTTAACCGTCTGGACGATATGTGCGATGCAGTCGGAATCGACCAGTGCAAGCTTTGCACCTATTGCTGGAACGGAAAAGAATAAAAGGAAGCAGATCTCCGCAAAAATCGCTTCGATGGAGGATAAATTGAAAAATCACGCAGATGCGCTGATTTTTCAATAATTAAATTGAGTCGAAGCCTCAATTTAAGATTGCATATAAGAAATTGCATTCGCAAATTTCTCATAGCAGATCTCCGCAAAAATCGCTTCGATGGAGGATAAGATGGGAAAAAGAACAGATATTCATAAGGTACTGATTATCGGGTCGGGTCCGATTATTATTGGACAGGCATGTGAATTTGATTATTCCGGAACACAGGCATGTAAGGCTCTTCGCAGTCTTGGCTATGAGATTGTTCTGGTTAATTCCAATCCGGCAACAATTATGACCGACCCTGCAACGGCAGACGTGACTTATATCGAGCCGCTGAATGTTGAACGGCTGGAGCAGATTATTGCGAAGGAGCGACCTGACGCAGTTCTGCCGAATCTTGGCGGACAGTCTGGACTGAACCTTTGCTCGGAGCTTGCTTCTGCAGGGATTCTGGATAAATACAACGTGAAAGTAATCGGTGTGCAGGTGGATGCCATCGAACGCGGCGAGGATCGTATTGAATTCAAGAAGACCATGAACAGTCTCGGAATCGGGATGGCGCGCAGTGAAGTAGCATACAGTGTAGAGGAAGGTCTTGCCATTGCAGAGAGAATCGGTTATCCGGTTGTTCTGCGCCCGGCTTATACGATGGGCGGAGCCGGCGGCGGAATGGTGTATAACGTAGAAGAACTGAAAACCGTAATAGCCCGCGGACTTCAGGCAAGTATCGTTGGACAGGTACTGGTGGAGGAATCAATCCTTGGCTGGGAAGAGCTTGAGCTTGAAGTGGTACGGGATGCCAAGAACAACATGATTACTGTCTGCTTCATTGAAAATATCGATCCGGTCGGGGTACATACCGGTGATTCGTTCTGCTCCGCTCCGATGCTGACCATTTCCGAAGAGCTGCAGAAGAAGCTGCAGAAAATGGCATACAGCATTGTTGAGAAGATTGAAGTAATCGGAGGAACCAATGTACAGTTTGCGCATGATCCGGTAACAGACCGCGTGGTTGTAATTGAAATAAATCCGAGAACCTCCCGCTCGTCCGCGCTGGCTTCCAAAGCAACCGGTTTTCCGATTGCGCTTGTTTCGGCAATGCTTGCTTCCGGTCTGACGCTGGATGAGATTCCCTGTGGAGTTCACGGAACACTGGATCAGTATAAGCCGGGTGGGGATTTTGTTGTAATCAAATTTGCCCGCTGGGCATTTGAAAAATTCAAAGGTGCAGAAGATAAGCTCGGAACGCAGATGCGTGCCGTAGGCGAAGTCATGAGCATCGGAAAGACTTACAAAGAAGCATTCCAGAAGGCAATCAGAAGTCTGGAGACGGGACGCTACGGACTTGGATTTGCGAAGAATTTTCATGAGCTGACCAAGGACAGACTGATTGAAATGCTCCATACTGCAACTAGTGAGCGCCAGTTTGTCATGTACGAGGCACTTCGAAAGGGCGCTACCGTAGAAGAACTGTTCCAGCTGACTAAAATCAAGCATTATTTCATCGAACAGATGAAAGAACTTGTAGAGGAAGAGGAACAGCTTCTGACAGATGCGGCTAAGTCCGGATTTGTCGAAGGTGCTTGCGGCGATCTTGCCGGACTGCTAACGAAGGATCGCATGTCAGAGCTGAAAAAGGACGGATTTGCAGATAAATACCTTTCAAGCCTTCTGAAGGTCAAGGAAACGGGAATCCGTGCATTACGCCTTTCCTATGGTATAACCGAAGGCTGGGAAGGAGTACATGTCAGCGGAACCAAAGATAAAGCATATTATTTTTCAACCTATAATGCAGCAGATCAATCAGAATCCTCACAGGATCGTCCGAAAATCATGATTCTGGGTGGAGGTCCGAACCGGATCGGACAGGGAATTGAGTTTGATTACTGTTGCGTACATGCAGCATTTGCCCTGCGTGAGCTCGGATTTGAGACTATTATAGTAAACTGTAATCCAGAAACGGTTTCGACCGATTATGATACATCAGACAAGCGATATTTTGAGCCGCTGACGCTTGAGGATGTCTTAAGCATTCATGAGAAAGAGAAGCCGGTCGGAGTAATCGCACAGTTCGGCGGTCAGACACCGCTGAATCTTGCAGATGATCTGGAAAAGGCAGGTGTGAATATTCTCGGAACACCGCCTGCAGTCATCGATATGGCAGAAGACCGTGATCTGTTCCGTACAATGATGGAGAAGCTTGGGATTCCCATGCCGGAAGCAGGAATGGCGACGACTGTGGAAGAAGCCCTTGCAATCGCAGAACGGATCGGATATCCGGTTATGGTTCGCCCATCCTTTGTCCTTGGCGGACGTGGTATGGAAGTCGTTCATGATCCGGAAAGCATGCGCGGATATATGCTGGCGGCAGTCGGTGTAACACCCGACCGTCCGATTCTGATTGACCGGTTCCTGAAGCACGCAACAGAGGTGGAAGCAGATGCAATCAGCGACGGAACCCATGCTTTCGTACCTGCAGTCATGGAGCATATTGAACTTGCCGGAATCCATTCGGGAGATTCGGCATGCATCCTGCCATCAAAGAATCTTTCAGAAAAGAATCTGAATACAATTAAAGAATATACCAGAAAGATAGCGGTCGAAATGAAAGTCCGTGGTCTGATGAATATGCAGTACGCAATTGAAGACGATAAGGTTTATGTGATTGAGGCAAATCCGCGTGCTTCCCGTACTGTACCGCTGGTGTCCAAGGTTTGTGACATCAACATGGTAAAGCTTGCGACCCAGATTATTACATCGGAGCTGACCGGGAAACCTTCACCGGTACCGGAGCTGAAGGAAAAGACCTACGACCACTATGGTGTAAAGGAAGCGGTATTTCCGTTCAACATGTTTCCTGAGGTCGATCCGCTGCTCGGACCGGAGATGCGGTCTACCGGAGAGGTACTCGGACTTGCAACCAGCTTTGGCGAAGCTTTTTATAAAGCACAGGAAGCAACGCAGACAAAGCTTCCCCTCGAAGGCACGGTACTGTTCAGTGTGAACTCCGCGGATAAGCCTGAGGTTGCCGATATTGCAAGAGTATTCGACGAATGCGGATTTAAGATTCTTGCAACCGGAAGAACCTATGACACAATTCTGTCTGCAGGAATTCCGGTGAAGAAGATTTTCAAGATACAGGAAGGACGTCCGAATATTGTCGATGCCATTATGAACGGTGAAATTCAGTTGATCATTAATACACCGGCCGGAAAAGAAAAGGTATTTGATGACAGTTACATTCGAAAGAATGCGATTAAGGCGCATGTTCCGTATATTACCACCATGGCAGCTGCCAAGGCAACTGCGGAAGGAATATCCGCAGTAAAGAAGCAGGGCAAGCTGCAGGTTCATTCCCTGCAGGAGCTGCGTAAATAACGAGTCGTAATTAAAAACGCATAAAACAGATGGCAAAGGTCTGTTTTATGCGTTTCTTTTTACCGGTATATAGTTCAAATAACAAAGGAGAACTTCTATATGGCGGGGTGTAGCGCCTACTGTACGATGGTATCCAGAAAAACCTCGAATGCGAGATCGCCGTCACAGTAAATATCAGGAGAAACAACATCTCCGTTGGATGGATCTGCGCGGGTAAACCGCTTTGTTGAAACACAGAACAGAAGACTACTGTTTGGAAGCTGAAGAGTTACAATATCTCCATAGCCGTTCGGGTTATTTCCGGGAGCTTCTCCAATCAGAGTGCCAAGCTCATTGTCAGTCACATATTGCGCAAAGAGCATGGCGGAGCTGAAAGAAACGGTGTCTGTCAGTACATACAGATCGCCGGTAAAGATAAGCTCCTCAAAGCGATCATTACTGATTGGATTGTCATCGACGTCAAAGCTGATCCTGCCGAGCCGCCAGTGAAATGTCTCGGTGTTGTAGCTGTCGATATCGAGATAACGAAGGAATTCATTTGCAACCATCGAATTTCCGCCACCATTCCCACGCAGATCAACAGCAATATAATCGATTCCGTTTTCTTTCACCTCGGTAAAGAAATCAGCGAGCAGACGACAGTATTCTCTGCTGTAATTACAGCTGTCGAGTGTAAGTACTGCATAATCTTCTTCCGGATGAATGCTGTATTCCCAAGGGACATAGGAGGAAGCAGTCATATCGTACAGAGTGTAGTATTCCTCCAGCGTGATAAAATCTTCCGTATAACAGGTTTCTTCGTAGCTCTGTCCGTCTGAATCTTCATAGCGGTATGTCACACCGGAGGAAAGATCATATCCGAAATACGTCATCCATTCCAGTTGGATGACCTTATTCCCAAGACCGGCAGCAGCATAGCTTTGCATTTCATAGGAGAAGAGTCCGGACCGGTTTTGAACCAGCTCGGAAAGGGATTCTCCGTTAATGGCAATCAGGGTACGGTTAAGATCACGGTTCTGCTGAACCGTGCGAAGGTAATGAGGCTCTGCAAAATACGGGTAACAGGCGGTGTGGGCATCGGAAATGGAAGACAGGATTGTTTCTGCTGCCCTCCAGACATCGATCAGCGCAATCGAAGAAAGTCCGGATAAAAGCTGCAGCTGTTCGTTATAAGCTTCGGTCATCACGGCCGGGAATGCATCTTCGGCAATCGGGTGAATCTGCTCGATACTGCGAATGATATACGCCAGGTCTTCGGTGGCTTCTTTATAAGTATAAAAAGTATCATAATCATCGGTATTTCCATAGGAATGCATCGAAACACTATTGAAATACGGATTAATATAGATTGAAAGTGTTGCGGCTCCGGTAATCAGAATCACAAAGACAATTGATAGAATGCAAAAAAACTTCCTGCCATGAAAACAGCGAAAAAAAAGGAGGCAGACTGCAGCGGAGACGGCAGTAAACAGATAGAAGACAACCTGGGGGATGCAGAACAAAAACAAATCGACCGCAACAAGAGCCAGAGTCAGAACGGGTAAAAGAAAGGTAAGAATGCAGAATACTATCCTGTATTTTTTTGAATTGATTTCTATACGGCCGCTTCTTTTCAAGATTTAACTCCCACTTTAAAAATGTACTGCACCGCTCCGACGGACCGATGCAGCCATTTGTTTATTATCATTCAGTAGAAGAGCCTTGTCAAGAATCATTTTGTTACGAGCTTGGCAAAGTCTGCGGCGAGCTCTTTTCTTCGGGCAGGAGATCATATTCTTTAAGCAGTGTCAAAGCCCGTGCTCTGGAAATATTATATCCGCGAAAGCCGTTGTCCTTCGTATCGCTGTAAATCCTGTCTCTGTAGTCGGAAAGAGCCAAATAACGCTGATAAACCGAAGCAGAACCAGAGTCGTTGTAATTATGTTGGGGAATTCCGTTCTGAAGGATGTTGTGCAGTTCCTCCAAAAGCACCGGCGCAGCATCGGAAGAAAGCTCTGACAGGTAGCAGGTATCCACTTTGTCCGGATCACGTTCCGGAGACAGGTTGTAAGAGGCAATCAGATTGTCCGGACGGGAAAATACCAGCAGTATATAACTTACCGAGACTACGGCAACACAGTAGCGGAACAACGGAAAGCCGGGCCGATAAATGGTGAGTAAGGCTCCGGTCATCAGAAAGGTGTTGACGACCAGAAACCAGAGAACCAGAATCCGCAGGAAGGAGAGATCGTAAGCAGATACATAAAGGAGCATCCGCATCCCTGCAGAGGCAATCATTATATAGGTGCAGGCGGACATGACTGTCAGCACAGCTTTTAATACGGGACTGCTCTCGGAAGCACGCAGACAGAGCAGGACAATCAGAATGTTCAGTAAAGTGACAGCCAGCAGCTGGAAAAATCCCTGTCGTGCGTATTCGGCATAAGTATAATCAGCCGGAAGAGTAACATTACCGGCGCCGAACAGGTAAATCACTTGGATACCGCAGAAAATCAGGTAAATTACGGTAAGCAGGGTGCTGACGGTAATCGCTGTCAGAGAAGGGGAGGCTTTTAGAGGCTTTTCCTGTCCGGTAGCTTTATTTTTATAGTCGAAAAGCCAGGCAGCTCCGCTAAAAAAGCTATAAAGACATATAAAAATCAGCAGAGTCTGAAGCAGAATCAGAACAGGATCCGCAGAGCGGAAGATCCGGCTTAGTACCTCGCCGGTCAGGTGACTGAAGATCATGTCTGCACTTGCAAGCAGCGAAAGTACAATAATCAGAAGAGGAACTGCAATTACAATTCCAAGAAGAATCTGGCGGGCTTTTTCATTTTTCAAAAGGCGTGTTCTTTTAAGAAACGAACAACTGTCTATGATTGCGTAGGGAAAATTAGCGAGGGCTGCTAACGGAACCAAAAATAGTTCGGAAAGCCTTGTCGAGAAGCTTCGTACCAGATTCTGTCCGTCAAAAAGAACTGCAAGAAAAGCACATTCCAAAAGCAGCAGGATCCCGATTGTACTAAAGAAGTGGAAAAATGTCCTGTCTGTATAAACGGTTGAGAGCGCAACCAGCATAGCCGCAACATCGTACGGAATTCCTTTCAATGAACGTTTCTTCTCGGGAGCGGTTATCGTATAATGCTTTAGTTCCTCATCGGTAGAAGCACTTTGACAGTTCCGAAGGCTGTCTGCGGTCTTCTGTAAAAAGAAAACAGCAAAAATTACATAAACAGGGTAGCTGATTCCGATACCGGCTTTATAAAAACAGGCGGTAAATAAGACCCCGAGCAGCAGCGCAATGCTGCCGAACAGTGGGAACATGGAATGAAGCTTTTGTGACAACGAAAAAGATGGTACAGCAGGCTTCAACCCATCAGCCGGCCGGTCGTTAACAGATTCATTCTGATTCATAAGATCCTCATTTCCGTGCGGAACCTTGTTCCGCACATTTAATTATCATATCCGTCCTCGCGGGCAGGCTCCTCCGCAACATACTCAAGAATGTCGCCGGGCTGGCAGTTCAGCCGGTTGCAAAGTGCTTCCAAAGTTGAAAAACGGATTGCTTTTGCTTTGTTGTTCTTCAGAATTGACAGATTGGCCGGAGTCAGGTCGATCTCCTGAGAGAGCTCATTCAGCCCCTTTTTACGTTTGGCCATCATGACATCCAAGTTAATTACGATTCCCATGCAGCACCTCCTAGACGGTCAGGTCGTTCTCAAGCTTATAGTTGACTGCCTGATGAAAAACCTGGGAAAGAACCAGTGAAAAGAGCCCGGCAATGGTAAAGACCAGAATTACCACAAGAACTGCGGGAGTGATATCGAAAAAAAGCCGGATTAATGTCAGTACGGCAATGGCAAATCCGTAATACCCCATGCGCCTTAGTGCACCGACGTTGGAGATTACAAACGGATTGCCGTTCAGTACCGTTCGGAAAATGTTCCGCAGTTCAAAAAAAATCAGGTCTGCAAGAATTCCGGACAGCAGGAACAGAACAACCATCGACCAGTAATACTGCCGGAAGATCAGGCTGAAACCGGCGGCATACCGGAGAATAAAAGGAACTGAAAGAATGACAGCAATTCCAATGAAAAAAATAACATTAATCAGTGCTGCGGTAAAAACGGCAAGTCGTGTCTTCTGCATAATAATAATCCTCCCGGGAAAATTGTAATAATCAGGATGCGCATCCTTAGGGTGATAATACTACATAACAGGTTGAATGTCAACAATAAAATATCGAATAACGATAAAATAATATTGAAAAAAGGTTATCAAAAACTTGAATAGCGGATAGGGAATTATTACTTGCTTTTTTATTTGGAATGGTGCAAAATAAATATGGTGATATTTGTCGACTAACGGTGACGGATTCGCTTTTTATGGAAATACTGTTGGATAAATAGTCAGTGCATTCTCATGACTTTAGCCGTGAGCAGTTCACTAAAGTAGCCGGTAATTAGTTTTGGCTGATAATCAGTACAGAAGTATCATGACCCGGTAAGCGGAATCAGAATCCGGTTCTTATCCGGGGCATATGCTTTAGAATGGAAGAGCGATGATGAACCAAGATGCAGCTGAAAGTAAAAAGAACGACAGAGAACAGCGGTTGATTTTGCTGTGGAGTGAAGAGCTTCCGGAGCAGATTACGGATGTTTATATGCCGGTATTTTGTCTTCTCAACCGTCCGGACAAGAAGATTTTTCTTGCGGCTTACCGAATGGATGAATCAAAGGTAATTATTGTAGTAGCATCGGGAGCTGCAGCAGAGGATCTGAGGGCGGAGTCGGATGTTATGGATCTTCTGGTACTGACCTGTATTCCGCGCAAGATTGGGTTTTATGAAGAAGGAAGAAGCTGTGTTCTGGTTCGCGAGTACGTTGTCGGAGAAAGCCTGAACGGAGCATTAGTGAGGAATGGGATTTTTTCGGAAGATCAGGTTCGCGGACTTACAACGGATGTATGCCTTCTTCTGAAAGAACTGTATGACAGGCATCTGACGGTAGCTCCGAAGAGTATTGTTGCTCAGAACATTTTGGTTACGGATGACGGCAGGATGAAGCTGGTGGAGCCGGAGGGAATTTACTTTTCCGATGAAAACGGACGAGGCTGGGAGAAGAATGCAGCAGCAGTGGGGATTCTGATGTGCTTTATGCTGACAGGATCCAGTGTATTGAATAAAGAAACGGAGAAGAAGCTTTCTCCCTCAATGAAAAAAATAATCCGGCGTTGTCTTCAGCCTGCGGAATACAGAAGATTTGTTTCACCGGGACAGCTAATGACAGCACTGGAACAGGCGATGCCCAGAATGGTTCGAAAGAAGCAAATGGCATTTGCGGTTCTTTCCACAGCGGTGATGCTTGCGGGAGCGATAATTATTCTTCCCTTTACAGGGATTAGTAAGGCACCGGTTCTTAACGATAATTCCGGGAGAGCCATTGCGGAAGAAGAGCTTCTGGTGGAGAACGGGATTCCTGCAGGTGCAGCGGATAAGGTCATGACAGAACCGCCAAAGGCGGATACAGACCAGACAAAGGAAACGGATCCGACGCAGGCAGCTGACCAGACAAAGGAAACGGACCCGGCGCAGGCA
>CAZRRN010000041.1:0-3683 GCA_964602475.1 uncultured Lachnospiraceae bacterium | reverse complement strand
CGCAGGCAGCTGACCAGACAAAGGAAACGGACCCGGCGCAGGCAATCAGCCCAACAACACCGTAGGCGCATTCGGGTTAAGTACTGTTGTGACGGAAGGGACTGGCATGAAGCAAAATTCTGCAGTAAGAGTAGTCCGCATCGCGCTGGGTACAGCGTGCTGTGCTCTGCTCTTTTTTATTACAATGATGATAGTGCCGGCAATGATACACGGCATTTTCGCAGTTAACAGTGGGGGTACATTAGGACTGACAGTGGTGACGGAACTGCCGGTATCGTCGGACAAGAAAGCAAAGGAAAATGCAGTACAGATTGTATTTGTAACGGGAGAAGCCTCCGGGACACTGAACCATGTTTTCCTAACTGTGATTGACTGTAAAAAAGTATCCCTGCGCTTTATGGAGATTCCGTCGGATACGAGACTTACCTTGTCAACTGCATTGTATCAGAAAATGATTCTGGTAAACGCATCGGTGCCGCAGATTACTTCGCTGTCTTCGCTGTATGGATATTTTGAATCAGCCCGGGCATACGATATGGTACTGGAGGCATTGGAAGAAATACTTCCTGTCCGACCGGATTACTATACAATTATGCCTGAGCAGGTATATCTGCAGTTTATAAATGAGTCTATGAAAAGCAGCACATACACAGATTTTCTTCGGGAGGATCTAATGGAACAGGTCAGAAAAAGCGGTGGCATGAAAGCATATCTGTGTTCGATATGGGAACAATGTGAGAGTGATCTTTCGGTCAGCGAGAAAATGTTCTATCTGGAAACCTATGAAGGATTGTCGAACAGGAGCATCAGTTACTGTATCATTCCGGGGGAAAGTCATAACAATGGTTATATAATCAGTGTAGAAAAAGACTTTTTTAATTACGGAGATTAATCCGTTTATCGTGGGCGGTGTGAAACTGTTTATATATGAAGAAATGAGGCAGTTATGAAAAAGGGTGTTGTCATCGGAATTATACTGGTGCTGCTTGCCGCAGGGGTATTCTGCGGAGGCTTAAAGGTCGGCGCTGCATCAGCCGGAGCCGGTTCGGTCAGTGATCCGCTGATTACGAAAAGCTATCTTGAGAGCAGACTGAACGATATTACCGGCGGAACGGCTTCGTTTTGTGCGGTGGAGATTGCAAAAGGAAAGTTTTTTTACGCTTCGGAGGGAACAGAATTTTTCCTTTATTCCGGTAGCGGAACCGTAACCGGTACAGACGGACTGGTAGACCTTACGACAGGAGAATTGTTTTCCAATGGAAATATCATGGTAAAATATCATTTGTTTATTTCTCCGGGAGAGAATAACGGAATTAAGATATCTTCTGCTGCTGTGCTGTATGTGAAGGGGAGCTATCTGGTCAAATAACGATTCTGTATCAAAATGGGGCTGGCGATTATGATGAAGAAAACAAAACTGCGGGACGTGATTTTTATTTTGTTGGGGACAGCTATGATGGCTGTTTCAATTAATATGGTTTATGACCCTATGGGAATGGTTACCGGAGGGGTGACCGGACTCGGAATAGTGATAAAGGAGCTGACAAGAAAGCTGATATCCGGAGGAGTACCAATCTGGATCAGCAACCTTATATTAAATATTCCTCTGTTTTTGACTGCACTTTTACTCAAGGGAAAGCGGTTTATCGGCTGGACACTGTTCTCCACAGCATCATTGACCCTGTTTCTTGGACTGATTCCGGCATATCCGATCTTTGAACAGGATTATCTTTTGGCGGCTGTATTCGGGGGTGTCATCGGAGGAGTCGGAATCGGGCTGGTATTTGCGTCTTCGGCAACTACAGGCGGAACCGATCTGCTCTGTGCACTGATTCATACAAAGGTAAAGCATTATTCCGTACCGCAGCTGCTTATCGTTGTCGACGGATTAATCGTACTCAGCGGTATTGCAGTGTTCGGAATCAATGAATCCCTGTATGCGGCGATTGCTATTTATATTACCTCAAAGATGTCCGACGGAATTCTGGAAGGACTAAAATTCTCCAAGATGGCATATATTATTTCGGACCGTGCGGAACAGATTGCACAGGAAATAATGGTCAGGCTTGACAGAGGTGTAACCGGTATTTCGTCGATGGGAATGTATTCAAGAAACAGTAAAAATATGCTGATGTGTGTCGTTTCAAAGAAAGAAATCTCACTCGTTCTGGACATTATTGGAAAAACAGACCCCGATGCATTTGTTATTGTGAGCGATGTCAGGGAAGTAATGGGTGAAGGATTTATAGAAAATATACAGTAGAATGAAAAAATCAGGCTTTCTGATGGGCGAAAACACCGAAAAACAGCTTTGGTATGCAAATTAGACAAAAACCAAAAAAATTATTTGTGTAAATGGGACATGGTAATTCATTTGATTTTGTTGTATTATAGTCGCATGTTGTAACGGCAGGTATGCCGCAGGGAGATAAAGAGGGCGAGGGTTTCCCTCTATCTAAAGGATTTCAGGAGGATTAAGAATGGCAAGTTTATCATTGAAAGGCATTTACAAGGTATATCCGAACTCGGATGTAGCTGCAGTTAAGGATTTTAATCTTGAAATTGAAGATAAGGAATTCATTATTTTCGTAGGACCTTCCGGCTGTGGTAAATCCACAACACTTCGTATGATCGCAGGTTTGGAAGAAATCACACAGGGTGAACTGTGGATCGGCGACAAGATGATGAATGATGTTGAACCGAAGGACAGAGATATTGCAATGGTTTTCCAGAACTACGCTCTGTATCCTCATATGTCTGTTTATGATAACATGGCATTTGGTCTTAAGTTAAGAAAAACACCGAAGGATCAGATTGATAAACAGGTTCATGAAGCAGCTGCAATTCTTGGAATCGAACAGCTCCTTGACCGTAAGCCGAAGGCTCTTTCCGGTGGACAGAGACAGCGTGTTGCGATGGGACGTGCAATTGTTCGTAAACCTAAGGTATTCCTTATGGATGAGCCTCTTTCCAACCTTGATGCAAAGCTTCGTGTACAGATGCGTATTGAGATTTCCAAGCTTCATCAGAGACTTGAGACAACTATCATCTACGTAACACATGATCAGACCGAGGCTATGACACTTGGTACCAGAATTGTAGTTATGAAAGATGGTATCATCCAGCAGGTTGATACACCTCAGAACTTATATGACAGACCACAGAACTTGTTCGTAGCAGGATTCATGGGATCACCGCAGATGAACTTCCTTGATGCAGTTGTAGAAGTTCAGGGAGAGACTGCATACTTAACGATTGCTGATCGTTCTATTCCTCTTCCGGCTGCTAAGTCTAAGAAGTTGATCGCTGGCGGTTATGATGGAAAGACTGTTACCTTCGGTATCCGTCCTGAAGACGTATATGACAGTGAGATGATGGTTGAAGCTTCTCCGCTTAGCGTATTTGAAGCTACTATCAAAGTTTACGAATTACTTGGTGCTGAAGTTTACTTATACTTCGATCTTGAAGAGTACGCTATGACAGCACGAGTTGACCCTAGAACAACTGCTAGACCTGGCGATGTTGTTAAGTTTGCTTTCGATGTTGAGAAGATTCATGTATTCGACAAAGAGACAGAGCAGGCTATCTGCAACTAGTCCAATTATCACATTTAATGCTTATATTAAGAACTGTCAGGTTTTCCTGGCAGTTCTTTTTGCCTTTACAGGTAATGAACAGTAATT
>CAZRRN010000040.1:0-24890 GCA_964602475.1 uncultured Lachnospiraceae bacterium | reverse complement strand
AGATTCTGGAATATATTGATTTTGAACGTATTCGCGTAACAAGACCGAAATGGTTTATGGGCTATTCGGACAACACAAATCTGGAATTTCTTCTGACGACAATGTGTAATACCGCTTCTCTGTATGGACCCTGTGCACCGGCGTTCGGAATGGAACCATGGCATCCTGCAGTCGAGGACGCATTTCAGATGCTTTGTGGAAAGAAACAGACGGTAAACAGCTACAATGGCTGGCAGAAGGAATCACTCCGTACAGAAGATACGCCACTTGTACCCTATAATATTACGGAAAAGACTACCTTCCGCATGATGAATTATGACACCTCGTTTTCCGGAAGGCTCATCGGTGGATGTATGGACATTTTAAGGCAGCTGACTGGTACGAAATATGATCATGTCGGAGAGTTTCTTGAACTGTATCGAGAGGATGGATTTATCTGGTTTCTGGAGGCCTGCGATCTTTCCACGATGGATATTCGCCGTGCATTGTGGCAACTGGAGCAGGCGGGCTGGTTCAAATACGCAAAGGGTTTTCTGATTGGACGACCATATCACTTTGATGACGAAGCGTTCGGACTTAACCGGTATACTGCAGTGACCGGTATTCTTAAGAAATACAAACTTCCGATTCTTCTGGACCTTGATATTGGGCATCTTCCGCCGGCTATGCCGTTAATTAACGGAAGCTTTGCAACGGTATCAGCAGAAGACGGTTCGGTAAAGATAAAGATGGAGCTTAAGTGATATGATAATGAAACGGCTGGCAAAGCCTGCATTGCTGCTGGCAACGCTGATCTGGGGCAGTTCCTTCTTCATTATGAAGAATACAGTAGAGATGATTCCTACCGCCTATCTGCTTGCAATCAGGTTTTCTGTGGCGGCAATATTACTGGCAGCTATATTTGCCGGAAAACTTAAATTAATCAATAAAGAATATCTATGGCAGAGTGCTGTAATTGGGCTTTGCCTTTATCTTGCCTATTATACGCAGACGATTGGACTGTCGGGCACTACTCCTGGAAAAAATGCATTTTTAACAGCGGTATACTGTATCATTGTCCCATTCCTATACTGGCTGGTGGACCGTACCCGACCGACAAAATACAATGTCGCGGCAGCACTGCTGTGTGTGACGGGGATTGGTTTTGTCTCGCTTACGAGTGGATTTACAGTACAATGGGGAGATGCATTTACGCTGGTTGGAGGCTTTTTTTATGCTGCACACATTGTGGTAGTTGCAAAATTCAGTAAAGATAAAGATGCAGTTTTGATCACCATTCTGCAATTTGCCTTTTGTGCGGTGTACGCAGGAATTACAGCTCTGTTTCTACATCCCGAAATACAGTGGAACTTTAGTGGTTCTTTTTGGCTTGGGATTTCTTATCTTGCCGTATGCTGTACTGCCTGTGCGCTGCTTTTGCAGAATCTCGGTCAGAAGTATACAAATCCTTCCTCTGCAGCGTTGATACTGTCACTGGAATCGGTATTTGGAGTTCTGTTCTCTGTGATTTTTTATAAGGAACGTCTGAATATCAGGCTTTGTATCGGCTTTCTTCTGATTTTTGCTGCAATAATGATTTCAGAACTCTGTCAGGAACGAAGCAGTAAACCGAAACTGGAAGAAGGCTTTAAGGAAAATGCCTGCGAAAAATAAGAATGGTGTGAAAGCTTAGTCTTTTACATGCAGAAATGAGGATTCATATGAAGATACTGGTAAGTGCCTGTCTGATGGGTTTGAACTGCAGATATAACGGAATCGGTGTGGTTGCTGAGGGAATCCGAGAGCTGATGAAGGAACATCAGCTGATTCCGGTGTGTCCGGAAATTTTCGGTGGAATGCCGACACCGCGTGATCCTGCCGAACAGCGCGATAACAGAGTTTTTACATCAGCCGGAGAAGATGTTACAGAACCATATACGAAAGGTGCAGAGGAGGTTGTCAGGCTTGCAAAGCTGTACGGATGCACCTTGGCCATTCTGAAAGAACGCAGCCCTTCCTGCGGTTATGGAACCATCTATGACGGAAGCTTTTCACACACCAGAATAGACGGTAACGGGGTCACAGCCGGTCGTCTTGCAGAAGAAGGACTTCGAATTATCGGGGAGAGCAGGATAGAGGAGCTAATAAAAGGCTGCCTCTGATTCGTAATACAACAGAGTAATAATATAATGCGCAGAACGCTGTCGGTGGTCTGCGTATTTTTTATTTTACTATTGCAAATTGAAACAATATGTGATAGTATATAACCATGGATGACACAGTTATAAAAACCACGTCATAAAGAAAGAAGAACTTTGTCATATAATGAATTGTAAGAAACGGAGGGAATCAAGATGGCAGCATTTTCATATGAAAAGTCAACACCGGCAGATCCGACAAGGTATCCAAAGCTGAAGGATCCGGGGAGTGCCATTACACATTTTATCGGAGTTGCCGGAGCCGTTGCAGGAGGAATACCTCTGTTGATTCTGGCGGGTGTGAGAGGCGGAGCTAAGACATTTACCGCAGAGCTGCTTTTTGTTATGGGATTGTTCCTTCTTTATGGAGCAAGTACGACATACCATTCACTGGATCTTGATGAACGAAGAAACAAAATTCTGCGTAAACTTGATCATGCAATGATTTACGTTCTGATTGCAGGCACCTATTCCCCAATCTGTATGCTTGTTCTTGAAAAACCTGTTGGAACGATTCTTCTGGCAGTCATCTGGGGTATGGCGCTGCTCGGATTTTTTCAGGCATTGTTCTGGATTGGCTGTCCGAAGTGGGTCAGCTCCATGATTTATGTTGCAATGGGATGGGTATGTGTTGCTGTATTTCCGGCGCTTCTGAAAGACATGCCGAAAGCGGCCATGATATGGCTTTTTGCAGGCGGAGTGATTTATACGGTCGGAGCGGTGATTTATGCCATGAAGCTGAAGATATTTAATCTGCGTCATAAGAATTTTGGTTCCCATGAAGTTTTTCATCTGTTCTGCCTTGGAGGAAGTCTCTGCCACTATATTATGATGTATTATCTGTTCTGAACGTTTGTCTGTACAGGTTAAGCAGAGTGATAAGAACGCAAGATATAAGAGAAAAACCGTACAAATGTTCTTGCCTAATATATTTTATTATGATAAAATGGTGCTGTATTTTCGGACATGGTGCCATTTTTGTCTGTCTACATAGATATCGGTACAGGAGTAGTTACTATGTTGAAAATACTGATCATTGAAGATCTGGCATTCAGCCGGATTATTTTACGGGATATGCTGAAGAAGAACGGGTATAATTTAATTCTTGAAGCAGATAACGCAAAATCAGCTCTTCAGATATATGCGGAGGAGCAGCCTGAACTGGTGCTTCTTGATATTACTCTTCCTGACTGCAAGGATTTGTGGCTGCTTGAACAGCTTCGTTGCATCAATCCTTGTTCGAAGATTATCATTTGCTCGGCAACAAGCCAGCAGTGTGTAATAAACAGAGCAAAGGAGCTTGGAGCTGTGGAGTATTTTACGAAACCGGTGGAAGAAGAGCTGCTGATGCAAACGATACGAAAGGAATTTCTGCCCGGACATCAGACAGATTCAGCTGTCTGATTTTTGATTCTTTATCGGGCAGGATGGGATGGGAGGAACATTTGAACCAAATACATAAGATACCTTCCGGGATTGAGAGATTGCTGGAAGCACATCAGATAGAACAAAAAGAAGTTATAGCTGTTGCCGAAACTGATCTGACTACAGAGGGTGAGTTTGCAAGAGGATATGTATTTCTGACCGACAGAAAGCTCTGCATTATCTGCAGTATGAGGGATGACAGAGAAGTATACCGGTTTAAGGGAATCGGCGGCCGCTATGATTCCCACATGGATCATGACAGGGACTGGACCGTCAGAATACTGTTACTGGAAAGTCTGAAAAAGCTTGATCTTATCCGGACGGTCGGCGGCGGAATCTTGTATTCGGAAGAACCGGATTCGCAGCTTGCCGCTTTTACCAATCTCCATATGGGCGAAATGATGAAGATTGTTAAATTGTCCGGGATATTAAAGGAGAAGGGCGAGCTTACAAAAGAGGATTTAAGAGAAGATGAAAGTGAAGAATATTGTCCGAAGTGTGGGACAATGTATCCGGACAAGGAACGAAAAATCTGTCCGAAGTGTATGGACAGACGTTCTATATTTATTCGGATTCTGGCATATTTTAAACCCTATCTTCCAAGAATTATTATTATGATGTTCTGCTATATTGCGACTGCGGCGCTGAACCTGATCTGGCCGTATTTCAGCGGAACAGTATTGTATGATAAAGTCCTGGCAAGAGATCCGGAGTTCCTGGAACTGATCGGACAGCCGGGAATGGATTTTGCGGTTGCACTGATTTGGATTGTTGTCGTTATGGTTGTTTCCAAGATTCTGATTCAGACCTTTGGTATCCTTCATGGCGTTTTTACCGCAAAGATTGTTCCGTTCATTATTAGGGATATGAAATCAAAGGTATTTCAGTCACTTGGAAGGCTGTCAGTAGGTTTTTATAACAGCCGGCAGACCGGAAGTCTGATGACGCGTGTTCTGGGAGATGCCGAACGTGTGACAGGTTTCTTTATAGACGGACTTCCGTATCTGGTTATTGATGTTCTGACATTGATTGCAACGGCTGTTGTGATGTTCAGGATGAACTGGAAGCTGGCACTGGTTGGACTTGTTTTTGTACCTGTCATTTTCTTTGTGAGCTTTCGGATGATGCCGCGGCTGTGGCAGTTCTATGGAAGACGTCATCGTGCAGAACGGAGCATGAATGCGCGGCTGAATGACAATCTTACCGGAGCGCGTGTTGTTAAGGCTTTCGGACAGCAGCAAAGTGAATTGCAGCGTTTTGATAAGAATAATGCCAGAGTACGTGAATCAGAGATGTCACTCGTGGGGTATGACAATCGTTTTTATGCGCTGTATGTTGTCTTTGAAAGTCTGGCATCCTTGCTGGTGTTTACTTTCGGAGCATATCTGCTTCTCAAGACTCCGAATATGCAGATCGGTATTCTGGTTACGTTTATCGGATATGTGAATCAGCTGAACGGACCGCTTGACTTTTTTTCCTATGCATTCCGATGGTTTGCGGACAGCATGAACAGTGCACAGCGGATGTTTGAAATCATTGATGCGGTGCCGGATATAACAGAAGTACCGGACGCAGTACACTTAGATCACATCAGAGGGGACATTGAACTGAAGAATGTAACCTTTGGATATGAACCGCACAAGCCGGTTCTAAAAGAGATTAACCTAAAGGTCGAGGGCGGAAAGATGTTTGGAATCGTGGGACGCTCAGGTGCGGGGAAATCAACACTGGTCAACCTGATTTCAAGACTGTATGATCCCGAGGAGGGTGAGATCTGTCTGGATGGAATCAACATCAAGAAGATTGCATTTCGGGATCTTAGGAAGAATGTGGCAATGGTATCACAGGAAACCTACATTTTTATGGGAACAGTTGCAGAGAACATTGCATATGCAAAACCGGAAGCCGATCATAACGAAATCATCCATGCAGCGGTACTGGCAAGTGCGCATGATTTTATCTGCCGGATGCCGGACGGATACGATACCATGATCGGATCCGCAGGACGAACTTTGTCGGGAGGAGAAAGGCAGAGAATTTCCATTGCACGTGCAATTCTTGCAAATCCAAAGATTCTGATACTTGATGAAGCCACAGCTTCGGTTGATACAGAGACGGAGAAAGCAATCCAGAGTTCAATCAATATTTTAATCCGTGATCGGACGACAATTTCCATCGCTCACCGGCTTTCAACACTGCGCGATGCAGAACGTCTTGTTGTTCTGGATGACGGGAAGATTACAGAAGAGGGAACGCACAGTGAACTGCTCGAAAAGAAGGGTACCTATTATAAGCTTCGAGAGCTGCAGACCAAGGCTCTGGCACTGCGAGGTCTCGAATAACTATAGCGGAGCTTGAAAATTGTATTTGATTATGCAGGTGTGCTGATACACACAGATAGGAACGGATATGGATCATAATAAGGGTAAAGAGGGTCAGGAAGAGGAATTCAATCTTGAGAAGATGGAACAGGAAACAGCAGATATGCTGAGACTTCGATATCTGAACCGCGATAATACACACTTTGAAAGAACTGAAGGCGGTTTTGTTTCTCTTAGGATTGAAGATGAAGAATACAACCGGATTCAGGTAGTACGTTCTTTTCCGTTTACCGATCCGGACTGCTATATTTCAATTCGTGAACCGGATGAAAAAGCAAAAGAGATTGGGGTAATTCGAAATCTGAAAGAGGATTTGGACGAAGAAACGGTAAAAATGCTTGAGGAACAGCTGAAACTGCGTTATTTCACACCGGTAATCCGGAAAATTCACAGTATTAAGGACGAATACGGCTTTGCGTACTTTGATGTTCTGACAGATCATGGGGAATGTCGTTTTACCATACACATGGGCGGAGGCTCAGTAGTGAACCTAAGTGATACAAGACTGATGATAACGGATCTGGACGGTAACCGTTTTGAAGTAAAGGATATCCGAACGTTGACGACCAAGGAGCTTAAGATGCTGGATCTGTTCCTGTAACTTAGATTGGAGAATGAATGGAACTAAAATTTACCCTGCCTGAAAAACAAAAGCAGCTGCTTCAATGTAATAATGCTGAGAAAATCTGCTATTGTGTTCCTTATGATATTGCAGAAGACGGAAGCATTAAAAAAAACGGATATATTGTCGTTACAGCAATCCGGCTGGTTGTTCTTGATGAAGATGGAATATCTTATCAGCAGCAGCTGTCTGAGCTTGAGACAATCAAATGCGAACCCGGTGTGAACTGCGGATATCTGCTTGTGAAAGATAAGAAAGAAAATTTTGAGAAGTATGTGGCTCGCTTCACCATGCACCATTTATCCAGGGTGTCCTTTTGTGCACGGGGAGCAAAAATTCTTAGTGAAGGCGGAACCAAGCAAATCGAGAGCAGAGAATATGAGAAAATCTGTCCGCGCTGCGGACATGCTCTGCCGGGAACCAGACAGTGTCCGCATTGTGACGGAAAGATGGCATCCTTCGGTAAGTTCTGGAGCCTTTTCTCACCATATAAGTTCAGAGTGTTGATGATTGCAATGGTTGCAGTAATAGCTGCAGGAATCTATCTTTATGTTCCCCAGTATCAGAAGGTTTTTATTGATGAGAACCTGGTTGATAAATCAGGAACGGTGGAACAGGTATTGATTTTTACAGCGGTGATGGCGTTATTAACCATTGCTCAGATTTCGATAAATGTATTGAAAAACTGGTGCTTTGTATCCATGGGTGCAAGAATCAGTATGGATATCCGTAAGAAAATGTACCGGAAGATACAGGAGCTAAGTCTATCCTTTATTCAGGACCGCCGTCCCGGAGAACTGATGAACCGGATTATGCGGGATACGAATGAAGTAAAGGATTTTATGATTGACGGGTTCGGACATATGTGTTCTCATCTTGTAACTATGTTCGGAGCAATTGCCATTATGCTGTCACTGGATGTCAGGATGACAGTGGTATCCGTCGCATTTCTTCCGGTGGTCAGTATCATCTCTGTTCTCTTCCGTAAAAACATTCACCGTCGCTTTCATCTGCAATGGGTCAAGGGTGACAAAATGAACAGCTCTCTGCAGGATGTCATTTCCGGAATCCGGGTTGTGAAATCCTTCGGCAAGGAGCAGGCGGAATCAGACAGATTTCACCGGAATGCAGAGGAATATGCAAGAATGCAGAGCCGGAACGAAAGCTTCTGGTCGACATTTTATCCGATACTTTCCTTTATTATGAGCATGGGAATTTATTTTGTTGTATATCTGGGAGGATTGAATGTTCTCGGAGAACGAATGTCCGTAGGGTCACTGATACAGTTTAATTCCTATGCATGGATTCTATACGGACCGCTTGGATGGATGACACACCTTCCACGTATGGTTCAGCGAATGATGACCAGTCTGGAACGTATTTTTGACGTATTGGACGAACAGCCTCTGATCGAGAATAAAAAACAGCCGGTTAAGGCAGAAATAAAAGGAGATCTGGAATTTCGAAAGGTCAGCTTTGGCTACCGTTCTTATGAACCTGTGCTTGAAAAAATTGATTTGACGGTTCGGCGTGGCGAGATGATCGGACTTGTCGGAGCTTCCGGAACCGGAAAATCAACTATGATTAACCTGATTATGAGACTTTACGAGGTAGATGACGGTGAAATCCTTATAGACGGTACCAATATTAATGATCTGGAGATTGATACGTATCATTCTCAGCTTGGTGTGGTGCTTCAGGAGACCTTTCTTTTTACTGGTACAATCATGAATAATATCCGTTTTTCAAAACCGGATGCGACGGAGGAAGAAGTCATCAGAGCTGCTAAAATGGCAAATGCACATGACTTTATCTGCAAGACTCCTGATGGGTACAATACCTATGTCGGAGAACATGGGTTTACTGTGTCGGGTGGAGAACGCCAGAGAATTGCAATTGCACGGGCAATATTAAATGATCCAAAGCTGCTGATTTTAGATGAAGCGACCTCTAGTCTTGACACCGAAAGTGAATATCTGATTCAGAAAGCACTGGAGCGTCTGACAACGGGACGTACAACAATTGCAATTGCACACCGTCTTTCTACTTTGCGAGGAGCAGACCGGCTTGTGGTAATTGACGGGCATCGGATTGCAGAAGTCGGTACACATAATGAACTGATGGAGAAGAAAGGAATTTACTGCGGACTTGTAAATGCTCAGCTTGAAATGCAGAATATCCAGAACGAGAAGCTGACGGAAACAGCATAATAAAGATTAACTGCGCAACGATTCGTTGCAAAAGCTTTCATAAAGCTCTTATTTCTTGTCGTATAATAGGGGGAGTTTGTACTTCGAGGGCTAAGAGTATGGAAAGTGAAGATTTTTTTATTACCTGTTATGCTGAGATAAGGAAGGATTTATACCGCTTCTTATCCCGTCATACGGCAAGTCACGAGGAAGCTGAGGATTTACTTCAGGAGGTGTTTGCTGAAGCATTTCGAAAAAGAGAATTGCTCTGTTCACATCCGGAACCAAGAGGCTTTTTATTTTGTATTGCTAAAAATAAACTAAAAAAGGCCGCTAGACTCCAAATGATAAAGCTTGAGCATGAGCAGGAGATGAAGGAGATTTGCTCCGCAGAGGAAACTCCGGATGAATTCAGCCGGTTTCTGCTGTATCATTCTTTAAAGAGAATCCTGAAGAGGGAAGAGCTTGAGCTTTTGGATTACTATTGTATTAAGGGCTATACCTCCAAAGAGGTTGCGAAACACCTTGGAATAACAGATGCATTGGTTCGAAAAAGGTTTGCTTTATTAAAAAGAAAACTACACAAGGAATTCAGAATATAATATAAATTATTCTTATGAAAGAACAGAAGATCAGAGGTAACAGATAGAGGAATGTACGATTATTCAGAAATAACAGAATATCTTTTGTTCTGGTTTGAGAGAAATGCACGAATACTTCCGTGGAGAAGCAATAAAAACCCATATTATGTATGGGTCTCGGAGATTATGCTGCAGCAGACACGAGTTGAAGCGGTCAAACCATACTTTGAAGCTTTTATAATGGAACTTCCGGATATACCGTCTCTGGCGGCAGTGAGGGAAGATAAGCTGATGAAGCTTTGGGAAGGTCTTGGATATTACAGCAGGGTCAGAAATCTTCAGAAAGCCGCTAAGATCGTGACAGAGCAGTATCAGGGTGAATTACCGGCTGACAGGGATGAGCTTCTTAAGCTTCCTGGAATCGGCAGCTATACCGCCGGAGCAATTGCTTCTATTGCTTTTGGATTGCCGGAACCGGCAGTTGATGGGAATGTGCTTCGTGTAATGAAGCGGATTGCCGGCAGCTTTGACGATATTACGAAGGACTCGGTTAAACGTGAGCTTGAAGATGATATTAGGCAGATCATGCCAAGAGGAAGGACTGCGGAATTCACCCAGAGTCTGATGGAACTTGGAGCCTTAGTCTGTGTACCGAACGGGAAACCACTCTGTGAGCAATGTCCGGTGATGCATTTATGCAAGGCATTTCATGAAGGGAACGAGAGAAACATACCGGTTAAGCCGGCGAAAAAGTCTCGCCGTGTTGAGGAACGAACGGTATATCTGTTGGAATGTCATGGAAAATACGCTTTGAAGAAACGAGACACAAAAGGTCTGCTTGCCGGGATGTGGGAGCTTCCGAATGAATATGGTAAGAAGCAGCCAATGCTGCCCGGATGCGATGTACTGGAACTTGAATCTCTTGGGGAAGCCAAGCATATCTTTTCCCATGTTGAATGGCATATGACAGGATATCTTGTTCGCTTACGTGAACTGCAGGTGGGATATGAATGGCATACTGCAGAAGAGATTAACGAGTCGTTTGCTTTACCTGCTGCATTTTCCGCATACCGTAAATACATTATCGATAAAAAATAAAAGAAAGTTTATAAAAAAGTAATGAACTGTAGGGTGGTTTATCACTTGCAGTTCTTTTTATCTAACTATATAATAACTAAAGATACGGAGACTGAGGAGTGAACTTAAATTGATTACACTATAATAATCTGCTCCGGTACGAAAGGATACTTATGAATTATTGGAAATACATCAAACCTCATCTGTTCTTCTTTATTGTCGGTCCGGTGCTGATGCTGACTGAGGTACTTGGAGAAGTTATTCTGCCATACCTTATGGCATCTTCTCTGAAGTACGGAGTTTCCTGGTCGGAATACGGTGCCGTCAGTCTGCTCGGCAGAGAGTGGTCCGGCTACAGCTATATTTTCCTGATTGGTGGAATGATGGTTTTGACCGCACTGATTATGATGGTCGGAGGGGTCGGCGGAAACTATTGTGCGACCAGAGCGGCAACCGGCTTTGCTGCAGGACTTAGAAAGGACGCATTTAATAAGGTACAGGAGTTTTCCTTTGCAAATATCGACAGCTTCAGTACAGGATCGCTTGTTACACGGCTGACAAATGATGTTACCCAGCTGCAGAATGTTGTGCGTATGGCGCTTATCATGCTTCTTCGCGCACCGGGTATGCTGATTGGTGCTTTTATCATGGCAATGAAGATGAATCAGGGACTTGCAACGGTTATTCTTGAAATTATTCCGGTACTCATTGTTGTCATCGTGATCATGATTCGCATTGCTTTTCCGAGATTTAATATCATGCAGAAAAAACTGGACAGAGTCAATTCTGAAATCAGAGAGAATCTTACGAATGTCCGTGTTGTCAAATCTTTAGTGAGAGAGAGCTTTGAAAGCCGTAAGTTTTCCGAAGCAAACGGAGATCTGAAAGACAGCTCGCTTCGTGCATACCGTGTGATGATTTTTACCATGCCGCTGATGTCACTGGCTATGAATGTTACTACAATCGCCGTAGTATTTATAGCAGGCAGGCAGATACTGGTCGGAGAAATGCCGGTTGAGAATCTGACGGCATTTACCTCGTATATTGTACAGATACTGATGTCTCTGATTATGCTTTCCATGGTGCTGATTCAAAGTTCAAGAGCTATAGCATCTTCGAAGCGTATTAAGGAAATACTTAATACAGAACCGGATTTATCCGATGAGAATTGTACTCATCCGGAAGCGGAGGTAACAGAGGGAAGAATTGAATTTAAAAATGTTTCCTTCCGATATTTTAAAAAAAGTGAAGAAAAGGTGCTGAATTCTGTTAGCTTTTTGGTTGAGCCGGGGCAGACAGTGGGGATTATTGGTTCTACCGGTTCAGGAAAGACAAGTCTGGTACAGATGATTCCGCGTCTTTACGATACAGATGATGGAGAAGTGCTGGTAGACGGAATCAACGTACGGGATTACAAACTTGAAAATCTTCGAAACGGAGTCGGAATGGTGCTTCAGAAGAACGTTCTTTTCTCCGGCAGTATTGAAGAAAATCTGAAATGGGGAAACGAAGCTGCTACAGAGGAGGAAGTGCGGACTGCAGCAGAAGATGCACAGGCACATCTGTTTATTGATTCCTTTTCTGATAAGTATCGTACGGATCTTGGTCAGGGCGGCGTGAATGTATCAGGAGGGCAAAAGCAGCGTCTGTGTATTGCAAGAGCACTGCTGAAAAAACCAAAGATTCTGATTCTGGATGACAGTACCAGTGCAGTTGATACTGCAACAGAAGCAAGGATCAGGGAGGCATTCCGAGACAATCTGAAGGACACAACAAAGCTGATTATTGCACAGAGAATCATGTCGGTCATGGATGCGGATCTGATTATTGTGATGGAAGAAGGACAGATTGTTGGTCGGGGAACACATGAGGAACTGTTGAAGAACTGTGAAGAATATCAGGAAATTTATTATTCACAGAAAGATAAGGAGGTAGGCGCATGAGTAAAAGAATCATGTCGGATAATTCGGCTGGTGCGCAGACTTCGGAACAGCTGCGGCTGGAAGAACTAAAAAAGAAATATCAAAAGCATTCGTCAGAAGTCAAGGCTGCAGGACCAAGAGGAGGAGCTCCGGGTGGGGGTCCAAGAAGAGGTGTACAGGGACTTCGCGGAGGAAAACCGGGAAATACCAAGAAGACACTTCGAAGATTGATCAGTTATCTTGAAAGGGATAAAGCAAGGCTTGTGGTTGCGTTCCTATGCGTGCTGGTTACAACCGTGACCAGTCTAGCGGGTTCTTATATTCTTCGACCGGTAATTAATTCCCTTGCAGAGAACTATTCTCTTTGGCGTGCAGCGGCAGAAACAGAACGTGCCGAAATCTTTTCCGGGGCAATGAACACTCTGATATCACAGCTTGCATTAATGGCGGGGATTTATCTTTTGGGAATTCTCAGCTCCTATCTGCAGCAGCGGATCATGGTCGGTATTTCACAGAGAGCCCTGAAAACAATCCGTGATGAACTTTTTGAAAAGGTTCAGAAGCTTCCTGTGCGTTTCTATGATGCAAACAGTCACGGAGAACTGATGAGCCGTTTTACCAATGATGTTGATTCGGTTGGTGAAATGTTAACAAATACAATTGTACAGATGTTTTCCGGAGCACTGACGATTGTAGGTTCTTTGGTTCTGATGCTTTATACAAACATATGGCTCAGTCTTGTAACGCTTGTTGTTATGCCGCTGATGATGCTTGCAGGAGGAGCGATTGCCAAAAGAAGCAGCCGGTATTTTGCGTCACAGCAGGCATCTCTTGGAGCGCTGAACGGTTATGTTGAAGAGACAGTCAGTGGGCAGAAGGTAATTAAGGTATTCTGTCATGAAACAAGCTGTAAGGAAGATTTTAGTCTGATTAATGAGGACCTCCGTAAAAATCAGGTAAAGGCACAGTTCTTTGGCGGGATTATGGGACCCGTAATGGGAAATCTGTCACAGGTAAGCTATGCTTTGACGGTTTGTGTCGGAGCAGTATTATGTATAGCAAGAGGATTTGATATTGGTGGTGTCACCATATTTACAAATTATTCACGACAATTTAGCCGTCCCATCAATGAACTCTCCCAACAGATGACCGTGATCTTTTCGGCACTTGCCGGAGCTGAGCGGGTATTTAAGATTATGGATGAGATTCCGGAAGCCGCTGACGGTGAGCTGGCGGTAGAACTTAAGAATGTTCGCGGAGAGGTTATACTGGAGCATGTAACCTTTGGATATGTACCGGAGAATATTGTACTACATGATATCAGTCTGTATGCTAAGCCGGGGCAGAAGGTGGCATTTGTCGGATCAACGGGAGCCGGGAAAACAACTATTACTAATCTTCTGAACCGTTTCTATGATATCAATGAGGGTCGAATTACAATTGACGGTACTGACATCATGAGTATTAAAAGAAACAGTCTGCGTGAAAATATAGCAATGGTATTACAGGATACGCATCTATTTACCGGAACGGTTCGTGAAAATATCCGTTACGGAAGACTTGATGCAACAGACGAAGAGGTGGAAGCAGCGGCAAAGACTGCAAGTGCACATTCCTTTATCATGCGTCTTGAGAACGGATACGACACAATGCTGGAGGGAGACGGAGCCAATTTAAGTCAGGGGCAGAGACAGCTTTTGAATATTGCGAGAGCAGCAATATCGAAAGCACCGATTCTGGTCCTTGACGAAGCGACCAGCTCAGTCGATACAAGAACCGAGAAGCACATTGAGCACGGAATGGATCGGTTGATGAAGAACAGAACTACCTTTGTCATAGCTCACCGTCTTTCAACTGTCAGGAATTCAAATGTTATTATTGTATTGGAGCATGGTGAGATTATTGAACGAGGAACTCATGAAGAACTGCTTATGCTGAAAGGCCGGTATTATAAACTGTATATGGGGCTTGCGGAGCTTGATTAAGCATTTGTTAAATTGCAAAAACTTAACATGCGCTACGCGCAGAACGGAGTAACGATGGAATACAGGGAAATGATGAAACTTGGAGTAGCACCGTCACTGCTTGGATTTGGATGCATGAGATTTCCTTCCTTGAAAGACGGTTCGATTGACCGTGAAACCTCCTACATTATGCTGGACAAAGCCATAGAAGCAGGCGTGAATTATCTTGATACAGCCTATCCGTATCATGACGGAAAAAGCGAATCGTTTGTTGGAGAATATGTTTCTTCCCGTAAATGCAGAAATAAGGTTTTCCTTGCGACAAAGCTGCCGCTCTGGATGATTGACAACTGTGAAACAGCTGAGCGCATCTTTCAGGAACAGCTGGAACGGCTGCAGACCGATCATATCGATTTCTATCTGCTACATGCGGTGAATGGAGAAAGGTTTGATCAGATTGCAGAGGCAGGAGTTATTAAGCTGCTGGAACAGTATAAGCAGGAGGGAAAGATACGATTTCTTGGGTTCTCTTTTCATGACAGCTATGAAGTATTTGAACGTGTTTTAAGATATCGCGACTGGGATTTTTGTCAGATTCAGTATAATTACATGGACACAGAGATTCAGGCCGGAACAAAGGGTTACCGGTTAACGGAAGAGCTTGGTATTCCGCTTGTTATCATGGAACCTGCAAAGGGCGGGTCACTCACCGGCTACGCAGAGGATATTTCAATGATGTTTCAGAAAGCAGCGCCGGGACGTTCTGTTGCCTCCTGGGCATTTCGATGGGTTGCAACGCATCCGAATGTGAAGGTGGTGCTGTCCGGAATGAGTTCGCTTGAACAGGTGGAGGATAACTTAAAAACGTTCGGTACGTTTGAACCATTATCGGAAAGTGAACAAACAGCATTGTCCGATATTAAGAATATAATCTGTTCTAGAGTGAAGAACGGCTGCACGGGCTGCCGTTACTGTATGCCTTGTCCGGCGGGGGTTGACATTCCAAGGTGTTTTAGAATCTGGAATGATTATGCTATGTATTCCAACAAAGAACATGCACGATGGGGTTACTTTTACCAGGGTGATGCAAAGAACAGGGCAGATCAGTGTATTTCCTGCGGAGCATGCGAAGCCGTCTGTCCACAGCGTCTTTCGATTCGGGAGAACTTGAAACAGGTAACGGCAGATATGGAAGCACTGAAAAACTAGCAGGTACATTTTCTCTGAGAGATTACTTTAACAAAAGCTTCCGCATATAATGTAAAGAGCAAAGCAATCAGGGTTACGGTGAAAAAGCAGAGTAATGCAACTCACACGAATGATACGGATGGACGGCAGAAACAGTTGCAAAATATGGAACTCTATACAAGAGCAGAGGATAATAATTCCGTATTTGAATATGATCTGAATTGCCTGAGACAAAAATCAGGGGAGGACGAACAAAGGATTCAATATCAGAAGTAATACAGTGGTATAAGAATAGAATCTATAACAAAAAACAGAAGGAAGACGTGGAGTCAACCTTCTGTTTTATTTCTTCGGTATTTCATGATATTCGGTCTGCAGAGGGGATTAGCAGGAACAGCCTCCGCCACAGCAGGACAGCAGAACACACAGGAGCAGGAGAGTAGAACAGCTGTCGCCGGATCCGCCGCATAAGGAAGAAAGACCGTTTCCGTTGCATCCGTTTCCGCCGCATCCACCGCAGCAGAACAGGAGAATGAGAATCAGCCAGAGACTTCCGCCGTTGTTGTTGCATGTGTCACATGATCCGCCACACTGGGTTGCAGTTAAGTCACTCATCTTGTTGCCTCCATATCTTGATTACAGTTCATTATATGAGACAGTGACGGGAGTGTTACCGAAAATTTACCACACAGGAGTAACATCATACAGCGAGGTGTTGTAACGATAATAAAAACCGCCACGCAGATCGTTGTAGGCAATACGTTCTGATTCTGTAAAAAGGAACCCGTCAAACGGATAGTTTGTCGAAAAGTATCCGGCATCAAAATAATACCAGCCTTCTCCGTAATTGACTAACAGCCAGTAATGGCGGGATTCGTTCTCATAGCGCAAACGTTCGATTGGAAGATTATCGATTCCGGCTTTGTCCAGCAGGCGTTTGGCAACATTAAAGGTGGTATAGCAGTCACCGATGCCGTTCTTCAGACCGATATAAGCATCAAGGAGCGAGTCCTCCTTGTTGGAGGTTCCGATATAACCTACGTGGTTTTTGACATAATTATAAATTGCTCGGGTCTTTTCATAACCGGACATATTCACCGTGATGATGGAAGCAATAACCTGATTGAGCAGCGCTTCGACCTGAGCTTCCATATTAACCGGACTTGTTACGGTAAACACGGCGGATTTCGTAGTGATGTTACCGTCACTGTCACTTGCCGTATAGATTACAGTATAGCTTCCTGCGACACGATAGTTAACACTGCTGCTGTCAACAGTAAAATCAAGAGTTCCATCCTGAGCATCGGATGCTGTGACACCCTTTCGGTAGGCTATGGCTTTACCGATTTCAACGGTTCGGTCATGAACTCCGCTGAAAACAGGAACTTCTGTAGCAGAAGCAGTGAATTCCGCTTCATTATTGCTCTTGGTCAGACTGATTCGCATTGCGGGAAGAATGGCGGCATCCGGCTGCGTTACACGGAGTCCATTGGAAAGAGCCAAAGCAATATTGCTGATTACTGCAGTATAATCAAGATCCATACCGGGAGTCCGCAGCCAGTACCAGCTCGGGGCACCATGACAGATGGAACGTGAAGCGTAATAGGAATACAATCCCCTTGCCTTTGCATAGGTACTGCTGGTAACGATACGTTTCTGATCATAGTCCATCAGCTTCGATGAATACCCATAATCGGTGTTGGTGATATCATTTAGTGACAGGAAAAAGATTCGGTCAACCGTATCGGATCCGCCGGTAATATCCGGATAGTCAACATTGCCGTTATCGCTCAGAAGAGTATAGTTAATCAGATTTCGTTCCGCTTCGGAAAAGGCAAGTGAAAGAAAACCGGCATTTCTCCAGCTGTAATCGATTCCGCAGTCGTTACAGTTTTCGTCGTAGCCGTTCAGCCAGGAACGAACAGAGCAGACCTCCCAGGTAACATAGGCATCTTCCTCGTTGTAGCATTTACAGTCAAGAGCTTCCGCTGTGATGACAAATACTTCATCTTCATACAGCTTTAGTACACGCCACTTGATTGGCTCGTATTTGAAATAATGATATCCGCCCTCGCTCCAGTCAAAATAGTTTTTAACCAGAGTTGTATTGTCAGCATAATAGTTGTAATTTATCATATCGACCGAAAGCCGGCGGTAGCGGATTCCGTTTACCTCGGTATCTCCGTTATAATCGTAATCGGCGTGGATGATTTCATTTGTTAAATCGCTCCCGGTGACTTCCGACTGCGGATAGGAACCAAAATAAAGATACGTATGGGTGCTGTCTGTCCATTCAATTCCTGTACCGGAAGAAGCTTCGCCGGGTAAAATGACCGGTGTGGCTGTCGGTTCGGGACTCGGAGTAGGAACTGCCGTTGCCGTAGGGACAGCAGACGGGGTCGGATTATTTTGATCGGTAATGGGATCCTTACCGGTCTCAGTTGGCAGATTGCTTTCTGAACCTGTCAGAACGGGTGCCTGTGTCAGCTCGCCGGTTGGTGTGAGCACTTCTGAATCGGTAAGTGTCGGAGTAAGAATCGGGGTCAGTGACTGATTCGGATCATGTTCAGCAGCAGGTATTTTGGGATTTTGATAAATGATTATTCCAAGAACAACCAGACAAAGAATACAGACTGCAATTATAATTATGTGAATCCTGTTTTTTCTTTTGCGTCTGTTATGGGAACTGTTATGACTGCTGCTCATTTTACTCTCCATTCCTGCCTGAAAAATAGTTAATAATTAGAATAAATCAGGGAATCGATCTGTGCCGACTCCCTGCGTGCCTTTTTCTTCTGGTAAATCTGATATGTACGGAAACGGGTACAACGAATGGTCAGCCGAAGTGATCACTGCTCGGCCTAGTTGTTCTTGATATTGTTCATGTCAGTTATCTCATCGGTCAGCTTCTTCAAAGTATCATTAATCGCTTTATTGATTGTACCTGAGGAGGCTGCCAGATTCTCAACCTCTTTGGCAACAACAGAAAAACCGCGACCGGCTTCTCCTGCACGTGCTGCTTCGATGGACGCATTCAAGGCAAGCATCCGCTGCTTGGATTCGATTTTGGTCAGGTCGCCGGACCGCTCGTTGATCTCCTTAATCAGAGTAGTGCAGGCATCAATGTCTGTATTGAGCTTGTCGATCACCAGTGTATTCTTGGAGTTCAGATAAGCATTGTTCAGAATGGTGTTAATTACAACACCAAGCAGATGAGCAGCAGAACGGATTGCCTTCTCGGAACGCACGGGAACCTTGCGAAGCTCTTCAATGTAGAGCTCCGGATCTATTCCCAGCTCTACAGCCTTTTCACGGAATAATGTCTCATCAGGAGGTGCGGGCAGTACCTGACCGCCGATAATCTTGCCGACATATTCACCATTAACGGTCAGCTCTTCGCTGAAATCCATCAAACCGGAATGACAGAAATATGTTCCGGTACATTCTTTATCACATTTAACACAGCGGGAAAGACCAATCGGAGAGCCCTTGGTCAGCTTCTCACAGAAATCATTGGGATTGCTGGAGGATGTAACATACTCCCCGTCAGCATCTGCTGCAATGGCAGCAAGCCCGGTTGCATCAGAGAACAGATCCTGAATCTCCTGAAGATAATTCAGATCAATCAGTTCACGTATATTCATAATAATACCTCCCGAAAAGTATTTATGATACAAATCAATGAATATATTCTATCACACAGAGGGAAAAAGATAAAGATAAATTTTTGTCAAATCATTATCAGAAAGGGTTGCACAGGCGACGAAGTTCCAAAACATCGTTGATTTTTGGTCAACATTGTATTATTCTTGATAAAGGTTGTTTTAAGCATGACCGAATGGAGAAAATGATGGACGATAACAGACTTTATTATGAAATGCCATGGGAACTTACGGCGCTGAACACCGATTTTACGGGAAAGTGGCGACCGGGTGATATTTTCCGGCTGATGCAAATGGTTGCAGGGAATCATGTCGATTTGCTGGGCTTTGGCTTTCAGACACTGCGGGAACGTAATATTGCCTGGATTTTGACGAGGATGGAGCTTGTGATGGAGCGATATCCGAGGATTGAAGAAACAGTTGTATTATCTACGTGGCCGGGAGCAACAAAGCATTCAGTTTATCCACGATATTTTGAATTTCGGGGAACACATGGGGAATATTACGGAAAAGCAGTCAGCCTGTGGGTATTGCTTGACCTGGAGAGCAGATCAATGCTGTCGGAGGAAAAGGCTCAAGTTGATATCATTGCAGAAAGTGTACATGGGGCAGTTCTTCCGTTTCCTGCTTCACCGAGAATGCTGAAAGAAGGAACACAACGGCTGTTTGAGAAGCTTCCTGTATACAGTGATATCGACGTGAATCGTCATGTCAATAATACACGCTATATTGACTGGCTGTGTGATCTTTTTCCGGTGGAACGTTTTGAAACACAGCAGATTCAACGGATTCTGATTAATTATGCGGGCGAAATTCATGCAGGAGAACAATTGAAGCTGTATTTAACAGAGAAAGGAAATGAATTTTCAGTCAGTGACTGCCCGGGAGGCAAAAGTCATTTTACAATTGCAGGTGAATGGTCGTAATATTTTGAGAAACTATTGAAAATAGAGTCGAATTCTGATAGAATACAAAATATGAGTTTTGCTATATGAATTTATTATTGGGAGGTAAGTATGGGATTAATTAAAGCAATTGCCGGTGCTGCCGGCGGCGTATTGGCAGATCAGTGGAGAGAATACTTCTACTGTGAAGCAATTAAGACGGATGTTTTGGTTAAAAAGGGACAGAAGCGAACTTCCAGCACCAGAAGCTCGAACTCGAAGGCTGAGGATAACATTATTTCAAACGGTTCCATCATAGCAGTCAACGACGGACAGTGTATGATTATCGTAGAGCAGGGTAAGGTTGTGGATCTTTGTGCAGAACCCGGCGAATTCGTATATGATACCTCCTCCGAGCCGAGTATTTTTTATGGAAGTCTTGGTGAAAATCTGAAGAATACCTTCAAGACAATCGGAAAGCGTTTCACCTTCGGTGGCGATACCGCAAAAGACCAGAGAGTTTACTACTTCAATACAAAGGAGATCATCGGTAACAAATACGGTACTCCGAACGCAGTTCCGTTCCGTGTAATTGATAAGAATATCGGACTGGATATTGATATCTCCATCCGCTGTCACGGAGAGTATTCTTACAAGATTGTTGACCCGATGCTGTTCTATACGAACGTATGCGGCAACGTATCTGAAGATTATGAAAGAGCCCAGATTGACAGTCAGTTAAAGTCTGAGGTAATGACGGCGTTACAGCCTACGTTTGCTAAGATTTCCGCACTCGGAGTTCGTTACAGCGAGCTTCCGGGACATACGATGGAGATTGGAAAAGCAATGAACGAAATCCTGTCCCCGCAGTGGTCGGAGCATCGTGGAATTGCAATCGGAATCTTTGGAGTAAGCACTGTTAAGGCATCTGAAGAAGATGAAGCAATGATTAAAGAGCTTCAGAAGAATGCGGTTCTGCGCAATCCTACGATGGCAGCAGCTACCTTGGTCGGAGCACAGGCTCAGGCAATGCAGAGTGCAGCAAAGAACGAGAGCGCAGGTCCGATGATGGCATTTGCCGGAATGAACATGGCCAATATGGCAGGCGGAATGAATGCGAACTCCCTCTTTGCCATGGGCGGACAGCAGCAACAGCAGCAAGATATGGGACAGCAAGGCGGAGCAGCTCCTCAGGGTGGAGCACCGGCAGCAGGTTCCTGGACCTGTTCCTGTGGAACCGTGAATACCGCAAAGTTCTGCAGTGAGTGCGGCGGAAAGAAACCGGAAGAAGCAGTCGGCTGGACCTGTTCCTGTGGGAAGACCGGTAACCTCGGCAAGTTCTGTCAGGAATGCGGCGGAAAGAAACCGGCAGGAGCACCTGTTTATAAATGCGATAAGTGCGGCTGGGAGCCGGAAGATAAGTCAAATCCTCCGAAGTTCTGTCCGGAGTGTGGTGACATATTCGATGATAACGATCTGAAATAAGATGATTCAGTGACAGAGCAGTATAAGATCCAGAAAGGGTCTTACTGCTCTGTTGTTCTATATGAAAATTACGGATGAGAGGTACTTTTCAGTCTTTTTCCGCAACTCTTTGCAGTGTGTTAATAAGTATTGGATGAACCAAACAGGGGGGAGCATTATGGCAGAGAATGAAACATGGAATGATGAGCAGGAGCCGGTGCTTGCAGCAACCAAAAAAGAGACAGATAAGAAATGTGACATGTGTGGCGGGACAATGGATTTTGATCCGTTGACCGGCGGGCTTTTGTGCCCGTATTGCGGACATACCAAAGCGATTGAACCACTGGAAGAAAGCGGAACGGTTCTTGAGAAGGATTTTACTTCTGCAGAATTTACCGAAAACTGTGACTGGGGAGTTGCCAAGAAGACGGTAATCTGCAAATCATGCGGCGGAGAGTCAATCTATGATGCTCTGGAAACTGCAGGAGAGTGTCCCTACTGTGGCTCAAATCAGGTTATGGAAGCGAAGGATGTTAATACACTTGCACCTGATGGAGTCTGTGTTTTTAAGATTGACCAGAAGACTGCTGCAGACAAATTCAGCTCCTGGATTAAAAAGAGGTTCTTCTGTCCGAAGGAAGCCAAAGAGAATGCAAAGCCCAAATCCTTCAAGGGTCTTTATCTGCCGTACTGGACCTTTGATTCAGATACAACGACCAGATATTCCGGTGAATACGGAATTGATCGCACCGAGACGAACAGCAAGGGAGAGCATATCACAAGAACCGACTGGTATAAGACTTCCGGTGAATACAGTGAGTTTATTGACGATCAGCCCGTTACGGCAACCAACCGCTATGATGTCTCAATTCTGAAGGGCTTAGAACCGTTCAACACAACGGAAAGCCTGCATTATAAGCCGGAATACGTTGCCGGATTTGTTTCGGAACGATATTCCATTGGGCTGAAAGATGCATGGGAGAAAGCGAAGAATTTTATCAAGACCCGCCTGAACAGTCATATTACCGACAAGATCAAGACGGAGAACCATGCAGACAGTGTCTCTTCTTTGAAGTTAACCACGACATACGATAATATTAAATACAAATACCTGATGCTGCCTGTCTGGATTTCTTCTTTTACATACAAAGGGAAGCTGTATCAGTTCATGGTTAACGGACAGACGGGACGAGTTGCAGGAAAGACACCGGTTTCTGCTTTAAAGGTTGCACTGACTGTTTTAGCCGGTCTTGCAGTACTTGCATTGATTGTCTGGCTGTCGAACTGACGGAGCTGTTCAAGGAAAGGTCTGCAATGATACGAATTGCGTATGTATCCATTCAGGATATGACAGAAGATGAATATAAGAGCCTGCAGCTTTACAATAGTGAAGCACGCAGGCTCCGTCTGCTTCAGTACAGCAGAATAGAAGACCGGTACCGAGGAGCGGCAGCAGGGGCATTACTGCGGCTTCTGCTTGCGGAAGAGACCGGAAAAAGTCCGATGAGATTTGTTTTTCAAAGAGAGAAGAATGGGAAACCATATCAGATAACGGATGAGAACATTGATTTTAACATTTCGCACAGCGGCAAGTTTGCTGCAGTGGCAGTTTCAGACAGTCCAATTGGAATCGATGTACAGACAGTGGCAGTTAATTCAGAGAGGCTATACAAAACAGTACTAAGCGAGCGAGAAGCAAAGGCGATCGCTGCAGAAGAGGAAAAGACTATATCACAGTTGTTTACGAGATTCTGGTGCAGAAAAGAAGCTTTCCTAAAAATGCAGGGGACGGGGCTTCAAAACAGACTAAACGAGCTTGATACCTTTTCTTTTGAAACAGACAAATACCCTGTGAGGCTTTATGAGTATGAACCGGGACCGGATGCATATCTGGCTGTATGCAGCAGTAATCCGGAAGAAAAAAGGCGACCCGAGCCGGAAATTTATACAGTCGGAAATCTTCTAAAAAAACTGAAGCTGCAATCGTTATAAGCGGAACAAAAGCATATAGTGTAAAGAGAAAGAAACTGTCCGGACGAAAATGATGGAAAGCGGAAAGATTGACAATCAGCTATTACTGGCACTTGAAATGCCGGAGGAAGAGCGTGCAAGAACAGATAATATGAACACCGGATTCCTGCCGGCAAAGGATTCCTGGGAGCTTGTGGTACGCTACAGCGGTGAGACAGAGGCAGCACTGGCTGCCGGAGCGACAGATGCGGTACGTCTTCTTAACGGATATGCGGTGCTCACGGTACCGCAGGACAGAATCGGTGAACTGGCAGCTCTTCCCGAGATAGAATATATTGAGAAACCAAAGAAGCTGTTCTACGAAGCCGAAAGCGGACTGGCAGCTTCTTGCTTTTTACCTCTGCAGAGAGAAAACGCTTTCCCGCAGGGAGGACTGACCGGAGCAGGGGTTATCGTAGCAATCATTGATTCCGGTATTGATTATGCACATCCTGATTTTCGCAATGCTGACGGAACGACACGGTTAATCGGTTTCTGGGACATGACACTGAAGGGCAAAGTGCCGCCTCCGGAGGGATATCGAAACGGAAGCTATTACACAGAAGAAGCGATTAATCTTGCTCTCCTTGAAGATTACGGAGACCAGAAGGAGGGGGCATATTCTTCCAGACGTATTGCGGAACGCCAGCGCCTTCTTCCCTCCGTGGACACCAGTGGACACGGAACCGGGGTTGCGGGAATTGCCTGCGGTAATGGACGTGCATCAGAGGGGCGTTACAGGGGCGGCGCATATCAAAGCAGCATATTGGCAGTTAAGCTGGGGGGAATCACCACAGAAGCAAGAACGACACTCTTGATGGAAGCAGTGAATTTCTGCCTGGAGACAGCAATGTATCTTCGCCGTCCGATTGCCGTCAATCTAAGCTACGGAAATAATTATGGAGCCCATAACGGAGCGTCATTGGTTGAACGGTATCTGGAAAGTGCAGCAGATGTATGGAAGAGCAGTATAGTGATAGGTTCCGGAAATGAAGGATCTGCCGCACATCACGCATCAGGAAATTTCAGAAAGACCGGAAACACGGCTGCACAGAACAGTTCTGTTCGTGGAGCCGCAGGAGCCCTTATTGCTGAGCCTCCCCACAGGGTGGAATGGGTTGTAGCTTCCGGTGAGCAGCAGATGAGTCTGCAGTTCTGGAGTTCCTATCTGGATGATATAGCTGTCACACTGATTGCCCCATCAGGAAACAGCTACGGTCCGCTCAATCTTCTTCCGGGAACAAAAACCACGATGATTGACCGTGTGGAATTATATTGTTATGTAGGAGATGCGAAACCGTATGACAGTGCCCGAGAAATATATTTTGAATTTCTTCCTGCTAG
>CAZRRN010000039.1:0-25368 GCA_964602475.1 uncultured Lachnospiraceae bacterium | reverse complement strand
CCACAATGTCGAAATTCCACAATTACAGCTTCAACAATACAATGCTCATTGCAATGCAAAAGCCTGACGCATCGTTGGTGGCAGGCTTTAATACTTGGAAGAACAAGTTTGAGCGTAACGTAAACCGTGGTGAGAAAGGCATTCAAATATTTGCTCCCTCGCCATATACAATTAAGCAAGAAAAGACAAAGCTCGATGAGGTTACTCAGCTCCCTGTTCTCGATAAGGACGGAAAGCCTGTAACTGAGGAAGTTGACGTAAAAATTCCGTCGTTCAAGGTTGTAAGCGTGTTTGATGTCAGTCAGACGAACGGAAAAGAGCTACCTACGCTTGGAGCTGATGAACTGACAGGAAATGTTGAGGACTTTGAGAAATTCTTTGCGGCTCTGAAAGAGGTATCGCTCGTCCCTATCGGCTATGAGCAGATAGACAGCGGTGCAAAGGGATATTTCAACCGTGAGGAACAGCGTATCGCTATTATCGAGGGAATGTCGGAGGTGCAGACAATCAAGACGGCAGTTCACGAGATTGCCCATTCAAAGCTCCACGACAGAGATTTGAAGAAGTCCGACGTTGAACAAAAGCCAAAGGACAGAAATACCGAGGAGGTTGAAGCCGAGAGTATCGCATTTACGGTATGTACGCATTTCGGCATTGATACTTCGGATTATAGCTTCGGCTATGTTGCAACTTGGGGTTCAGACAAGGAAGTCCCCGAACTGAAATCTTCTCTTGAAACAATCCGTGCTACGTCAAACGAGCTTATCAACAGCATTACAGACATTATGCAGGAGAAAACAATGGACAAGGAGCAGTCGAAAGAACAGACCACCGAAAAGCCTGACAATTCAAATATTATTGGCAATACTGCTTATTCCGCTATTGAGGATAAGCAGTATTTTCGATTGAAGTCGGAAACGGCTGAAAAGGTTGCAAATTACCTTGACGGCAATGACATTCCGTACAGCGGAAGAATAAATGGCGATAAAACCACGCTTACCATTGGCAAGGCTCACGTTGATGATTACAAGGAAGCCGTTGCTTTTGTTACCGGCAAGGAAAAGACTGAACCGAAACAGGAACAGCCTGAAAAGGTTGCGGAAAAGCTCCCTGAACCCGAAAAGTCTGTGAATAAAGCGGAAATCCCGATATATCAGAAATCAGCAGCTTATGCCGCAAAGTTCGGTGAGAGCGACCAGTGGCGAAGCAGCTTTGCACTTAATATGGAGTGTACCCTCATCTTGAGGATGTTGAGGAGCAAGCGCAGGAAATGTTTTATCGGTTGGTAAATGATATTGCAAAAGTAGAATGTATTACAGAACAGCTCAAATTAGATAGTCCTATGGAATGGGTGCAACGGATGAATAATATCCGAGAACGAGCTACCGAGATTGTAAACACAAATATTATCTACACCTGAATGAAAGCAATCAAAGAAATTAACTTAATATTGACAATGAGTGTATATAATAGTATAATTTTAATCGAGGAGAGCATACTATAATAAATGATGGAGGTGTCAGTATGGAATTCTTTGATTATCTTGTTGATACATTTGGCTATAATGAAGTCATATTGTCAAGTGAGATTTCCTTTGCGGAGTATTCTACTCCGTGGATTAAAAAGGCCATCAGTAGGCTTTGTGAAGAAGAAAAGTTGATTCGTTTCGAAAAAGGTATTTATTATATTCCGACAGATACCTTATTAGGAAAAAGCAAGCTTGACCGCAAAAAAGTTATTATCAAAAAGTACATTAATGACGGCAAAAGTAATATCGGCTATTATTCCGGAACAACTTTTATGAATATGCTTGGACTGACAACGCAAATGCCGAACAAAATGGAAATTTACACAAACAATGAACCTACAAGATTTCGTGAAGTACCTGTTGGTAACCAAAACGTGCTTGTTCGCCGTTCAAGAACTAAGATAGACAACAGCAATGTTGCCACAATGAGTTTTCTTGAGCTGATGAACTTTACTGACGCAAGTTTTTATGATTCGGAAAGAAAAGAAATTCTATTGGAATATGTCTATAAAAATCAGATTACCAGAAAAGGTATTTCGCAATATGCACCGTATTTTCCAGATAAAGCAATGCGTACACTTGTAGAAAGTGAGATCATTTATGATGTTACACAGTGATAAAGAATTGTTCAGACAGGTTATTTTGCTGACATCGGAAGCCACCGGAATTGACTCCGGTATCATTGAGAAAGACTACTATGTTTCGATGTTCTTGAAAGCGCTTGTTGAAAAACAGCCTCAAATAATATTTAAGGGTGGTACTTCATTATCAAAGTGCCACAAGCTGATTAAACGCTTTTCTGAGGATATTGACCTAAATTTAGAGTATGAATCAAGACCGACCGAGGGTCAGCGCAGGCGATTGAAGGAAAGCATTGTTTCAACAATCAATGAATTTGGATTTGAACTGACAAATGCGGATTCTGTGAGAAGCAGACGAGATTATAACAAGTATGTTGTTGACTTTTCTTCTGTGTTTACTGCTCCTGTGCTGAAACAGTATTTAATTGTGGAAACTTCTGTTTTTCTGCGTTCATATCCGCATAAGAAAATGCTTGCATCAAGTTTTATATATGATTATTTGAAACAGGAAAACCGTGATGATTTAATCAGCCAATTTTCTTTAGAGCCTTTTGAAGTGAATGTGCAGAGCTTGGAACGAACATTTATTGATAAATTATTTGCGGTGGGAGATTACTATCTTGACCATAAAGTCACGGAACATTCAAGGCATCTTTATGACCTGTATAAGTTGTTTGATGTTGTTACGATAAATGATAAACTCAAAGAACTATTTAAGACTGTCAGAGCTGAGAGAAGCGGACACGCAGCCTGTCTGTCGGCACAGGATGATGTCAATCTTAAAGAATTGCTACAAAAAATCATTGACGAAGCTGCTTACAAAAATGACTATAAAACGATAACGGAAGGGCTTTTGTTTGAAAAAGTGTCCTACGAAGAAGCGATTGCCTCTCTGCAAAGAATTGTTGAGAGCGGCTTGCTTGAATAATGTAATCTTTTAGAAGAGGTAACACCATAGCTGTGTTACCTCTTTTTTCGTTGATAAGTAATACAATTCTGAATTAAACCGAGATAAACTTGCAAAAACAGAGGATTTGTAGTATGATGTTATTTATATAATTGTATTCTGCTGAAAGTGAGGACTATTATGGATATAAACGCAGAGCGTTGGTGCTCAATGAAAGAGATTACTGCCCACTTAGGGGTTAGCCGTGATACTGTTTTGCTGTGGATAGAAAAGCACAATATGCCTGCCACAAGAATCGGCAGACTGTGGAAATTCAGAATCAGTGATGTGGATGCTTGGATGGAGTCACGCAGCACTGCTGCTAAATAACGGTTGAACAAACATTCTGTTTCAGTTATTCACGAATTTCGAATAGTTGCTTTAACAGGAACAGTAGCCATAAATTGATATATGAAAAATGAGGTAAGCAGTATGGCAAAAAAAGAGAACTACTAATATGGAAAAGCAGTTAAAAGTTATTATTACTAACTGTCCGCAGAATCATCCGTGCCCGTCGGTTGCTATCTGTCCCGTCGGAGCACTGTCTCAAAACGGATTTGATGCACCGACTGTGGATTCAAAAGCATGTATCAAGTGTGGTAAATGTACAACATTTTGCCCAAAAAAAGCTCTTTTGTTGGAAGGATAAAAGCACACCCCCGACAGCCGTTATCGGTCGCCAGGGGTGATTTGTTCGGTGACGCTCTCTTGTCTCGCCTCAGGCTTATTATAAAATTATTGACGCCTCATAAACGTATGTTATAATAGTTTAAAGGGGTGATTTGTGTGTTTTATGAAAAGCTAAATTATCTAATGGATATTACGGGAACACAGAACAGCGTTCTTGCCGCTGCTGTAAAAATGGACGCGTCGCATATCAGCCGTTTACGTCACGGCAGTCGTGTGCCACCGAAAAATCAGAACTATATATTGCCGATATCCCGTTTTTTTGCGCGGAATATCAAGGATGATTTTCAGAAAAATGTACTTTGCGGAATGCTTCATATCGCTGAATTTCCGAAAGAAGAAGAAACTACTGCAAAGCTCATCTGTGCGTGGCTGAACGAAAGAACAGACAGTGCGGCAAACGCTGCCGCAGCTTTTGTTGCCGGCTTCGCGTCCGTGCGTCAGCCGCATCAAAGTCCGCCTGTAAGGTTAGAAGAAAACGTTGTGAAAACACTTGATGGCTGTTATTATATTGGAAACGACGGCAAGCGTGCAGCGGTTATTCGTTTTCTTACGGCGGTTATAAATGAAAGCAACTCGCAGACGCTTTTGCTTTTTTCAGATGAAGAAATGAGCTGGATGACCGAGGACGCCGTGTTCGGAAAACGATGGGCGGAGCTTTTAACAGCTGTTCTGCGTCAGGGAAACAGAATCAAAATCGTTCATACAATCAATCGCAACGCCGACGAGATGATGGAAGCCGTAACAAAATGGGTTCCGGTTTATGTCACCGGGCTTATTGAACCGTATTATTATCCAAAGCTGCGAGATGGTGTTTTCCAGAGGACAATGTTTATAGCACCGAAAACGGCGGCAGTTATAGCAAGCTCGGTAAGCCATAACAGCGATGAAATGCTCAATCTGTATATTGAACAGCCGTCAGCAATTTTGGCACTTGTCGCTGAATATGAGAGATATTTTTCTCTCTGCCGTCCTTTGATGAGAATATTCGGCGCGGTCAACGCGGAGAGATATTTTGAAGATTTTATCGACTTTTCTGCAAACGAAGCGTCCGCTGTCATGCTCACTCCGGTACCGTCATTGATGACTATGCCGGAGGAAGTCGCGCGCTCAATAGCGAAACGCCATAATCTACCGCAGTTTTATGAGCTTTGGCGGCATTGCTTTGGTCTACTTGATGTCAATTTAAGCCGTCCGTTTACGGAAATCATTACAACTGCGCCGAAAGACAGTGATACAATTCCGTTACCAATGGCGGATATGTTCCGCTCGGAAACTCTTTTCTACACAAAGGAGGAGTACGCATTGCATCTTGAGCATATACTCTCGCTAATGAAAGAACACAAAAACTATACTGCTCTCATGTCCGGTCATATAGAATCCATAATTATGATTTGGGGTAAAGAGGATGTCGGTATATTAATGGCGCGCACGGAATCGCCGTCAACAGTTTTCGCCTTCAGTGAACAGAATATGACGGCAGCATTCTGGGCATATCTTGTAAAACAGTGCCAAAGCGTAGCATACCGAACGCAAAAGCAAAGTATAACGTCATTTGCAGAAACAGTGCAGGAGAGTGGGTTAAATGGATGATTATATTTTTTGCAAAATAGCAAGTGGGAAAATTACAGGACTGCGGGTATATGAAGACGAGAATGCGCTGGCATTTCATTTTCATATTCATATCATTCCAAGAAAAGATAAGGATGGCATTGATACAATTCGTCTTGAAACTCCGGTGTGGAATTCAAGGACAAATAGCTTTTATAAAAAACTTGGATATACCGAAATGTATAGAAACGAGGAGTCGGTTTTTTATCAAAAAAACATAGAAAAATGTAGATTACAACTTTGGATGAACAGAAACTATGTTGATTTAGCAGAATTGTAGTAATTATCGAAAGGATAACAAGATGAGACACAGAAAGAACAATGATGGTAGTTTTATTCTGGCATTTGTCATTAACCTTCTGATTAACCCGGAGGGGGCGATTCCTGCAACTATTTTATTAGTTTTACATTTTGTTCTTGATTGGCCGATGTGGCCATTCTGGGTTGCACTTATTCTATGGCCTCTTGGTCTGTTCATTTATACAGCCGTTTTAAGCTGGGTTGTAAATAGTGGAAGTCAGCCGGTTCCGCATAGAGAAAATGTTAACCCTTATTCAGCAGGAAGAAAAAAGCCTGCACAGGAAGCTTCTGAGATTAGTGAATCGGCAGTGCTGTCTGAAACTGTTATCGAGCAAAATAAATCCGAATAAAGTAACGGACAATTTCGTATAAAGAGTTTTATATATGGAACAATAAGATAGAATCATTAAAAGAAAGGAGTAAAAATGTCTGTAATTACAATAACAAAAACAAATTTTGAACAGGAAGTTATGAAATCGGACAAGCCGGTTCTGCTTGATTTTTGGGCAAGCTGGTGCGGACCGTGCAGAATGCTGAGTCCGATTGTTGACTCAATCGGGGAAGAAAGAAGCGATATTAAGACAGGAAAGATCAATGTTGACGAGGAACAGGAGCTTGCAGGGAAGTTCGATATTATGAGTATTCCTACTCTGATTGTTATGGAACAGGGTCAGATCAAAAACAAAGCAGTCGGTGTAAGAAGCAAAGCAGATGTGCTTTCGATGCTTTAAGCAATGATGATAACAGATGGCTTAACCCTCAATCTTAAATTACACTAATTTAAAATTGGGGGTTAAGTTATTTTAAAATAAGACGATATTGATAATAAGTCGTTATGATTATCTAGATGTAGTATTCTAAGAAATTCATTTCTAATGCATGGATGCAAAAGACTCAACAAGGATGTATAGGTGCTTCAATATTTGCAGATTGCCGGTGTGTGACAATCGTTATTAAAGTTATGCAAAAGGAGAAAAATATGGAGATAAAACATATCCTAAAATATAAAAATAAGCATTCTGTTCGAAATCTGAGTACAAAATTAGCAGTTGCAGCAGGAATTGTTTTACTGGCTGTTTTATGTTCGACTGCAATACAGCCGAAAGCAGCACAGCAAATGCTGGAAGTAAAAGAAATCGACTATAATGAAAGCACTATTACGCTATATTCGCCTGGCAATGACACGACAGCATATTTTTCTGATTCTTCAAAAAAAGTATGGGAAATGATTCCTGGAGGTTTTTCTTCAGATGGTACAATTACGCTGAATATCTCATGGGTTTCTGTGTCTGCTAACTATACTATAACCTTTAAAGGAAACAAGTCGGAAGAGGTTCTGACAGTGAAGCTTCCAAAACAGGTAACAAACTTCAAAGCAAGCTTTTTAATGGCTAAGGGTACAATGAGCTTTACAAATACTTCCGGAAGAACGATAGAATGGAGAAAGAACGGAAGTACAACCTGGAATGAAGTTAATACAGAAACAATTTCATCCGAACTGGAATATCTGTATGGAAACGGTGCTACGGTTTATTTTCGTCTTGCTCCGGTCAATGGAGATGTAGATGGCGTAGGGATGCGTCCGAGCAAAGAGGTTGCAGTAAAGATTACTAAGAAATCAGCTGCACCGTCGGTCAGCATCAATGGGTCCAAATTTTGTATTGATTCGGTATCAGGACTTATTTACCGGTATTTATATGAGGACGGAACCACCTCGGAGTGGTACACACCGGACAGCTCAAGTCTTAAGCTGAGTGATGTCGCTCCTGCAGCGCTGTATAATAAAAATACAACACAAACTGAAGTATCAATTCAATTTAAGAAAAAAGCAACATCTTCGACACAGGTATCTTATATTTCTACGGTTACGGTTCCGGTTCAGAAAGAAGCACCGGATGTTGATAAAGAAGGAATCAGCCTGCTTTATACGAGCTCTTCAACTTTGGAATTAAAGGTAAAAGCGGCAAGCTCAAGTATCCCTTATGAATACACGGTGGTAGAAGAAGATGACACACTGGATTATTTAACAGCTGTATGGAGTACAATTACATCAAGTACAGCGGTATCTCTGGATTCCGATGATATTTCTGAAGGAAGCAGATTGTATCTCAGAAGAAAATCACGCGGAACAGGAGACGATTTTCTTCTGGCTTCGGCAGAACTCAATCTGACAGGAACAGCCGGAGCAGTATATCCGGATGCGACAAAGATTGATCAGCTGACGATACTTACAACTGTTGCCGGCATCTGCAATTCGGGTAATTCTGACGGAAATCTGATTTTTACCGTATATTCCGCATATAAGACAACAGTTGAATCAATTACTTTCTGCGATGCCTATGGAATTACGAAGGGAACAGCTTCCTGTAGCAGTACGGTAGCAAAGAATACTTTTTCTGTTGGAAATGAGGATGCTTACATTATTACTACTAAAATTACGTCGACACAGAATCTGGATAATGTAACGGATGAAGTTCTTTATGCAAAACTTACATTAGCAAATACAGATACGATAGAAAGTACGAAAGACAGTGGAGTATGTCTTTATATTTATCCGGCTTCAATAATTAATAATCCGGAGGATGATGAATACACGGCATCCTTTGAGCGGATTATCGGATCAGACGATTCAGCGGATGAAAATAAGTTTTCATTTGTGATTGAATATGGAACAGAAACGGTCATAAAAACTGCGGACTACAGTAGCCTGACAGATGTGGAAGTGGGAATCGAAACAATTGATTACGGAAATTACCGGCTTGTTAAGGGAACTGATTATTCTGTTGTATCCGGATCAGCGATATCAGGAGAAGGTGAAGCTGTTCGTACAGACACGATAACTGTTTATGTTGACCGCTTCGAACTGAATTCTGAAATAAAAGACTTTAATCAATATATATATTTTGTAATTACATTGAACAATGGTGAAATACTTGAAGATGAAATCAGTATGAAACTGACGCGGACGGCTGAACTTTGTGAAGCTCCGCTTGCATGGTCAATTCTTGAAGGAAGCCTTGCTGAGACAAAAACGATTTCAACAACAAATTCAGACGGTTCTACAAGCTCTGAAACAGTTGAAGTTGTGACTTACGAACTGACACTTGAATTATACAGTGAGGATTACAGCGCAGGTATTTCTGATGTTACTTGGGGAGGATATTCGATTCTGAAATCCGCAACGGTTTCAAAAGGAATTATAAGTATTAAACTGTCCAATCCTAAGATTAATAAATTATCCACAGATTCAACCACTACCAATAATTTGATTTTTACCTTAAGTAATGGATATGTAATCAATACCGGCTGTAAGCTGACAATTCTGAATGCTGATTAAAAGGAACATATGGTAAGCAATTAAGCTACGGGAAATAAATATTGTCATCTGAAAATATGAAAAAGCGCTTTGTGAATTCGCACTGTCCTTCACAAAGCATACCACTATGAAACAGTGCAGAAACGGAAACTATATGGACAATCACGAAATAATTCTGAAAGAACGGTGCTTGCCGGAAGGAAAACTTTATAAGCTGATTATCAAAGCCTTGCTGTTCACATTAATAATGATACTTCTTTCTGTTCTTGGGTATCAGACAGGCGCGAAAGCGGCAGATCTGTCTTCGGTGGAAATCGGAATTATTGATTATGAAGCTTTGGAAATGCAGATTATTGCTAACGGAAATGCAGTTATTTCTTATTCCGTTGACAAGGCTACCTGGTATGAGCTTGAAGCACCTATGGATGCGAACGGCATCTACAGAATGGATATTTCATGGGTTTCTTCCACAGCCGATACGAGTCTTTATTTTAAGGGTGATTCTGTAAAGACAATTGTCTCGGTAATTATTCCGAAACAGAATACCTCATTTAAGGCAGTATTTGATAAGGTTGACGGATCGTTTACATTTTCTGAAACCGGAGATGCAGAAGAGTTTCAATGGAGAAACACAACGGACTATAGCTGGCACACGGTAAGCCTTGAGGATGGAACTGAAGAATATACTGAGTTTCTTTGTATGATTGAAGCATATCGTATAAAAAACACAAAGATTGTGGTTAGAACAAAACCAATTAATGGAACAGGAGCAAAGAGCACCGGTTCAAGACCGAGTAAAGAGGTTTCGATTGCGATCGCAGCAAGAACGGCAGCACCGTCGATTAAGGTGAATGTCAAAAAAATGACGCTTAATACAACTACTTCACTGGAGTATTATGATGAAGCCGGTAAGCTGTGGGTAGACTGCGAAAAACTGATGACGATTCAGGAAATTGCACCTGCGGCATTATTTGAAAATGGAAGCCAGACAGTTACTGTATTGATCAGAAAGGCAGAAACCGAGAAAAGTCCATATTCGAAAAGTGCAACCGTTGTAATACCGGGACAGAAGGCTGCGCCTACGGTAGGTGACAGCACGAAAGAGGTTACTTATTATTATACGGATTCACGGCTTGTTCTTCAGTTTCCACAGGCTTCAGCTTCTCAGATATATGAATACACAATTATAAAGCCTGAGAATGATTTTGACATAAATACTGCAAGCTGGACTACGGTAAAGAAAGCTTCATTGATTAAAATCAGTACCTCAAAAGCATCAGAGGGTTCTGTTATTTATTTCAGAAAAGCAGGAACAGCCGAGGTGGCAAGCAAGAATATCAGTCTTGAGCTCCCGTCTGCATATTCTGCAGTAACAATAAGCTGGAAATAGATCATCTGGTACAGAACTGTGAAAATTAACGTTAAAAGATCATTTATTCGTTAAAAAACAGTCAAAAAAGGTATTTACTATTTTGTCGTAATGTGAGAAAATATATCGGCACGGATATATTTTCTCATTTTATTTTTGAAGAATATTTTTTCTAAATGGACTGAGATGGGTGTGAAGATACGCTCATGTTACTGTATATGATATATCCGACTGATTGATAAGAAGATTCTAATGATTGAAAGGAGTTATGGCATGATTTATTCACATGAAGTTGAAACAATGTGTCCTGTTACCCAGGGCGTAAAACATGGCGCGGCACCGATTCCCGAGGAAGCAAAATGGGTTAAGGTGAAAGAAGTAAAGGATATTTCCGCATTAACACACGGAATTGGCTGGTGTGCTCCACAACAGGGCGCATGTAAGCTGACACTCAATGTTAAAGAAGGAATCATTCAGGAAGCATTAGTTGAAACAATCGGATGTTCAGGTATGACTCACTCTGCAGCAATGGCGGCTGAAATCCTTCCTGGTCTGACTGTTCTTGAAGCAATGAATACAGACCTTGTATGCGATGCAATTAATACAGCTATGAGAGAGCTTGCTCTACAGATTATCTATGGAAGAAGCCAGAGCGCATTTTCTGAGGATGGTCTTCCGATTGGCGCAGGTCTTGAAGATCTTGGAAAAGGTTTAAGAAGCCAGGTTGGAACCATGTACGGAACACTTGCGAAGGGACCAAGATACCTTGAAATGGCAGAAGGATATGTAAATGGAATTGCTCTTGATGAAGAGGGAACCATTATTGGATATCAGTTTGTCAGCCTTGGTAAGTTAACCGACTTTATTAAGAAGGGTGATGACCCGACAACTGCATATGAGAAGGCAAAGGGTCAGTATGGACGAGTTGCTGATGCAGTGAAGATTATCGATCCGAGAACCGATAAAGTTATCTTTGAGAAGGCGAAATAGGAGGAGACTGACATGGCATTATTTGAATCATATGAAAGAAGAATTGATAAAATCAATTCTGTGCTGAATAGCTACGGAATTGCTTCAATTGAAGAAGCAGATAAAATCACAAAGGATGCCGGCCTGAACGTATATGACCAGGTAAAGGCAATCCAGCCGATTTGTTTTGAAAATGCATGCTGGGCTTATACCGTTGGTGCAGCGATTGCAATCAAGAAGAATACACGCAAGGCGTCGGAAGCAGCTGCAGCTATCGGAGAAGGTCTTCAGGCATTTTGTATTCCCGGTTCTGTTGCTGATACCCGTAAGGTTGGATTAGGACATGGAAATCTCGGAAAGATGCTTCTCGAAGAGAACACTGAATGCTTTGCTTTCCTTGCTGGACATGAATCCTTTGCAGCAGCAGAGGGAGCAATCGGTATTGCAGAAAAAGCAAACCGTGTACGTAAGAAACCGCTTCGTGTTATTCTGAACGGACTTGGAAAGGATGCAGCACAGATTATTTCCAGAATTAATGGATTTACCTATGTTGAAACCTTATACGATCCGTATAAGAATGAGGTAAAGGAAGTATTTCGTAAGCCTTATTCCGAGGGACTCCGTGCTAAGGTTAATTGCTACGGTGCAAATGATGTCTGCGAAGGTGTTGCTATCATGCATAAGGAAGGCGTTGATGTTTCAATTACAGGTAATTCAACGAATCCGACCAGATTCCAGCATCCGGTTGCAGGTACTTACAAAAAAGAATGCATTGAGCAGGGAAAGAAATACTTCTCCGTTGCTTCCGGCGGTGGTACAGGACGTACTCTTCATCCGGATAACATGGCAGCAGGTCCTGCTTCTTATGGTTTTACCGATACATTGGGTCGTATGCACAGTGATGCGCAGTTTGCAGGTTCTTCTTCCGTACCCGCGCATGTTGAAATGATGGGACTCATCGGTATGGGAAATAACCCGATGGTTGGTGCTACCGTTGCAGTTGCAGTTTCTGTAGAAGAAGCAGCAACAGCAGGAAAGTTCTGATTTGTGTAATTTGCAGGAATATGATAAAGGGAGGCAGTGAATACTGCTTCCCTTTATTTCAATCGTTCCCATGAAAGAAAAGACAGCCGTTTAGATTATTCGAATGGATGATTCGTGTGAAAGATGAATATTTCACACAGCTTTGTGCCTGCGCGGCGCTCGACACAAGGCCTGTTATGAGCAAAAAGCCGTGCAGAAATGGGGTTAATATGAAAATTATGATAGCATCAGACATACATGGTTCAGCTTTTTTCTGCAGAAGGCTTATAGAAGCATTTAAATATGAAGCAGCAGACAGAATGCTGTTACTGGGGGATCTTCTTTATCATGGTCCGAGAAATGATCTTCCCAAAGAATATGATCCAAAAGCGGTAATTAGAATGCTGAATGAAATGAAGCATGTATCATTCTGTGTACGTGGGAACTGCGATACCGAGGTTGATCAGATGGTGCTTGATTTTCCGATTATGGCGGAATACTCTTTGATTCCGCTTGGTAATCATATGATTTTTGCAACTCATGGTCATCATTGGAATAAAGACAGTATTCCACCACTAAAGGGTGGAGATATTCTTTTATATGGTCATACACATATACCCCAAAAGGAACAGCAGAATGGAGTCTGGTGTCTGAATCCGGGATCCGTATCGATACCTAAAAATGGATCAGAGAATGGCTATATGATGTTAGATGGCACCAGTTTCCTATGGAAAAGTCTTGAAGGAATAGAATATGATTCATTCGAAGCAGTGCTTTAATAATTTACAGCTTATGTCAGAAGCTTTCATTTTACTTTACTTTATTTCTTCTTTCGAGTATAATTAAATCAGTAATTTGACGATAGTACGGGAGGTTAACATTGAAGAACGAAGCAAATGATGTAACCAATCAGGACACCGATAAAAGAGGGGTGCGAAAGCTGAAGCGTTTTTCATCAGATGAGATTGCGGTATTCTGCGAACAGATTGCAATCATGATGAATGGCGGAATACCAGTTTATGAAGCAACCTATATTTTATACAGCGAGATGGAAGAAAGCAGGACAAAAGAAGTCCTGAAAAAAATTGACGAACAGGTAAAAGAGAATATACCGCTTTACACTGCACTGGAGAATACAAAAGCTTTTCCTGCTTATATGGTACATATGGTTCGGGTCGGTGAGACAACCGGTAAACTTGAGGATGTTATGCGCTCTCTTTCGGAATACTATGAAAGAGAAAGCAGTGTTATGGGTGCTATAAAAAGTGCAATAGCGTACCCGATTGTTCTTTTTGCAATGATGGCTGTAATTCTGCTTGTTCTTGTATGGAAGATACTTCCGCTTTTTGAACGCATGTTTGAAGAACTTAGTACAGATGTTTCAATCGCTACGGAAAATGCACTCAGTTTTGGAATTACTGCAGGACGTATTATTGCTGTTGTGACATGCATTCTTTTACTGATTGTCTGTCTGATTCTGCTATGGTATAAAACTTCTGCAGGAGAACGCAGGATGAAAGAAATGCTTGCTAATTTTAAGGTCAGTGGGAGCCTTTCCGTGCGCATGGCAACTGCAAAATTTATTTCCTCAATGTCACTGATGCTGGCAAGCGGTATGAATATAGCTGAAGCATTAGAACTGGCGTCCGGTGCAACCAACAATTCATTAATAAAGGAAAAAATTATTCAATGCAGAGAAATGTACGAGAATAACATACCTTTGGATGAAGCACTTCGTGAGACGAAGCTGATTGTTGGCATGGAAGGAAGAATGATTAGTGTGGGAGCGAAAAGCGGATCCATGGATACGGTTTTTGCAAAACTGAGCAGGCAGTATAATGAGGAGATTTCAAAATCGCTTTCTAAAATCTCCTCAAGTATAGAGACGGTTCTGGTTGTTATATTATCCCTGCTGGTAGGAGCAGTACTGCTTTCCGTCATGATTCCGCTGGTAAGTATGATATCTTCCATTGGATAAATCAGTAGATATGAACTAAGGGGAACGACCGTATGAAGAACCTGAAGCAAAAACGAACACATTATATTTGGAAATCGGTTCTGCTGCCTATGCTGATTCTTGGTTTCATGGTGGCAGTACTGATTGCAGGTATGCAGAGGTTTACAGCAATTAATATTGAGCAGAACAGAATTCTGACAGAACAGTCGATTTGTAAAGCAGCGATTCAGTGTTATGCAAATGAGGGGATGTATCCTTCCGACCTTCAGTACCTGATAGACCGCTATTATTTGTCGGTAGATACTGACCGATATTATATTTATTATGAATGCTGGGCATCCAATGTAATGCCGGAGATTGATGTATATGAACGATGATGGCTGCTGAAAGGTAGGGGCAACGATGAATCAGGCAGATAAAAAAAGCTGGTGGGTCAGCTTTATAAGTACAACAGTGATTCTTGGTGCCTTTGCGATTGCAGCATTGGTGCTTTCCAACATCGGAATACAGGTTTATAAAAATGTTGTACTTGCCAATGACGAGAATTTTGAACTGAGAACATCCTTAAACTATGTTGCAACAAAGGTAAGACAGAAGGATACTGCCGATTCTGTACGAATGGAAGATAAAGAAGGAACCAAGGTACTCGTGCTTGACTATGAAAGTAACGGCTCAATTAATGAGACGTTGATTTACTTCTATGATGGATATCTTCGGGAGCATATCACAGAAGCCGGAGCAGATTATTCACTGGATTTTGGCTTTGAAATGATAGAAATAAGCGATTTTAATATGTATATTGAAGGAAACTGTCTTTATATGACAGCAGAAAACAGCGTTGGTGACAGGGAGCAGATGATACTTTCACTACGCTCCGGGAGGTAGCGGATTTGATGAATGAAGAAAAATCACATTCCTTTCGGGGACCGCTGATGGAGCTTGTAATTATTATCGGAGTTTTTGCGATAGTAAGTGTTTATATTCTGCGGATGTTTATGACAGCGGATCGGTTACAGGGGACTGCTGTGAATACAAGTAAAGGAACGATACGTGCAGAGTCGGCAGCTGAAGTGATAAAATGTGCCGAGGGTTCCACAGAGGAAGAGTTGACAACATATATTACAAATCAGCTTGGACTATCCACATGGGAGAATAATTCCGGTAAGATGTATGTTAAGGGATATACCGGCGACTGGAAGGAAACCGATGATCAGGCAGAGTATTATATGGTAGTAACACTTTCCTATGATAGAAATACAGAGCATGGAATAATGATCAATGGAATTGTTACAATTCTTAAACCATTGAAAAGCCAGAAGAATGAAATACTTCTGACCGAAGGAAAAACCTACTGTTCATTGAATGTTAAACATTTTGTTTCAGAATAAAGGACTCGCAGTATATGAAAAAAAGCAAAGAATATCATATGAATATTGGTGGAGCGTCGATTATTCTTTTGTTAGTTGTTTTTGCACTGACAGTGTTTGCTGTTCTGTCTGTACGTGCATCTTACCATGAGATGAAGCTTGCGGACAAGACAAGAGAATATATTGAAGCGTATTACTCTGCAGATGCCAAAGCAGAGGAGATTTACCGGAGTATTTGTCTTGGATGGGCGGACTGCAATCCTTCCGGAGATTTTATGCTTACAGCCAATGAAGTTATTAATACCAGTGAATATCATGAATTAATGAGAATTACCAACGGTACTTTGTGCTATACAGTTCCGGTAGATGAAAACAGGAATATAAATGTTCAGCTGACACCGGATGATGATGGACTGAAGATAACAAGCTGGCGTCTGAGCGAATATGAATCAGAACTGTATTTCGAAGACGACGAGCTTATCTGGGATGGCGGTCTGACGGAATAATTTGGACAGGAGCAGTGATAAAATGGATCAACGTAGTGATTTGCCGGAACTGGAAATTATCCTGAAAAAAGCAGTAGAGCGGCATGCATCGGATGTGTTTTTTATTGTCGGACAACCTGTCCTGTATAAAGTTGACGGACAGATTGAACGTCAGTCCGGACCAATGCTTCTGCCTGCACATACGCTGCAGCTTGTAGATCGGATGTACGGGATTGCCGAAAACAGGGATAAAAATCTACGGGAAGCCGGGGATGATGATTTTGCAATTTCGGTACAAGGTGTCGGAAGATTTCGTGCCAACGTGTTTAAGCAGCGAGGTGCATGGAGTGCTGTAATGCGTACGGTTGCATTTGAACTTCCGCCGATTGAATCCATGCGAATCCCACAACAGGTGATTGATCTTGCAAAAGAACAGAAGGGTCTTGTACTTGTAACAGGAACAGCAGGAAGCGGTAAAAGCACAACACTTTCCTATATTATTGATTCAATCAATGAGAACCGGAACTGCCATATTCTTACTTTAGAAGATCCGATTGAATTTTTACATAAACACAAAAAGGGTGTCGTAAGCCAGCGTGAAATAAGTATTGATACTCCTAATTACAGTAAGGCTCTTCGTGCTTCCATGCGTGAGGCTCCGGATGTTATTCTGATTGGTGAAATGCGAGATCTTGAAACAATAGAGATTGCAATGACAGCGGCCGAGACAGGACATCTTGTCCTTTCAACCCTTCATACGGTAGGTGCGGCCAATACGATTGACCGTATTATTGATGTATTTCCGCCGGGTCAGCAGCAACAAATCAGAATTCAGCTTGCAATGGTACTGAAAGCAATTGTTTCGATGCAGCTGCTTCCGGGAATCAACGGGAAACGAGTTCCGGCATTTGAAATAATGGAAGCGAACAATGCAATAAAAACTATGATTCGAGAAAGTAAGGTACATCAGATTGATTCTGTAATCTATTCCTCGGCAAAGGAAGGAATGAAATCAATGGATGTGAGCATTATTGAACTGCTGCAAAACGGTGAAATAGATGAAAAAACAGCACTTGCCTATGCGATTAATCCGGATACGGTTCGGAGAGCGTCCACTGTACGATAAAGGAGGTGTTTTTGATGAAACGATGGATTAGATTCTGTGTATTTCTTGGATGTTGCCTGATGGCGGTGATTTTGACAGGAGAAATGCATGCAAAAGCGTCAACATTTACTGATAATGAGAACGGAACAGTTACGTTATCATATCAAAATTCTACCGGAGTAAAAATGAAGCTCCTTGTGCAGGTCAGTGCGACAGGATACCGTCAGACTTACGATTTGTGCGAAGGTCAAAATGAACTTGTGATTCCATTGACCAACGGAAATGAAAGCTATACTCTAAAGCTGTGCAAACAGATTGAGGGAACAAGGTACAGCACGGTAGAAACAGAAACAGTTTCTCTGGAGCTTGATAATGAAAATGAGGTTTATTTGTATACCAATGTCATTGTAGAATATGTTTTATCTGATAAAGCAATAAAAAAGGCCTCTTCTCTGACAAAAAAGTGTGTTACCGAAGAAGAGGTTGTGGAAAAGCTTACAAAATATGTGATAGAAAATTACAGCTATGATTATGATAAAGCAAAAGAAATCTCATCAGGAACATTAACGCAGTATATTCCTGATATTCAGGATGTTTATCGAAATAAACTTGGAATCTGTTATGATTATTCTGTCTTACTTGCAGCGATGCTGCGGACACAGGGAATTGAAGTGAAAGTAGTTACCGGATATTGTTCCAACGTAAATGGGTATCATGCATGGAATCAGGTTCATGATTCTGAAAGCGGAAAATGGTACACAATTGATGCAACCTATGATTCATGTTATTACAATGCAGGAAAAACGTATTCAATTGATAAAAAAGAAGAGGATTATTCAACGCTGAAATACATATACTAAAAAACTCCGGCCATGTGCCGGAGTTTTTTGTATGTAATCACATTTGAAGATAGATAAAGAAGAAAATAATGCAGGAAATCATAATCTGCAGAATCATAAAACGGAATACAGTCTGAGTGTCGGACCAGCCTTTGTTCTTACGTACATGATCATGAAGGGGAGTACGAATTCCGGTCATTATTTTTATTTTCAGAAAACGAAGCAGAGAAACCTTGATTAGACCGAGACCGCCATCCAGAATAAATACAAGCGCAAAAGGAAGAAACAAAAGAGCACTTCCGGACTTTAAGGCAGTTACAGCAATAAATAAACCGAGCGCACGGGAACCGGCATCCCCCATGAGTAACCGGCTCGGCGAAGCGTTAAACCATAGATACCCGAGAAGACATGCGATCATTAGCAGAAGAAGCGGTTTCAAGATCTCTCCACCTCCTGTAATTACAAACAGTGCGTAAAAGCTTAAAAGTGTAATGATTGAGATGCTGCCGCATAGTCCGTCAACACCATCCGTGCAGTTTACAACATTAATTGCTGTCCAGATCAGTATGACTGCGAGGAGAACAAAGAGTACAACAGGAAGCTGTATTGTTCTATCGAGAATCAGTATATGTAAACTTGTTCCGTTAAAATTCACATAGGTTAAAGCAGTTACAAGTGATATAACAAAATCTATAATAGCTTTTTTATATTCATTCCATGGATGAGAAGAACTGTCATCCAGATAACCGCTGATCATTGCGGCAGCCAGCATAATATCGTAAATGATGAGCTCTCGTGATACAGGAACAAAAAGAAGTGCCAAAAAAATAAATATAAGTATAAATACAATACCGGCGCCTCGAGGTTTTCCCTGTGAAAGAGCACCATTGACTGCAAATGCTCGTCCACCGTCACGGGGAAGAATATTCTTCAGAAGCTGTAAAAGAATACAGGTAAGTAAAAAGGCTAAAATCAATCCGATAAAAATCAGGTAATTATTATAACCGGTAAAAAACTGTGTCAACATAGCATCTCCTCCTAAAAACATCCCTATTATTGTACTATACCATAAGCTGCACGTCTAGTGTTTCTTTCGTTGTTTTGTCGGTTTCTAAAGAGAAAAGCTCGACAAAAAACGTGAAAAATATGGCTTGTATAATAGAAATAGGTAATGCTATAATATGCGTGTATGTTAAATACTATGGTTATTCTCTGAGGAGGAAATGATGCTGAACGTAAGACGAGTATATGTCGAAAAAAAGCCGCCCTATGCAGTAAGGGCAAAGGAATTAACCGAAGAAATTAGAAGCTATCTCGACCTGAAGACGGTCACCGGAATCCGTGTATTGGTTCGTTACGATGTGGAAAATGTAAGTGACGTTACCTATCAGAATGCATTGGGAACCGTGTTTTCCGAACCTCCGGTCGATATTTTATATGAGGAAACTTTCCCAAAGGAAAAAGAAGACCTTGTTTTTTCAGTCGAGTATCTTCCGGGACAATTTGATCAGAGGGCTGATTCTGCAGAACAATGTGTAAAGCTTTTAAAAGAAAGTGAAGAGCCGGTTATTCGAAGTGCGACAACTTATGTAATATCAGGAACTCTTGACAATCAGGAATTTGAGCGAATAAAAGCATACTGTATTAATCCGGTTGATTCGAGAGAAACCGATGAGAATAAACCTAAAACGCTGATTACAGTTTTCAGTACTCCCGAGGATGTAAAGATATTTAAGGGCTTTAACCGTCGGACAGAGATGCAGCTGAAAGAACTTTACCAGTCACTTGGCCTTGCGATGACCTTTCAGGATTTTCTTCATATCCGTAATTATTTTGAAAATGAAGAACACCGCGATCCGTCAATGACTGAAATCCGTGTTCTGGATACCTACTGGTCAGATCATTGCCGCCATACAACATTCCAGACTGAACTGACAGATATACAGTTTGAGAATGGGTTTTATCGTGAACCGATTGAAAGCTCATATCAGAAATATATCAATACAAGAAAAGAACTATATAAGGATCGCAAAGATAAGTTCGTATGCCTGATGGATATTGCACTGCTTGGTATGAAAAAACTTCGGGCAGATGGAATGCTGAAGGATATGGAGGTATCCGATGAAATTAATGCCTGTTCGATTATAGTTCCTGTCGAGATTGACGGAAAGAAAGAAGAATGGCTTGTATTCTTCAAAAATGAAACACATAACCATCCGACGGAGATTGAACCGTTCGGAGGTGCAGCGACCTGTCTTGGAGGTGCAATACGTGATCCATTGTCCGGACGTGGATATGTTTATCAGGCAATGCGTGTGACGGGAGCAGCAGATCCTACGGTTTCACTTACGGATACTTTGAAGGGAAAATTGCCACAGAGAAAACTTACGACAGGTGCAGCGAAGGGTTATAGTTCATATGGAAACCAGATTGGACTTGCAACCGGACTTGTTGATGAAATCTACCATCCGAATTATGTTGCAAAACGTATGGAAATCGGTGCTGTTATGGGTGCGGCACCTAGAAAAAATGTTATTCGTGAGAATTCTGATCCCGGTGATATTATCATCCTTATGGGAGGGCGGACAGGGCGTGACGGCTGTGGCGGAGCAACCGGATCTTCGAAGGTTCATACAACAGAATCGATAGAAACCTGCGGAGCTGAAGTTCAGAAGGGAAATGCGCCAACAGAACGAAAGCTTCAAAGATTGTTCCGCAGACCGGAGGTTAGCAGCTTAATTAAGAAATGCAATGATTTCGGAGCCGGAGGTGTTTCGGTAGCCATCGGTGAGCTTGCCGATGGACTGAAGATTCAGCTGGATGAAGTACCGAAGAAATATGCAGGACTTGACGGAACTGAACTTGCAATTTCAGAATCGCAGGAACGTATGGCAGTTGTTGTTGCACCAAAGGACGTTAAGGCAATGCTCGGGTTCGCAAAGGAAGAGAATCTGGAGGCAGTTGTTGTTGCAGAGGTTACAAAAGCTCCAAGACTGATTATGTACTGGAGAGGTAAGGAAATTGTAAATATTTCACGTGCTTTTTTGGATACAAACGGAGCACATCAGGAGACTACGGCAACAATTGTGCTTCCAAAAGAAAAGGAAAATTATCTGAATACAGGAGCTTCATTCTGCGCAGCGCGTCCCGGAACAAAGGCTTCTGTAAATAGGGACTGTAGTAATACAGAAAATCACTGGCTGACTGAACTGGCAGATTTAAATGTCTGCTCAAAAAAGGGTCTGGTTGAGCAGTTTGACAGTTCCATCGGTGCCGGTACGGTTACCATGCCTTATGGTGGAAAAAGACAGCTTACGCCGATTCAAACAATGATTGCAAAGCTTCCGGTTTTAAAAGGAGCCTGCGATACAGTAACGATGATGAGTTACGGATTCGATCCGTATCTGTCCAGCTGGAGTCCTTATCATGGAGCAGTATACTCGGTAGTAGCTTCAATTGCCAAGATTGTTGCTTCCGGTGGAGACTATAAAAAGATACGTTTTACGTTCCAGGAGTATTTCAGACGTCTCGGTACCAATCCCAAACGATGGGGCGAGCCGATGACCGCATTGCTTGGAGCTTTTGAAGCTCAGCTGCAGTTTGGTCTTCCTTCAATAGGAGGAAAAGACAGTATGTCCGGAACATTTAACGAGATTGATGTTCCTCCGACGCTGGTTTCTTTTGCGGTGGATGTAGCAGAGATTCGAGATGTTGTTACTCCGGAACTGAAAGAAGCGGGAAATGTTCTTCTGCATGTAAAAGCTGCAAAAGATACTTATGATCTGCCGAAATATAATGAATTAAAGAAAAACTATGAAACAACTCATACGTTGATGGGTCAGGGAATAATCCTCTCCGCTTACGCAACAGGAATGAAAGGAATTGCGGAAGCAGTCAGTAAAATGGCATTTGGAAACTGGCTTGGTGTACAGCTTGATTCGTCAGTGTCAGAACAGGAACTCTTTCTTCCCGGCTATGGAGGGTTGATACTGGAAGTTGCTGAAACGAATTTAAAAAAGGTCATGGAAGCATATAGAAACAATATCTGCAGAATCGGTCTGGTAACCGAAAAACCGGTATTGACCTATGGTTTCATGAAACTTCCACTCCAAGACGCATTTGCATCCTGGAGCGGGACACTGGAAAAGGTATTTCCAAGCGTGTCCGGCGAAGAAGATAGAACATCAATGCCTGAACCGATGTATCAAAGCAAGAACATAATGATAGCTAAAAATAAGATTGCAAAACCAAGAGTCTTTATTCCGGTATTTCCCGGAACTAACTGTGAATACGATGCCGCCAGATCATTTGAAGCAGCAGGAGCAGAGGTTAAAATCGGGGTATTCGGCAATTTGGATGAATCAATGATTACCTCTTCCATTGAATTATTTGCAGATGAAATAAAAAAATCACAGATGATTATGTTTCCGGGTGGGTTCTCTGCCGGTGATGAACCGGATGGTTCAGGTAAATTCATTGCAACTGCATTCCGTAACAGCAGAATCAGTGATGCAGTAAACAATCTGCTGAAACAGCGTGATGGACTGATTCTTGGAATCTGTAACGGGTTTCAGGCCGTCATTAAGCTTGGACTTGTACCATATGGTGAAATATGTCCTCAGACAGAGGATTCCCCTACGCTTGCAAGAAATACCATCGGACGGCATATCTCGAAGTCTGTATATACAAAGGTTGTTACAAATCAGTCACCGTGGCTTACAAAAGCAGAGCTGGGTAAAGTTTATGCATTACCGGCATCGCATGGAGAAGGACGCTTTGTTGCGAATGATGAATGGCTGAATCGCTTAAAAGAACGTGGACAGATTGCAACCCAGTATGTTGATCTGGATGGAAAACCTACCATGGACGAGATATTCAATCCGAATGGTTCATATTGGGCAATCGAAGGAATTACCAGTCCGGACGGAAGGGTGCTTGGAAAGATGGCTCATTCAGAACGAAGAGGTAATGGCGTAGCGATGAATATCGTTGGAGATCAAAATCAATACCTGTTTGAATCCGGAGTGGAATATTACCGCTGATACGGATAAATAAAAAGCAGCCCGGTTATGCATACCGGGCTGTTTTTTTATTCGACAGTGACTGATTTTGCAAGATTTCTTGGCTGATCGACATCAAGTCCACGATAGGAGGAGGTGTAATAGGCAATCATCTGCAGACAGACTGCTGTACAAAATGGAGCAAAGAGATCATCGGAAGCCGGGAGATTAATCCGGAAGTCATAAAGAGACGGTTCAATCTCTGCATCGGAATAAGTAATGCATACAACAAGTGCTCCACGTGCACGAACTTCTTTTATATTAGAAATCATTTTCGAAAGAACATCATGTTGTGTGGCAATCGCGATAACAGGAACACCATCGGTAACAAGTGACAGGGTTCCGTGTTTTAATTCACCGGCAGCATAAGCTTCAGAATGTATGTAGGAGATTTCTTTAAGCTTGATGGAACCTTCACAGGAAAGGGCATAATCAATATTTCTTCCGATAAAGAAGACGTCCTCGGCATTGACCAATGCACGGCTTGCATTTTTGAAGCAGTCCCGGTCGGAGAGAAAAACAGAAACCTGGTCAGGGACGGTTAACAGCATACGCATTTTGGCAGAACAACTTTCCGGAGAAAGTTTGCCGGATACATATGCAAAACGAAATGCAAAAAGGTAGAGAACCGCCAGCTGAGCCGTGTAGGCTTTTGTGCTTGCAACGGCTATTTCCGGACCGGAATGGGTATATAAGCAATAGTCACTTTCTCTTGCTATAGAGGAACCGCGTACATTTACAATGGCAAGTGTTCTTATATGTTTGACACGTGCAAGTCGAAGCGCAGCAAGTGTGTCCGCAGTTTCTCCGGATTGAGATATTACGATAACCAAAGTATCGGGAGTGAGAATAGGGTCTTCATATCGGAATTCGGAAGCAAGTGTTACGGTAACTGGGATTCTGGAATAACGTTCCAGAAGAATTCGTCCAACCATACCGGCATGCATTGCAGTTCCACAGGCGGCAATGATAATACGGTGAATCCCCTCAATGAGAGAATCCGGTACCTCATCAACGGAAAAATCAGGAAGATAATAATTGTTATCTTTGGATTCCAGGGGAGAAAGCTTCTTCAAGGATGAATCAAAGCAGGAAATTCGGGGCAGTAAGGTTCGTTGTAGAGTAGAAGGCTGTTCATGAATTTCTTTCTGCATGAAATGCTTATAGCCGCCCTTTTGTGCGGAGGTTATATCCCAGCTGACACTTAGTATATCAGGAAAAATGCGGTTCCCCTGAAGATCACATACAGTAATGGAATGCTCCGTAAGTTTTGCAACGGAATTCTCCGGAAGAACAAAGTATTCCTTCGAGTAACGAAGCAGAGCTACCATATCTGAAGCAATCATTGAACCTGCTTCGGCATTGCAGGCGACAAGCGGACTTCCTTTTCGGATTGAATATATGACTCCGGGCTGATCGGAAAACAGGATACAGAAGGAATAAGCACCCTTTAAGCGAGAAACAGTATCGCGGATTGCAGAAAAAGCATCTCCCTGATAAAGATAATCAAGAAGGATTGCAACAATCTCAGTATCTGTTTCAGAAACTGGAAGTCTTCCGAGTGCAGCAAGTTCAGACTGAAGGGTAAGGTAGTTTTCGATAATTCCGTTGTGTATCAGAGTTACCTTCCCACAGGAATGCGGATGAGCATTTTCACGCGTAACTCCACCATGAGTTGCCCAGCGTGTATGACCGATTCCACAGCTGGATAAAAGTCCGGAAGGAATGGCTTCCTTCAGATGGGATACCTTTCCGACTTCTTTTATAGTAACAATTCCGTTTGTAGTACAACACGCCAGTCCGGCACTGTCATAGCCGCGGTATTCCAGTTCACTGAGCCCTTCAAGAATTACATCAGACGCATTAAGAGAACCGGTATATCCAATAATTCCACACATAATTGCCTCCATACGGTGACTTATTATAGAAGCCGCTAATGCCTGCAGGTTTGGCACCACACAATCCTGTCTAACAGCTTATATCGATTGAAAATTAATAATTCAAGAATTTATATTAGCATATTGGACTTTTAATGTCAAGAAATGTAAATAATATACATTTGAATATAAAATGTGTGATTCAATGTGTAAGAGCTAATGTTTATGATTACTTTTGGTATGATTAAATTTAGTAAAATAATAGTTGACAGATTGAAATTCTTGCGCTATACTTTGCTAAAATTAAATAACTATAAAAGCTATGACGGAGACGGTTAGTGCAACCTG
>CAZRRN010000038.1:12296-25389 GCA_964602475.1 uncultured Lachnospiraceae bacterium | reverse complement strand
ATCAGGTGATAACTGCAGCTTTCCTTACATTGCGCAGTTTCATATAGACTATAATTAATGAGGTAAAAAAATGGGTAAATATTTCGGAACAGATGGTTTTCGCGGCGAAGCAAATGTGAAGCTTACAGTAGAACACGCATTTATGGTAGGAAGATATCTGGGGTGGTATTACGGACAGGAACACAGGGCTAGAGTTGTAATCGGTAAGGATACAAGACGTTCCAGCTACATGTTTGAATATGCGCTTGCAGCAGGACTGACGGCAAGCGGAGCAGATGCGTATCTGCTTCACGTAACAACAACACCGAGTGTTTCTTATGTAGTCCGAAGCGAACAATTTGACTGTGGAATTATGATATCCGCAAGCCACAACCCATTTTACGATAACGGAATTAAGGTAATCAACGGGAACGGCTGTAAGCTGGAAGCCGAGATTGAACAGAAGATAGAAGAATACATTGACAGCGATCATAGTTCTTTGCCGCTGGCAGAGCGTGACAGGATCGGCCGTACCATTGATTATGCAGCGGGACGCCACCGCTATATAGGATATTTGATTTCACTTGCGACAAGATCCTTCAAGGATGTCAGGGTGGGGCTTGATTTGGCGAACGGTTCGGCAACAACCGTTGCCAAGGGTGTATTTGACGCCCTCGGAGCAAAGACCTATGTCATCGGGAACGAACCGGATGGACTGAACATTAATCTGGACTGTGGCTCTACCCATATCGGCAAGCTGCAGAAATTTGTTGTGGAGAATGGATTGGACATTGGGTTTGCTTATGACGGAGACGCCGACCGCTGTCTTGCAGTGGATGAAAAAGGAAATGAAATTGACGGCGATATGATTATGTATATCTGCGGCACCTATCTGAAGAAACGTGATGAACTGGAACATAATACAGTTGTTGCGACGGTAATGTCGAATCTTGGTCTTTTTAAGGCTCTGGAAGAACAGGGAATTCATGTTGAGCAGACCGCTGTCGGAGACAAGTATGTAACGGAATGTATGCTGGAGAACGGACACAGTCTCGGCGGTGAGAACTCCGGGCATATCATTTTCAGCAAGCATGCAGTGACCGGAGATGGAATACTTACTTCATTGAAGCTTATGGAGGTTATGCTGGAATCCAAGCTCCCAATCTCGGAATTGAACACCATGAAGAAGTATCCGCAGCTCCTGAAAAATATCCGTGTTAAGGATAAAAAGAACGCACGGGAGGATGAGGAAGTCAAAGAAGCCGTTGACGCAGCGGCAAAAGCCCTTGAGGGTGACGGACGTATTCTTGTACGCGAAAGCGGTACGGAGCCGGTCATTCGTGTAATGGTTGAAGCATCCACCGATGCTCTCTGCGAAGAGCATGTAAACCGTGTGATTGATGTTATCATAGCTCGGGGACACGCGGTCTGAACGGAAGCTCTGCGGACAACTTTATGACAGACATGAAAAAAGTTGTGGAAATTGCTTTTATCATATGATATAATGCTAGGAAGTGTCGTCATAACAAACCAATGACCAGATTCTAAGGAGGATATATAATGAGTTTTAAGGTAGAAGATCTCGAGAAGAAGAATATGAAAAAGCTTACAATTGAAGTAAGCGCCGAAGAGTTCGAGACAGCGATGGAAAAGGCATATCAGAAGAATAAAGGCAAGATTAATGTTCAGGGTTTCCGTAAAGGAAAGGCTCCGAAAGCTTTAATTGAGAAGATGTATGGTCCTTCTGTATTTTATGAAGAAGCAGCCAATCTGATTATTCCGGATGCTTATGCAGCTGCAGCGGATGAGTCCGGACTTGATATTGTATCCAGACCGGAAGTTGATGTTGATCAGATTGAAAAAGGAAAACCATTCATTTTTACTGCGGAAGTTGCAGTAAAGCCGGAGGTAAAGCTCGGACAGTATAAAGGAATTGAAGTTGACGCAGAAGCGGTAGTAGTAGGAGAGAACGAGATTGAGGCTGATCTTGAGACGGTACGCCAGCAGAATTCCCGTACCATTACTGTAGAGGATCGTCCGGTTCAGGACGGTGATATTGCTACCATAGATTTTGAAGGCTTTGTGGATGAGGTTCCGTTTGAAGGAGGAAAGGGTACTGATTACGCTCTTACCATCGGCTCTCATTCCTTTATTGATAACTTCGAAGAGCAGTTAATCGGTAAGAACATTGGGGAAGAGTTGGACGTGAACGTTACCTTCCCGGAAGAGTATCAGGCAAAGGAACTGGCAGGCAAGCCTGCGTTATTTAAGGTAGCGATTAAAGGCATCAAGAAGAAAGAGCTTCCGGAGCTGAATGATGAATTTGCACAGGAAGCATCCGAATTTGATACACTTGATGAATATAAAGCAGATATCCGGGCAAAGATTCAGGAAAGAAAAGAAAAAGAAGCAAAATCTGCAAAGCGCGACAACGTCATGAATAAAATTATTGAAGCTGCAGAAATGGATATTCCGGAGGCGATGATTGAACAGCAGAAGCGTCAGATGATCGACGATTTCAGCCAGAGGCTTAAAATGCAGGGACTCAGCATGGAACAGTATATGCAGTATACCGGTATGACAGCCAATAAATTTATGGAGACAATGACTCCGCAGGCACTTAAGGATATTCAGTACCGTCTGGTACTTGAAGCAGTTGCGAAGGCAGAGAACATTGAAGTAAGCGAAGAAGAGCTTGAAGAAGAGTTTAAGCAGATGGCAGATGCTTACAAGATGGAACTTGATAAGGTAAAAGAGCTGATCGGTGATAAGGAGAAAGAAAGTCTGAAGCAGGATATTGCTGTCCGCAAGGCAGCAGATTTTGTATCGGATTCTGCAGTAGAGAAGCTTTAATTCTAGGAGGATGGATCATGGAAAACGAGAAAATGGGATATACAATTCCTTATGTAATTGAACAGACCAGCAGAGGGGAACGTTCATATGATATATTTTCCCGTCTGCTAAAGGAAAGAATTATCTTTTTAAGCGGTGAAGTAAATGATGATTCGGCAGCACTGATTGTTGCGCAGCTCCTGTTCCTCGAATCCGAGGATCCGAATAAAGACATCAGTCTTTATATTGACAGTCCCGGAGGTTCCGTCAGTGCCGGACTTGCAATTTATGATACGATGAATTACGTGAAGTGCGATGTATCAACGACCTGTATCGGTATGGCAGCCAGTATGGGAGCATTTCTGCTTACCGGAGGACAAAAGGGAAAGCGTTTTGCGCTTCCGAATGCAGAGATAATGATACATCAGCCGCTTGGAGGAGCTCAGGGTCAGGCAAGTGACATTAAAATCGCAGCAGACCATATTTTAAGAACAAGAGAGCGGCTGAATAAAATCCTTTCAGAGAATACGGGCAAACCGCTGGATATTATTACTGTTGATACAGACCGTGATAATTTTATGACAGCAGAGGAAGCAGTAGCATACGGCTTGATTGACTGTGTAACAACAAAGCGCGCATAAATGAGGTGATGTAAATTGGCAAATAAGACAACTGAGGATAAGAACAAGTTCCATTGTTCCTTTTGCGGAAAGCCACAGGAGCAGGTTCGTAAGCTGATTGCAGGACCGAACGATGTGTATATCTGCGATGAATGTATCGAACTGTGCTCTGAAATTGTCGAAGAGGAATTCGATGAAGGGTATGAACTTCCGCAGAATAATGATATCAACCTGCTGAAACCGAAGGAAATCAAGACCTTCCTCGACCAATATGTTATTGGTCAGGAGGAGGCCAAGAAGGTTCTATCCGTTGCGGTTTATAATCATTACAAACGTGTTATGTCAGAGAAGGACAGCGATGTTGAACTTCAGAAAAGTAATATTCTGCTGATTGGACCGACCGGTTCCGGCAAGACATATCTTGCTCAGACACTGGCGAAAATTCTGAATGTGCCCTGTGCAATTGCAGATGCCACAACCCTGACGGAAGCGGGCTATGTTGGAGAGGATGTTGAGAATATTCTGTTAAAGCTGATTCAGGCTGCAGATTATGATGTAGAACGGGCTCAGTTTGGCATCATCTACATTGACGAGATTGATAAAATCACCAGAAAGAGCGAAAATGTTTCCATCACCCGTGATGTATCCGGAGAAGGTGTTCAGCAGGCACTTCTGAAGATCCTTGAAGGAACGGTTGCTTCCGTACCGCCTCAGGGAGGAAGAAAGCATCCGCATCAGGAATTTATCCAGATTGATACAACAAATATTTTGTTCATTTGCGGCGGAGCCTTTGACGGGCTTGAGAAAGTGATCGAAGCACGGATTGGGCAGAAATCGATCGGCTTTAATGCTGAGATTTCAGATAAACTGGATATGAAGATCGGTGATCTGTTCCGACAGGTACTTCCGCAGGATTTAGTCAAGTTCGGTATGATTCCGGAGTTCGTTGGACGTGTTCCAGTCACAGTTGCTTTGGATATGCTTTCGGAAGAAGCATTGGTTCAGATTCTGACCGAACCGAAGAACGCAATTACAAAACAATATAAAAAACTGTTTGAGCTGGAGGGCGTTGAGCTGGAATTTGAAGAAGAGGCGCTGACGCAGATTGCAAAGCTGTCTTTTGAACGAAAAACCGGTGCAAGAGGTCTTCGTGCAATTATGGAATCCGTTATGATGGATTCCATGTATGAGGTTCCGACAGAAGAGGATGTAGTAAAGTGTATCATCACGAAAAAAGCAGCAAACGGAGAAGCAAAGCCGGAGCTGATTCGGGATGAGAACATAGCGAATACCAAACGAAACACACAAAAACGTTCGCCTCGAAAGAATACGAACGAGATTGCATAATTTATGGGGGCGGTAACGCCCCTGTTTTGTTATATTATAGAAAGTATGTTAATCTATTCAGGAGAAAATCATGGAGAACAGTATACAGCTTCCGCTGGTGACTTTGCGGAACATGGTAATTATGCCGGGCATGTTGGTACATTTTGATGTGAACCGGAAGTTCAATGTCAAAGCAGTGGAATATGCGATGAAATCCAAACAACAGATTCTTCTGACAACACAGAAAACACCAGAATCTGAGACTCCCGAACCCGAGGACCTGTATTCCATGGGTACGGTTGCAGTGGTAAAACAGATGATACGGCTTCCGAGTGAGGTCGTGCGTGTGCTTGTTTACGGAATTCGACGGGCAAGACGTTGTGAGCTTATTACAAGGGAACCGTTTTATCTGTGTGAAGCGGAGCTGTGCTTTCCTGAGGAGCAGGCAATTTCGCCGGTAGAGCAGGAGGCGATGCTGCGAACCATGAAGGAAATTCTCGAAATGTATTCGCAGGAGAATCAAAAGGTCGGCAAGGAAATCTATAAACAGCTGCAGCAGACAGAGGATCTTGAACAGCTGATGGACAATCTTGCGGTGCAGATTCCGATGTCAATCGAGGACCGGCAGAATATTCTTGATGCTGTGGAGCTGTCGGAACGTTATCAGCGAATTGCAGTCATTTTAACAGATGAGATTGAAATACTACGTATTAAGAAAGACCTGCAGGGAAAGGTTCAAAAAAAGGTCGATAAGAACCAAAAAGAATATATTATGCGTGAACAGATGAAGGTTCTGCGGGAGGAGCTTGGCGAAAACGATACCGAAAGTGACGCAGACGGATATCTGGAACAGTGCAGTGCCCTGGAAGCAGAGGATACGGTAAAAGAAAAAATTCGTAAGGAAATCCTGCGCTTTCGAAATATAGCAGGTAGTTCCTCGGAAAGTGCAGTGGCTCGTGGCTATATTGAAACCCTGCTTGCCCTGCCGTGGGACAAAGCAGATCCGAATCGCCTGAATCTGAAGCGCGCAAAGAATATTTTAGAGCATGACCATTATGGACTGGAAAAGGTAAAGGATCGCGTTTTGGAATTTCTTGCAGTGCGAAGTCTGACGAAAAAAGGAGAAAGTCCGATCTTGTGTCTGGTTGGTCCGCCCGGAACAGGCAAGACATCAATTGCAAAATCCGTTGCAAGAGCACTGGATAAGAAATATATCCGTATCTGCCTCGGAGGTGTAAGGGATGAAGCGGAGATTCGTGGGCATAGAAGAACTTATGTCGGAGCACTCCCGGGTCGTATCGTGACAGGACTCAAAAATGCAGGCGTTAAGAACCCATTAATTCTTTTGGATGAGATTGATAAAGTCAGCAGTGATTATAAAGGAGATACCTCGTCTGCCTTGCTGGAGGTGCTTGACTCAGAACAGAACAGCCGGTTTGTGGATCATTATGTGGAGCTTCCGGTCGATCTGTCGGAGGTGCTTTTTATTGCGACAGCGAATGATGTACAGACGATTCCGCGTCCTTTGCTAGACCGCATGGAGGTTATAGAGGTCAACAGCTATACACTGAATGAGAAAGTACATATCGCCCAGAAGCATCTGGTACAGAAACAGCTGGAGAAAAACGGACTGACTGCAAAGCAGCTGGGGATTTCGACAAAGGCGCTGGAAAAAATAATTCTTGGATATACGAAGGAAGCGGGAGTCCGCAGTCTGGAACGACGAATCGGAGAAATATGCAGAAAAGCAGCAAGGGAGCTTCTGGAACAGAGCGATGGAACAAAACAGACCAACAAAATAAACATTACCGGAAAAAACCTTGACCAGTATCTCGGGAAAATTAAATATGTGATTGATCAGGACAAACGCTTTGATGAGATCGGGATTGTTCGCGGACTGGCTTTTACCAGTGTCGGAGGAGTGACACTGCAGATCGAAGTTAATACAATGCCGGGAAAGGGAAGCTTTGAATTAACCGGTCAGCTTGGCGACGTGATGAAGGAATCTGCAAAAGCCGGAATCAGCTATATTCGTTCGGTTGCAGCAAAATATAAAATTGATCCGGAATATTTCGAAAAGACAGATATTCATATTCATATTCCGGAGGGCGCTGTACCAAAAGACGGACCGTCTGCGGGAATTACAATGGCAACAGCAATGTTGTCTGCAATTGTTAAGAGACCGGTACGTGCAGATGTCGCCATGACCGGTGAAATCACACTGCGCGGAAGAGTACTGCCAATCGGCGGTCTGACAGAAAAAATACTGGCGGCGAAGACCGTGGGGATGAAGACTGTAATTCTTCCGAAAAAAAACCGAAGAGACGTCGAAGAGATCGCTCCCGAGGTGATAGAGGGGATTCAACTGATTTATGTTTCGACAATGGAAGAAGTGCTTGCACATGCGCTGGTATATGGTTCGTAATAATCCTTCGTGACCGGACAAGTTTCTGCCTGTGTGCTGCCTGCCGGCAAACTTGAAAATAAAAGCAGCACAGAAATGTGGTAATACATGAAAATAAAAAAACTGGAACTGGAAACCGTCTGTGGGATTACAAGTAAGCTTCCGGAAAATCTGTACCCGGAGATGGCATTCGCGGGTCGCTCCAATGTCGGAAAATCATCACTGATTAATGCGTTGACGAACCGAAAATCCTATGCCAGAACCTCCGGTCAGCCAGGGAAGACCCAGACCATCAACTTCTATAATATCAATGACCGGCTGTATTTTGTTGACCTGCCGGGCTATGGCTATGCAAAAATCTCTGCGGAACTTAAGCTGAAGTGGGGAAAAATGATAGAGAGATATCTAAAAACCTCGAATCAGCTGAAGCTTATTTTCCTGCTTTTAGACATTCGCCATGAACCGTCGGCAAATGATAAGCAGATGTATGACTGGATTTGTGCGCAGGGGATGAAACCGGTAATTATCGCAACAAAATTGGATAAGATCAGCCGGGGACAGGTAAAAAGACAGACAGAACTGCTTCGCCGAGGTCTCGGAACAACAGAGGAGACCATGCTGATTCCTTTCTCGGCTGTAACAAAACAGGGAACAGAAGAAATCTGGGCGACAATCGAAGCATTACTGCCCGCCCAGGAGCTTTGATACCGTATAACGGTATAAATCCGCGTTGGTAGTCAGCCAGTCACGGCAGATTCGTTCAGCATCTTCTTCGGTCGGGACGACCAGATGTATTTCAAATATCGGATGATTCCGTTCAATAACCTGAAGCCGGGTGATATAATCACCCGACTTTGTTTTTTCATAATCGGTCGGGTATGCAACCTCCTCACGAAGAGCATAGCTGTTTTCACACAGGAAAGTGTCGATATCCTTCCGAATTGCAGGAGAAAGATCTTCAAGAAAAAAGGAAAGAGTCTGTCCGCCGGAGGAAGTAATCAGATATTTTGTGGTATTCCGGGTAACCTCAGAGGTTACATACTCATCCTCTACCAGCTCGGCAAGAACCTGCTGAACATTAAAATAATTCGTATACTGCCGTTCCAACATGAAATCTATCAGCCGGGTATTGGTCAGCGGATAATCCACGCTGTCAAGAATATACAAAATAATCAGCTTATAAAGCATCAAGGTTTCAGACTGCATTACGGTTCCTCTCCAATCGTGGTTGATCAGGCTTGTTTCTGTTTTAGTATGTCTTAGGATGTATTTAAATCAGGTTTTTCACTGCCGTACTTACAACATCGCAGACACGGGGATTGAATGCGCTCGGAATGATATGATCCTCGTCAAGCTCTTCATCGCTAATCAGTCCGGCAATTGCAATTGCTGCAGCAAGCTTCATTTCTTCAGTAATCTGGGGAGCGCGCCCCTCCAGAGCACCATGGAAAATACCGGGGAAAGCAAGCACATTATTCACCTGATTCGGGAAATCCGAACGTCCGGTTCCGATAATCCGTGCACCGGCAGCCTTGGCGTCTTCCGGCATAATTTCGGGCACCGGATTAGCCATTGCAAAGACAATGGCATCAGGGTTCATGGTAGCGACCATTTCCTTAGTCAGAACCCCGGGGGCGGAAACACCGATGAAAATATCTGCTCCGATCATAGCATCTGCCAGAGTGCCTGTTTTTTGCTCCTTATTGGTCAGCTCTGCAATTTCCAGCTTCGCTGTATTCATATTCTTTGTGGATTTTTTGGAAATGATTCCGGAGCGATCCAACATAACAGCGCGTTGGAACCCGTAGGCAAGCAGAAGCTTGGTGATTGCCATTCCGGCTGCACCGGCGCCGTTGACTACAATTCTGCAGTCTTCTTTTTTCTTTCCGGTGATTTTTAAGGCATTGATGATGCCGGCAAGCACAACAATGGCAGTACCATGCTGGTCATCATGAAATACCGGAATGTCAAGTGCTTCCTTCAGTCTTCGTTCGATTTCAAAGCAGCGGGGTGCCGAGATATCTTCGAGATTGATTCCGCCGAATACCGGAGCGATATTGATTACAGTACGGATGATCTCTTCGGTGTCCTGAGTATCAAGGCAAATCGGAAAAGCATTTACGCCTCCGAACTGCTTAAAGAGAACACATTTTCCTTCCATAACCGGCATTGCGGCACGTGCACCAATATTGCCGAGTCCAAGAACCGCGCTTCCGTCAGATATGACAGCAACGGTATTGGATTTGATTGTGTACCGATAGACCTCTTCAGGGTGATCCGCAATCACTCTGCAGGGCTCTGCAACTCCGGGAGTGTAAGCGAGAGAAAGATCCTCGCGTGAATTTAAGGGACATTTCGAAGTGGTTTCAAGCTTTCCATTCCACTCCTCATGTAATTTCAGGGCTTGCTCGTATACTGTCATAATTACCTCCATACGGTGACTGCTTTTCAGGAGCAGCTAATAGCAACAAGCTTGGCACCGCACAAACTTGTCAAGTGAATAGTGCTTTTTCGTTCACTTAATACTCCGGTAATAAAGCCTGGCTCAAAGAAAACTGCAGGAAACCGCGCAGCTTACCATTTGTTGTGTACTTTTTCCGCAAACCCCAGAAAATGATTCATTTTAAGTTCGGTTCCGTCATCAAGTACAGCGGTTCCGTCGAACTGACCGAAGACCTGATGCTGGTCTGAACACAGAAGCTTGAAATCCGTACAGGAGGACCGGTCAAGAAGCGGAGTAAAGGTTGCTTCAAAACGTTTGTCATCTGAAGAAAAGGACCAGGGCTTCATGTAATCCTCTGTGCCGTCGGGTGCTTTCGGAATATGAAAGATGATACGGCTCAGTTTGTGAGCATGTCCGTCATAGAACAGCATATTTTCACTGGCAGCAGCCGTATTGCCAAAACCATAGCCCAGATTAAAGCCAAAGACCTTGTCACCAAGCATGCCGTTAGCGGCACTCCAGTACCAGGTGTTGCTGTAGGTCCAGACTCCGCGGCCCCAGTCAAGCAGACCAAACGTGTCTTCGGGATGAAATTCAATCGTCCTGCCTTCATAGGTTACAGTGCCTCGGGCACGCATACCGATAATCTTCTGATTGTAATAAAAAGCAGTCGGACGTTCATCAAACGGAGTGGCAATCACCATGCTGTCCTGCGGTTCATCAAACAGTTCAAATTCCATGGAGACCGGACTTCCGTTAGAAAAGGAAGGCATAGAAGCCTTCAGAATCCGGTGCATTCCATCATTATCGAATGAAATGTCAATCGCCTTCGTGTGCATACTGACATTCCCGATTACCGAGGTTTCCGGAAGATGTAATTTCCCGCATGGAAACAGCGTCATTGGATTTTCTGTATGCTCAAAGCCTTTGGTAAAGTCCAGAAAAGATACTCCGCAAAGACCCATGTAGGAATTATCTGCAATCGTCAGCGCAACACCATAATTATCATTATAAATCAGATAATAATCCCATTCTTTGATTCTGAGACTTCCTGCACGGATGTCAACGCGACGGTATTCCTTGACCAGTGATTTTGCGTAACCACATTCGTTCAACGTGCCCTTATTGTTCAGAAGACGTCCTTTGTTCAGTTCATGCTGCCCCATAGTAACCCCTCGCTTTCTCCTCGCTACCTTCTCCGTAACAAAGAAAAATTACTGCATTATTGTAGCATACCATACGAAAAAATGCAATTGTTATGGTTGTCAATCGACCATGGTAAGGGTATAATAATTTTGTCGGGTGCTGGGGTGGCTCCCGTAGTACTTATATGAATGGGAGAAGGTATATGAAACAGGAAAGTAAGCTCACACTTGGAATGAAAGCTTCCTATGGAATCGGGGCAGTCGGGAAGGACATGGTCTATGCGCTGACTGCTAGCTATGTACTATATTATTACAATGTTGTACTGGGACTGGATGAAGTTTTTATCGGTATCATTCTGCTGATTGCCCGTATTTTTGATGCACTGAACGATCCGATGATGGGCGTTGTTGTGGCAAAGACACGGACTCGCTGGGGACGTTTTCGCCCTTGGCTGTTTACGGGAACGGTTCTGAATGCGGTAGTTCTCTTTGCTTTGTTTGCTGTTCCGGCAGGAACCAAAGGAACAGGACTGATGATATATTTTACTGCGATCTATATTCTTTGGGGTGTAACCTATACTGTGATGGATATTCCTTATTGGTCAATGATTCCTGCAATTGCAAAGAACAGTAAAGAACGTGAATCAATGTCGGTCGTAGGACGAACCTGTGCCGGTGTTGGTTCTGCAATCGTTACCATATTAACAATGAAAGCTGTCAGCTTTTTCGGCGGTGGAAGCACGATGACAGATTACCGTGAGGGTTTCCGGATCTTTGCACTTTGCATATCTGTTTTCTTCATTTTTGCGACGGTAATAACTTGTCTTTTTGTGAAGGAAAATACCGAAGCGGATATGCAGACAACCTCCGTCGGTAAAATGTTTCGTGCACTGTTTCACAACGACCAGGCGATTATTGTTGTAATTGCATTGGTTCTGATCAACACATCACTGTATATTACTTCGAATCTTTTAATCTATTTCTTTCAGTTTGACGTTGCAGGTGCAGACTGGGAAGGAAACTACGCACTGTTCAATACCTTTGGCGGTGGAATGCAGATTGTTTCGATGATGGTATTCTTCCCGTTGCTAAGAAAATTTATAAAAAAGAAAACGCTGTTTCTTAGTGCAATCGGTTCGGCAGTCCTTGGATATATGATCCTGCTGGTACTTTCCCTGAACAATCTTACAGCAATCTGGCAGCTTTTTATTCCGGCATTTTTCATCTTTGCCGCAAACGGGATACTGACGGTGCTATTGACCGTATTTCTTGCAGATTCTGTTGATTATGGTGAACTGAAAAATCATCGACGTGATGAAAGCGTGATTTTCTCCATGCAGACCTTTGTTGTGAAATTCGCTTCCGGAATCTCAGCGCTGATTGCAAGTATCGGACTGGCAGTCGTGAATCTTGATACTTCAGAAACTGCGATGACGCAAACGGCTGAATCGGTTATGGGACTTCGTCTGATTATGGCAATTACACCGGTTGCCGGTCTGATTGCAGCATTTTTCATTATACGGAAGAAATATCTGTTAACAGAACAAAAGCTGGATGAGATATCAGCAAAGCTTAAAGCAGAGAGAGAAATAAGAGAGAGAGCTTAAGGCTGACAGCATTCGTTAGCAGTCTGACCTGAGACAAATAAAATCTTGCTTTTTTGAAATTTTATTGTATAATTAAATTTAGTTATGGATCTGTAACAAAAGAACGTCAGAGACATCTGATGTTCTTTTTTGTTAATGGATCGAAATCAGTTAATATGTGTCGTTTAATTTGCCGTTCGGCAGTGAAATCCTGACTTTGAAAAATAGCCGGTGTATTCTGGGGACTTTAGTCGTGAGTAGTCCACTCTTGTATCTATCACATTTATACTTGTTCATATACGGAATGTAATAAGATGTTCCGCATCTTTGTAGGTTATTTTTAGTACAGATCTGAAAGCAGTTAAATCCACAATTTAGTTTTTAGCGGAGAATGGGAGCAGGTGTTCTAAAGCATCCGTAAGGGCAGCGTGATTTATACGGTTATTTGTGCCAAAGTGTCACAAAGCAGCCTTGATACGACAGCGAGATCGTAGGTACGAATTTCTGCTGCGTGATTTCTCCGCAAGGTATGCTCTAAATTTATGATATTGTGAAAAAAGTTCTATTATAAGCAGAAATGAGGATATATATGGAAGATGAATACAGCAAAATGACACTGACGGAGCTTAAGTCAGCTGCAAAGGAGCATGGAATTTCATTTGCTTCTACGGTGAAGAAAGCAGACCTTGTTGCGCTTCTTGAGAAAGCGGGGGCATCGGCCCCGGAACCGGTCGAGACCACATTACCGGCACCAAAGT
>CAZRRN010000038.1:0-12196 GCA_964602475.1 uncultured Lachnospiraceae bacterium | reverse complement strand
CAGAGCAGACTGCAGCACAAATTCCGGCTACGGTACCGGAACAGAGCGCAACGCAGACTATTGTACCGGCACAAAGCAGTCAGCAGAACCAGCATCAGCGAACGAACAGAAAACCCGATCTGGACCACCTTGACAGTGGTGTTGTGAAGGAAGGAATTCTGGAAATTATGGCGGACGGTTACGGCTTTATCCGCTGCGATAACTATCTTCCGGGTGAGAATGATGTCTATGTTGCACCGACGCAGATTCGCCGGTTTAGCTTGAAGACCGGAGATATGATTGTCGGGAATGTCAAAATCAAGAGTCAGAATGAAAAATTCAGTGCCCTGCTCTACGTAAAAGCAATCAATGGGATTATACCGGCAGAAGCAATGAAACGTAAGCGGTTTGAGGATCTGACACCGATCTTCCCGAACCGCAGAATCCATTTGGAAACACCGGGCTGCGGTATTTCCATGAGAATGGTTGATTTGATTTCTCCGATTGGAATGGGACAGCGCGGAATGATTGTTTCCCAGCCGAAGGCAGGAAAGACAACACTCTTGAAACAGATTGCCAAGGCCATCAAATATAACCAGCCCGATATGCATCTGATCATTCTTCTGATTGACGAACGTCCAGAGGAAGTTACCGATATGAAAGAATCCATTGAAGGCGAAAATGTCGAGGTAATCTATTCGACGTTTGATGAACTCCCGGAGAATCACAAACGTGTTTCCGAGATGGTAATTGAACGTGCCAAACGACTGGTGGAGCACCAGAAGGATGTTGTGATTCTGCTGGACAGCATCACAAGATTGGCGCGTGCCTATAACCTTACAGTACAGGCAAGCGGAAGAACGCTTTCGGGCGGATTGGATCCGGCGGCGCTCTATATGCCGAAACGTTTTTTCGGAGCGGCAAGAAACATGCGTGAAGGCGGAAGTCTGACCATTCTTGCGACAGCTCTTGTGGAAACCGGAAGCCGTATGGATGACGTGGTATTCGAGGAATTCAAAGGAACGGGAAATATGGAGCTGGTACTTGACCGAAATTTGTCTGAGAAACGTATTTTTCCGGCGATTGATCTTCCAAAATCAAGCACCCGTCGTGACGATCTTCTTCTTTCTCCTCCGGAAATGGAAGCAAGCTTTCTTATGCGCCGGGCGCTGAACAGTGTCCGCTCTGAGGATGCGGTGGAACGAATTATCAACATGTTCGGACAAACCAAGACAAATGTTGAATTTATCGATATGGTAAGGCGCACACGGATTGTCTGATGACCGGTTGCCTGTCGCAATTAATAATATCAAAAGCTACGGAGAAAGTGCTGACTTTTTAAAATATTTTACCCTGCTTTCCGGATGTGTTAAAGCTGTATGATCTTGATTCAGAATTATCGCATCTGGTATTCAAGTATATATCACAAATTGAAGTTGCATTAAGAGCCAGCTATTAAATGCATTTCGAATCAATTAGGATGCGCTAATATTAACTGACCTCTCTGTCTTTGTCGATAAAAAACTTTTTTGGAAAAATCAGAGTACTCTCGCATTAGAAATCTCACGTTCCGATGATGTCTTCATTAAGCATAATTTTGATAATCACAATGGTGCAATTCCTCTCTGGGCAGCGGTTGAGGCAATGCCATTCGGTACTCTATCAAAATAATTAAGAATATGGTTACCGGCAATGGAAGTATGTTTTCTGCTTCCTGCGTGAGCTTTCTAGCGGCTTCGGTCATGCTTTTGTTCCACTCTGTCCGTTCTTTCTCCATCTCCTCTATCATCTGTCTGTTTCGCTGCGACTGTGCTATCAGCATGCCCGATGTTGCCAGCAGAGAAACGGATTGCCACTTGGGGAGCAGATTATGTGCCGTTTCCGGCACCGGGCTTCTGATTCAGTCAACCTCATTTGACATAGGAATAACCTGAGTTTCTTCCGGCGTGAAGGAAAATATCTATTTTTCTGATGAAGTTACCGGTCCTGCTGCTTATGGACTGTTTCACCCTCGGATAATTCTTCCGCCTTTTTATAATGAAAAGGATAGTGAATATGTGTTATGGCATGAGCGGATTCATATTGTTCAGAACAGCAAAGGAAAAAATATGCACTTATACTAATAAAAAATGCGAAGCACATTTTTTCAATTACATCTGCCTTTGGTGGTGCAAGGACAAAATCAAGAGTGAATCAAATTCTATCCTATAAAAAAACAAACATTGCGTTAATTGGTTCCGGAGTCTTTGTTGTTGCGTTAATGGTCGTTATGTTAATAAATGCCGGATAGATTGTCAATCAAAAAAGCCAAATGGAGGAGAACTGTGAAGAAGACCAAGATTATTCTTTTCCTGCGTTTTAGGTGAGATACTATGCTGTATTGTAGTAATTCTGTTTTTTAAAGGAAAGGAGGCTGCAGATAAAGAACTTATTACGAACATCGTAGAGAACGAACACTTCATTGATTTATTCCTAGAACAGGACATACAAGTAAGTGCCAATTCACTGCGACAACAGTCCGACGCACTTGAGCAATTGTTGGAACAGGCAAATGCTGAAAAGGTGTTAATACTCGTTAATCCATATTTATTAGCACAGGTTCATGCAGAAAATAAAAATACGAGTATATATAGTATTACACCAGAAGACCTTGAATGGGAGTAAATGTACAAAGTCGGCTCGCAGCTGCTGTCGGTCGCCGGACAGAAGATTTTTTCTGAACTTGGGTATTGCATTCATAAAATTTGTATGCTATAATAACAAGGCTGTTGTGGGTTTAGACATATCAGCATACATGTCAAGGTAGTGGTTCTGTCGCAGATTAGTGACACGACTACTTGATATAAAGACTCGATTGTATATGTGAGGTGAAATCATGAAAGAAGCAATTCAACCGAAGTATTATCAGGCAAAGGTTACCTGCAACTGTGGTAACGAATTTGTAACCGGTTCAACCAAGGAAGAAATTCACGTAGAAATTTGTTCCAAGTGCCATTCCTATTATACCGGTCAGCAGAAGAGCGTGGCTGCACGCGGTGCGATTGATAAGTTCAACCGTAAGTACGGTCTTTCGAACAACTAGCACACATAAGTACAGAAAGAAACAGGTTGAGGGTTACGCTCTCAACCTATTTTTGAATTGTAAATAATTGGGGGACGCGTAGAGAGGTACAGAAGAGGAGAAAGGCAAGGTGCGGCATGAGATCTTCGGAGATTGGCGGGCAGGCGGTTATTGAAGGTGTAATGATGAAGAACAAAGACAAATATGCAGTTGCAGTCCGAAAGCCGGACGGGAGCATTATTGTCGATGTTAAAAAGACAGGGACGGAGAGAACCGGAATACTTAAGGCTCCGATTATCCGCGGGGTTGTTGCATTTATTGATTCCATGGTAGTCGGGATCCGGACGCTTTCATATTCCGCAAGCTTCTTTGACGACGAAGAGGACGAAAAGACATCCCGTAATAAAGAAACAAAGAAGGATACAAATACTCTTACGAAAACAGAAGCTGTACAAGAGGAACAGAATCAACAGAAAACTGAAGAGATAAAGGATGTACAGGATCAGAAGAAAACAGAACCGGATACCGGAGACAAGCTTTTAATTGCCGGAACAGTTGCATTTTCCATAGTTTTATCGGTTGCGATTTTTATGCTGCTTCCCATGTTTCTGTCAAAACTCCTTGGTAAAGTAATTGAAAACCAGTTCCTTCTGGTACTGATCGAGGGGTTGCTGCGTATTTTTATTTTCGTTGGTTACGTTGTTGCAATTTCGCAGATGAAAGATATCAAAAGGGTATTCAGCTACCATGGCGCTGAACACAAGACAATCAACTGTGTAGAACACGGACTTGATCTGACGGTAGAGAATGTTCGTGGTCAGGCACGCCTTCATAAACGCTGTGGTACCAGCTTTATGTTTTTTGTTATATTTATCAGTCTGATTTTCTTCTTATTTATCCGAGTTGACCAGATATGGCTGCAGGCATTGATTCGGGTGCTTCTGGTTCCGGTGATTGCGGGAATTTCTTATGAGCTGATAAGGCTTGCAGGCCGTAGTGATTCAGGGTTTGTAGCAGTAATCAGCAAACCGGGTTTTCTGCTTCAGAACCTGACGACTAGAGAACCGGATGATTCCATGATTGAGGTTGCGATTGCATCAGTTGAAGCGGTATTTGACTGGCGGCCGTTTGTGGAGCAGGTTCGGGAAGAGAACATGAAACAGAATACGATTAATATAAAAGCCTCCGCAGCAAAAAAGGACAGTAGTGAACGGCCGGTATCGGCGAATGCTATAAATGCTGCAGCTGAACCAGCTGATATAGAAGCTAAGACGGAGAATCTTCCGGCTGCAGAGCCGTCAACGGACGATACGGTGGCTGCAAGAGCAGAGCAATCAACGGACGATACGGCAGCTGCAAGAGCAGAGCAGCCGATGAAGGATACTGCTGCAGTAGTGAGTGAGGAACAGCAAATCAATATTGTAAGCAGAAGGAATGAAGCTGAAGAGAATCGTAAAAAAGAAAAGGAAGCGGCTGCTGCCAGAAAGAAAGAAGAAAGAGCTGAAGCAGAAGCAAGAAGACAAGCAGAACACGAAGCAGCCATAGCGAAAAGAAGAGAAGAGAAGGAAGCCGCGGAAGAGAGAAAAGCAGCTGAAGAGAAAAAAGCAGCTGAGCGTCTTGCGGAAGAAGAAAAACTTAAGGAAGCCGCTGAAAAAGAGGCAGCCCGTATTAAAGCAGAGAAGGAAGTTAATCTGGATTCACTTGATAAGGAACTGAAGGTCGGAAAAGGCAAAAAGCTGACATTCAAGGATCCGTTGCGTGACCGGGAAGCATCTAAGCTAGTTGAACCGGAGGAGAACGACGAAATTCTCCTTGCACTTGATAAATTTTTTGTATTTGAAGATAAAGATGACTGAACATAGCTGGGCAGAGACCCTGAAGGAAGCAGAAAAGGAATTTGACCCCGGATCAAATGATGCCGGGCTTCTGCTGGAATATGTGTCCGGAAAGACAAGAATGCAGCTGAGGTTGCTGTCAGAGGAACCGATTCCAATGGATGTACTGGAACGGTTCAGAACGATTCTCGAACAGCGCAGGACACATCAGCCGGTACAATATCTTACCGGAAGACAAAATTTTATGGGACTGGAGCTTCGGGTAACACCGGAAGTCTTGATTCCGCGTCCTGAAACAGAACTTCTGGTCGAGAAGGTAATACAAAGATGCAATGGAAAAACCGTACTGGATTTATGCACAGGCTCAGGCTGTATTGCTATTGCAGTACAAAAGCTTGGGAAAGCAGCATCGGTAGCTGCGTCGGATATTTCAGAAGCGGCACTTGCGGTGGCAAAAGAAAATGCCAAAGAACAGGAAGCAGACATAAAATGGTACTGCGGTAATCTGTTCGAAGCAGTTGGAACTATGCAGTATGACATCATTGTATCGAATCCACCATATATAAGAAGCAGTGAAATCCCGGAACTGATGCCGGAGGTGCGTGATTATGAACCTCATCTTGCATTGGATGGAAGCGCGGATGGTCTGGAGTTTTACAGAAGAATTGCAGCGGGAGCAGCAGCACACCTGGTTTTAGGCGGTGAACTTCTGCTCGAAATCGGCTGTGATCAAAGAGAAGAGGTCTGCTCTCTTTTAGAGCAGGCGGGCTTTGAACAGGTTGTTTGTCATAAGGACTATTCCGGACTGGACCGGATGGTGACCGGAAGACTTAGATCATAGAGGGATTTTGCGAAGGATCTCTTCGCAGACAGGCTTGCTGCGGAGCAAAAGCCTGAACCGTCTGTCGAACGAACATGATATGTTCCTGTCGATGGTACTCTCATAATATAATGCTCCGTTAAGAGGGAATATGTTTGATAAACTGGAAGCGCTGCTTGAGCGCTATAAGGAAATACAGGATGAGCTAAATGACCCGGCAGTGGTGAATGATCAGGCGAGATTTCGAAAGCTGATGAAGGAACAGAACGATCTGCGTGAGATTGTGGAGAAATACCGCGAGTATAAAGCTGCAAAGGACGGAATTGAGGAAAGTCTTGAGCTCCTTGATTCGGAAAATGATGATGAAATGCGGGACATGATCAAAGAGGAACTGAGTGACTGCAGAGATCGTCTGGAGCGAACCGAGGGTCAGTTAAAAATTCTGCTGCTTCCGAAGGATCCGAATGACGACAAAAATGTTATTGTTGAAATTCGCGGAGGTGCCGGAGGTGACGAAGCAGCACTATTCGCAGCAGAGCTTTACCGGATGTATGTGAAGTATGCCGAGATGAAGCGCTGGAAAATCGATATGATGAACCTCAATGAGAATGGAATTGGCGGGTTCAAAGAAGTGATATTTATGATAAATGGACAGGGTGCTTATTCGCAGCTGAAATATGAAAGCGGAGTGCACCGGGTGCAGAGAATTCCGGTTACGGAATCCGGTGGGAGAATCCATACCTCGACAGCAACGGTGGCAATCATGCCGGAAGCAGAGGAAGTGGATGTCTATGTTGATCCGAACGACTGCAGAATTGATGTGTTCCGCTCCTCAGGAAACGGAGGACAGTGTGTCAACACAACTGATTCAGCAGTTCGTCTGACACATATCCCGACGGGAATCGTTATTTCCTGTCAGGACGAGAAATCACAGCTAAAGAACCGGGATAAGGCGATGAAGGTTCTTCGGTCAAGGCTCTATGAAATGGAGCTTGAGAAGGCACATGATGCCGAAGCCGCTGCACGAAAGAGCCAGGTCGGAACAGGTGATCGTTCCGAGAAAATCCGCACCTATAATTTTCCGCAGGGACGATGCACAGATCATCGTATCAAGCTGACAACACACCGTCTTGACGATGTAATGAACGGCGATCTTCAGGAAATCATCGACAGCCTGATTGCAGCAGACCAGGCTGCAAAGCTGATGCATGAAACAGAACAATAAAGTATTAGAAAAAACAACCTGTTAAGAAGCGTGGAGGATGCCGGTGTCCCGGCTGGGAGCGGAAGATGTTCGGAATAAAAAAAACAAGAAAATATCCAACGACCCGGATGATCATGTTTGGTTTTCTCTGTGCAATTCTTCTGGGTACAGTATTGCTGAGTCTGCCGATTGCATCAAAGAACAGAACGATGCTGCCGCTGGAGGATGCGCTTTTTATGGCAACAACCTCAATCTGTGTGACAGGACTGACTACTGTCAGTGTTGCAGGCTATTTTAGTGTATTTGGGCAGGCGGTTATTTTGCTGCTGATTCAGTTTGGCGGACTTGGAGTTGTAACCTTTACCACACTGATTATGTTCCTGCTTGGAAGAAGAATTACCCTGAGAGAGCGGATGCTGATTCAGGATGCATATAATCTGGATACTTTGCAGGGGCTAGTACGAATGACAAAAAGGATAATTAAGGGAACCCTGATTGTGGAAGCCTTTGGCGCTGTTATTTATGCGTTTATTCTGATTCCGGATGCCGATTCTTTTTTGCAGGGACTTTGGCAGTCGGTATTTCATTCGGTTTCGGCATTTTGTAATGCGGGGATGGAGCTTCTTGGAACCTCCAGCATGACAGCCTATCGTGATAATGTTATCATGAATCTGAATACCGAGATGCTGATTATTCTTGGCGGAATCGGGTTCCCTGTCTGGTGGAATCTGATACAGCTTATTACGCTGAGAAAAAGAGCCGATTATACATCAAGCAAGTTAAAACGCACGCTGACACTGCAGACCAGAGTGGTTCTGATTACTACGGCATTTTTACTGGCGGCGGGTACGGTGCTGACGCTGATTCTGGAGTGGGAAAATCCTGCGACCATTGGGAATCTTAACCCGTTTTTGAAGCTGCAGGCAGCATTTTTTCAGTCGGTAACAACAAGAACAGCAGGTTTCTGTACGATACCGCAGGAGAACTTCACCTCTGCGTCCTGCGTGGTATACCTTGTACTGATGTTTATCGGCGGATCGCCATCGGGAACTGCAGGCGGTGTTAAGACTGCTACGATAGCACTGCTTGTTATTTCAACCATCTGCATTGTTAAAGGAAAGAATGATATAGAAATATTCGGACGAAGAATTGAAGAACGACATCTGCGAAAAGCATTGACGGTGATTGTAGTAAGCTTCGGAATGCTGATTGTTATGGCTATGCTTCTGGCTGCCGTACAGAAAAGTGATTTTCTTGATACTCTGTATGAAGTAACCTCGGCGCTGGCAACGGTAGGGCTGAGCCGGAATTTTACCGGTAAACTTAATCTGTTAGGAAAATTAATTATTACACTCTGTATGTATGCAGGAAGAACAGGACCGATTTCCATGGCGCTCTCATTTAATATTTCCAGAGTGGAACATACGGGAACTCTGCCGGAAGGAAAGATAACAGTAGGATAATAAAGCAAACATCTACGCGAAGCGCTTGCATGTGGAAGAAAGCAAAGCTTCACGAGAAACGCTTGGAGGTTGGTATGCAGAAAAAAGAATTTGTTGTAATCGGTATGGGTAAATTCGGACAAAGTATTGCGCGGTCTCTGGCAGACAGCGGATGTGATGTTCTTGCGGTGGATAGTGAAGAAGAACGAATCCGCGAAATTGCAGATGATGTTACACATGCAATCGTTATGGAAATAAACGATGCCAATGATATGATACAGCTTGGCGCAAAGAATTTTGATGCGGCGATTATCGGCATCGGTTCCAACATGGAGAAGAGCATTCTTTGCACAATTCTTGCGAAAGAAGCAGGAGTACCCTATATTCTTGCTAAAGCAAACAGTGAGATTCATGCGAAAATACTGCGCAAGGTGGGAGCGGATCTTGCCATTCTGCCGGAACAGGAAATCGGTATCCGTATGGCAAATCGGCTGTTGATGGGTAACAATTTTGATGCGACCGAGCTGACTTCAACCTTCAGCATGATGGAAATTCCGGTACCGGACCGCTGGGCAGGCAAGACGCTGATTGAATTAAACCTTCGTGCCAAGAAGAAAATTAATGTGATTGCGATTAAAAAGCCGGACGGAAAGATGGACATTACGCCGGATGCAACGATGTCAATTGATAAGAATGATATTCTTATTGTAATCGGAAAGAATGACAAACTGAAACGCATTATGGAAGAAGACGCCGAGGAGTCAACGGAGTAGAATGATAACATCTGTGAACAACTCACAAATTAAACATCTGATCCAGCTACAGAATAAGGGAAAGCTCCGCGACGAAGAAAAAGTCTTTATCTGTGAAGGTCGGAAAATGTTTGACGAGCTGCGGGAACAGCGACCGGAAATGCTTATACGGGCATATGTATCCCAGAGCTTTTATTCCCAGATGGATACGGAGCAGCCCGGATATTTTGATACTATCGATTATGAGGTAGTACAGGATTCGGTATTTCGAGAAGCCGCGCAGACCGTAACTCCGCAGGGAGTGCTCGCAGTTGTGCGCCAGCCGCAATACGAACTACAGGAGCTTTTCACGAATGGACCGCTTCGGCTGCTGTTTCTTGAGAATCTGAATGATCCGGGAAATCTCGGAACTATTCTTCGAACGGCAGAAGGAGCCGGAATGGATGGTGTAATTCTGACCAAGGGTTCGGTTGACATTTTTAATCCAAAGGTCATCCGCTCTACGATGGGTTCCGTATTTCGGGTACCGTTTGTTTATACGGATGTTCCGCAGGAGACACTGCAAAGAATGAAAAAGAAAGAAATTACACGATATGCTGCATATCTAAAAGGTTCCCAGGATTATGATACCGTAGCTTATGCCGAAAGATCCGTTATACTGATTGGAAATGAAGCCAACGGCTTGTCCGATATGGCAGCAGAACTTTCGGATATCTGTATCAGAATTCCGATGGCGGGCAAGGTGGAATCACTGAATGCAGCGGTAGCTGCAGCACTAATTATGTATCGCACAAGAAAATAAAAAGCTGCCACACCCCGAATATATCAATTCATCGGTGTGGCAGCTTTTCTATTCCGGTTTGTTACTGCCCTAACAGCTCGTAGAACCGGTCATCCCGGTTAACAGAGAGCTCGTATGCTGTTGTACCAAGCTTTGTAAGATCGTTCTCCGGTTCTTCTCCGTAGAACATCAGGTTACAGTACGAAGAGGACGGCGTAGTTATGGCGGAGTCGGTATCCACTCTTGTAAACTGTACCCGTTCAGAGCTGATTGCTTATGTTGAGTCCCTGTTGGCGAAAGGGTTTCATACAGATCAAATGCGTATTGATGATATGGCGACCAGAAAATGGGATTCCATGAATCTGTACTTACCCGGCTACGGACACTCATACTATTGCTATATTTATTATTCCTTTGAAAATGAAGGTGCGGGCGGTGAAATGTATACCGGCACGTATGATGAGGAAGGAAATGATGTCTACATTATGCGGAATGTGTCTATCCATATGAGCTGGTATTACAACGGACCCTCCGGATGGGATGAGACCATTACAGCACTTGAGGAGCTGGGAATCAACGATCAGGATCTTCATCCGGACATTGATGATATCGGTAAACGCATTGACGGTGCTTCATTGGAACGTTACTACAATACTGACACAGGTGAAACCACTGCATTGTACTTCGGCTTTGGAACGGCCTTTGACTATTACATTGAAGAGGATTTCTTCTATGACTATGTGAGAAAGATTCAAAAGCTTCTTAAATCGAAAGATACAGACGGCGAATTGAACGAATTATCCTTTGGAGATGAACTTCCGGTGGTGGATGTTGACGCAGAAACACCGGTATTCTGGATACTTTATAACTACGGCGGGAAGACATGGTCGGTTATGTTCAGTTCGGAGATAGATTATGGCGGTGAAATATTTATCACGGTGATGCCGGTCAGCAAATAAGAAATATGCAAAGCAAAGTGCGTAAATGCGAGCATCGTATTTACGTACTTTTTCTTGACTTAATAATCAAAAGATGATAAAATAATAATTGTTACTAATATTGATTTAGATAGGAGAGCTTATGACAGCGATAAAATTCAGCCGGCAGCGCGAAGCTGTACGCGAATATCTGATAAGTACGACTTCTCATCCGACGGCGGATACCGTTTATGAAGAGATCCGAAAGCAGTATCCGAATGTAAGTCTCGGAACCGTATACCGTAATCTCAATCTGTTGGTGGAACAGGGTGAGGCTCAGAAGCTTACAACAGAAGCAGGAGGGGATCATTATGATGGAAATCCAAAGCCTCATTATCATTTTCTCTGCTCCGTCTGCGGTCGGATGTTAGATCTTCCGGTGGAGCAGCTTGAGCATATCAATGTACTTGCACAATCTGGTTTTAACGGAATCATTAAGAGCCACAGTCTGATGTTTTATGGACTTTGCTCAGAATGTAAAAATAAATAAAATACCTGCTTGACAAATAAGCAAGCTGCATTATAATAATAACAGTAACAGTTATCAATATTATAACTTAATTTCATGGTTTATAAGAACATCAAAACACAATTCAAACGGCGTACTGCCCGGACAAAAGTAAAAAGCAGTACAGAAAGAGGAGATTATGGCAAAGTATGTATGTTCAGTATGTGGTTACGTTCATGAAGGAGATTCCGCTCCGGAATCCTGTCCGGTATGCAAAGCTCCGGCTTCAAAGTTTACGATGCAGTCCGGAGAAAAGACCTGGGCAGCAGAACATGTGGTAGGTGTGGCACAGGGTGTCAGCGAAGATATCATCAAGGATCTGCGTATGAATTTTAACGGTGAATGCACGGAAGTAGGTATGTACCTTGCTATGGCAAGAGTTGCACACCGTGAAGGATATCCGGAGATCGGAATGTATTATGAGAAGGCAGCTTATGAAGAGGCAGAGCATGCAGCAAAATTTGCAGAGCTGCTCGGCGAATGTGTAACAAACAGTACCAAAAAGAATCTGGAGCTTCGCGTGGATGCAGAGAACGGAGCAACGGCAGGCAAGGTGGATCTTGCAAAGCGTGCCAAGGCGGCCAACCTTGATGCAATCCATGATACCGTACACGAGATGGCAAGAGACGAATCCAGACACGGCAAGGCTTTTGAAGGTCTGCTGAACCGTTATTTCAAATAATCGAACAGATTTATATGGAGCAGCCTCATCGATTTCATCGGTGAGGCTGTTTTTTATTATGTTTTCTTAAAAAAAGCTGAAATAGCCGTAACAACAGTATGCTGCGCTGAAAACGCTTGAAACCAACCACTCTTTCTGTTATAATAAATTGTTGT
>CAZRRN010000037.1:0-25601 GCA_964602475.1 uncultured Lachnospiraceae bacterium | reverse complement strand
AAGTTGCAACGCAACTTGTCTGAAATCGTTTACGATTTCATTTTACCATAAGATTCGGCGCTTTTCATTTTTTTCACCGTTTGTTCATTCTTTCTTCAGCTTTATTTCAGCCTTGGCGATTATCATATTGGAATCAATGAGAAAAGGAGGGGTAAAATGCAATATCGTCATGAGTATAAGCATTATCTGTCCTATGCCGACTATCTCATTTTAAAGCATCGGCTGGCTTTGGTTCTGCCACGGGACGAGCACGCGGATGAGCAAGGAGAGTATCGGATTCGAAGCCTTTATTTTGACAATTACCGGGACAAAGCGTTACGGGAAAAGCTGGACGGAGTCAGTGAACGGGATAAATTCCGGATACGATGCTACAACAATTCCTTTTCACCGATTACTCTGGAGAAAAAGAGCAAGCTTGGCGGGCTTGGAAATAAGCGTTCCGCTTTGCTTGATCGGCAGCAGACGGAGGCAATAATTGAAGGGAATATTGAATGGATGGGACAAAGCAAGGATGCACTGGTTCTTGAATTGTACAGCAGAATGAAATCTGAACTGCTCCGTCCGATGACCATTGTTGATTATATCAGAGAACCGTTTGTTTATCCGGCAGGTAATGTCCGTATAACACTTGACCGTGATATACGAACAGGTCTTAGATGTACAGAGTTCTTTAGAAAGGATATGCCGACAATTCCAGCCGGTGACAGTACCGTTCTGCTTGAAGTCAAATATGACAATTTTATACCGAGTCTGATTACGGATCTGCTGCAGCTCGGAGACCGGAGAGCAAGCGCTTTTTCAAAATATGCAGCATGCCGGATGTATGATTAAATTAAAAGGAGAGATATTATGTTATCAGTAATTTCAGCAACAACCTTCAGCGATATTTTTAAGTCGAGCTTTCTTGAAAATGTAACCAGCGTATCCGTACTGGATATCGTCTTAACCGTGGTGCTGTCTTTTGCCATTGGTCTTTTGATTTTTCTTGTTTATAAAAAAACTTACCGTGGGGTCATGTATTCCGCTAGCTTTGGTGTGACACTTGTCGCAATGACTATGATTTCCGCAGTCCTTATTCTTGCGGTGTCAAGCAATGTTGTGCTGTCGCTTGGTATGGTCGGTGCACTTTCAATTGTCCGTTTTCGTACCGCAATCAAAGAACCGTTAGACATTGCATTTCTATTCTGGAGCATAGCAGCAGGAATTATACTGGCGGCAGGAATGATTCCGCTTGCAGTATTTGGATCGGTCGTTATTGCGGTTGTGCTCATTATTTTTGTAAACCGAAAAACCGGAGATCTTCCGTATATTGTGATAATTTCCTGTAGCGACAAAGAAATAGCAAAAAAAGCAGAGAGTATACTGACGGCTTCCGTTCATAAAATGGTTCTCAAAAATACCACGGTATCGATAAACGGTATTGAGCTGAACTATGAGGTTCGCTTAAAGGACGGAAACAGTGATTTCATCTATGAACTATCAGGACTTGAGGGTGTAAAAAATGCTGTTCTGGTAAGCTATAATGGGGATTATCTTGGCTAAAATGGAACAGAGTGATTGTGACGGAGTGAAGGCAGGTTAAGTAATCAGCCGGCTGCGGATGCTTTGTTATGGAGGTAATAATGTCAGGAAACAGACACATAAACAAAATATGTGCCGTTGTGGTGGTTCTTGCGGTTCTTCTAACGGTTGTTTTTATGAATGGAGACTTAATCGGAATTGCCTCGATGGGAAATATAATCGGATATGAAACCAGAATCTTCGATACGTCGCGTGTTCATACAATTAATATTGCGATGGATGAGGATGACTGGGACGCATTTATTGAAAATGCAACCAGTGAGGAGTATGTAAGCTGTACGATCACGATTGACGGAGAAGCATATACAAATGTTGCAATCCGGGCAAAAGGAAATACATCTCTTTCCAGTGTGCAGCAATATGGAAATAACAGATACAGCTTTAAGGTTGAATTTGATCATTATGTAAGTGACAAGAGCTACTATGGTCTGGATAAGCTGGTTCTAAATAACTGTATTCAGGATACAACTTACATGAAGGATTATCTGACTTATCAGATGATGTTAAAGATGGGGGTTTCTGCACCGCTGTGCAGCTATACCTGGATTACCGTGAACGGTGAGGACTGGGGACTTTATCTTGCCCTGGAGGGTCTTGAGGAATCGTTCCTAAAACGAAATTATGGAAATGATTACGGAGAGCTTTATAAACCCGACAGCTTAAGCATGGGAGGAGGAGTTGGTAACGGCAAGAATTTTAATATTGACAGCTTCTTCGGAGAGGATACGAACGACTCGGACAGCAGTGGAAGCGAGAACGGAACAGCGATGCCGGACGGGACAACAACGGACGGAACAACAACGGACGGAACAACGATGCCGGACGGAACAACGATGCCGGACGGAATGACAACGGATGGAAAAACGATGCCGGACGGAATGACGATGCCGGACGGAACAACGATGCCGGACGGAATGACGATACCGGACGGAACAACGATGCCGGACGGAACAACGATGCCGGATGGGATGACGATGCCGGATGGGATGACAATGCCGGACGGGATGACAATGCCGGATGGAATGACTATACCGGATGGGATGACAATGCCGGACGGAATGACGATTCCGGATGGGATCATCGGCGGCGGAAATCAGGCAATGGGCGTATCCATGGGAAGCGATGATGTATCGCTGATTTACAGTGATGATGATTATGACAGCTATTCAAATATTTTTGACAGTGCCAAGACTGGTATTACAGACGAAGATAAAGACCGGCTGATTGCTTCATTAAAACAGCTGAATGAAGGAGAAAAGCTTGATGAAGTTGTGGATATTGAAGCGGTACTAAGATATTTTGTAGTACATGGGTTTACGGTGAATGGTGACAGTTATACCGGATCAATGATTCATAATTATTATTTGTATGAAAAAGACGGTGCTGTTTCCATGCTGCCGTGGGACTATAATCTGGCCTTCGGAACCTTTACGGGCTCAGGTACAACAGGTGCTACAGCGTCGGTTAATTCACCGATTGATACTCCGGTATCCGGAGGAACCATGGAGACCAGACCGCTATTGTACCAGATGATGACGAATGATGAATATCTGGAGTTATACCATGAGTATTATGAAGAATTTTTGAGCATTTGCTTTGACAGCGGCTGGTTTGAATCATTGATGGAGAAAACGGAAGCACTGATTGATCCATATGTGCAGAAAGATCCAACAGCATTCTACGAATATAAAGAATTCACTGAGGGAATTGAGGTGCTGAAACAATTCTGTCTTCTGCGGGCGGAGAGCGTAAAAGGACAGCTTGACGGAAGCATACCGTCGACAAGTGAAGCGCAGACCGCTGATAGTTCGGCATTTATTGACGCATCGGAGCTGGAACTGTCTCTGATGGGAAGCATGAATACCGGAGGAAGTAACACGGGAGCGGGAGCAAATGATTTCGGAACAGGATTTTCCGGAGACGTTTCAGGAGATAAGAGCTTTGGCGGTGGATTTACCAAAGACGGCAATTTTGGTGGATCGACGGATGATTTAAGAGGCGGCGGTGGAATGGGAGGCTCTATGACAGCTCCCGGTGGTACAGGCAGTACATTTGATAATCTTGACGACAAAGAAACCACTGAAACAGACGCAGACGGAACCGTAAAAGCGCAAGAAACAACATCCTTCGACGAGACGATAACAAAAAAAGAACAGCCTACAGGAGGAGCTGCGCCTCAGGATATTACAGGTGGGAGTAATGCTTCTGCAAGACCGGACCGAACCGATGGATTAGGAGAAACAGTGTCAGAAAGTGGCAAAACAGAATATATTCTGCTTGGAGCTTCCGGCGGAATACTGATAGCAGGACTTATATTTGCATTCCTGTATCGACGGAAAAAACTATAGATATAAGACCTTAGTCCGGATTAAGTCTGCGATTAAGGTCTTTTTACTTTTTTATAATAAGTCAAAAGTGAAATAGCTGTTGATTCCGAAGACGGAAAATGTTAGAATAGCTTATAGTGCCGGAATAAACGATATCAGACGGTACAGAAACGGACAGGTATTTATGAGTATATTTACAAAGATATTCGGGACACACAGCCAGCATGAATTAAAAAGAATTTTACCCAGAGTTGAAAAAATAGAAAGTTTGGAACAAAAATATGAAACATTGTCGGATGATGAGCTGAGAGAGATGACAGCAATACTGAAGGAACGTCTGGCAAAGGGAGAAACATTGGACGACATCCTTGAGGATGCTTATGCTGTTGTTCGTGAAGCGGCAAAAAGAGCTCTTGGACAGCGTGCATTTAAGGTACAGCTGATTGGAGCAGTAGTACTTCATCAGGGTCGTATTGCCGAAATGAAGACCGGTGAAGGAAAGACTCTTTGCTCGGTATTTCCGGTCTACCTGAACGCGCTTGAGGGAAAAGGGGTTCATGTTGTTACGGTTAATGACTATCTGGCAAAGCGTGACTCTGCATGGATGGGACAGGTTTATTTAAGCCTTGGAATGACAGTAGGCTGTATCGTTAATGGACTGGAAGCTGAAGAACGAAGAGTTCAGTATGCCTGTGATATTACTTACGGAACCAATAACGAGTTCGGATTTGATTATCTTCGTGATAATATGGTTATCTACAAACAGAATCTGGTTATGCGATCCCTGCATTATGCAATTATTGATGAGGTCGATTCCATTTTAATTGATGAAGCAAGAACCCCGCTTATTATATCCGGACAGAGCGGGAAATCTACCAAGCTTTACGAGACCTGTGATATTCTGGCACGACAGCTGACTAGAGGAAGTGCTAAGGAATTGTCAAAAATGGAAACCCTCATGAATGTTGAAGATGAGGAAACCGGCGATTTTGTTGTGAATGAAAAAGAAAAAAATGTTGTTCTTACAGCAGAAGGTGTTGAGAAGGTTGAAAAGTTCTTTAGTCTTGAGAACCTTTCCGATGCAGACAACCTTGAAATTCAGCATAATATTATTCTTGCATTACGTGCCAACTATTTAATGTTTAAGGATAAGGATTATGTAGTAAATAATGATGAGATTATTATTGTGGATGACTTTACCGGGCGACTGATGCCGGGACGCCGTTATTCGGATGGTCTGCATCAGGCAATCGAAGCAAAGGAACATGTTAGAGTAAAGCGCGAAAGCAGGACACTGGCAACAATTACATTTCAGAATTATTTTAATAAATATGAGAAGAAATCCGGTATGACCGGTACTGCACTGACGGAGGAAAAGGAGTTTCGTGATATTTACGGAATGGATGTAATTGAAATTCCCACAAACCGGCCGATTGCCAGACTTGATCAGAATGATGCGGTTTACCGTACTCATCGGGAGAAGATGAATGCGGTAGTCGAAGAGATTATCCGTGCTCACAAAACAGGGCAGCCGATTCTTGTCGGTACGATTACAATCGACGCTTCGGAAGAACTAAGTCTTATGTTAAAGAAATGCGGAATTCCGCATAAAGTTCTGAATGCAAAATTCCACGAACTTGAAGCTGAAATCATTGCTGATGCAGGTCAGAAGAATTCCGTAACAATCGCCACGAATATGGCAGGACGTGGTACAGATATCAAGCTTGGCGAAGGAGTTGTTGAGCTTGGCGGTCTGAAGATTATCGGTACGGAACGACATGAATCCAGACGTATTGATAATCAGCTGCGTGGTCGTGCCGGACGGCAGGGAGATCCAGGAGAATCCAGATTTTACATCTCGCTGGAGGATGATATCATGCGTCTGTTCGGCTCGGAACGAATGATGTCTGTGTTCCAGTCTCTCGGAATCGAAGAGGGGCAGCAGATAGAACACCGTATGCTGAGCAGTGCAATCGAAAAGGCACAGAAAAAGATTGAGAGCAATAACTATGGAATTCGTAAGAACCTGCTGGAATATGACAGGGTAAATAACGAGCAGCGTGAGATAATATACGGAGAACGCCGTCGTGTACTGGACGGGGAAAGTATGCGTGATTCTATATTTAAGATGATTACGGATACGATTGAAGGTCATGTAAATGTATGTATCAGTGATGATCAGAATCCGGATGAATGGGATATGGAAACACTCAATACCGAGATGTCGCCCGTCTTTCCTTTTATGCCGATTGCATTAACACAGGAACAGATGGAGAGCTATAAGAAAAACTCCCTGATTCAGAACTTAAAAGAACAGGCAGTGAAGTATTATGAGGCAAAGGAAGCAGAGTTCCCGGAAAAAGAACAAATCCGTGAGGTGGAACGAATTGTGCTGCTTCGCGTAATTGACCGGAAATGGATGACACATATTGATGATATGGATCAGCTCCGGCAAGGAATCCATTTACAGTCCTATGCACAGAAGGATCCGATTGTAGAGTATCGCATTCAGGGTTTCGAAATGTTTGATGCAATGATTGATGCAATTTCTGAAGATACTGTTAAAACACTGATGCATATCCGTGTTGAACAAAAGCTGGAACGTGAACAGGTTGCCAAGGTAACCGGAACCAATCGCGATGATTCAGTGGCCAATGCACCAAAACGCCGTGAAAATGCCAAGGTATATCCAAATGATCCATGTCCATGTGGTTCAGGAAAGAAATATAAGCAATGCTGTGGAAGAAACAGTTAAATAAAATCTAATCAAATAACAATTGAAGGGAAGTGATTAAGTGGTAGAACTGGATCAAATGAAATACACGATCGGAACATATGCGAAACCGCTGCTTGAAGTGGGGGATTCACTTTGACCTCGCCAATAAAAGGCTGAGAGTTGAAGAAATTGAAGGTATCATGGAGGAAGCACATTTTTGGGATGATACCGAAAAATCACAAAATTACATGAAAGAGCTTAAAAATCTGAAGGATACGATATCAGAATTTCATGAGCTGGAACAGCAGTTTGATGATATCAAAACACTTCTGGAAATGGGTTATGAGGAAGAGGATCCGTCAATTATCGGAGAGATTCAGGAGGAGATTGATCTTTTTATTAACAATTTTGAAAAACTGCGTCTTCGTACCTTGTTATGCGACGAATATGATAATGAAAATGCCATTTTAACCCTGCATGCGGGCGCAGGCGGAACAGAGAGCTGCGACTGGGCCGGAATGCTCTGCCGTATGTATGAGCGCTGGGCGGATAAAAAGGGTTTTACCGTGGATACACTTGATTTTCTGGAAGGCGACGAAGCAGGAATCAAGTCGGTGACATTGCAGATTAACGGAGAAAATGCATACGGTTATCTAAAGTCAGAACGTGGAGTTCACCGGCTGGTGCGCATTTCACCTTTTAATGCGGCAGGAAAGCGTCAGACCTCATTTGTTTCCTGTGATGTGATGCCGGATATTGAAGAAGATCTTGATATCGAGATAGCGGATGAGGATATGAGAATTGATGTTTTCCGTTCGAGTGGAGCAGGTGGACAGAAAGTTAACAAGACATCTTCTGCAATCCGTATTACGCATCTACCGACGGGAATCGTGGTTCAGTGTCAGAATGAACGATCCCAGTACCAGAATAAAGATAAAGCTCTTCAGATGCTGAAAGCAAAGCTGTATCTTCTGAAGCAAGAGGAAAACCAGAATAAGGAATCCGGAATTCGTGGAGAAGTAAAGGAAATCAACTTTGGAAACCAGATTCGATCCTACGTATTGCAGCCGTATACGATGGTGAAGGATCATAGAACCAATGCTGAGGTCGCCAATGCACTTGGAGTACTTGATGGAAATATAGATCCGTTCATTAATGCATACCTTAAATGGATTCATTTGACGGAGTCAAAACAGGATTAATCCTAACAGAATTTAACAGAAAGACTGTGTAACAGAAAAGTTAACGGATACAGAACACTTCAGAATGGAGGTCAATATGGCGATAAAAAACTGTCTTGTTTTTCGAATCAATCAATCACTATATGCGGTCGATGTCGGCCAGGCAGGTGAGATAGAAAAGAAACAGGAGTTTAAAACCTTACCTGGTATGCCATCCTGCTTGCTTGGATTTATAGAAATCCGAAATGAAGCAGTGCCGGTTATCAGTGTAAGAGAACAGTTTGAGCTGAATGCCCTGAAAGCGGAGGATTCGTTTGATTTAATTGTTACAAAGCTGAAAGGACACAGAGTCGCTTATCAGGTGGATTCTGTGTATAGCATCACTGTGCTTAACTTCCAGGAGAAGAATGAAGCTCCTGAACTTGTTAAGTCAACGACCGGCTGTGTTCAGCAGGTAATAGAGCTTGATGGTCAGGTTGTTATACTGCTTGACCTTGACAAGCTTCTTACTGAACAATCGAAGAATCAGTTGTGTGCTTATATTGAGGATATGGAACAAAGCACAGAAGAAAATAAGTAATTAAAAAATGATAATTGAAGTTCATTAAGAGTCAAGGTTTATTGAAGTTCATCAAGAGTCAGGGAGTAAGCAGGAAGAAAGTCTCTGATAAAAATGGTGACTTCCTCAAGTTTCATATCGTCAAGACTTTTCGTCAGCGCTTGTTTAGCACTGGCGAATTCTTTATTACCGGCTTTTTCTTCGTCAATGCATTTGATTAATGCAGAGAGCTTATCTGCTGCTTTTACAAGACGATGAAGATCAATGTCATCTTCGGATGGAAAGAACAGGCTTTCATAATCGATACGAAGATCCTCAGGAAGCATATTAAGAAGTTTTTTAGCTGAGGTATGTTCGATCTCTTTAAAGGCCTTTTTAATCTCCGGATTATAGTATTTGATTGGAGTCGGCATATCTCCGGTCAAAATCTCTGTGGAATCGTGATAAAGCCCAATCAACGCTGCTTTCTCTGCGTTCAGGGTATGGCCGAGTCTACGGTTCCCAATAACAGCCAGCGCATGTGCAAGCATACTGACTTCAAGAGAATGCTCACTGATGTTCTCTGATATTGAATTTCTCATTAATGCCCAACGTTCAATGTATTTCATACGTGACATCATTGCATAAAACTGATTCATACTGCCTCCCTTGCGGCAATTTATTAGAAGATGTTCATTGCGGCAAATGCCAATTAGTATTTCTGTTCAAAGTACCTCTTTAGATATTGTCCGGTATAAGAGTGAGGAGCTGCGGCAATTTCTTCCGGAGTTCCCTTCGCTATTACGGTACCGCCTTGATCGCCGCCTTCCGGACCGAGATCAATAATATAATCAGCAGTCTTAATCACATCCAGATTGTGCTCAATGACAATCACAGTATTTCCTAATAAAGTCAGGCGCTGAAGAATGTCAATAAGCTTGTGTATATCGGCAAAGTGCAGTCCGGTTGTCGGCTCGTCAAGAATGTAAACCGTCTTGCCTGTGCTGCGACGGGATAATTCGGTAGCGAGCTTAATCCGCTGTGCCTCTCCGCCGGAAAGAAGAGTGGAAGGATGACCAAGGCGAAGATAACAAAGTCCGACATCATTCAGCGTCTCAATCTTTTTCTTTATGGAAGGTACATTTTCAAAGAATTTTACGGCTTCCTCAATTGTCATATCCAGAACGTCGTATATACTTTTTCCCTTATACAGACATTCCAGAGTTTCACGGTTATAACGTCGTCCGTTGCATACTTCGCATGGGACATAGACATCAGGAAGAAAATTCATTTCGATTTTAATGATACCATCGCCATTGCAGGCTTCACATCGACCGCCTTTAATGTTAAAGCTGAATCGCCCCTTGCTGTATCCGCGCATTTTTGCGTCCTGAGTTGAGGCAAACAGGTCTCGAATCATATCAAACACTCCGGTATAAGTTGCCGGATTAGATCTTGGAGAACGACCGATTGGGGACTGGTCAATGTTAATCACTTTATCCAATTGATTTATTCCAATCATTTCACGATGTTTCCCGGGGATGCAATGGGCGCGGTTCAGGTCGCGGGCAAGACGCTTGTACAAGATTTCGGAAATAAGAGAACTTTTACCGGAACCTGAAACACCGGTAATACAGGTAAAAACACCAAGAGGAATATCAACGTCAATGTTCCGGAGATTATTTTCCTGTGCGCCAAGAATCTGCAGATAACCGGTTGGTGACCTGCGTAAAGCAGGTACCGGAATAAAGAGACGGTGTGAAAGATACGCGCCTGTTATGGATGAAGGTTCGTTAATGATATCTTGAACAGACCCCTGCGCAACCAGATATCCACCTTGTTCACCGGCACCAGGACCGATGTCAATTATATGATCGGCAGCGCGCATGGTATCTTCATCATGTTCCACAACAATAAGAGAATTCCCAAGATCGCGCAGATGTTTCAGTGCAGCAAGCAGTTTATCGTTATCGCGTTGGTGAAGACCGATACTTGGTTCGTCCAGAATATAGGACACACCAACCAGTCCGGAACCAATCTGCGTAGCCAGCCGGATGCGCTGTGCTTCACCACCGGACAAGGAGGCGGCAAAGCGTGATAACGTCAGATAATCAAGACCGACATCTGTTAAAAAGCTGAGCCGGGAGTTAATTTCCTTAAGAATCAGTTCGCCAACCTTCTGCTGCATAGGACTTAACTGAAGCTTCTGCATAAACTCTCTTAGGGTTCGAATCGGATAGTCCGTAACTTCGGAAATATTTTTATTGCCAACGGTAACGGCAAGAGCTTCTTTACGCAGACGTCGCCCATTGCAACAGCGACAGGGGGTAGAAGTCATAAAATTCTCATATTCCTGTTTCTGAAGCTCCGAGCTTGTCTCGCGATAACGACGTTCAACATTTTTAATCAGACCTTCGAAGGCGACATCGTATACACCAACGCCACGCTGACTTTTATAATGTACTTTTAGTTTATGGGTACCGGTACCATATAGAATGGCATCATGTGCTTCTTTGGAAAGTGTGCAGAACGGTTCATCAAGACTAAAGTGGTAGTCTTCAGCAAGTGCTTCAAGAGTACAGTGGGTAAAGCTTCCCAGATCTGTTGATGATGTCCAGCCTGTAACGATAATTGCTCCTTTGTTCAGAGACAGAGAAGTATCGGGAATCATCAATTCTTCCGTGAATTCCATTTTGATACCGAGACCATGGCATTCCGGGCAGGCGCCGAAGGGATTGTTGAATGAAAAGCTTCTTGGCTCCAGCTCTTCAATACTGATTCCACAATCCGGACAGGCAAAGCTCTGACTGAAGGTCATGCGATTACCATCAATGACATCAACATAAAGAAGGTTCTCAGAAAGCTTCAGCACAATTTCAATTGAGTCGGTCAGACGTTTTTCAATTCCTGGTTTTATGACAAGCCGGTCTACGACTATCTCAATATTATGTTTGTTGTTCTTCTCCAGCTTAATTTCTTCAGAGAGTTCATACAGATGACCATCGGCAATGACTCGGGAATAACCACTGCGCTTTGCCTGCTCAAAAATCTTGACATGCTCCCCTTTTCGACCGCGTACTACAGGAGAAAGAAGCTGAATTCTGGTTCCTTCCTGAAGCTTCATAATCTCATCGACCATCTGATCCACCGACTGCCGACGAATTTCTTTTCCACATTCCGGACAGTGAGGGGTACCAACTCTGGAATAGAGAAGACGAAAATAATCGTAAATCTCAGTTACGGTACCTACCGTAGATCGTGGGTTACGGTTCGTTGATTTCTGGTCAATGGATATGGCAGGAGAAAGTCCCTCAATACTTTCCACGTTAGGCTTCTCCATCTGCCCAAGAAACTGTCGTGCATAGGAGGACAGGGATTCCATATAACGGCGCTGCCCTTCAGCATAGATTGTATCAAATGCAAGAGAAGATTTTCCTGAGCCGGAAAGACCGGTCAGTACAACAAATTCATCACGGGGTATATCAATATTCAGATTCTTCAGGTTATTTTCCTTAGCGCCCCGGATTTTAATCAGATTATCTTTTGGGTTCATGTAATTCGTGCCTCTCGGATTTATATAGTATTATCTTTCTTGATAGTGAATGTATCAGATGGGAAGATTGCGTAAAGTATAAAAATCGAACAAGAACGGCAGAAGGATGCTCTATATCTCCTGCAGATGTTTTTTTACTTCAATCAAACGGTCTCTCATCTGCGCTGCAAGTTCAAAGTTGAGCTGCGAAGCAGCAGTTGTCATTTTCTTTGTCAATTGCTTCCCATATGCTTCCAGTTCCTTTCGGCTCATGGATTCAAGGGCTTTTTCATCAGCTTCCGGAGGAAGCTCTACTTTCTTTGTAATTCGAATTAAATCGCGAATCTTTTTCGTAATAGATTGTGGTGTGATTCCATGCTCTTTGTTGTAACGATCCTGTATCTCACGCCGGCGGTTGGTTTCGCTGATTGCTTTATTCATGGAATCGGTGATTGTATCTGCGTACATAATGACATGTCCGTCTACATTACGGGCAGCACGTCCAACAGTCTGAATTAATGAAGTGCCGGATCGTAGAAATCCTTCTTTATCAGCATCCAGAATTACAACCAGACTGACTTCCGGTATATCAAGACCTTCCCGGAGCAGATTGATACCGACCAGAACATCAAATACATCCATTCGCATATCACGGATAATCTCAGAGCGCTCCAGCGTATCGACATCGGAATGCAGGTACTTTATACGAATACCGATTTCGCGTAGATAGTCTGTCAGATCCTCGGCCATACGTTTGGTAAGGGTAGTAATCAGAACCTTTTGTTTTTTAGCAGTCTGTTTTCGAATCTCGGTAATCAGGTCATCAATCTGGCCCTCAACGGGGCGGACACTGATCTCAGGATCTAAAAGTCCGGTAGGACGGATAACCTGCTCTGCCCGAAGAAGCTCATGTTCGGATTCATAAGGACCCGGAGTGGCAGAGACAAACAGCATCTGGTTAATAAAGCTCTCAAATTCGTTAAAATTAAGAGGACGGTTCTCACGTGCGGAGGGAAGACGAAATCCGTAGTCAACCAGTGATGCTTTTCTAGCCTGGTCTCCCGCATACATACCGCGAACCTGCGGTAACGTAATATGAGACTCATCGACAAATATCATAAAATCTTTCGGAAAGTATTCAAGAATGGTATGCGGAGTACAGCCAAACGAGTGACCTGCAAGATGCATGGAATAATTCTCGATACCGGAACAGATTCCGGTCTCCCGCAGCATCTCAATGTCAAAATTAGTACGTTCGGAGATACGCTGCGCTTCAATCAGCTTGTCTTCGCTTCTGAAATACTTTACCCGCTCGATCATCTCATCTTCAATGTTCTGAAGTGCCTTCTTCATCTTTTGTTCAGGAACAATATACTGGGAAGCGGGAAAAAGGAGAAAATGCTCCAGCGTATTACGGATTTCTCCGGTTAATGCGTCAATTTCGGTAATTCGTTCTATCTCGTCTCCAAAATACTCTACCCGAGTAACTGTGTCGGAAGATGAAATTGGGAATATATCTAAAGTATCTCCGTGAACACGGAAGGTACCACGTTTAAAATCCATTTCATTACGTGTATACTGCATCTCAATCAAACGACGGAGTACACTGTCTAATGGTTTCTCCATTGCAGGACGCAGTGAAAGAGTCATATTGCGGTAATCCACCGGGTCAGATAACCCATAAATACAGGAAACGCTTGCGATAATAATTACATCGCGGCGTTCGGTAAGAGCAGCGGTTGCAGAATGACGCAGCTTGTCTATTTCTTCGTTAATAGCACTGTCTTTCTCAATATAAGTGTCAGATGATGCTATATATGCTTCCGGTTGGTAATAGTCGTAATATGATACAAAGTATTCAACGGAATTCTCCGGAAAAAATTCCTTAAACTCTTCGTAAAGTTGTGCTGCAAGAGTTTTGTTGTGGACAATGACGAGCGTAGGACGGTTCAGCTGTTCAATGATATTCGCCATAGTAAAGGTCTTACCGGAACCGGTAACACCAAGCAGCGTCTGAAACTGATTGCCATCACGAAATCCCTGTACAAGCTCGCGGATAGCCTCCGGCTGGTCGCCGGTTGGTTTGTATTCGGATACTAATTTGAAATGATCCATATAAACCTCAATTCATCTAGGAAACTTAATTTGTCTGGGAACTTAAATTTATATAGGAACCTCAATTCGTTTAGAAACACAATCTGTTTGGAAACACAATCTGTAGAGGAACCTCAATTCGTTTAGAAACACAATCTGCAGAGGAGCTTTAATTCGTATAGGAACCTCAATTCGTATGGGAACCTCTATTCGTATGGGAACCTCAATTCGTATGGGAACCTCAATTCGTAGGGAACTTCAATTCGTATGGGAACCTCAATTCGTATGGGAACCTCAATTCGTAGGGGAACTTCAATTCGTATGGGAACCTCATTTTATATAGAAACATCAATTTTTCCGGGAAACATATACGAGAAAAATTCTTTTATATTGCTTTTGAATTATACAATAGAATGTACGGAAAAGCAAGTAAAAAATCGAACAACTGTTCTTAATTTATTTGTGCATAAATATAGGTTTTATTTATATGTATTTTATATAATAATTTTATATAAGGATCATATATAGGGATTATATATAAGAAACATAAATAAGAAACATACATAAGAAACATATATAAGAAACATATATAAGAAACTTGTATAAGTATTTGTCTATCAGAATTTTACTCAATTCTTTTCAAAGAAAGTTAATTTTAACTATCCGAATGTCTTGATTGACTGATGAATATAGCATTTATATAAATTTGATTTTCTTTTTCATATCGGAAACAGCTGACATTGACATTTAACAGCGAAAATGATATAAATTTCTAATATGATATCAGGAATGGCTGGTGTATGGAGATATCAGGATAGGAAGAATATGAATTATTCTATATATATTTACCGGCTGACAAAACATGATCTGCCGGAATACCTTGAAGTGATACGATCCGCATTTACGACAGTTGCAGAAGAATTTGGATTGACAGTACAAAACTGTCCGACACATACAAGCTTTATAACGCTTTCGCAACTGAAAGCTCAATATGATGCCGGAGCGGTGATGTTTGGAATGAAGGTGAAAGAATGTCCGGCTGGATTTGCTGCATATTTACCACGAGAGAATTCGGTATATGAACTCAGTCATCTTTCTGTAATTCCCGAATGCCGTCATTGTGGTTACGGAGAAGCGCTTGTAAAAAGGATCTGCGAAGAAGTCCGTGCTGCTGGCGGAAAAAAGATTCTGATTGGTATCATAGATGAGAATGAACATCTGAAACAATGGTATGCAAGGCTTGGCTTTACTTATCTTGGTTCAAAAAAATATGATCATTTACCGTTTACAGCGGGATATATGGAAATGGAGGTCGCTATGAGCCGGGAGACCGTAATCGTTCTTGATTTCGGAGGTCAATACAATCAGCTGATTGCACGGCGTGTGCGTGAGTGCAACGTTTATTGTGAGGTGCATCCGAGTACGATGCCGCTTAAGAAGCTACTTGAATTACATCCGAAAGGAATCATTTTTACCGGAGGACCGAACAGTGTCTACGGAAAGGATTCTGCACTTTATGATCCGGAAATATTTAAAACAGGTATTCCGATTCTTGGAATCTGCTATGGCGCGCAGCTGATTGCCCACCTGCTAGGCGGTACGGTCAAAACAGCGCCGGTCAGTGAATACGGGCACACCGAGGTGACGGTAGCGGTAGAAGACAGTCCACTGTTCGAAGCTATTTCGGATACTACAGTCTGCTGGATGAGCCATACCGACTATATTGAACGTGTTCCGGAGGGCTTTCGGATTACCGCTTATACACCGGTCTGTCCTGTGGCTGCTATGGAGTCACCGCTGCAGAAAATCTATGCGACCCAGTTTCATCCGGAAGTTATGCATACCGTAGAAGGTAAAAAAATATTGTCCAATTTTGTAAAGAACATCTGTGGCTGTAGAGGAGATTGGAAAATGGATTCTTTTGTCGAAACTACGATTTCCTCTTTACGCACACAAATCGGAAGCGGAAAAGTGCTTTGTGCGCTTTCCGGTGGTGTAGATTCTTCTGTTGCAGCCGTGCTTTTGTCGAAAGCGATCGGCAGCCAGCTGACTTGTGTATTTGTCGATCACGGACTGCTTCGAAAAAATGAAGGAGACGAGGTTGAAGCTGTCTTTGGACCAAATGGCAATTATGAACTTAATTTTATCCGGGTTAATGCTCAGGAGCGCTTTTATGAAAAATTAAAGGGAGCCACTGAACCGGAACAGAAGCGGAAAATCATCGGTGAAGAATTTATCCGTGTTTTTGAAGAGCAAGCAAAACGCATTGGAGCGGTTGACTATCTTGTTCAGGGAACAATTTATCCGGATGTTATCGAAAGTGGTCTTGGAAAATCCGCTGTCATCAAGTCTCACCATAATGTAGGGGGTCTTCCTGACTGTGTTGATTTTAAGGAAATCATTGAACCTCTCCGCATGCTTTTTAAAGATGAAGTCCGAATAGCAGGTCTTGAGCTTGGCATCCCTGCTCATCTTGTCTATCGCCAGCCATTCCCGGGTCCTGGTCTCGGAGTCCGCATCATCGGCGAGGTTACCGCTGATAAGGTGCGTATCGTGCAGGAAGCAGATTACATTTACCGCGAGGAGCTTTTGAAAGCCGGAGCCGACAAGAATCTCGGTCAGTACTTCGCTGCCCTCACCAATATGCGTAGCGTCGGTGTCATGGGCGATTTCCGCACGTACGATTATGCTGTTGTACTTCGAGCAGTATGCACCAGTGATTTCATGACCGCCGAAAGTGCCGAACTACCCTGGGAGGTTCTTCGGACTGTTACAAATCGAATCGTAAATGAGGTAAAGGGAGTTAACCGGGTACTATATGACTGCACGGGAAAACCACCCGCAACGATAGAGTTTGAATAATACACAGGAGCCTACAAATCCAGTATTTATGCGGGTTTGCAGGCTCTCTTTTTGTCTAGTGACAATCAAATGACAATAATTTTTGAAAAAATCATGTGAATAATTTCTTTATACATTTCATATCTGAACGGACAAAGAAAATCACAGTTCTTACTTATCTTTCGGTTTTTTTCTTTTCCGTGAATCATTTGTTGGTTTCGAGGTCATCAAATTTTCCGGATACCGACTTTCCCACATGAAGTAGTCATCATCTGTAATGGTTCCCGATTTTAATTCATCGCGTACTTGGATCCACTTCTCGGTCATGATTTTCAGCATCTCTGTATTTTTCAGATCAGTAGGTACAGCCCACTCTGGTTTTTCACCAAAAGAGAAAATAATCTTTCCATTTTTCATTTCAGGGCATAATCCATAATATCGTTCCAAATCAAATAGTACGTGTAAAGCACCGGTAACATCATAAGGATTAGGGTCTGCCAGTGTATAATAGCTAACTCCTAATTCTGCTGCGATTTTAGTAAGGGTTTCTGCATCCGGATATCTGTTACCTAATTCATAATTTCTAATGGTGGATTCATTCAATCCACATCTTTCTGCAAGCTGCTTCTGTGTTAATGCAGCGATAATTCTGTATTGTCTAATGAGGGTCCCAACTGCCCCAATTCCATTTTCAGCCAATTTTAAACCTCCTTAAGGTAGATTTGTTTTGATTATAGCATCAACAGTTCAGAAATGAAATCTTTTTTTGCTGACATTATTGACAGTACGGAAATGAACTGTTATATTAATGACAAAACAGTACAGAAGTGAACGGCGCGGACATAAAACAACAGGAGGAACCACAATGAGTAAAACATTATTTATTAGCGCCGATGAAGTAGCAAGAGAATTACAGATTTCAAAAAGACAAGCATATCGAATCATTCATGACATGAATGCAGAATTAGCAAAAGACGGCTATATTGTCATCAAGGGTCGAGTTAATCGACAATATTTTTCAGAAAGAATATACGGCGGTATAAATGAAGAAAACAGGGAGGCATGTTAATGGCAGTAATAAAGAACACTAAGAACAATACATGGGAAGTCCGAACTTACTACATGGACTGGACCGGTGAACGTAAGCAGAAAACAAAAAGAGGTTTCGCGAAAAAAAGTGAAGCGCAAGAGTGGGAGCGTTCATTCAAATTAAAATGTGATCAGAATTTGGATATGAAGTTTGAAGATTTTGTGGAAGTGTATCTTAATGATATACAGTTGAGATTGAAACGTAATTCGTTCCTGACGAAGGAACATATCATTAGAACCAAAATACTCCCATACTTCAAAAAGAAAAAACTACAGGATATTCGCCCATCCGATATTATTCAATGGCAAAATGAAATCATGAAAAAGACAAAAGACAATGGGGAAGCCTTCTCCCCGGTTTACTTAAAAACAATTCATAATCAAATGAGTGCAATACTGAATCACGCGGTAAATCTGTATGGATTAAATGCAAATGTCGCTAGGAAGGCAGGAGGTATGGGGAAAGAAAAAAGTAGAGAGGTTGAATTCTGGACACAGGGGGATTATCAGAAATTCATTGAAGAAGTAGCAGATAAGGAAATATCTTTTTATGCATTTGAAATGTTGTATTGGACCGGAATTCGCGAAGGAGAATTATTGGCACTTACAAAATCAGATTTTGATTTTAAGAAAGGCACTTTAACCATTGATAAATCATATCAGAGGTTGGAGGGAGAGGATATTATAACAACACCAAAGACTGAAAAGAGTAATCGGACGATAATCATGCCGGACTTCTTATGTATAGAGATGAAAGAGTATATTAAGTCTTTATATGGATATCGAAAGCATGACCGTATTTTTCAGATTAGTAAGAGTTACCTTCATCATGAAATGGATCGGGGAGCTGCAGCTGCCGGAATTAGGAGAATCAAAATCCACGGATTAAGGCACTCACATATTTCTTTACTAATCCATTTGGGTTATTCACCACTGGCTATTGGTGAAAGAGTAGGACACGAAGCAGTAGATATCACATATCGATATGCACACTTATTCCCAACAGTACAGTCAGATATGGCAAACAAATTAAATCAGGAAAGAGAGGAATTAATCAATGTCGGAGAAGAGCATGGACAAGAAAAACCGTTGGAGAAACGTGACGGTAGCATTCAGGATGTCGAAGGAAGAAAACGAGGAACTGGAAATGAGAGTGAAACTGATGGGTTTTAGAACCCGTCAGGAATACATAATTCAAAGCCTACTTTATCAAAAGGTATTGGCAAAGGGAAATCCATTAATGCTTGTACAATTTCGCAAGCACCTGCAAAACATAGAAGCTGAGCTGAAACGTATTGATAATATCAATGAAGTTGGCGAAGAATTTTTCACACCGATACGTACTATGGCAGAAATACTGGAAGCCTTTCAGAATATGGAAGAAGCAGATGATGAACTTGAGAGTGAAGAGTAAGTAATTCGTGAGCAGTTATCACAGAAAATGTGGTAGCTGTTCTTTTTTTGCTTTTTTACCCATATCAGGCAAACTATTTACTCATTATTTGCCTGTCAGTTCGTGTTGTAATTGATCTCGATACAGTAAACTATGAAATATCAACGGCAGAGATGCCAAAGACAAAGAAATAAGTCTTTCATAATCAGTTACAGCATGGAGAATTCCGGGGTATAGCCAGGACATGAAATCAGTCGAGACTTGCGAGCAGAGTCGATGAATCGAGAGAAGAAGATCAAGCGAGTTATGGCAGTTAACATTATTGCGGAAGGATAATAACCCACAGGGGAAGCAGAGAGCTTCCTTATCCTCAAAACGGCAGAGGAGATAGTGTCTGATGTAAATCAGGGGCGTCGTGATCATATATATGACATGCGGGGAAAAGAACAAGTACCCAGTAACTCCCAAAGGAAAAATCCTTTTTGTGTGCGGGGCGATGAGGTGGTTCGAAAGAACCGGCGCACACGTACATAGCAAAAGCTATGAAAACAAAGGAGGATCACAGATATGAATTATGAAGAATTCAAGAAACAGTTAATGCAGGATATTCCTGATCAGATTAGTTCTGATGCAAAAATCATCGTTGAAGAAAACAACGTGGATAAGTTACAGAATGAATCCTATCAGGGTATCGTAGTCAGAAAGGAAGGAGAACAAATTGGTGTCACGTTAAATGTATCTGCTTTATATGAGCATATGGATCGCAATGATATCTCATATGATGAAATGCTTTCGCGTGCCACTGACATGGTAGAGCAGGGATTTGAACAGTCTCCCGAAATTGATATTGCCAGCTTAAGTAATTATGAAGCCATGAAAGAAAAGCTGATTGTACAGGTGGTTCCAACTGCAGAAAATGCGGAAATGCTTGCTAATATCCCACATCATGAAATGGAAGATATGTCCGTAGTATATCGCCTTAACATGGGAAGTAGTGAAAATGGCAGAGCAACCGTTCTGGTAACCAATGCTATGATGGATTCTTATGGTATTACGGCAGAACAGCTTCATAAGGATGCACTTGAATTTGCTCCGATAAATGAACCTGCAGTAATTCAAAGTATGGTAGAAGTTCTTATGGAAATGATGGGTCCTGAGATGTCAGAAATGCTTCCGGAGGGAGAGATGCCAATGTATGTAGCATCTGTGCCTGATCGTGTGCAGGGTGCCGGCATTCTGGCTTATCCTGATTTTATGGAACAGGCGAAAGAACGACTGGGTGGTGACTTCTATGTTATCCCTTCATCAGTGCATGAATGCATTTTGCTTCCTGATAGTGGTGATATGGATAGAACACAACTTGAAGATATGGTTAAAGAAGTCAATGAAACACAGGTTGAGCCAAGTGAACGTCTTTCGGACAAGGTTTATCATTATGACAGCGAAGCAAAGATATTTGAACTTGCTGAGAAATATGATGCTCGTCGTTCAGCAAAAGAGGCTGCTTTGGACGAAAACCACGAAAAAGGATCTGTGTTAAAGGATCTCGGTGAAAAGCGTAAAGAAATTGCTGAGAAGATGCCTAAACCAAAGGACTTACAGCCTAGAAGTGCGGAGGTTGCTTTATGATGGAAAAAATATATGCAGAGGATAAACCCAAAAGCTGTGAATTCTGTTATTACTGGAATGGAAAGAAAAAGGGATGTGTGTTAGGTAAAGATAATTGCTATTATTTGCTGAAACCGGTAGAAAAGAAACCTTCTCCCTGTGATGGATGCCCATATGGTGCGCATCAGCCATGTGTAGGCTTCTGTATGAAAAAGATACTTGGGCAGGGAGGAGTGAAGTGATATGGGAAAGAAAAACAAAATGTCATTCAAAAAGTATGACAAATTAATGCGTTCTGTGCCCGGTAGTCCGCGAAATTCCGTACCGCGAAGTTGCCATGAATGTATGTATTACCAGCCATGCTGGAAGTATAGAACCTGTACCTATACAAAATGTCCCTACGGTTGTTGTGGATGCGTTTTCAGAAAGAAACCACTTGGAAATGTAAGATTGTTACCTATGAGACAAGGTTATGCAGCATGATTTCTATTATGGAACAGAGGCAGATCAATTCTCGTTTTACAGAATACCGAAAGTACTATTTACAGCAGAAGAATTTAAGAGATTGTCAACGGATGCCAAGACACTTTATGGTATTTTGCTTGATAGAATGAATCTTTCAGCCAAAAATAGATGGCTTGATGAAAAGGGCAGGGTATATATCATCTTCACGATCAAGGAAATCAAGTCATCGCTTGGGTGTGCTGAACAAAAAGCTGTGAAATTACTGAATGAACTAGAGTACGATGTTGGATTGATAACAAGAAAAAGATTAGGTATGGGGAAACCCAATGTTATTTATGTAAGAAACTTTTTACCGGTACAAGATAAATCACAATTCATAAGTTGTGAAAATCACAATTCAGGGACAGTGAGAATCACAAGTCAGGAATTGCGAGAATCACAATGTAATAATACTGATATAAATAATACAGAATTTAGTAATACTGATTCTATCGTATCTATCAGAGGTCCTGATGTGGATAACTATATGGATGAGATGAGAACACGTCAGGCATATCATGACTACTTTATTGATCAATTGGAATATGAGTACCTATGTAAGGAGTTTCCTTACCAAAAACCAATGATTGATGAAATAATTGATATTCTGGTAGATACAGTTTGTTCCACCAAGGACAAAATTCGAATAAGCGGTGACTACAAACCGAAAGCAGTAGTACAGGCACAGTTCATGAAATTAAGCATGGATCATATCCGATATGTAATGACTTGCTTGGAAGAAAACACCACTAAAGTCAGGAACATTAAGTCCTATTTGATATCAACACTGTATAATGCTCCATCCACCATCAGTAACTATTATTCTGCTTTAGTGAAAAATGATATGGCAAATGGAAGAATCTAAGGACCGGTTTCTATCGGTCCTTTTGTCATGAAAGGGAGTGATAAATTGTCTCATAGAGCAACAACAATTGCGGTGGTAAACCAGAAAGGCGGTACAGCCAAGACAACGACTACGGAGAATCTGGGTATAGGATTGGCACAGGAAGGAAAGAAAGTGCTTCTAATTGATACGGATCCACAGGCATCCCTGACAATAAGTTTAGGGTATCCAAGACCAGACGATCTAGCCATCACCTTGTCTGATGTTATGAACAAAATAATTAATGATAAGCCCATTATGGATCGCGAAGGTATATTAACTCACGCAGAAGGAGTAGATTTGATGCCTTCCAATATTGCGTTATCAGGAATGGAAGTATCGTTAGTGAATGCCATGAGCAGGGAAAGTATTTTGAAACAGTATATTGATACTGTTAATCAAAAATATGACTATATTTTGCTGGACTGTATGCCCAGTCTCGGTATGCTGACCATTAATGCATTAGCTGCAGCAGATGACGTTCTTATTCCGGTACAGGCACAATATTTAAGTGCAAAAGGATTGGAGCAATTGCTTGGTACTGTCAGTAAAGTAAAACGTCAAATCAATCCAAAATTAAAGATTGAGGGAATCCTCATGACTATGGTTGATGGACGAACTAATTACGCGAAAGAAATCAGTTCACTGATTAGGGATACTTACGGTGGAAGAATCAAAGTATTTGATACAGATATACCGCGTTCCGTGAGAGCAGCTGAAATAAGTGCAGAAGGCACCAGTATTTTTAAACACGATCCAAAAGGCAAAGTTGCAGATGCCTACAGAGTGTTAACGAAGGAGGTGATTGCAGATGGCGAAAAAAGGCGCAAACATCAGCTTGAGCAGTTACGATGATATTTTTTCGACGGAAGAATCGCGTAACGATACGCAAATTGATAAGCAGCATGAAAGAGTACAGGAAATACAGATATCAGAACTTCATCCGTTCAAAGATCATCCATTCAAGGTGATAGATAATGAGGAAATGAAGAATATGGTGGAGAGTATTATTCAGTTTGGTGTCTTATCTCCGGCAATAGCCAGACCGGATGAAAATGGAGGATTTGAAATAGTTGCCGGGCACCGAAGGCATCATGCGGCTGAGTTAGCAGGATTAAAGACAATACCCGTAATTGTCAGAGAACTGGATGATGATGCGGCCACAATTCTAATGGTCGATTCTAATCTGCAAAGAGAAAACATTCTGCCAAGTGAAAGAGCTTATTCGTTCAAAATGAAATTAGATGCAATTGACAGAGTAAAAGGCAGACCAAAGAATGTGGGACAAGTTGTCCCGGATTATTATGGTAAGAGGACGACTGAGATAATCGCAGAAGGCTCCGGCGAAAGTTATAAGCAGGTACAAAGATATATTCGACTTACAGAACTGATTCCTGAACTCATGGAAATGGTGGACAACAAACAGATTGCTTTTAATCCGGCGGTGGAATTATCTTATCTGAAAAAAGAAGAACAGAAAGAATTTCTAACTGCTATGGATTATGCACAATCAACACCGTCGTTATCACAGGCTCAAAGACTAAAGAAATTCAGTCAGGAAGGAAAATGTAGTCTGGATGCAATGTGTGCCATTATGTCAGAGGAGAAAAAGAGTGATTTAGATCGAATTACCCTGAAAGATGATGTATTAAAAAAATATTTTCCAAAGACGTATACACCGAAACAGATGGAAGATACCATCATAAAACTGCTAGAACAATGGCAGAAAAAAAGAAACAGGGAAATGTCCCTATAAATTAATTACAACGACTGTCTGTGCCAATTGCAGATGGTCGTTTTTTTGGAGGAAATATGAATAAAACAAACAGAAAATGTCCTATGTTTCGCCCATGTGGAGTAATCGAATTACTCACGGAAGAAGAGGCAGATATTAATTTCGCGAGAATTGGAACACACGCAATCAAAAAAATGATTCCCGGTACAAGACTCCTGATGATAAGTGATGAAAGAGGTGTAATAAGAACAGGAGATTCGTTGTATCAGATTTTGCCTGTAATTATCGTGAAACAGAAGGATACACTTGCAGAACTACTGGATGATGAAGAACTGGAAACAGCTATTTCTTTGATGAAAACCAGAGAACAGATGCTTATTGCAGACGGACGCGAAGTGCCTGCGTATCAGTTATAGGGAGGAAGAAATGAAGAGACCATTAGCGTATATTACAGCTCCGTGGAGTAGTAATGAAACCGAAAATACGGCGAATGCAGCGAGGTATTGCAGAGCAGTATATGAAGCAGGATATTCACCGATATGTCCCATTTTATTTCAGACGACATTCTTAAAAATCGAAATTGCGCAGGAACATCAGGATGGGAGAGATATGGCAAATGAATTATTGAGGCGATCTCGAATTCTTGTGGTCTGTGGGTCGGAGGTGACAGATGACGTTCAGGAGGATATAGCACTGGCAAAGCATTTGCGCATTGCAGCTACCACGCTGGAAGGAATTTTGACTGTGGACGGAAAACACAGTGGAAACAAAAAATAGTACGAAGGGAGTGATGATAATTGCAGGAAGAAGTGGAAAACAGAACAGTAAACCTTGCCATTTCGACAGGAAAATTAACCGGTAGGGTTCTGTTTCGTGGGATGATGATGTATTTACAGCATCGACGTAATAAAAACCTGCAAAAAGCAGCTGCAAGGGATGCACCTGTTCATGGAAAGCAGTCTGTTGAGGAATTAATCGGGCAGGGACAGGGATGCAGTACTATTGATGTGGCAAACGGTAGTGCTAGAGAATTCTGTAAATGTGCGAAAAAGTATGGAGTTGATTATGCCATCATGAAAGACAAAAACGTGGTACCACCGAAATATATTGTCTTTTTTAAGGCGAAGGATGTGGATGCACTGAATCAGGTGATGAGTGACTACGCCAGCAAAATGATGAAGAAACAGTCAAGACCAAGTATACTTGCACAGCTTAATAAGTTGAAGGAGCTTGTAGCATCAATTCCTAGAAAAGTAAAAGAGAAGATTCAGGAGAGAGACCGATGAATGCAAAAACCAAAAAACTACTTATTCTGAATATTCCTTACGTCCTGATAGGACTATTTGCCACAAACCTTGGAGAGGCATGGAGAATTACCCAAGGATCAAATATGTCGGAAAAAATGTTAAATATCATGACTGGGCTTGGAAATGCATTGCAAAATCCGCTTCCAAGCTTATATCCGACAGACTTACTGGTAGGATTGGCAATTGGCGCAGGAATGCGCTTGGCAGTTTATCTAAAAGGTAAGAATGCAAAAAAGTATCGTCATAATGTGGAGTATGGTTCAGCCAGATGG
>CAZRRN010000036.1:0-26307 GCA_964602475.1 uncultured Lachnospiraceae bacterium | reverse complement strand
CGGCAGCGGCTGAATCGGGAATTTTCCGATGGACTTGCCGGCCTTTCAGCAGCGCTGGAAGCAGGATATTCCGTGGAAAATGCTTTTCCCGAATGCATTCATGATTTGAGGATGATTTACCCGGAGGATGCATTGATTGTTGTGGAATTTTGTCAAATGCAGAGGCAAATCTGCAACAGCCGTAGTGTTGAGGAGGTGCTTTCGGAATTTGCAGATCGCTCTGGAGACGAGGATATTGCTTGTTTTGCTGAGGTGTTTTCCACTGCTAAGAGAACCGGAGGTGATCTTTTAAAGATTATTCGTGCGACAGAACGGATAGTTTCGGAAAAAGCGGAAATTAACCGGGAAATCAGAACTATGGTTGCAGCAAAGAGGTTTGAAGCAGGTATCATGAATGTCGTACCCTTTGTGATACTAATCTATTTTACATTTGCTGATCCAAAATTTCTGGCTCCACTTTATGAAACAATTGGCGGGCGCATAATTATGACAGTATTGCTTGCTGTCTACGCGGGGTGTCTGTATCTTTCACGCAGAATAACACGAATAAATATTTGAAAAGAGCGTAAGACCAGCGCCTTTTATGCTGTCTGACGGCTTTAGCGGACGGTATGGCTAATGTACAGAAAGAGAGGAAAGGATGAAACTTGCTGGATTAGTTTTATTATTGGCAGTGGTGGTTTTGGGAGTCGGCAGTAGCATATTGCATGGAAGTTTCAGGAAATATGATGTTAAAAAGCATCCGCTTCGGCTGCTGTACCCCATTGCAGAACGACTACTTCTGATTATTAAAAGATTTCAAAAGGAGGAGGGCAGGGAACGCGAACGGCAGCAATTTCGGGAACTCTATATCGGTCCGGAGGCAGAAAATGCAGGCAGACTGGATCAAATAAAAAGAACTGCGTTATGCATTGTTCTTGCTCTGGGGATGCTTTTTTTGGCAACAGCCTCGGAGCTGAACCAGACGGTACAGCAAACTCTGATCCGGGACGGAAAGCTGCTGCGTCCAACCGGAACTGCGTCCAGTGTTGACGTTGTCCTGCAGTGGAAGGGTGAACGAAATCAGGAAACATCAGAGCCTTTGAGCGGAGAGGTTGTTCTTACGGTCAATACAAAAAGACTGGAGGGCAGTGAACTGCAGCAGCAGTTTGATAAAGCCAGAGACTACATTGAAAGCTCCATTCAAGGAGATAATAACAGTCTTCAGGAGCTACGCGGGTCATTAAACTTTCCGGAATATGTGCCTGAAACAGAAATCACTGTTACATATTATCCGAAGACTTTTCAGTGGATCCTTTCGAACGGAAGCCGCACAAGCAGGATTCTCCCTGAGGAGGGAGCAAAAGAAACGGTTTGTGTTGAAATGGATTATTACGGAACGAAGGAGACGTTTGACTGCGAGCTGACATTGCTGCCCTCCGGAAATGAAAAAGAGCGTTTTCTTCTTCAGCTGCAAAATTTTCTGAAGGCACTGGAGGAGGACAGCTCAAAACTGGCAGAGTTTAGTCTGCCGGAGGAACTAGATGGGGTCGCGTTAAGCTGGGAGACCGAAGAAAAAGCCGCCGGAGATTTTTTCCTGCTTGGGGCAGCCGGAATTGCAGGGATTCTGATAAGCGGAAAGCGAACAACGGAGAAGAAGCTAAAGCAACGGGAACAACAGCTGTTGCTCGATTATCCGGAACTGATTGCCAAGTTCATGCTTCTGCTGAATGCCGGACTTACGACACGGGCAGTCTGGGAGCGGATTCTGGTCGATTATAAAAAGCATCACAAAACTCATTATGTGTACGAAGAAATGAAAGCAACGCTTCATGCAATTGAAAACGGAATGTCTGAAGGCCGGGCTTATGAAGCTTTCGGAAAACGCTGTCGTCTGCTTCCGTATCTTAGGTTTGGTACTATATTGGTTCAGAATCTTGAAAAAGGTGCTGCAGGGACTCTTCCGTTGCTGGAACACGAAGCGGCAGAGGCCTTCGCAGAACGAAAAGAAACAGCTAAACGTTTGGGAGAAGAAGCAGGAACAAAGCTTCTGATTCCAATGGCAGGAATGCTTGGAATTGTGTTTGCCATGATTCTGATTCCTGCATTTCAGGCAATGTAGGCAGTAATAAAGTCTGCCGGAAGAATCTGCCGGACAAGGAGAGGACACATGAAGGTTAGGAAAATGTTAAATAATGATAATCGTGGAATCGGAGTTATTGAAATAATTTTAATTCTGGTAATTATTTTGGGACTGATTATAATATTCAAATCACAGATTGAAGCAGTAGTAACAACGGCATTTGATGCAATTACCAACAATACAGACAAGATTATCGGGTCGTAAATCCAGATGGAGGAGTCTTGAACACGGAACGAAAAAGTTTCAAAGTAAACCGCCTTTTGACAGACCGGATGCCCGCAGTCATTACTGTATATTTGACACTAATCCTTTTACTGCTGCTTTCATTGCTCACAGTCACGCTGGAATCAGCCCGAACGGCAGGGGCCAGATATATAGCCGAGGCTGCAACGAAGCTTTCTGTGGATTCGGTACTGGCGGACTTCTGTACTCCGTTATTTGAACGCTATCATATTTTCGGATGTCAGTCGATGGGAGCGAATCGTAAAGAAGCAAGTGCGTATCTTAGTGAACAGACGGAAAATTATATTACAGGAAATCTGCAGACGGACAGTGCTTTTCTTTGGAAGTTTTCATTGTCCGGACTGGAGGTTACAGAGACAGCAATGCTGACGGATTACGATGGACGTTTGTTTCGAAGACAGGCAGTGGAATATATGCAGTATCGGGGTACCACACTGGCAGCGGAGAAGCTGTTGGAATCACTGGATCTGTTTGAAAAAGCTGACAAAACCTCCGCACTCTTAAAAACCAAGAGTGGTACAGAGGAAAGTCTCGCAGAGATTGATGAATGTGTACTGGAACTGTTTGAACTGGTGGACGGAATCTGTTGTAATGCAAACGGAATCCGGCAGACCTGGAAGGGAAAAATCCGAATTGCAGGTAATTTTGTAAAGAAGCTGCTGATTGGGGAACCAACGATGAGTTCCACGGGGGTGTATCACGGAGAGCTGTTTGACACTCTTAAGGAGCACTACTGCGATCCGCTTACTATGATTACAGAGCTGGAGAGTCTGGGAGAACAGTATCTGACCTGTAAAGGAATAATAGAAGACCTTTCCCGGCAGCTGGATGGACTGTCGGATCAGGGGGTGAATGCCGAAGAGCTGCCCGAATCCGGAGCGGAGAGTCTAGCCATGGAGACACCAGAGCCAATTGTTAACAACAGTGCTTCTCCGGAGGACGATATTTTATTGGAAGAAAAAGAGAATCAGACACTGAAAGAGCGAATTAGGTTAAAGGGAGAGTTGCTCCTTGAGACAGTAAAGGCAGCAGGACTGTCCGTACAATATTCATTCCAGAAGCAGAAAATCAAAAGTCTTGTTCAGGGCTGTATTGTAGCAATCACGGAAGCACGGTATATTCTGGGTGAAATTCGAATACGGCAGGCGATCGCAGAATCCTCGGTCTGGGAGTATGAAGATCAGTTAATGTCAGCAGTAGAATGGCTTGATCAGGAGTTATACAGTGAACTGAACAGTGGACTTGAAACGATGAAGGAGTATATCGGGGACGGGGTGGAAGGAAAAGAACGAATTCTGGATTTTAAGACAATGGAACAAACGCTTTCCAAGGATCAAATTGTATGTGAAAAAATACAGGAACATTTGAAGCACAGCATCCCACTTCCGGAAGATGAAACGGTATGGAGAGAAACACTCAGAATATTACAGCAGGATTGTAAGGAATACAGCTTCGACGGTTTGGACTTCGATTACAGTGAAATGAAGCTGAAGTCCGAAGGAGAAAGCCCGCTTGGAGCAGCAAATGCTCTGTTTGGCTGGGGGTTGACAGAGATATTAATCCAGAATACCGATAAGCTGTCAGATAAGAAGCTGACTTCCCAATATCTTCCAAGCCAAATGGTATCGGAAGCAAAGACAGATAATGAAGAAGCTTCCAAGGTGGCTTCTGAGGAAGAAAAGGGGCTGTTGTCGGTTTTTGAAAGTGAAGCACCGCTTCAGGGAATTGGGGACCTAACAGCAAAGGGAGCATCGGCGATAGCAGAAAAGATTCTGTTTCTCTCCTATTTGACAGATCATTTTTCAGGCTATATGAAAGGTTGCGAAGAATCGACGGTGATGGAGTATGAGCTGGAATATATTTTGAGCGGAAAATCAACGGATCGGGATGCGTTGGCATCGGTTGTTGTGCGTATTCTGCTTGTTCGGACATTGTTCTGTCTGATTCATGTTCTTGGAGATAGTGAAAAATGCAATACAGTACAGGCATTTGCTTCCGGATTACTTGGCTTTACTGGTCTTCCGATTCTGATTCTGATTATGAAATATCTTGTAATTCTGGTCTGGGCTTTTGAGGCGGCGATGGTGGAGACGGCAGCAATCCTGCAGGGGAAAAAGATAACACTCATTCCGACAAAGAACAGCTTTCAGGTTGGATTTGAAGAGCTTTTGATCATGGTGAAGCCGGTTATACAAGCGAAGGCGGAATCGAGACCGGAGGATACCGGTGTAAAGCTGGGGTATACGGAATACCTTCTGTTGTTTCTGTTATTACAGGATGAAACAAAACAGAATATGCGTACACTGGATCTGATGCAGGAGAATCTTGCCCTTGAAGATGATGGATTTCGAATGAACAGGGTTCTGTATGGTTTTAATATAACCGCTGAGTTTTTGCTGCCGGCAGTGTTCCTAAAACTGCCATTTTATCGAAAAAGAGAAATGCAAGGCTTTACTTACCGGATTTATAGTGGAGCGTTATACTAGCAAAGCTGTTTCGGGCTTTTATAAATCTGTTCTTATAACCCAACAATCTCCCGGGGAACAAGTATCCGCAAATACATTATTAACCCAATAAGAACAGGTTTACAGGAGCCCGAGACGCAGAAGAGACAGGATATAACAAATGAATATAAATAAGCAAGCTAAACTTCCGGCATCAATTACGGTTGAGACGGCGCTGGTACTGCCAATATTTATGATAACAGTTCTCAGTCTATGTTTTTTCTTTCGCCTTATGGAACTCCAGCTTTATGTTCAGAAGGCTGTCACTGAGACAGTGCAGGAAATTACCGCTTATGGATATCTCTATAAGACGGCAGAAGCAATGGTAAACGAAAAAGCAGCAGAGCTACTTCAAAAAACAGAATTTCAGGACGAAGCCGTCAGCCTTGTGCTGTCCTGCGCAGACGGACCGATGTTGAAGCTGCTTACGTCCAGACATATTGATCTAAAGAGGCTTTCAGATTATGGAATCTGTGATGGTTGGTCCGGATTTGATTTCAGTAAATCAAAAATTAGTACAACAGATCATTGTGTCCGGATTGAATTAACCTATCGTGTCAGACTTCCGCTTGCTGTGTCATATGTTCCTGCTTTCTCGGTAACACAACGGGCGGTCGGACGGCTTTTCAGCGGAACACCGGAGGAAAGACCGACCGAGGCGGGAACCGTGTATGTAACCGAAACAGGAAGAGTTTATCATCTGACACAAAGCTGTAGCCATCTGAAGCTGACAATTCGTCTTGTTCCGACGGAGTCTCTTTCTGTACAGCGCAATCAAAACGGATCAATATACTACGCTTGTGAACACTGTACCAAAGGCGGGACGATACCTGAATCTGTCTATGTTTCGGCTGAGGGAAACAGGTATCATGTAATACGTGATTGTTCCGGTCTAAAACGGACGATTCTGGCAAAAACCTTGGATGATGTTGAAGGAATGACTGTCTGCAGCCGTTGTTCTTCGGCTGCAGAAGCAGAAAAGAATTCAGGAGAGCAATAGAAAAGAGGATTAGATTGAAAGAAGCAATGGAGATTGATATAAACGGGAAGCTGATACTGACAATAATAACAGGACTTATTCTACTGCCCTGCTCGGTCTTGGATCTGCGCACGAAGAAGCTTCCGGTCTGGTTTCTTGCAGTAGGTGGGGTTGTGGTACTGATTGCAGTAGTTTTAACAGAACTTCAAGGAAAGGGAAATGGATTAATTAGCAGAATAGCCGGAGCTGCAATCGGAGTTGTGTTTCTTCTCCTTGCTCTTTTTCTGCGTGGAAAACTTGGTTCCGGAGATGGATTTGTTCTCTGTATCACGGGACTTGCGCTGGGATTTTATACTAATCTGACAATACTAAGCTATGGACTGATTCTGGCAGGGCTGATCTCGGGAGTACTTCTTCTCCTTCACAAGGTCAATAAAAACGGAACTCTGCCGTTGATTCCGTTCTTGTTTTGTGGCTATCTGATTTGTCTGTTTAATCAGTAAGGAGAGAGTATGAGAAAGGACAGAAGAAAAGCGAATTCGGTGAGGCTGAAAGCAGGCTATACGGTTGAAGCCTCGCTTCTGTTTCCAATTATTCTTGTGGTCATTCTTGCACTGGTTCAGCTGTGTGTCTGGCTTCATGATCGAGTAGTGGTACAGTCGGTGCTTCAACAGGCGGGGAGCTATCTGGTTTACTGTAACGAATCAGGGGCAGTCCCCAAAATACCAGCAGAAACAGAAGCTGCAACAGGAGCTACGGCAGGAACAGAACCAGCAGAAGGAACAGAAGCTGCTGAGGTGGAAATGGCAGAGACAGCAGAACGTAAGGATATCAGTTGTTTGAACCGGAGCTGTGATTTTGAACGGCTTGCCGCTGCACCGATTTTTTTCTCAACCTCGGAGAAAGAAGCAGAACAGCTTCTCCGACAGTGGCTGGAGGAACAAAAGGGCAGCTTACTCATGTCTTCGTTGTCCGAAATCTCATATAAGAAAAGCGGCGACTGTATAATATTTCAAGCGGTCTTGAAAATGCAGGCAATTGTACCGGTGCTGTCTGACCTGTTTCAAGAACGAATCTTGTGTACCGAATATCGAATGGGAAGTAAGATTATTGCGCCGGAAAGAACGACCAGATTGACGGCAGCTGTTATAGATGTAATTGAACTATTTGAAGGACTCGGAGGAATGATAAAGGATGGCAATACGGAGTGAATACAGAAGGGATATGCAGAAGAATGAGCTTCTGGTTTATGACGACAGCGGAGAAAAAGAACGTCCGAACTACTATGAGAAAATGCTTTTATATAATGAAATCGCCGGTATTTACCGCTTTTCTGAGCGCAGGCTGGATCAGCACACAATTTTTGCATATGATGTGACAGGGTGTGAAGCCCTGTCACAGCTTCTTGAATTACATAAACTGAATTATGAGCATCTTCGGGGGCTATTTCACGGAATTATAGATACAGTAGATGGAGGCCGGAAATTTCTTCTTGATGAACGGGATTATCTTATACATCAGGATTACATTTTTATTAAACCTGAGTCAGAAGAAATTCAGCTTTGCTGTTTTCCCGGATACAACCTATGTCTGGCAGATCAATTTGCCGGTCTTCTTGAATATCTAATGAACAAAATTGATTACAATGACAGGAATGCAGTCTATGCAGTTTACACAATGTATATGAAAAGTAAGGAACCGGGCTGCACTTTTGAAGACTTTGTACGAATTCTTGAACAAAATAACAAGGACGAAGAGTACCGGGAAAAAGAAGCAGAAGCGCTACTGTCAAAAGAAAGAAAAAGACCGGAAGCAGAGCCGAAAAGACCTGCAGAAGAACAGGTTGTATCCTGTGACACAGCAGGACAGAAGTCAATACCGGATGAGGAGCATTCAAAGCCGGACAAAAGCTGGCGGCGGTATTTGGCGCGGTTTTTTCGGCAGGAGGAATCGAAAGAAATCAATGCTGTCAGGCAGAGCCACGGCAATCCAGCTGTGAATATCGCCCCGGAACCGGGCGGCCAGGAATCCGAACGGACAGTTTTGCTGTATCGGCCTCCGGGGAAAGCGCTTTTTTATTTGGAAGCATCGGACGCAGACAGAACAGACATCTATCTGACAGACTTTCCGTTTTATATCGGAAAGGCGGGAGCAAATTTAAGCTGTGAATTAAAGGATTCGGCGGTCAGCCGGATTCACGCAAAGCTGATGCTTCAGGACGGGAGGGTTTATTTGGAGGATATGAATTCTACGAACGGAACCTTTATAAACGGAATCCGTATTCCAGAAAATAAACGTTACGAACTGAAGGATGGCGATGAAATCATGTTTGCAAACCAAGGCTACCGATTCAGAATGAACAGAAAATGGATTTAATTGTGTATGGAAGACTGCTCGCTTTGCTTATTATCATGAAAGAATTCTGTCAGTGCTTTTTTTCCTTCTTCGGTAACCGGTTTCATCCATCGTCCGGAATACATATGTCGCTGCATGAGGATGAAACGGATCGGTTCGTCAATGTAACAGCATACAAAGATATAAAGAAACGGAACACGAAAAACAATACCGGTCAAAAGGATTGCCGGAAGCACCATCACATACATAAAGACAATTTCAAGAATTGTACCGTAAGAAGCATCACCTGCAGACCGGTAGGTATCGTTCTGCGCCCAGTTGCACATTCGTAGTACTGCTGCCACGCAGTAAATAACAAGCATTCCGGTACATATATCGTAGGATTCACCAGACAGGCTCATTGCTGTTAACAGTGGCTTGTGAATAGAAAGTAGGAAAATACAGGCGGCTAAAATGCAGACTCCGCAGAGCAACACAATTCGTTTTGCGCGTTCATATGCACATTTCAGGTTTCCGGAACCGACTTGCGTTCCAACCAGAACCGATGCAGCATTGGAGAACCCTGAGAAGAAACCGATGATGAAGCCTTCCAGTGTCCGAAAGACTGCGGTCGCCGCAATCGCCTGCTCGCTTTGATGTCCAAGAACTATATTAATTATCATATTTCCGACACCAATCAGAACCTCATTGCAGATGATTGGAAAACACTTTCGAAAATACTGCTTTAGAATATCGCGGTTCCAGGAAAAGTGTCCCTTAAAACAAAATAAATACGGGTGTTTTGAACATTTTGCCAGCAGAATAATTACCGAAACGTTTACAAATGCAGCGATGACAGTGGCAAGAGCTGCGCCCTGAACCCCCATTGCCGGAGCACCAAGATTCCCGTAAATGAATACCCAGTTTAAAAAGATATTGGTCGTCACCGAACAGATTGCTCCAAAGAACGGAATACGCACTCGATCAGTAGTACGAAGCAGAGCCGACATTGCCATAGAAAAAACCTGCAGAGGGTAAGCAAAACCAACGATTCTCAAGTAACGAATACCGATTTCCTGAATGGCAGTTTTGTCTGTATATATTTTCATAACCGTCTCAGGAAAGAACAAAGCAAATGTTGCAAAAGCAGCAGCCACCAGCATCATGCAGGAGAGGGTTATTCCATAAGAACGGTTGATCCCCTTTTCGTCCCGCGCTCCGTAGTACTGGGCAAAAAACAGCATCCCACCGCCGACGAAGCCCCAATACCCTGAAAACATGAGCGACGAGAACTGCGCACAAAGACCGACGGCTCCGACACTGGTTTCCCCAAGGGAAGCAATCATCATTGTGTCTACCATACTTCCGGTCGTAGTAAGCAGATTCTGTAAGGCGACCGGTATTGCGATAATTGCAACACCAATTAAGAATTTTTTCCATTCAAAAGCTGTATGATTTTTCATAAAACATTTAACACGAATATCAAAGGGGAAGTGATATTCAGAAGAATTCTATTCGTGTTTATGACCTCATTTTCCTGAAAGTGTATTATTATTATGCCATTCTGTCCTTTAGATAGCAAGGATAACCGAATTATTTCATGAACTGACGGACTTGGCTGCTAAACTGTTTGCCATTTTAAGAAATTCGTATTATAGTTATAGTGTGAAGGATGAACTTTTCACACACAGATTTGTGCCTGCGCAGTGCTTGACACAAAGCCTGTTATGCGCAAAAAATGCGCAGAAATGGGGATTCATATGACTTGATTCGCAGGCGTATTAAAGACCAAAGCATTCAGAATAAATGCCATGATTTATCAGATGTGCAGAAACGAGGCCGCAATGAAAAAATTCGTCATGTCACTTGATCAGGGAACAACAAGCTCCCGCTGTGTTCTCTTTAATAAACAGGGAGAGATTTGCAGTGTGGCTCAGAAAGAATTTACCCAGATTTACCCGCAGCCCGGCTGGGTGGAGCACAATCCGAGGGAAATCTGGTCCTCTCAGATCAGTGTTGCAACGGAAGCAATGGCACAGATTGGTGCCGCAGCAGAGGATATTTGTGCCATTGGAATAACGAATCAAAGAGAGACCACGATTGTCTGGAACCGAAAAACCGGTGAACCCGTTTATAATGCGATTGTCTGGCAATGCCGACGAACAGCGGACAGGGTGGAGGAACTGAAAAAATCTGGATTTGATAAAATTATTCAACAAAAAACAGGATTGATTCCGGATGCATATTTTTCAGCAACGAAGATTGAGTGGATTCTGGATCATGTTCCTGGAGCGAGGGAAAAGGCAGAGAACGGAGAGCTTATCTTCGGAACCGTAGATACCTGGCTGCTCTGGCAGCTGACGGGTGGAAAGCTTCATATTACCGACTATACCAATGCGTCACGAACAATGCTCTTTGATATTCACCGGCTTTGCTGGGACGAGGAATTGCTGTCCTATTTTCATATACCTGGGTCCATGCTGCCGGAGGTGAAGCCCTCGAGCTGTATTTATGGACAGACGGCAGAGGGTCTGCTTGGAGAAAGCATTCCGCTTGCTGGTGCAGCGGGAGATCAACAGGCAGCGTTATTTGGGCAGTGTTGTTTTACACCCGGTGAAGTAAAAAATACTTACGGCACAGGATGTTTTCTTCTTATGCATACAGGTTCGATGGCGATGCAGTCAAAACATGGTCTGCTTACAACCATTGCAGCCGGCGATTCCGACCGGGTGGAGTACGCACTGGAAGGAAGTGTGTTTATTGCCGGAGCAGCAATTCAGTGGCTTAGAGATGAGATGAGAATGATAAAAACAGCAGCGCAGTCGGAGGAATACGCGACGGCGGTGGAGGATACAAACGGGGTTTATTTGGTACCCGCATTTACCGGACTGGGCGCTCCTTACTGGGACTCCTATGCGAGAGGTACAATCGTCGGTCTGACGCGTGGAGCAAAAAAGGAGCATGTGATTCGGGCAACCCTGGAATCTATTGCTTATCAGACAGCAGATGTTCTTCGGGCAATGGAGCAGGACGCTTCCACGGATCTGACCAGTCTGAAAGTGGATGGCGGCGCAAGTGCAAATAATTTTCTTCTGCAGTTTCAGGCAGATATCATGAACACGACAGTTGAACGTCCGCGCTGTATTGAGACAACGGCGCTTGGCGCGGCATATCTTGCCGGTCTGGCGACCGGATACTGGAAAGACAAGGACGAGATTCGGGACAATTGGATTCTCGGTGCTTCGTTTCGTTCGCAGATGCAGGAAGAAACCAGAGAAGGCTTACTGAAAGGATGGCATAGAGCTGTACGCTGTGCGCGGATGCTTGGTGAAGAGTAGAGACATGGGAACACCGGGAGAGTGGAACGGTATGCTGACTGATCAGATTACAACAATATTATGTGAGAACGGTTTTCGCAGAATTCAGGGAAACGTTACCGGGATTTCGATGAACTATGTTGAGGATAACGGCGGCGTCCGTGTAGTGATTCATGTTCTTTCGTATGAAGGTACGGAATTCAGCATGGATCAGCTGGACAATATAAAGCTGCAGGTGAAGGCGTATTTTGGACAGCAGGACAAACGGGCGATAATATTATTCGTGCTGTATACAAACAGTCCGCTGGCGGTACGGAGTTTTTCGGAACAGATGGAGAACTGCTGGATTGCAGATCTTTCTGAACAACATCTGCTGATTTATGAGAATCAGCCGGCGGAATTTGCCGGAACGAGAATACTGATAGAGAATTTTCTTCTGGAACGGGGGACGGAACATTATTACCGGGAAGAAGTGTGTTCTCGCACCAATGCTCCTAAGAACTTAGGAAAGGGAATACAGCGCTATATCAGTCCCTGCAATACAGCTCTTATTCTTCTCTGTGCAGCAGTTTTTCTTGTGATGGATTTATTCTGCTCGGCAGAACAGATCAGCCGGGTATTTGAATATGGAAGTCTTTACTGGCCTGCAATTTTTCAAGGACATGAATATTACCGCCTGCTTACGTATATGTTCCTTCATTCCGGGTTTGAACATCTGGCAAATAACATGCTGGTACTGCTGTTTATCGGAGACAATGTTGAACGTGCTTTCGGAAAATGGAGATATCTTGTAATTTATTTTTCTTCCGGAGTGATTGCAGGGATTGTTTCAATCGTATATAATATGAGCAATGGAAATTACACTTTCAGTATCGGAGCATCCGGTGCTGTATTCGGTATCATCGGGGCGATGGCCTGTCTGTTGCTTTTGAACCGGGGGCGACTTGAAAATATAACACTTCCACGGATTATTTTCTTTATTTTTTTAAGTCTGTATGGCGGATTTACCTCACAGGGAATCGACAATGCTGCACATGTCGGAGGACTGGCTGCAGGGATACTTGTAACAGCGCTACTTTGGGTACTAAGGAGGCGGAAACGTGAAAATTAACATTTACTATGGCGGACGCGGACTGATCGATGATCCGACAATTTATGTGATGGGTAAAATCACGGAGGTTCTGGAGGAAATCAGAGTCAACGTGGTTCGCTATAATCTTTATGAGCAGAAAAACGGTTTATCCATGCTTCCGAATACACTGAAGGATGCGGATGGAGTTATTCTGGCAGCAAGTGTTGAATGGATGGGAATCGGCGGATATTTACACCAGTTTTTGGACGCATGCTGGCTTTATGCTGATAAGGAACGTCTTCCGCATATTTATATGCTTCCGGTTGCAATTGCCGGAACTTATGGGGAACGGGAAGCGGAACAGGAGCTGATTCATGCATGGGAACTTCTTGGGGGAATACCTTGTGACGGACTCTCGGCTTATATTGAGAATTTGTCCGAGCTGGAATCAAATCAGGATTATATATCTTATATTGAGAAAAAAGCCGAGATGCTTTACCGCATGATTAACCAGAAGACGCAGATGCTGCCCAGCAGCACCAATGCAGTCAAACAGAATATTATGCACAGCAACACTCTGTCACTGTCTCCGCAGGAGAGTGAACAGCTTTCAGAATATGTGTCTGACGATAACTATGTAAAAAAACAAAAAGAGGATATAGAAGAGCTGACGAATCTGTTTCAGGAAAAGCTATCCGGAGGTGATGACGGAGACCGGTTTGAATATCTGAAACGGCTGAGAGAGAATTATATAACGCAAGGTCATGATTTTACGGCGTCTTACGCGATTTACATTTCTGATCTGGACAAAACACTTGTTATTGAAGTAGCCAACAACAATATGAAATGCAGTTATGGAGTGAAAACAGACGCGGATGTAACAGCAACCACAACCAGAGAGGTTATGGATCGTCTTGTGCATGGACGCACAACGTTTCAGGGTTCCTTTATGTCCGGAACCATTACTGCAAAAGGTAATTTTAAAATGTTACGGACGTTTGATCAAGTATTTCAATTCAATGTATTATAAATGCATTATTATAGTAGCGAGTAAAGTAAGATTGACAGGAGTATGAAAATGTTCCGTTTATGGGCAAAGATCATTAAAGATAATCACATACTGCGTGATGTAGTGGTGGAAAATGCGTCAGATCAGACGCGAACAAAGAAAATATTTGCAGCAATTGAGGAAATCTGTAGGGAGTTTGACTTGCCAAAGCCAATCTGGCTGGAAGCGACAATAGCAGAGTTTAAGAAACATGATAAAGCGCGCTTTTGGCAGGACAATTTTATTGAGACGATTCCTTTTGATTTTCTCGAGATACAGGTTATTGAAGAAGATTGACTTTATACCGGTAAAAGGAGCAGTTTATACTCCGTAAATCAAGTTGCAGAAACAGCTTTTATATAGATATAAATTATCCGGGTACACCCGATGGAAGTATTTCTGTGGTTGCAGAATACAACCGGAATTAAGGAACGCGAGAAGAAACCGGAGCAAACAGGAAAAGGAATGGAAATGAAAAATAACAAAAGACGAAGTATTTATCTGGTTATACTGGTGATGGCAGTGATGACAGCAGCGTGCAGCAGAACAGGTTCAAATGAATCGGATCCGACAGGGACGGCAGCAGAGCATAATCCGATGTCTGAACAGGGACAGCTTACAGCTGCGCTTTCGGATACTCCGATTACGACAGTTGTTTCAAATGCACCGACAAAAAGCATAACGACAGAACCGACGGGAGCACAGACACAGGAAGACCTGACAACGCCTATGGCAACAGCAGCTCCAACGGTAACGCCTGTGCCGACGGCAACGAATGTACCGACAGCGACACCATTACCGACGCAGCCGGTCGGAGAAGAACCGGAATTTATGGAGCTGCTCAGACTAATGCCGGAAGGTACGAAGATTGATATAACCGGCATTTCTGAAGAAGAGCTTGAGTGGTGTTTTTATACAGCAGTGCTGACTGAGAGTAAGGAATTGGGATTGAAAGCGCAGTCGCAGGTATTCCTTCCGGATATTGATAAGATTAGTCTGATCCGAATTCTATATTACAGAACAGACGGAGAAGCATACATCGGAGAAGTTTTTGGAACAAAAAGTGCGGCAGGAGCGATTCTTAAAGCCTATCGCGAACAGTTTGCACTGGGAACCCAGTATCGTGAGGTTCTACTAAGTATTGACGACCTGGAAGCAGCGGGACTGACAGTAACGTCATTCATCGTTGAAGGCAGTCAGTGTCTGTATATTAATTAATAGGGGGGAAATGATGTCTTATACTGCATTATACCGGAAATTCCGTCCCGATAACTTTGATGAAGTCAAGGGACAGGAGCATATCGTAACAATTCTGAAAAATCAGATCTGTTCGAACCGGGTGGGACATGCCTATCTTTTCTGTGGAACCAGAGGAACCGGAAAAACTTCTGTTGCAAAGGTATTTGCGAAAGCAATCAACTGTGCCAATCCGAAGGATGGGAATCCCTGCAATGAGTGTACAAGCTGTCTGGAAATCCGTAGTCAGGCATCAATGAATGTGATTGAGATAGACGCAGCCTCCAACAACGGTGTGGATAACATACGAAAAATTGTGGAGGAAGTACGCTATTCTCCGACAAACGGGAGATATAAGGTTTATATCATCGACGAGGTTCATATGCTTTCTCCGGGGGCCTTTAATGCCTTGTTAAAGACACTGGAGGAGCCACCGTCCTATGTTGTCTTTATTCTGGCAACCACAGAAGCACATAAAATCCCGGTAACGATTATGTCCCGCTGCCAGCGATATGATTTTAAACGTATTTCAGTTGAGACGATTACGGAGCATATTCGTATGCTGGCTCAGGCAGAACATGTGGAGACGGAAGAAAAAGCACTCCGATATATCGCAGGAAAGGCAGATGGAGCGCTTCGGGATGCCATCAGTTTGCTGGACCAGTGTATCTCATTCTGTTTTGGACAGACACTTACCTATGACCGTGTACTGGATGTCCTTGGTGCGGTTGATATTGAGATCTTTGCAAAGCTTCTGCGATTCATTTACAAAGGATCGGTTGTTGAATGCATCGCAACGCTGGACGAGGTGGTGCTGACCGGACGTGATCTGACTCAGTTTATCACGGATTTCACCTGGTATTTACGGAATTTGTTGCTAGTCAAGACAGCAGATGGTATAATCGAGATACTTGAGATTTCTTCGGAACAGAGCGAGTTGCTATACCATGAAGCAGAGATCTGCGAGACCGAGGTGCTTATGCGGTATATCCGTATATTTTCGGAGCTTTCGAATCAAATTCGGTATGCAACGCAAAAGCGTATTCAAACCGAATTGGCATTCATCCGGTTATGTTGTCCGGAAACAGAGACAAGGGACGATACCCTGCTTGATCGAATTCGCCGGCTGGAAGAGCTGGTGGAAAATGGAGCAACGATTCGTGCCGGGATAGGGCGCAACGATTCGGGATCCGGAGAAAAGATTACAGAAACAGGATCGGAGGAAGCTGATCTTCCGGTCATTACAGAGACTGCGCTAACAGAGGATCTGAGACTTGTTGCAGCGAACTGGAAGAAAATTCTGCAGGAGCTGCCGCAGGTACTGCGTACCGTACTGTACGGGGCAAGTCCGACTGTCGGACCGGATAACAGTCTTTTAATTCTGATTGCACATCCGTTGGATCGAAAGCTTGTGGATAGTGAACAGCATATGCAGGCTCTGACCGGAGCAATTGAAAAAAGCATCGGAAAGCTGGTTACGGTACGGACAGGTGATCTTCCTGCGGATCGTACGAAGAAAAAGGATGTAATTGATATTACGAAATTATTCCAGGGTATGGATAATATAAAATTTTTAGATTGACGGAGGACTTGTAAAATGGCAAAGCATGGAGGATTTCCGGGGGGAGCAATGCCCGGTAATATGAGTAACCTGATGAAACAGGCGCAGAGAATGCAGAAGCAGATGGAAGAGAAACAGAAAGAAATGGAGACGAAGGAATGGGAAGCGACTGCAGGAGGCGGAGCGGTCACGGTTCGTGTTTCCGGCAAGAAAGAAATTGTTTCTGTGAAGCTGAGTCCCGAAGTAGTTGATCCGGAGGATGTTGAAATGCTGGAAGATTTGATTGTTGCAGCAACGAACGAAGCGCTTCGGAAGATGGAAGAAGAAAATACAGAAATGATGAATTCTCTGACCGGAGGTCTTGGTGGTCTTGGCGGCGGATTACCGTTCTGATACAGAAGTCCGGTAGTATAAAAATCTGAAAGAAGAATACCGATGGATTATTACAGCAGTAAAATCAGTGCCCTGATTGATGAGCTTGCGAGGCTGCCTGGTATCGGAACAAAGTCGGCGCAGCGACTGGCATTTCATATTATTCATATGCCGGAAACTCAAGTGGAGCATCTGGCGAATTCGCTGATGGATGCAAGGAAAAACGTAAAATACTGTAAGGAATGTTTTACCCTGACAGATAAGGAGCTTTGTCCGATCTGCTCCAGCCTGAAGCGCGATAAAAAAACGATTATGGTAGTGGAGACCACACGTGATCTGGCTGCTTATGAGAAGACAGGAAAGTACGAAGGTGTCTATCATGTGCTTCACGGAGCAATATCACCCATGCTGGGAATCGGACCGGGGGATATAAAACTGAAGGAGCTGATGCAGCGGCTGCAGGGCGATGCGGAAGAAGTGATTATAGCGACAAACTCCAGTCTGGAGGGAGAAGCGACAGCAATGTATATCAGCAAACTGATCAAACCCTCCGGAATCCGGGTTACCCGGATTGCCAGCGGAGTGCCGGTTGGCGGAGACTTAGAGTGTATTGATGAGGTCACTCTGCTGCGGGCACTGGAAGGACGAGTCGAACTGTAATGACCGAAGCTGTATGGATTAAATAAATATGACTACAAATACAATGTTTGAAGTTATAATGTTTACAATATCGGTCTGTTAAAGCGGTTGATACCGGTGCGCTGCCGGTTTTCATAAAGAGCACAGGAGTTTACAAATGAGGTACAGCGCAGAAATGGGGCAAAAATGGCAGAAGAAAACATTTTAGCAGCAGGACTCGCCGAGTGTAGAGAACTTCTTGGATATCTCGAGGAGCAAAATGACGTCAAGGCAAAAGCGGCGAATTCCTCCGCAGCGGTTGTCCAAAGTGAGAAGGCAATCAAAGCAAAGGAAAAAGCAATAACCGATGAAATTACTGCAACGCTGAAAAAACGCACGGATGAGATTGAAGCTTCCTTTGATAAGGAGCTGTCGGCACTCAAAGGTCGTTCCAAACGTGTGAAGGCAGAAAAAGGAAAGACAAAGAGCGAGAAGGTTGCCAAGAGAATCGACGTGGAGACGGAGGAGCTTCGTGAGAAGGATCGTGAGCTTCATCTAGAGACACGAACTGTATTTAAAAGGGATGGAGTATCTAAAGCCTTTAATACGAAGCTGTACTTTGCCCTGTTTTATCCCAAATGCTTTACTGATTATGTGATTTTGATTATAGCAGTTTTGATTTCTCTTGTTGCGGTTCCGTGCGGATTGTTTTTCTTCGCACTTCCGGAAGCATGGAAGGGATATCCGGGATTTATTCTGGTGTATTTCGTATGTGCCGTCGTTTTTGTCGGATTGTACCTGCTAATCAACCATTTTACAAAAGAGAAACATCGATCGACCTATCAGGAGGTTCGCCAGCTTCGTGCTGATATCCGTGCAAATCGGCGAAGTATTGCTTATTTGCGGCGTAAAATTCGTCATGACCGTGATGAATCCGCTTATGAGCTGAACGAATATGACGAAGAGATGCAGGGACTGTCCGGCGAAATGTCGGAACTGTTGGAATCCAAAAAATCTGCCCTGAAAGATTTTGAAAAGACTGTGAAGCCGGTTCTGACCGAAGATATCAGGGAAAAAAACCGTGCGGAACTTGAAGAACTGAAGAATTATAAAATTACGGCAACGGAAGACCAAAAAGCAGCAGAAACCCGTTCAAAGGAACTCGGGCTTCTGATTGTTAAAAAATACGAGCCTTATCTTGGAAAAGACAAATTGAATGTTACAACAATCGGTAATCTGGTAGCTTTGATGGACTCCGGAAGTGCACAGACGATCGGAGAAGCTATCGAGCAGATGAAAATATCGCCGGCAGAAAGTGCGGTTGCAGAACCGAAAGCACCCGAACAGCAGGCAGAATCACAGCACGCATCGGTTGCAGCATCGGAACAGCAGGCAGAATCACAGCACGCATCGGTTGCAGCACCCGAACAGCAGACAGAATCACAGGCAGCCGGACAGCCCGAATCCTCTGCGTCAGTCTTCGCAGAGACAGTGACAGATGCCGGTATAAATCCGGTCGGCGAGACGCATGACGACAGCGAGACGGGTTGTTTGTAGGAGCATCTGATCCAGTACTCCGGAAAAGTTTACAATGCCGGTAATGGTAATATCTCCGACGGCGGGAAGGTCTTTGTTTACCCCTGCACCAGGTTTCAGAGGACCGGTACCCAGTGTGTAGTATCCGACATGGGAAGCGGTTCCAAGGGAAGCATCAATGGCAACAATAAAAGGATGACAATGTTTTGTATAAATCTCGGTGATGACCTCACCGAGATTTTTTGCGTGCACCGGACGTTCCAGTGTCCCATAAATCTCGCAGCCCGGAAGAGAAGAACCTGACAGGCGGTGCCCAAGAATCGGACCAAGACAGTCGCCGGTTGCACGATCGGAGCCAATACAAAGAAATACCAGAGTACGTCCGCTTAGCTGCTTTTCCTGCAAAAGAGTTTTTAACGCAGAGGAAAATTCATAAGGAGTGGTCGGATTCTCAGAATTATAATAGTTCAAAACGACTTGTGGAACCGAAGAACCCTGTATTCGGACGAGTGGGTCATTTTCTTTTCGTTTAATTGCAAACTTCATTTTGCGCCTCCCTGTCAGAGCATATGTTTGCAGAGACATTTGGTAATATAATCTGATGTAAGTATTAACCAAATCACTGATGCTAGACAAAAATCGTATGACAAAAACAGAGCGGAGCTTTCTTTGAACGCGAAAAGATGACGGAAATTTTGCAGCAGAGCATCGAAACTTGACAGAACAGTATATTAAAAGAAAGTATGACACGAACGAAACAGCGAAACGAGGAAGCGGTTCTGACAAATCATGCAGATAAGGCGTGATATGCTTGCGTCGGCATAAAACTAGTTGTGTCTGAGCGCTGTCCGGCACAAAGCTTGTTAGTTGAAAAACAGCGCAGAAATGAGAAATAATATGATTGAAACCTTTTACCCGGGAAACGGAGATGAAACCGGAGAACGAATTCATAGCAGAAGCCGGAAGCTGCCCAGAAACGTCAGAGCATGTGGGAAAAGAGGAGGTTTATTCCCGGTTTATATTGAAGACTATGTGGAAACCTATCTTCAACAGCTGTCGGATTCGGTATTTCCGGAATATGGAGTAGCTGTATTGACCGGAAGAATGATGGAGACCGAAGGAGGAAACGGGTTATTTGTGCATGGGGCGATAGAACTGCCAGAAGTGCGGACGGAGAAAGGTCTTCAATTTGGTGAAACGGTCTGGAGCATGGCATATGAAAAAATGCGTATGTATTTTCCTCAGGATGAAGTAGTCGGCTGGAGTATTGTTGGACCCGGTTTTCAGATTCAGGGGCAGGAATCAGCACTTTTACATATACATATTGATAATTTTGCTGACAGTGAAAAGTTGTTTCTTATGTATGAGAGCCTTGAACGGGAAGAAACAATACGCGTATGCCGAAACGGACAATTCAGTATTTTACCCGGATATTACATCTATTATGAAAAGAATGACGAAATGCAAAACTATATGCTGGATCATAAACCGATACTATCCAAATTAAGCCCAGAGGAAACTCATGCGGAAAAAAATATAAAGAAACGGAGTGCTGAAAAAAAAGAAGACATAAATAAAAAAAATAAGAAAAGTACATTGATGAAGGAAAAAGAGTCTCAAAACGAAAAGAGTCAGATCAAAGAAAGCGGTTCCGGGAAAAAAGCACGTATGGAAGTACTTCAGCTTGGCGCAATGGCGGGGATGGTAGTACTGATTATAGCAGTACTGGTCGGTGTTGATGTAATCCGTGGCTTGCAGAAAAATGACTCAGCAGACGGACAGAACAATCAGGGAGACCAGATAACCCAGCCTACGTCCGATGCGGGGGAACTGGCATTTGGAGATTTTGGATTTTTAAATGGCAGTGAGACGGAGAACACGAAAATCAACGAGACAGAAAATGATTATAATGCGTCATCTGACAGCGAAACGGAAAGCAGCGAAAAAAGTAAAGCGGTTATGAGCGACGGCAACGAGGATTCTGCCATTTACGAAGAAGCAGGTAATGATAATAGTTCTTTGAATGAATCAGAGAAAACTTCGGGAACGGAGGATTTGGATTCTCCCGTAACGGCAGACAACAAAGAAAATGATAGCGGAGAAGCTGCCGGTGGGAAAACAGCCGGTGGAGAAACAGACAGCAAAGAGGCTATCAGTGGGAAAACAGCCGGTGGAGAAGCAGACAGTGGAGAGGCTGCCGGTGGAGAAACAAGCAATGAAAAAACGACGAATGTGTCCGAGAATTCAGTAATCTCAGAAGAAACTGATACAAAAAAGCAGATGACAGAATCGGAGGAGACAGTAGCAGCGGTAAGCTATGAGTATTACTATGTTAAAGCAGGAGATACTCTTGCATCAATCTGTTCTGCTTTTTACGGAAGCACCGATCGTCTGGAGGAAATAAGCGAGTTGAATCAGGTGGACAATATCGACCGTATTTATATAGGGCAGGAGCTGGTACTTCCAAAAAACTAAAAAAAGGGGTATCTCTTTTCTGTGTTGTATTGTATAATATCGTCAGATAAAGATCCGGAATTGCTAAGAGTGAATATGGATGACCGGATTGAAAAGGGTTACTTTGCAGCAGCTACATTGTGGAGGAACGATGGCAGAAGGCAGAAGACGAAACTCCGGAAAAAACAGGCGACGGACAGTAAAGAAAATAATTATCATACTACTTTTGCTGCTTCTTGCTGTGGGAATCGGGCTCGCAGTGTATTTATGGAACAAGAATCTGACCAGCCAGTATGACAGCTATGAGGTGATATATACAGGAAGCTTAACAACAAACGCTGCGACCACCTATTTACCATACAGTGGTGGATATCTCAAGATAACACGCGATGGCGCGGAAGCAGTAAACAGCTATGGTTCACAGATATGGAATGTTACATACAATATGAATGATCCGATTGCAGCTGTTAACGGAGATTATGCGGTTGTGGGTGATTGCGGACAAAAGACCTTATATATGATGGACGGAACCGGTTCTGTTTTTGCACATAATGTCCGCTATCCTATATGTGAAGTCGAGACCGCAGGTCTTGGAGTGGCAGCAGTTCGAATGAGTGACGGGATGAATGATTACATTCAGCTGATTGATCTGAGCGGAGCGGTTTTGGTTGAAATAAAAACGGTAGAGACAAAGGATGGATTTCCGGTAGATATTGCGCTTTCCGAAGATGGAACGAAGCTCGTAACCTCTTATCTTGTGATGGATGGAGAAGAAGCGGAGGGCTGGCTGACCTGTTATAATTTCGGAGATGTCGGACAAAATTACGCGAATAACCTGACCGGAGTATTTAAATACGATACAATCCTTCCGCAGGTACATTTCATGGATAATGATACCGTTTGTGCGTTTACGGAAGATGGAGCCATGCTGTACTCGATACCGGAGCTCCCAACGTTTATAAGTAAAGTTACCTGTGAGAATACAATTCTACAGGCGGCATACAATGAAGACTATGTGGCTTTGGTTACGGATAATACAAAGAACGGTACGAAGGCGCGGGTTCAGGTGTACAACACCGACGGGAAACTCACATTTGACAGAACATATATTGAAGAATTCAGTGCAGTAACATTTTCGGGGAAGGATATTATATTCTATAACAGCAGCGCATGCCTGATTCTTCGACTGCAGGGATCCACAAAATTCAACGCTTCATTTGATTCATTGAATGTAAATACTGTGTTCCCCGTGAATGAAACCGATCGGTTTCTTCTGCTTGGAGACTCAACGGCAACAACCATTCATCTGGTTCATACAAAGGAATAGAACAACGGTAACAGCATAGTGTGAAAGAGGAACCTTTCACAAACAGATGTTTGCCTGCGCGGTGCTTGATACAAAGTCTGTTATGCGCAAAAGCCGCGCGGAAATGAGGCATAAAATGAATAACGAAGGAGAAGGGAAACGATGAATTACGTATTGATTGCAGTACTTGCCATCCTGATTGTTTGTACTATTATGGGTTTTAGCAAGGGTATTATGAAAATGATTTTTGAAACGGGAGCGTTAATTGCGGCACTGCTGCTTGCGATTCTGATCAGTCCGATGATTGCAAAGGCATTTCAGTCAAATGATACCGTTATGCAGTCACTGACAACTAAAATCAGCGATGTTATGAATCTTGAAGAGCTTGCAGACAAACTGCCGGATACGGAAGAATTTCTTGAAGGTGTTAATCTGCCGGAAGTGATTAAAGAGAAAATCGTAACTACGGAATTTCTTGAAAAACTGAATCTGAACGAAACGAAAGACAATATGACACAGAAGCTTGCAGCAGCCATCAGTGAATTCCTGGCCAAGACGATTATCTATTCACTAAGCTTTCTCGGAGTATATCTGCTTGCGACACTTGCGATATTTCTTCTTGGTAAGTTTGTTGATCTGCTGTCAAAGGTGCCGATTATCAAACAAGCAAACAAACTCGGGGGTCTTGCGCTTGGATTTGTAGAAGGATTGCTGCTGGTATGGATTTTATTCGCCCTGCTCACTGCAATTTCCGGAACCGCAGCCGGACAGACGGTTCTTGGATACATAACCGAGAATAAATTCCTTAGCTTTCTTTATAATAACAATATTCCTATGAATTTTATTACAAGCCAGGTTGAAAAGCTATTCTGATTACAGACGGAAGAAAATGGGCTGTCAAAGCGCTGGATGGCAGAACCAACAGACAATTAGTGAATTTCGCGGAAGCCGGCGACAAGGCTCACAGCGCAGAAACGGAGAAAGTATGAATGAGGTACTGAAGAAATTTCAAAAACTGGGGATTATCCCCGTTGTTAAGCTGGACGATGCAAAGAACGCGGTGCCTCTGGCAAAAGCGCTATGTGAAGGAGGTCTGCCTGTTGCAGAGGTAACATTTCGGACTGACGCTGCAGAAGAAGCAATCCGCCTTATGACGGCGAGCTTTCCCGATATGTTTGTTGGAGCAGGAACGGTGCTGACCACCGAACAGGTTGACCGTGCGGTAGCTGCGGGAGCACAGTTTATTGTTTCTCCCGGCTTTAACCCAGTGGTTGTAAAATACTGTGTTGACAAGGATATTCCGATAACTCCGGGAATTTCAAGTCCCTCGGAAATCGAACAGGCACTGACATTTGGACTGGAAGCCGTTAAATTCTTCCCAGCAGAAGCATCCGGCGGCATCGCAAAGATTAAAGCGATGGCTGGACCTTATACGACCATGAAATTCATGCCGACCGGCGGAATCAATGAAAAGAACCTAACCTCCTATCTGGATTTTCCGAAGATTCTTGCCTGCGGCGGGAGCTGGATGGTAAGTGACGCATTGATTAATGGTGGAGAGTTTGACAGAATCCGTGAGCTGACAGCAGCGGCGGTGAGCACGATGCTTGGCTTCGAACTGGCACATGTCGGAATCAATGCTTCCGATGAAACCGAAGCAGCCGGAATTGCAGAAGCGTTTGGGACGATGTTTGGAATGGAAGAAAAGGTTGGTCAAAGCTCCATTTTTGTCGGAACCGGACTGGAAATCATGAAGACTCCATACCTCGGAGCTAAGGGTCATCTTGCCATACGGACAAATTACATCGAGCGAGCTGTGTACCATTTAGAGAGCCGTGGTTTTCTATTTGACGAAACAACCTCGAAATATGACAAAAAAGGATTACTGAAAGCAATCTACGCAAAGAACGAAATCGGAGGCTTTGCGGTGCATCTTGTACAGAAATAAAAGAATCGGATATTAGCAAAAAGGTCAGCCGGTAAGTTCAGCTGACCTTTTTTTCAAAGTCAATTTTTCGCGAAAGAAGAGAAGCAATCACAATGATGATAAGATTACTGATTACCATTGCATACCAGATTCCGCTTCGCCCGAGCTCTGTAAAATTCTTAAAAACAACAATAATTGGCAGACGAATCAGCCAGAGCCTTGCGGAAGCAATTGCAAAAGAGTATTTGGTGTTTCCTGATCCGTTGAACAGTCCGAGATAATTCTGGAAAAGGGACATCAGAGGCTGCGTCAGAAGAACCCAGAACATATACTCCATCCCGATGGACAGAGTTTCGCTGTTGTTGGTGAGAATAGACAGTGCAAATTCACGAAACGGATAGATGATCAAAGCACCGGCGGTTGAAACCAGCAGCGCACAGTTTCGGCTTACACGATAGGATTCTTTAGCACGAGCTTTGTTGCCTGCACCGACATTCTGGCCGATAAAGGCGGCAAGAACCGAACCGAAGGCCATAATCGGAATCAGCAGGAGATTTGATATCTTATTACCGTTGCTGAAAGCTGCAGCAACGGTGTCTCCATAGCTTAGGATGACCGCCTGCAAAATTAGAAAGCCAAGAGAACTGAAGGCCTGGCTTCCGGCGGAAGGAAGAGCCATTTTAATCAGCTGCTTGAGGCAGCTGCGGTTCGGAATCAAATCAGTCCTTGTAACAGCGAGCTCATCCTTTTTTTGAAACATCATGAATACCATGAACGGAGAAACGACTGCCTGACTGATCATCGTTGCAAGAGCTGCACCGAAAACATTCATATTATATATACGAACAAATACTGCAGTCAGAATAATATTTACTGCAATAGAAATCAAAGTGAAAATAACCGGTGTGACTGTATCACCCCGAGCCTGCCGAACAGATTGGAAGGCTCCGAAGATAAAAAGGAAAACCATTTCAAAAGAACGGACACGGAGATAGATGAGACCTGAGTCATAGACTGCGCCTTCCGCACCCATCAGCTGCAGAATCGGCGGAGAAAGGAAGTACAACAACAAATTGGCGGCAAGACCAATAATGACAGAAAGGGACAGCAGGGCACCGGAATATTCCCTTGCCTTATCGTAGTTATCAGCACCGAGATACTGACTGATAATTGCAACTCCGGCAACTGCCAGTCCTGTACCAAAGGATAGAATCAGGTTAAGCAGCGGCCAGGTAACAGAAATGCCGGCCTGAGCTGCGGAGGAATTTTCTATATGACCAATGAAATACCCGTCCACGATATCGTGTAGGGATTTCATGACATTTGCAACAATGACGGGTGCAGCAAGATGAAGAAAGGCGCGGTAGATATGTGGTTCCTCCAAAATTAAATAAGTTCTGTTTTTGTTCATGTATTTTATAAGCTTCCTCTATTATATTTAATTATTTTACAGATTCCGAAGAAAAGAGTGACAATGACGTTACTGTACCACATTTTCAATAGTAAATCAATGCAGGAAAGGCCGTGGCTGTCGAATAGTTACTGTCGAAATATAGAGATAATAGCGGGAATATCAGCTTAATTGTATAAACAATTCAAAAAAGATAAAAAATTTTAAAAAGGCGCTTGACAAACCATAGGGCAGGTGCTACAATAAGCAAGCTGACCGCGAGAGACG
>CAZRRN010000035.1:0-28468 GCA_964602475.1 uncultured Lachnospiraceae bacterium | reverse complement strand
CTGCAAGAACAAGTGATATCGGACTTACGGAATCAAACTTCATGTTCAACATAAAACATCAGCAAAGGAAAGCAAGGTGACAAGAGATATGGATATTGTGGTGATTGCGGCAAGTGAGAAAAAGATTCATGCCTTCGTTGCACAAATTAACGAAGTTGTGGATCATTCGGAAATTGAAACCTTTCTGGATCCGCTGTTAGCATTTAAGTATATGAGGGCACACAAAACCGACCTTTTATTCGCTCATTCCGTAATGAAGCATATCACAATCACCCAATTTGTGAAGCTTGTCAGGGACAATTGCCAAGATACCGATATCTCCGTCATTGCCGCCGACAGAGGCTTCACACAGGATGTAATTCTTGCCGGTGCAGACAGACTTGTTATCGAGCCGCTATTAAAGGATACTGTTCGGGATATTGTTTATCAGGTTAGGGAGCATTTCAACGGATGAATTCCGGTACTGTAACCATGCGGCAGTCCGGTAAAGGTCTGTAGCACCCATAAAGGCTGACAGTACAATTGAAGATGCTTAAGACTAAGTGCCACAAATTAAGAGAAACTCTTGATTTGTGGCATTGTTACGTTACAAGAGGGAACGGATTCTGATAAAAGGGATGAGAGCTGGGGGGAATAGTCAGATAGATGATATAAGACCGGAATTTAACGAATACATTTTGAATTAACCCGAAAAGTAATGGTTGATGTGTGGAACAAGAAAAGATATACTAAAATAAACCATGAATTATTTTGGTTAGGGAATGGGCAGGTTAATTTACCCGGTAAGATCGAAAGCTAATCAATGACCGGATATTATAAGAGAAAAGAAAATGTGGATGGAAAAAGGAGGCTGCAGTTTATGGTCAGTCAAAATAGGAACCGAAGTCACAAAAAAGGCAGAGATGTCTTTATGAAAAAGCTTGTTCTTGCTTTCATGTGCACTATGATTGTATTCAACATGATATTTTCCGTGTCTTTTGCGTTTGCAGCTGATAACGATAGACCGAAGGTGACAATCGGCTATATCAACTATCATGGTCTTGTCGAAAGAGCCGATGATGGAACACTGTCCGGATATGCAGTGGAATATTTTAAGCAGATTGCAAAAATCACTGGATGGGACTGCGAGTTTGTGGATGTGTCCTGGACTGATGCGCTTGACCGGATTCTGAACGGCACGCTGGACTTTTACTGCGTTGCGCGCAGAACAGAGGAGCGGGAGACAGATTACGACTTCTCCATGTTTCCTCTATTGAACGAATCAATGAATTTATATGTGTCGCAGGACTCTGATTATCTGGAGTCGCCGTTATCGCTTAACGGAAAAGAAGTCGGAATGCTGGAAAACAGTAAAGAAATCGAGAATTTTTTGGATTTTGAACAGAAATACGATCTGTCCATGGACATTGTTGAATACGCATCCAATGAGAATGCAATTGCGGCCTTGCAGAAGGGCGAAGTTCAGGCTGCTGCAGTTGTCAGCTATGCTGCATCGGAGGAACTTAGATGTGTTGCCAATTTTGGTATTGAACCGGCTTATCTTATGAGTGTGCAGGGAAGCACACTTATGCAGGAGTTCAACAGTGCCCAGCAGAAGCTGGTTGCGGACATGCCGGAATACTTGGACGGTCTGACCGAACGTTTTTTTTCGGACAGCCGGAACATGCTTCTGTCTGTCGCTGAATATGAATACATACAAAACGCTCCGACGATAAAGATTGCGTTTATTCCCAACCGGTCACCCTATTCGTATATCAATGCGGACGGTGATGTCGACGGTATTACGGAGGATGTTGTCACCTTGCTCGCCAAACGGAGCGGATTAACTGTAGAATATGAAATGATGCCCGCGGGGGTTACAGCAATGGAATATCTTGCGGAAAATCCGGATGCGCTTATTGCGGGAATTATGACGTCAAATCCTGCATTTCTGGAAGAACAGTATCTGATTTCAGATGTATTTCTGTCCGGAGATGTTGCTTTGGCCGGATTAGATACGGCGGAGCATGATATATATGCAACAGATGCCACGTACACGCTTGCTATTCCGCGAAGTTATACTGCGCTGATCTCCTTCATTGAAAAACAGTATCAACAGTTTCAGCTGGTTACATGTGCATCAACCGCAGAATGTGCTGACATGGTTGAGCGCGGTGAAGCAGATTTCTTTGCACAGAACGCATATGTCGTTCAAAATATTCTCGAGGATCCGCATTATGAGAATATTAAAATACTGCCGACCTTCTTTATGAGCGAAGAGATGGGCTTTGTTGTCAACAATACAGAAGCAGGTCAGATGATCATTTCTATTTTTGATAAAGCCATCAATACGATTTCAGATCAGGAAATCAGTCAGTTTACTATCAACCAGACGATGAATAACGGATATCGGATGACACTGCCGGATTTAATATTTAAATTCCGATATGCTGTTGTAATTGTTGCGGTTTTGATTTTGCTTTTAATTTCATCGCTTGTTGTGATTATTATAGTGAAGAAGAAAAGCTATGCGGCGCTCGCTGCAGTTAACAGTAATCTGCAGGCTGCAGTAGCGCAGGCAGACAGCGCAAGTGCAGCCAAATCCCAGTTTCTGGCGCAGATGAGCCATGAGATTCGAACTCCTATGAACGCCATCATCGGACTAACCAGTATTGCCAGAACAGAGACGGATCAGCCTGAGCGGGTAAAAGACGATCTGGACAAGATTGAAGGCAGTTCCAAGCTGCTGCTGAGCATAATTAATGATGTGCTGGATATGTCCGCCATTGAAGGCGGTAAGCTGAAAATTGACAAAGCTCCCTTTAACTTCAAGCAGCTGCTCACCAATATCACAACGGTGTTTTACCAGCAGACGAAACTGAAAGGAATCCGTCTGGAAGTGCGGATGAACGGAGTTACGGAAGAAATGGTAATCGGCGATGAACTGCGGATTAATCAAATTCTGATGAACCTGCTTTCCAATGCGATCAAATTTACTCCGGCAGGCGGTGAAATCGATCTGATGGTTCTGCAGGCCAGCCATTCCCGTGATAAGGTACAGATGCGTTTTTCTGTATCTGATACCGGTTGCGGTATGAGCGAAGAAATGATGGGAAGATTGTTCAGACCCTTTGAGCAGGAGTCCGCGGCAACAGCAAGAAAACACGGCGGCAGCGGTCTCGGTCTTTCCATTACCAAGAATCTGGCTCAGATGATGGGTGGTTCCATAAGTGTTCAAAGCACGGTCGGAAAGGGTTCTGTCTTTACAGTGGATATCCCATTTGGCGCATATGGAGAGAACCGGTCGGTCGATACAACGGGGTTTGCTGATATCCGCATGTTGGTTGTGGATGATGATGAGGAATCCTGTGAATACAGCGGTATTTTGCTGGAGCGGCTTGGCGTGCGATACGATTATGTGACCACAGGCGAAGCAGCGCTGGAAGCGTTAGGTGAGGCGGAAGATGCTAAGGATCCGTACAGACTTTGTCTGATTGACTGGAAAATGCCGGATATGGATGGCGTGGAAGTCACGGAGAAGATCCGTGAGATATTCGGTGAAGATACCATCGTCATTATCGTGTCGGCATATGATCTGAACGAGGTGGAATCCTCCGCCAAGGCGGCTGGAGCCAATTATTTCATTCCCAAGCCGCTGTTCCAGTCTACACTGTTTAATGCGCTGATGCGCATCTCGGGCGGAGACTACACAAGGATTGATGCAAAAGAAGAAAAGGGAGATTATAATTTCAGTGGGAAACATGTGCTGATTGCTGAAGATGTTGCACTGAATCTGGAGGTGGCAATCAAGCTCTTACGGTTGGTTGGCATCAATGTCACCTGCGCAGAGGATGGACATCAGGCGATAGAAATGTTTCAGAAATCCGCCGAAGGAGAATACGACTGTATCCTAATGGATATCAACATGCCGGTCATGGATGGATATGAAGCAACGAAACTCATTCGGAGCATGAATCGACCTGATGCCAAAACGATTCCCATCTATGCTATGACCGCAAATGCCTTTTCCGAGGATGTCACGGCTGCGATAAATGCCGGCATGAACGGTCATATCGCAAAGCCCATAGAGACGAAGCTGCTTTATAAGACTCTGAAAACAGCATTTAGTCAGACAGACGAAAACTGGGAGAAAAATAAGGATAACTTATAGAAAGAGCAGAATGGAATTATTGACATCATGGTTTTGATGGTTTTTAATCTGTCCGGACTACCGACTTTTGATATAATAATTCTTGCGGCGTCCTCTTCTATCATGGGAGTAATCACTTCACTTCTTGTCATTGCGCTGTCCTCCAATAAAGTAGAAGGTATGGCAATCGGGAAATTATCAGGATTAGTTGGAATGGGAATGTTTATACCGGCAATTTTTAAAGGAGCGGGAGGCTACCTTGGCGGTGTACTTCCATCTTTTTGGATTGGAAAATTTCTTTTGGATAAGCAGCTGATCTTTCTGGTAGCATATTGTATTACCGGTTCTGTCTGGATGATTGTATTACTGAAAATATATGAAAGAAAAAGGATATAGGCGCAAGAGAATGTAAACATATAACAATCGGAGAAAAACCGGGCAGGGATTGCAGGCATTTACTCGGATACAATCCCTGCTTGGTGTCGGTATTGCATTATCCGGAAAAATAAGATAAAATAAACTAAAAATAAGGGGAGGCTTAAGGTTCATGAGGCTAAAAAGAATTGTAGTATTGCTGCTCGCCATAGTGTTATGCACCACAGCAACCATACCTGTCATGGCAGCAAAAAAAACTTTGACAGTGGCATTCACGGAACTTCCCGGCTTTTTTGAATACAATGACGAGCATGAAATGGTGGGATATGGAATCGATTATTTTAAGGAATTATCTGTCCATACCGGTTATCAGTTTTCCTTTGTCGATGTCGGTGCATGGGAAAATGCATTTCCTGCACTGAAAAACGGAGAAGTTGATATTGTTGTCCCGTCTACGGCACCGTCTGATCCTGGTGCATCACCGTATATCCGCACAAGTGCGCATATTATCGAGAATTACATGGCCGTGATGGCGCTTGCGTCATCCGGTGAATTATACTATGAAGATTATGAGACAATGAATGAACTTAAAGTCGCAATGACTCCGTACGTACAGAAAGCAGAAAGCGTTCAGACTTTTTTTAATGAAAGAGGAATTTCACCGGAAATCATTCTTTACGAGACGACAGAGGAATGCAAGGCGGCATTGGAAAATGGAACAGTTGATGCAATAATCAGTAATATCATGGATGTGGAAGATGATTACAAAACGCTTGCGAAGTTCGGATACAGCAATGGGCTGATTGCTATGCTGCGAGGAAGAGAAGACGAACTGGATGTATTGAATGATGCGCTGTTGTCGATTCAGACCAATCACCTGTATTTTGAAGCAGATCTCAGTGCAAAATGGTTTCCGGAACGTTCTGTGATTCCATACACAAAAGAGCAGGCACAGCTGATTGAATCACAGGGTACTTTTAACGTAGTGGTGGCACCCGACAGATACCCGGTGACTTATCTGGATGAAAGTACCGGTGAATTTAGGGGAATTGCGATTGACATTCTGAATCTGCTTGCCGAAAAAACAGGGTTGTCCTTTCATTACATATCTGGAGGAGAGCAGACATCCCCCTTTGACTCCATTGCAAATCAGGATGCTGATTTGATTCTTACATCATTGAACGAAGTGGATGCAGAAAATGGCGTGGCGTCATTTGTGACAAAGGATATTCTGGCCTCGGATGTTGACTTTGCTACTATAAACGGGGTACCGCTTCCCAAGGATCGAAATCCTGTACTTGCTATACCGCAAAGCTTTCGCGGACTGACTTCAACGCTGACCCGTGAAGTGTCCGAGGTTGAGATTGTGAGCTTTGACACAATTGAGGACTGTATCCGGGCTGTCAGAAAAGGGCAGGCTGACGGTATTGCACTCGATACTTATCTGATGTATGAGCTACTTAACAGTCCATATTATGACGACTTCAAAATAATCCAGTCGTATTCGGTGGAATTGCCGTATCATATCGCAGCTGTTGCTGGTATTGATATCGGATTTACAATTATACTGAATTATGGGATTGCGCGCCTGAATACGTATGAAATCAATGAGATTATTGACAGGTATACTACATACGAATACTATTCCTTCACCATCGGAGAGAGAATTTACTCCAGTCGGCAGGTGATTTTCTTCTTTATGGCAGTTCTGTTGATTCTCTGTGTTGGCATCATTCTGTGGAATCATCAGAAAAAAAGGTATGCAGATGTCCTGATTAGAAAGAATGATGATTTGATAAAAGCAACCAATGCAAAAAGTGAATTCTTGTCCCGTATGAGTCATGAAATCCGTACACCGATGAATGCAATCCTCGGGTTTTCCGAAATTGGACTGTCAGCGGAAAATATTTCCGAAGCAAAGGAAGCCTTTATACAGATCGATGAGTCCGGAAAGTATCTGCTCGGGCTGATTAATGACATTCTTGATATGAGCCGGATTGAGAGTAACAAGGTGATTATGCATGAAGAAATCATTGACTCATCTGCTTTTTTGGAATCAATTGTTGAAATGCTGCAGCCGCTTCTCTATGAGAAGGATATAAATCTTAAAACAAAGTTTCCTCATGGAGATACACGGTTTGTCTATTGCGACAAATTACGGACAAGGCAGATTTACCTCAATCTGCTGAATAATGCAATTAAGTTCTCTCCGGAACATTCTTTGATTCAATGGTTCGTGAATGATCTTGAAGTGAAAGATGGCAGACAATGCTTTGAGGTTGTCATACAGGATCACGGAATTGGCATAAGCGAGGAGTTCCAGAAGCATTAATTGAACCTTTTACAAGAGAGGAGAGCGGAAGAGCGGCCAATGTCCCCGGTACCGGACTCGGACTTGCAGTTGTAAAAAATATGGTTGAGCTGATGGGCGGCACGATTATAATACAAAGCAAAACCGGAGAAGGAACAAAAGTGACCGTGCGGCTTTCCCACAGAATTGCAGACGGTCTGCCGGGTGCTGCAGTCAGTAAACTAAAGCAGGTTGACTTAACAGGAGTAAAGGTATTGCTGGCAGAAGATCATCCCATGAATACCGTGATTGCAAAAAAGCTTTTGGAAAAACGAGGAATGAATGTGACAACTGCCGAAAACGGCAAGCTTGCGGTAGATTTATTCTCCGAGTCCGCAGAGCATACCTTTGATATAATTCTCATGGATATTCGTATGCCGGTAATGGATGGATTAACAGCAACAAAAATTATACGTACACTTGACAAAGCAGACGCAGCAAGCATACCGATTATAGCAATGACAGCAAATGCTTTTACGGAAGATTATGAATTGTCAATAAAAGCCGGTATGAATGCACATCTTTCAAAACCGTTTGAAGTACAAACCTTATATGATACGATAACGGAATATGTAAAAATAGAGCAGTAACATAACTGATATTTTGGAAAAGGATTATGTTGATTTGTACGATTGTTCATCACAAGGAAATAAGACAGAACAGGGAGGGTATATAATGAAGAAATGCTATAAAACGCTGGCACTGGCGGTGCTTTTAGGAATGGTCTCCTGTTTGTTTGGCGGATGCTCCTTTATAAAGTGGCTTGGAAAGAACCGCGTGATGGATGGCGACGGAATGATCAATCCGGCGGCAGAACTTCTGGATGCATTAAACGGCTACTGGGAAAGTGCAGATGCAAGGATAACCGTAACCATCGACGGCTATGAAGTATTGATTGTTTATTATGGTTCCTGGGCATATAATTCGACATACACTTTCAGCTTTGATTCCAAGCTGGACGGAATTACGAGAACAGATCTTGAATTGGACAGTGATAAAATCGAAAAGAACATCATTAAAGAGCTCTATGGATTCTATATAGAGAATAACAAGCTGTATCTGGATATTACCTACGCGGGAACAGGAGAACGGGAAACCATCGAATTCGAAAAGAAAGAAGAACCGCGGCAGGTTCTTGAAGACGAATAAAATACTGATTATTAAAGAGAAACGGATATAGTTAAATCATGATTTAACTATATCCGTTTCTCTTTGCTGCAAGTCTATCAGCTCTGTTTAAGACGCTTTTTTTATATTATATTACAAATAGCATGAACACAAGTGTTTTCCACGAAAAAATGCAGATTTCAGTGGATTTTATATTGCCTTAGATGGTATTATAATAAAGAAATGCTTGACCGCAAATAAACCATAGAAGTTTTTGGTATAATGAGTTGTGAAAGGATGGAAAAATGAAACGAATTGCCTTTTTTGATGCTAAGGAATATGATGTCAGTTCTTTTAACAAAATTCTAACGGAAGATTATGAAGTAAAATACTATGAAACCAGACTGTCTTCCGATACGGTCAGTCTGGCAAAGGGCTTTGATGTAGTATGCGTGTTTGTTAATGACATTGTAGACAAAAGTGTCATTGACAGTCTGTATGAAAAGGGGGTTCGGCTGCTTGCGCTTCGATGCGCCGGCTACAATAACGTGGATATTGAATATGCATACGGAAAGCTTCATGTGGTACGTGTTCCTGCATATTCTCCTTATGCGGTTGCAGAGCATGCAATGGCAATGCTACTGACTTCCATCCGCAGAATTCATAAAGCATATATCCGGACAAAGGATTTTAATTTCAGTCTGAACGGTCTGACCGGCTTTGATTTGCACGGAAAGACGGTCGGAGTGATCGGAACCGGTAAAATCGGCAGGATTTTTATTGATATCTGCCGTGGCTTTGGGATGAATATAATCGCTTACGATAAATATCCTGCAGAGGGAAGTAAAATCAAATATGTTTCACTCGATGAACTGTGGGTACAGAGCGATATCATTTCTCTGCACTGTCCGTTAACCGAAGACACAAAACATTTGATTAATGCGGAATCTATTACCAAGATGAAAAAAGGGGTCGTTCTTTTGAATACCTCCCGCGGTGCGCTGGTCGAATCAGAGGCGCTTCTGGAAGGAATCAAATCACGCAAAATAGGTGCCGCATGCCTTGATGTGTACGAAGAAGAATCCGATATTTTCTTTCATGACTTTTCCGGACATATTGTTGAAGATGATATACTGGCCAGACTAATTTCCATGCCAAATGTTATCGTAACTTCACATCAGGCGTTTCTCACCGAAGAAGCTCTCGGAAATATTGCGGGCACAACGATGGGGAATATCGCAGAATTCTTCGAGAAGGGCCGCGCGGAGAATGAGCTGTGCTATAAATGCGGCAAGTTTGAGACCTGTATGAGAGAACATGATCAGAAATGTTTTTGATTACGACGTAGCATGTTGACGTTTTAAACGATTAATAATAGAATAAACAATAAAGCTATTTCTATAGCTAAGTATAGCAGGATATAGATTTAAATATGTTAAGTAGGGAGTGGAAAAGGTGAAAAAAGAAAACAGTATTATTACGCAGAATGAACGAGAAGCAAATCGATTTGTAGCAAAGGCAATGAGGGTAACGGTAGTTATTTTAACATTAATATATCTGCTTAATGTTGTGGGGGTATTCATAATTACGCCGGTTGCGATGACAATCGGCTATGTCAGCGGAGTAATTGTTCTTCTGATACCAACTCTGTTGGTCAATATATTAAAAAAATACCATCCGGTCTTTAAGTATTTATTTGTATCCGCTGCAGTTATTTTTATATCCATTTTAATTATTACACTGAACTGGCATGCGGTTGTTGCATTTATTTTTGCGATTGGTATCGCAAGCATGTACTTTGACAAGAAGATTAATATATTTGCAATTATAACTTCTGTCATTTGCTTTTCTGCAGCGCAGGTACTTGCGTTTAAGCTTGGTTTTACAGATGACAAGAATGGAGTAGCCATGTATAACGTTCTTGTTTATTGTGTTGCGCCGCGTGCTCTGTCGCTGATAGCAATGTCGTTACTGTTTCTATCACTGAATAATCGTGTCAGAAAATTATTTGAAAATCTGATGGATGCAGATGCACAGGCACAGATTGTAGAGCGTATGAAAAATATGCAGGAGAAGTCGCTTGAGGTTTCGGAGAATCTTGTCGGTACGGTTGATGTTCTTTCCGGTGTGACAAATAATACAGCAAAGAATAACCGCGACATAACAGATAAAACCGAGTCTGCAGCAGACGGATCCGAGCGTACGCTGAAAAATCTTGAAGAGGTTGGATCAAGTATTACAAATATTTCGGATAATCTGACAAAGCTTGCAAACGGGACGGATGAAATCTCACAGCTTTCAAAGAATGTACATAAGCTTACGGCTGAGAATGAACAGACAATGGATGCCGCATTGAAAGGCTTTGAAAAAATAAGTGAAAGTACCGGACACAGTAAACAGGTAATCAATGAACTGGCCGGCAAATCACAAAAAATTGCGGATATTACCGAAGTGATTACTAAGATATCCTCCCAGACCAATCTTCTTGCTTTGAATGCTTCTATTGAATCGGCGAGAGCAGGCGAAGCCGGACGTGGATTTGCAGTGGTTGCAGAACAGATACGTATACTTGCGGAACAAACCAAAACAGCTGTCGGAGATATCAGTGAAATCGTAGCTGAGGTTATGGCAAATACGACAGGTGCAGTCCAGTCCATGGATGAAAGTGATAAGCTTGTAGTTTCGGGAATGGACATAATTAAGAAGGCTGAAAACTCCAGCAGGCAGGTATCGGGAGCAAGTGAAAAAATGAGTATACGAATTAATGAAATTGACTCGGTAACCAAGGAACTGGCCAATGATTCCGAGAAGATAGTTAAGATCGTAGATAATGTAGAGTCTATCAGTGCGGAAAGTATGGAAGAACTACAGAAGGTACATAAAACGAGTGAACAGGCATTAGAGGATGTTGAGAAACTGGAAAAACTCGTGATTGATATTTCTGATATGTCAAAGCAATTGAATCAGGTGGTACATGACCGTTGACAAAATTAATAATTCTGACACAAAAAAGGCACGAAATGCCAAGTATGGTATGATATAATAATATGTAAAACTTTATTTGCAGCCTATTGGGAGGAGCCATGCTGAACAACCGAAAAGTACGTCTGATGACAAAGCTTGCCCTGTATGAGACAAAAGAAGGAAAAGATGATATAAAGCTAAGCAGATATTTTCGTACGGATTATGTAAGGTTTCAGCTGCTGAAGACCATTGTCGCAGTGACCGTCGGTTATCTGATTGTTGTATTTATGACAATGCTGTACCGCGCGGAATACTTGATAGCCGAAGCTGTAAAGCTTGATTATGCAGCAATCGGAAAGACACTGTTTGGATTCTACATTCTGGTACTGGTTGCCTTTGGCGGCGCCGCCGCGATTGGATACATGATTCAATACAATCTTTCCAGAAAAAAGGTGGCAAAGTATTACCAGATGCTAAAGCGCCTTCGCAATATGTACAAGGAAGAAAGCAATAAAAAGAATGAACATGTAACAGGAGAGTTCGACTCTGAGGGAAACGGAAAGGAATAAACGCTTATGTTAATGGCAATCTTGGAATTTCGTGCCAGAGTGTGCGAATTGTATCAGAAGCTTCAGCTGATTATTGATCCGATTTTTAAGTTTCTCCTGTCACTGCTTGTAATCCGTACACTGAATACCGTAATCGGATATGATTCAAGACTTTCGAGTGTAATGATTACGATAGGACTGTCACTGCTCTGTGCATTTCTTCCGTCGGCGGTGCTGACCCTTGTCTGCATGCTGCTTACCATTGCTCATGTGTTTTACGCTAATATGGTGCTTGCTGTTTTTGTGGCACTGATTCTGATTGTATTGTACTGCTTTTTCCTGCGCTTTACACCGAAATACGGTTATGTTGTGATTGCGGTTCCGGTTCTGTTTCTGTTCCGTGTTCCGTATATGGTACCGCTGCTGATGGGATTGACAGCAACTCCTGTCACAATCCTTCCGATGGCGTGCGGACTGTTTTTTTATTCCCTGATCAGTGTGATACAGAATGCAACCGCACTGCAGGTCGATGTTTCAAACCTGAATACTCAGGATGTCATGTTGCTGGTCAATAATGTTGTTGATAATCTTCTCAGTAACAAAGAGCTTTTGATGACAATCCTGATTTATGCAATTGTTCTGACGCTGGTCTATGTGGTTCGTAAGATGGAATTTGATTATGCTTTTGAGATTTCTATTTTGGTCGGTGTTATTGTATCAATTTTCGGACATATTCTGCTGGACACAAAGTATGGTCTGGAACAGAGCCTCGGCTCCATGATTGTCTTTAATTTTATTGCAGGAATTCTGGTTCTGGTGATTTACTTCTTTATCAGAGTGCTGGATTATACGGCAGTGGAGCATGTTCAGTTTGAGGATGATGATTACTATTATTATGTGCGTGCGGTTCCAAAGATTAAAGTCGGGCTGCCGCAGATTAATATCAAGAGAATTAATGAGAAAAACTATTTCAGCGCAAGCATGGAAAATGATAACGATGATGATTTGTTTGATTCGGGAGAGCTTGATAGAAAGCTTCTCGAAAAACGGACGAGGGAAGCTGGATTTCATGATGCGGTAAAAGGCGGCAAGGTAGTAATCGAAGAACCGACGGAACAAATAAATCCGGAAGAGAACGAATCGGAGAAGGAAGACTGAAGCAGAACATCAACAGGGCAGGAGTGACAGAACTATGATGGATAAAATTAATTCATTTTTACAGGATTTCTTCAGCCGTATGGCTTTGCCGAAATTCGGTGTTTCGGCATTTGTGGAAATTCTTCTGTTGGTCGTCATTGTCTACAGTATTATAAAATGGATCAAACAAACAAGAGCCTGGATTATTGTCAAAGGACTTGGAATACTGCTGCTTGCATGGGTCATCGCTTATCTGTGCGAGTTTAACGTATTTTTATGGATTTTTGCAAATACCATCACAGTCGGAATTACGGCACTGATTATTCTGTTTCAGCCGGAGTTTAGAAAGGCACTGGAACAGCTTGGACAGAGAAATGTTATGAATCCGCTTAATTATCTGCGGGATTCCGAAAGGGAACGCTTTTCCGATCGGACACTTGAGGAGCTGGTACGGGCTTCTTATGAGCTCGCAAAGAATAAAACGGGAGCGCTTATCGTACTGGAACAGGAGGTTCCGCTGACGGATTACGAAAAAACGGGAATCGAGATTGATGCGGTGGTCAGCAGTCAGCTGCTGATTAATATATTTGAGCATAACACCCCGCTTCACGATGGAGCAGTAATCATCCGGGGAAACCGTGTGACCGCAGCGACCTGTTATCTGCCGCTGTCGGATAACATGAGACTTTCCAAGGAGCTTGGAACCAGACACCGCGCAGGAGTTGGTATCAGTGAGGTTTCGGACTCCTTTACAATTATTATATCGGAGGAAACAGGAAAAGTATCTGTTGCGCAGAAGGGTGAGCTCTACAGGAATGTCGGAGGCGAGCTATTGAGGAACAAGCTTCGTGTTGTTCAGAACAAAACGGTGGAAAGCAAGAAGCTGACCACAATTTTCCGTCGTATAACGAAAAAGAAAGCAGATCAATAATACGGAGGCCGGACATGAAAGAAGCAATCACAAGAAATCCCGGAACAAAAATCATATCACTGGTTATTGCCGTATTGCTCTGGATTTTTATCAATGGACTGATCGATCCGGTAACGACCAAGGTAATCAAAAATCTTCCGGTTACGCTATTAAATGCCGAACAGATGGAGTCGGTCAACAAGATCTTTGAGGTTACCTCGGGAGATACGATTACAATCAAGATACAGGGAAAACGTTCTGTCATTGAGGATTTGTCAGCAGATGATTTTCTGGCGACTGCGGACATTACGACAAAAAACGAGCTGAATGCAGTTGAAATTGTTGTGACCTGTACAACGCATGAAGAAAGCGAAGTTGAAATAATTGAAAAAAAGACCTCCGAAGGTACTGGGATGATGAAGCTTACACTTGAGGATTCGGATACCCAGAGCTTTGCAGTGTCTGTAATCCCGGACGGAACCGTTTTGGAGGGTAACTATATTACGGAGACATCGGTCAGCCCCAACCTGATCACCATATCAGGTTCCAAGACCCAGATTGCCAAGATCGCCAAAATTGCCGTTCTTGTTAATGTGGAAGGTGTTTCGAATTCATTTCAACAGACTAGTATTCCGGTTGTTTATGATGAGAACGGCAATGTGGTGGATTCTGTAAAGCTTACAATGTCAGCGGAGCAGGTGCAGGTTAATGTCACACTCCTTCCGACAAAGAGCATTACCCTGAATGTTTTAAAGACAGGAACTGCGTTTTATGATTATGCCTGTACCGGAATCGAATATGCACCGAATACAGTGTTGATTGCGGGAAAAGCAGCAGCTCTGATGAGAATATCAAGCCTTGAGCTCTTCTGTGATATTTCAAATGCGAGGGCAGATATTGAAGAGGAGCTTGATATAGAAGCAGCACTTCAGGAGCAGTATGGAGAGACCTATATTTTGGTGGGTGATAATGACAAGGTATCGGTAAAAGCGACAATCGTCAAGATGGAGACAAAGGAAATCTCTGTTCTTACCAGTATGATTGAACTTAAGAATCTGGAGGAATCGCTTACGGCAGAATTTTCAGCTATTTCAACCTCGGTCAAGGTTGTCGGAGTGCCGGCGTATCTAACCGATATTACTGTGTCACAGCTGACTCCGTATATTGACTGCAGCGCATTTACTGCTCCCGGTACGTATCTTGCACTGGTGAGGGCGGAAGCACCGGATAATGTCGAAACAAAGGTTACAACTATAGAAATTACGATTTCCGAAAAACAGGATCTGTTACCGATTTCGGAAGGTGATGATGTATCCGCTCCGGAGAATGACGAACCGGCGGAGGGAGAAGCCGGAATGACACCGGTTCCGGAACCGTAATCGGTCGAGAGGTGAGTTATGAGTCTTCCTTATCAAAAATATCAGAAGAATCCGACAGTAACAATGAAAGACCGCAGCTGGCCGGGAAAAGAGATTACACATGCGCCGGTCTGGTGCAGTGTTGATCTCCGCGATGGAAATCAGGCTCTGATTGAACCGATGCAGGTCGAAGAGAAGATAGAATTCTTTCGCATGCTGGTAAAAATTGGTTTTCGTGAGATTGAAGTCGGATTTCCGGCATCCTCCCAGATTGAATTCGATTTTGTGCGGGAATTGGTTCGAAGAAACCTGATTCCGGATGACGTGACGGTACAAACACTCGTGATGTGCAAGAAGGAACAGATTGAGCGAACCTTTGAGGCTTTGCAGGGAGTAAAACGTGCGATTGTGCATATTTACAATCCGACATCAGCGCTTCAGCGGGATGTGGTTTTCCATAAGACAAGAGATGAGATTAAAAAAATCGCAACTGATGGTGCGGAATGCGCCAGACAATGTGCAGAGCAATTTCCCGGAACAATCATTTACGAGTATTCACCGGAAAGCTTTACGGGAACAGAGCTTGACTATGCACTTGAGGTTTGTGATGCAGTACAGGAGGTGTGGCAGCCGGTTCCGGAGAAGAAAATGATTTTAAATCTTCCTGCTACTGTAGAGATGAATACACCGAATGTCTATGCAGATGAGATTGAATGGATGTCTACACATCTGAAAAACCGTGAGAGTATTATTCTCAGCATTCATCCGCATAACGACCGTGGAACAGGAGTTGCAATTGCGGAGCTTGGAATGATGGCGGGCGCGGATCGTGTGGAAGGGACTCTGTTTGGAAATGGCGAACGTACCGGAAATGTTGATATTCTGACACTGGCCTATAATATGTTTTCCCAAGGTGTAGATCCGGAGCTTGAGCTTCAGAACATCGATGAAATTCAACAGGTTTATGAACGGCTCTGCCGCCTGAAGGTTCCGGAGCGTCATCCGTATGCCGGAAAGCTGGTATTTACCGCATTTTCCGGACCGCATCAGGATGCGATCAACAAAGGAATGAAAGCGATGTCCGAACGGAGAAGCGCAATCTGGCAGGTACCCTATCTGCCGATTAACCCGAAGGATATCGGCAGAGAATATGAATCCATTGTACGGATCAACAGCCAGTCCGGCAAGGGTGGTGTCGCTTACGTGATGGAGACTTATTTCGGATTTAAGCTGCCGAAGTCCATGCATAAGGAATTTGCGGATATTATTCAGCCGATTTCGGAAACACTCGGAGAGGTGGAACCGGATCGTATTATGCAGGAGTTTAAGGAGCATTATCTGGATCACAAAGAACCATATCATTTCCGTAAATGCAGGATGGAGGATATTCCGGAAAGCGAAGATACGTATCATACTCTGGCAGAGCTTACCTATACCGATCATGGAATTGAGAAGACCTTTACCTCCCGTGGAAACGGTCCGATTGACGCGGTACAGCGTGGATTGCAGCTGGAGCTTGGAAAGCAGATTCGCGTGCTCGATTATTCCGAGCATGCACTGCGTGAGGGTTCGAACGCACAGGCGGCAGCCTATATGCACATTATGGATGGACTGACCGGAACAACAACGTTCGGGGTCGGGGTCAGCTCGAATATTACGCGAGCTTCCATTCGTGCGATGTTCTGTGCAATCAACCGTATTTGGGGAGAAAACTGATTCATGAGCAGAGTAATTGAAAATTTTACAAAATACAGATACCTTCTGATAGAGCTTATTAAGAAGGACATCAAATTAAAATATCGTAATTCGGTTCTCGGAATTGTTTGGACGCTGCTGGAACCGTTGCTAACGATGATTGTACTGACGGTAGTATTCACCGAAATCTTTGAAAAATCAATTGTGAACTTCCCGATTTATGTTCTGACGGGGCGTCTGCTGTATGGTTTCTTTTCCGGAGGAACACGTTCTGCACTGAAGGCGGTACGGAATAACAGTTCAATGATTCGTAAGGTCTATGTGCCAAAATATATTTATCCGCTTGCATCAACCATTTCGAGTTTTATTATTTTCCTGATTTCGCTGATCGTGCTGGTTGGTGTCGGACTGGTACAGAAGGTGACACCTACCGTATACCTGTTTGGAGCACTTGTGCCTGTAGCCGCGTTGCTGCTGATGACAATCGGGATCGGGTTTATTCTTGCAACCATGGAGGTTTTCTTCCGGGATACAGAATACCTCTGGGGTGTATTACTGATGATTATCATGTATGTATCGGCGATATTTTATCCGGCAGAGAAGCTTCTTAATTCTTCAACAATCTGGAAGCAGTGGCTGGTTCGGTATAATCCGCTGTATGCAGTAATTGCCAATTTTCGGAATGCGGTATTTGGAGTTCCGCTTGACAGCTTTTACACCTGGTATTCGCTGATCTTCGGGGTAGCGAGCCTGATTATCGGAACACTGGTCTTTTACCGAAAGCAGGATAAGTTTATCCTGCACATCTGATCGGGATCCTTCATTGGAACAGTAGGTAACAAAGAGGCTGTGTAATATACAGAGCCGAGAGAGCATGGATGGAAAGGATTGTGAAATAATTTGGGTACAGTGATAAAAGCGGAAAAGGTTGGTGTCCGGTTTAATTTAAATGAACAGAAGGTTGATGATCTGAAGGATTACGTAATAAAGCTATTGAAGGCCGAGATGCATTACAATGAATTCTGGGCCTTGAAAAACGTCAGCTTTTCTATAGAAAGCGGAGATCATGTCGGAATCCTTGGATTGAACGGTGCGGGCAAGAGTACTCTTTTGAAGGTAGTGGCAGGTGTCCTAAAGCCTTCCGAAGGGAAAATCACTACAAAAGGAAAGATTGTTCCGCTACTGGAGCTGGGGGCAGGATTTGACCGCCAGTATACCGGTGCGGAGAACATATATCTGTACGGAGCAGTGCTCGGTTACTCAAGACAGTTTATTCGTTCCAGATTTGACGAGATTGTAGAGTTCTCTGAGCTGGAGGATTTTATTAATGTACCGGTGAAGAACTATTCTTCCGGTATGAAATCCCGGCTTGGCTTTTCCATTGCTATGGTGATGCAGGCGGATATTCTGATTCTTGATGAGGTGCTCTCGGTCGGAGATGCAAAATTCAAAAAGAAAAGTGAAGCAAGAATCCAGGAAATGTTCCGGAACGGGACAACGGTTCTTTTTGTTTCACATAATATCCAGCAGGTCAAAAAACTCTGCGATAAAGCAATTCTTCTCGAGCACGGGCGGCTTGCGGCCTACGGCGACGTAAACCGGATTGCAGCAATTTACGAGGAACGAATGGACGGCTGAACCTGCCGATGAATCCTGAAATGAGTAAGTGATTGGACGATGGCAGGAATATTAGGGAAAGGTTAAGCTTGCCTTGACTCCGGTGGGCAGAAGGGAAAGCAGTATGGAGACAACAGAAGGTCTGATTAGGGAAGGCAAACGACAGATTCTCAGTCTTTCACATGGCGTACAGGCAGCAGTGGACTGGAAGCAGATTTCGGATCAGATGGATCATTATGATACGGCAGTCGTAATGAATCACCGCCCGGACCAGGTGCGGTCGGTGGTTTTCTTAATTACGCGGATGGTAAGGTTCTCAGGAGGGCAGACTTCAATTCTTCGAATCGGAACCGAACTGGAAAAGCAGGGACTCCGCGTCGGTTATGCGGTCTACAAACAGCAGAGTGCGGAAGAGATGGAGCTCTGTGCGAAAGCAAACCTACCGGATTACAGAGGTGACCTTTACACAAAACAAGATGTGCTTTCCATGCTTCGAAATCCCGAAGCTCAGCCGGATATAGTGATTGCGTCCTCTTGGGATACAGTTCATTATGTGAAGAAGTTTACCTCCTATAAGATGTATTTTATTCAAGACTTTGAACCCTACTTTTATACCTTTGGAGACCGGTATCTGCTGGCGAAGAAGACTTATGAGCAGGGACTTCATATGGTTAGTCTTGGCGGCTGGAATCGTGATGAAATACTGCGAAACTGTGCACCGGTATCGCCGGTGGACTGTGTGGACTTCCCATGTGACACCGAAGGGTATCCTTATAGAGAACGTGATTTTTCAAATTATACAGACCAAAAGGTGCTGATCTTTGCGGTCTATATGAAATACTATGCAAAACGGCTTCCGGGTATCATCCAGTACATGATGGTACATCTGGCGGAAGAGTTTATGAAACGGGATGGAATCCGGCTGGAAGTGAAATACTTCGGTGAAGCGCAGAGCTTTGTACCAAAGGGCGGTGTCAATCTTGGTATGCTGAGTCAGCCTGAGCTGTCAAAGCTGTACCGGGCTGCAGACTTTGGAATGGTGGCATCGATGAGCAACATCTCACTTGTGCCTTATGAAATGCTTGCCTCCGGATTGCCGCTGATTGAGTTTGAGGATGGGACCTTCCCGTATTTCTTTCCGGAAGACTGTGCAATTCTGACCTCGGTTTCCTGGAAGGAGCTTTACCGAAGGCTGAAGGATAGTCTGGAGCATCCAAAGAAGATGAAGCAGCGCAGTGACGCTGCACAAAAACAGCTGGCGCTCCTTAGCTGGGAGAAGACCGGAGTGCAGTTTTACAACATTCTGCAACAATTAAAAGAGATGGAGTAACCGCTTGTGATTAAAGACAATCAGAAAATGTTCAACCGCATTCATGTTGTTCTTGATGCAGTATTGATCATCGGAAGCTATTTGCTGTCCTATGTACTGCGTTTTGATTTATTGACTGTTTTTGAGCTTTTTGCAATTGAAGAAAATGTCGGCTTCTTTAGTCTGGAGCATTATGCCTCCTATCTGGTTTATCTTGTTCCGGGCTACCTTGTTCTGTACAGTATGTGCGGCTTGTATCGCCCAAAACGTGGCCGCCGCAGCGGTTATGAGCTGTGGAATATCATACAGGCGAATCTTCTTGGACTTCTGTATTTTGTATTTGTTTTGTTTTTCTTTGAACGTGAATTAAATATTTCCCGAAAATTCCTACTTTTATTCCCGATTGTGAACAGCGCAACGGCATTTTTGTTCCGCTATATGCTGGACAGGGTTCTTCGCGCAATACGGCGGCGTGGAAAAAACGTTAAGCATGTGCTGATTGTGGGATACAGCCGCGCGGCAGAGGGGTATATCGACCGGATTATGGCAAATCCACAGTGGGGTTACTTTGTCTACGGAATTCTGGACGACTCAATGGAAAATGGAACAGTATATAAGAAGGTTCCTGTAGTCGGAAGGACGGAGGAGCTTTCAGAATTTATCGAGAAAAATGATTTTGACGAAATTGCAATAGCAATCAGTATGTCCGGCTATGACCATCTTCCGGAGCTGGTCGGTATCTGCGAGAAATCAGGAATTCACACGAAATTCATCCCTGATTACCGTAACGTGATCCCGAATAATCCCTACATTGAAGATCTTGCGGGTCTGCCGGTAATCAATATCAGAAATGTTCCGCTTTCAAATCTAAGTAACCGTATTCTTAAAAGGTCGATGGATCTTGTCGGATCGGTGCTTGCGATTCTGCTGTTCTCGCCACTTATGCTGGTGACGGGGATTGTGATTAAGACTTCTTCGCACGGACCGGTGTTCTTCAAGCAGCAGCGGATCGGACTTCATAATAAAGAATTTACCATGTACAAATTCCGTTCGATGGTAGTACAGAATGATTCAAAAGAAATAAAGGCGTGGACAACCTCTACAGACAGTCGTGTAACAAAATTCGGACATTTTATACGAAAAACAAGTATCGACGAACTTCCGCAGCTCTTTAATGTTCTGATAGGTAATATGAGTATGGTCGGACCTCGTCCGGAGCGACCGTATTTTGTGGAACGCTTTAAGGAGGAGATTCCACGTTATATGGTAAAGCATCAGGTACGTCCCGGGATGACAGGATGGGCACAGATAAACGGCTATCGTGGGGATACTTCAATTCAGAAGAGAATCGAACATGATCTGTATTATATAGAAAACTGGAGTGTCGGGTTGGACATTCGCATCCTGTTTCTAACTATATTCCGGGGCTTTGTCAGTCCAAATGCGTACTGAACCGGATTGCTTCCAATTATTATTAATTAACAGCTTTGGCAGCCGGAGTGCGTGTAGAGCTGATGAGCTGTGCTTAATTTGTGGATTTCTTATATTACCGAAACGGACGGTCAGGGAAGAAGACCATTTCACCATGGAGAGCACGTTCGGTTTTATTCTCCGGGAATTTCATATAATCTCCGAAGGTGCGCTTTAAAAAATACCGGTAATTCTTTGGAACAGGAATAGTTCCCTGTTCAAACGGCAGAAGAACTGTTTCAAAGAAACAATCCTGCTTCCACTGATAACGCCGGTCATCAAACAGGATGGATAATTCGCCGACTTTCTTTGTCGTGCCGGAGGAGTAGCGTGCAGATACATGGTCAAAGTGCTGATAGCAGCGCCTGAGTCCGATTGTGTCAAGGCAGAATACAACAGCACGGTGTGCAAGAACCATCGGTACAGCAGGATTTGGATGCATGACATCAAAGTAATAATAATTCATAAATAGACGGTTCCAGAATTTCATTTCCAGCATCTGCAGACGATAGAGAGTCGGCTCATCCGCCACTCCGTCCAGCGGAAAGATGTCAATAAATATCCCTTTATTACAGTTCAGCGTTTCATCGATTGCTGCATAGCCGGTTGTGCTGCTGTTGCGGATTTGGGCATGGGCGCGGTAACAGTGATCGGTCATTGTAGTCTGAAGAAAATAAGGTGCTTTCAGTTCTTTCTCGCAGACGTGCAGAAAACGGTCATAGTCCTGTCGCAGCATTCCGATGTCAATATCGTCATCCCAGGGTATAAATCCCTTATGGCGGACGGCTCCAAGCAGAGTTCCGCCGATTGCAAAATACTTGATTTTGTGTCTTTCACAGATTGCAGACAATTGCTCGAGCAGATCCAATTCGACTGCCCATACCTGCTTTTTTATAGAAGTGACAAAATATCCGTCTTTTATTTCTTCTTTATAGAATTCGTCTGTTAGTCTCATTGAAACACCTCGTATTTTATAATAGCCGGATTGTAATAAAGAGCTGCTGAAGTAAATCAGCTTTCTGATTTGCCTGAATCCGGAAGATATTCGATCTTAGGGTGGAAGAGCAAACCTGCCAATGTTCCGGAAAGAAGAACCGTTAGGCGCTCTTTGCGATGATCTTTTGACCGGATCAGAATCCGCAGGGCAAACAATCCCTGATGATACAGATAGGAAAGAATACCGTGCAGACCGCTTCGCTTTGCTATAAAAAAGCGGTTTCTGCTGTCATAAAACCCACGCTTGATTTTTTCCGGAGGGGTATTCGAAGGGTCGACTCCGGCATTTGCCGAAAGCTTGTGAACCGAGATGCTTTCCGAAACAAGGTATCCGGGAGAAAGCCTTGAGAGACGTCCGGTGTATTCAACATCATCCGCATACAGGAAGAATTCACGAATCGGAAGACCTGCGGTAAGAATGCATGACATCGGAATCAACAGCGATACAAAGGAAGCACGCCGTACCGGAAAAATCCCTTCCGTTGTAAGCAGAGGATTAAAAGGTACGGAAGAATTCATTTCGCAGAGATTCATAATACACGGTGAACCGTCTGTCCAGCGGACTAAACCTGAAAGAAAAGAATAATTTCCTTCCAGCAGACGGTCAGCAGCTTTCAGTTCCCGAAAGGCGTTCGGTTCCGGAAGTGTATCATCATCCATCAGCCAGACCATGTCATAGGACAGCTTGGCAGCAGCACGCAGAGCATAACAGAAACCACCGGCGCCGCCGAGATTTTTGCCGGTATTGCGGTAAAGAAGACGTTTATGAGCGGAGACTTCAGTATTGCCGGTCGAAAAATTAAATTGAAGCGTATATTGTCTCACAATGTCAACGGTTCCGTCGGTGCTTCCGTTGTCAAGGACGAGTACATCAAAGTCGGAATCTGTCTGGTCAGACAGAGCTGCCAGACATTCATACAAAAGCTCTTTTCTGTTATAGGTTACAACGATTGCAAGTGTTCTGTTCATTTAATCCTCAATTCTGCGCGGCTTTTGCGCATAACAGACTTTGTGTCTGCGCTATTTTCCATGTGCTGACTGTAATGCGGGCACTGTTAACGGCAGTCTGCCTGATGCGGTTTCATTTTAGCATAAACCAACTGAAAAATATACATAAAAAACACAAACTATGTTCACAGTCTTATCACAAACATTCACTAGAATGCAAGTATAAGCTTTAAGAAACAAAGAAACGCTCACTAACACAAGAACCGCAGTTCAATAGGAGCGGTATGGAGGTATCAAATGGATGAATTAAAGAACAGTTACTACGGAACAGAGCAGAATCATAAAGAAACAGAGGAAACAAAGACCGCCACAGCCGAGATGGAGGGCAATTCCTGCCTGATAAGCAGCAATAACAACAATGGGTATAACAATGTAAATATCGACGGGCATAATGAATCTGGCAATGTTAATGTCGACGGGTACAACAGGTATAACAATTCAAATAACAACGGGTGCAATGCGTATAGCAATGCAGACAGCAACGGGTACAACAGGTATAGCAATATAAATAACAACGGGTACAATGCGTATAACAATGTAAATGCCAATGCAGAAACTAACGGGTACAATGCGTATAACAATGTAAATGCCAACGGGTACAATGGCTGCGGGAATACAATGACTGACGGAAACAATGGTGCTAATAATTCTAATAATTACTGGAATGGTAATTTTAGCAGTAATACGGACAACGGGTATTTTGCAGGCAGCTACGGTCCGGCAGGTTATGGGAGTGGAAACGGCTGTCAGAACAACATGTTCCGGAACGACGAATATAGTCAGTTGCCGCCGCTTCCGCCCAAGAAAAAAAGCGGAGCGATGAGAAAGTTTCTGAGTCTTGTTGCAGCAGCACTGGTTTTTGGTGTGATTTCCGGAGGCGCGTTCCTTGGTGTAAACCGGATTTATGAAAATCTAAATCCGACGAAAGCGGTAGAGAGTGCAGTAAATGCTTCTTCCGGTGAAACCACACAGATTCAGGCAACGACAGTGCTTAGTACCGGAAATGTGACAAGTACGGATGTCAGCGATCTTGTAGAAAATGCTATGCCGTCTGTTGTATCAATCAATGGTACATTTACCAACTCTTCTTGGTTCGGACAGTATGAGACTACCGGAAGCGGTTCAGGTATTATTGTCGGTGAAAACGACACGGAGTTACTTATTGTAACCAATAATCATGTTGTCGAGAATGCGAAAAGTGTAACAGCTGTGCTGATTGATGGAACAGAGGTATCCGCGAGCATCAAGGGTACGGATGCAACGGCTGATCTTGCAGTGATTGCAGTGAAATTAAGTGATCTTACCGACGAAACAAAAGCAGCGATTTCCTGTGCAACCCTGGGGAACTCTGACGATGTCAGGGTAGGTGAGATGGTTGTAGCAATCGGAAATGCACTGGGCTATGGACAGTCCGTAACCGTCGGATATATCAGTGCAAAGAATCGTGAGGTAACGGTCGATGATACAACAATGATTTTACTGCAGACAGATGCTGCTATTAACCCAGGCAACAGTGGCGGTGCTCTCTTGAATATGAACGGAGAGGTAATCGGAATCAATTCTGTAAAATATGCCTCTGATGAAGTGGAAGGAATGGGCTTCGCAATACCGATTTCCAACGTGACCGGTATCATTGAAGTATTGATGAACAAACTGTCCGCAGAAGAAAAAGGATATCTTGGTGTTTATGTAAATGAGGTAACGGCGGACGTTGCGGAATATTACAACTGGCCGGTCGGTGTCTATGTAGTGGAATTTACAGAAAACAGCGCAGCCAAAGAAGCAGGAATTCAGATTGCAGATATTATTACCGGGATTAATGGAGTTGCAGTTGTCACCGCTGATGAAATGATAGAGATGGTAACGTCAAATCCATACGGAACCGAAATTACTGTAACGCTTCAGCGAAATATCGACGGTGTATTTACCGAGGTTGATCTTTCTGTTGTACTCCGTCAGAGTTCTGCTTACAGCACCGAAGAAACGGTTCCGACAGTGACGGAAACACCGACACTTCCGGAAGATCATTCACCGAGAAGATAAATCTTGTAATTTGAAGCGGCACATGATAGAATACAAGCTGCGGCGCAAGCCGAAGCATATGAGCAGCACAGATGGTCGCACCGAAAGGTGAGGAAAGTCCGGGCTTCAAAGGGCAGGATGCCGGATAACGTCCGGTGGAGGTGACTCCAAGGCCAGTGCAACAGAAAAGAAACCGCCGCAGGAATGCGGTAAGGGTGGAATGGCGGTGTAAGAGACCACCGCTTCTCCGGTAACGGAGAGGGCTGTGTAAACCCCATCCGAAGCAAGACGAAACAGGAGACGATACGGCGGCCCGTCGTGTCTCCGGGTACGTCGCGTCACGGAAGAACCGTGGGAGCTGCCGGGTAACCGGCAGTCAAGATAGATGATCATCGGATACAGAACCCGGCTTATAGTGCTGCTCATTGCATCAAAGCTTACTAATGTCAGAAGAAAACTGACTATATCTGACACAGAACCAACTATTACAAAAGTAAAAACTTCTGAAAACAAAAATTAATAAAAAAAAGCTATGCTTTTTGTGAAACCTGTGTTATAATACAATTAGATTTTTCTTCTTCCATTTTCATAGTTCTAAGAATAAAGCCGTTGACGCATACCCGACATATGCTCAGCGGCTTTCATTCATACTAACTGCACAAGATGTCTGGACAGCTTTACACGGTGATAGAGCTGCGCATACTCTACTTCATCAATCGTATCAATATAATTTTCCGGAAACTCCTTCTCTATTCCATGTGATCTCAGGTAATTGACTGCCTTATTGTAAGCAATGGCAGCAAGCTCTTCCTTGTCATAGCGGCCAATAATTGTATTGCCGTTTACGTGAATTCTGGCGGTATAGACGTCTTTTCCCTTTTGAACGGACCTCGTAACACCGTAATACCGGTTGACTATTTCGATATTTCCATAACGGAAATCATTATGGTCTTTATTTGCAAAGAGATAGTCGCGGCCGGCAACGGCGTAGTTTTTGATTCCATAACGTGACAGGAGATTCAGCTGCATTCCGTAATCGGCAACAAACAGATGTCCGCCGCGGCGCATAATTTTGTGATTCATATAGAAGAAAAGGTCATCGACATCAAATTTCAGGAGAGTTTCGGGGTCAAGACAATAAAAGAAAAAACGATGCTGAAGGTAAATCGGATTCCGGCAGTACAAAGGATGATCGCGGAAATTCAGCAGCATAACCCATTTGTCGAAGGATACAGCAGAGCCGTATTCGGAATAAGCTTCAATCTCCTGTAGGGTATCTGAGAGAAAGTGATGACATTCAAAAAGCAAACAGGAAGCAAGCCGGTAAGCTTTCGCAGCTTCTTGTTCCGTTGGAAAGGAACCAAGGCTGATGTGATGTGCGCGACAGGTAATGGAGGCGCGATAATAAACGGTACCGTCTTTTTTTATAGACGGAAGAACCCCGGGTGCGGATGACATAATTGCCTCCTAATCATCAGATGATTAATAACAGACACATATTTATAGTAAACAAAAGCTGAGAAAAAGACAAGTACAATTTCAGTATTTCGCAGTTCTACATAGATAGAATCAACAAAAAGAGTGTCTCTTGTTGTAGGAACGCAAACAAAATGTAACAAAAACGTAATAAATCACGGTATATGCGCATTGACAGTATGCACAAATATACAATGGTTAAATGCAGCAGTAAATGTGCAATCTGTCCAAGTGAAAAAATTTGTCGACGAAAAATCCTGCCAGTTATTACCGAAAATCTCTTTTGCTTATTGACAGTCAGAACCCCTTTGATATAATTCGAATAGTTATTTTTGGCAGAAACGAAGACACCGCCGGGCAGTAAATCGCTGTACCGGATGAAAGGATTGTTATATGGACACGGAACGAAGGTCTGATGCAGAGAGGCAAGAAAAAGAAGTAATCTCTGCAGGGGAATATATTTATCGAAATCCGGGCAGTAAAAAGATAACGTCCGGAAAAAAGCACAAACATACTGATACACGGTGTTTCAGAATCGTAGCAGCGGTTCTTGCGGCAGCGGTACTTATTTCCGGAGGGTTCGGAATCAAGCTGCTTGTCAAAGCGGCACAGAAACAAGAAATAACTGCAGCAACAGCTGCTGATCCGGCACATCTGCTTGCGGACGGAATTAGTCTTTTAGAGTGGAAGCTTGCAGAGAAAAATGCAGGAGACCTCTTCATTACAGAAGGAAACGTATTTGGAACGGGCGTGTATCGTAACACAGCCGGGGAAGATGAAGAGAGCAATACCGGTGAAGGTTTGACAGCAGTGGCTGAGAATGGACTGGAACCGGAAAGCTCACAGCTTCAGTCCGAGATTGACGAGACCAGAGTAGCACTGGCAGCCGAGGAGCTTACAGTAGCGGGAAGTGAGACACTGACCGGTCTGATCTGGAATGAAGATCTGATGGATTCTATTCGGGAACGGGTTGAGGCGGAAAGGATTGAGGAACAGGAAGAAATGCAGGAAGAGGATTACAAGGAACTTCTTGTTACGCTCGGGATGGACGAGGATTATGCGTCTTCCAACCCGGTGCTTCCGGAGTATCTGACAATGACCTATAATCCTGAATTTGTCATAAATTTAAGCAGCAGTGAACTTTCTGATTTCTTAAGGCTGGTGGAAGCGGAGGCTCCGTCAGAAGACATTTATGGAAAGATTCTGGTTGCAAATGTTGTATTGAACCGTGTGCTTAGTGATCAGATGGCAAACACGGTGACAGGTGTGATTTATGAAAAAATTGGAGGAAGCGCCCAGTTTTCACCGACAGCAATCAAATGGTACTGGAATTCCATCAAAGTGACGAATAGTACCAGAGAAGCAGTGGCCAGATGCCTTTCCGGAGAGGATTATTCGGACGGTGCACTGTATTTTTACGCATGGGAAAAGCATCCTGACAAGCAGAAGACCTGCACCTGGCTGCAGAAGACCGAATATCTCTTCACTCATGGCGGACACATTTTCTATAAATGATTACAGCAGGACAGAGGGGCTCTATGATAGGAGCTCCCTTTTTTTGATTGAATCTTGTGCGGACTTGTGCTATACTTTCGAAAAATGTTCTATAAAGGAGAAATTCCATGAAAGAAATCAGATATATCAGTACCAGAGGCGGTTCGCTGCCTGTTACGGCATCAAAAGCAATTCTTAAAGGAATAGCAGAGGATGGCGGCTTGTTTGTACCTGAGACCCTTCCGGAACCGGACTGGGACTTTAACAGCTTAAAGAGACTAAATTATAAAGAGCTGGCTTATGAGGTAATTCGCTGGTTTTTAACCGACTACACAGAAGACGAACTGAAAGGCTGCATTGCCGGTGCATATGATGACAAATTCGACACAAAGGAGATAGCTCCGTTTCGTAAAGCAGACGGAGCGTACTACCTTGAGCTGTACCATGGAGCAACGATTGCCTTCAAAGATATGGCGCTTTCTTTGCTCCCGCATCTTATGACG
>CAZRRN010000034.1:0-28786 GCA_964602475.1 uncultured Lachnospiraceae bacterium | reverse complement strand
TGGTCCTCTCTGCAGGAGCTTGCAAAGGAACCGAGCAGTCTGGTTGCAAGATCAACACTTGTAGAAACCGCAGTCAGTCTTGTTGACAGGACGGAAAATATATCCAGTCTTCTGAGTCGTTATCAGATGGATCTGGATACGAAGATTAAGGAATCGGTTGACCGGATTAATGAAATCGGAGCAGAACTTGTAAAACTGAACGATAAAATCTGTTATTATGAATGCAATGGTGTTGAACATGCCAATGACCTTAGGGATCAGAGGAACATATTGCTTGACGAGTTGGGCGGAATGGTTGCAATCAGTTATCATGAGAACGAAGAAGGAAGAATGTCGGTCAGTGTGGAAGGTATTCCGTTTGTGACAGAGGACACCTGCTTTCGTATGGACACAATCGGAACCAATGAACTGGAAGAAAAACAGATGCTTGCAAGCGGCCTGACACCGACGGGATCGATTACAAATACCGGAACAGATATGCTGGTACCGGTGTGGCCGGCATACGGATATGCAGAGGTTTGCGATATCAGCCAGCTGTCGACCTCAGAGAAACAAAATGATGTTGGTTCACTTCGGGGATTACTGGTAACAAGAGGAACCAAGGTTGGACGCTATACGGATATTCCGGTGGAGCCGACGAAAGAAGAGTATACCGAAACCGACGGAACATTTTTGGAAGATGATTATAATGCGGCTATGACGCAGTTTGATAAAGATATGGAAACTTACCGCGTTCAGGTGGAGCAGTCAATTATTGTGACCGCTCAGGCACAGTTTGACCGGCTGATCAACGGAATTATGACAACAATTAACGACCTTCTATGTCCGAATAAAGAGGTTACTCTGGATGATGGTACAGTGATAAAGATTCTTGATGAAGAAAATGCTGCAGTCGGAATGGATGAAGCAGCAACAATGGGAGAAGCGTTGTTTAACAGGAAATCCGTACCAAGGTACCAGGAAGAACAGGAAATTACGCTGGAGGATGGAAGCACAATAACAGCACGTATTTATAATGAAGAAGATTTCGGTGATAACTATTCCTTGTTTACACTTGGTGAAATAGAAGTGAATGCCTATATTAAAGAAAATCTCTCAAAGCTTCCGCTCAGCAGTAACTCGGGGAGCGGTGACTTTGACATCGAAACCTGTCAGAAGCTGATGCTTGCATGGCAGGAACCATTTTCGACGCTGACTCCGGATACGCTGACTAGAGATAATTTTAACGAATACTATAATGAGTTTATCGGAAGTATTGCCAATAGAGGAGAGCAGGTGAAGACAATCAGCAAGAATCAGACCGAAATGACAGAAAATATAAACGAGCAGCGTCTTTCGGTGACGGGGGTATCCTCAGACGAGGAGCTGACGAATCTGATCAAATACCAGCATGCGTATAATGCAAATTCCAGATATATTAATGTAGTGGATGAAATGCTGCAGCATTTACTGGAACGGCTGTAGGAAGTTTTTGCTCTGTAAGAAATGCAAAAAACGTGGAAGACAGTAGGAAGGTCATGCATTAAATGACAAACTGCGACAGGAGGCGGATATGGCAAATACATTTTTTGGACTGAATATTGGCAAGTCGGGCTTATACGCTTCATCGACGGCAATGAATACAACAGCACATAATATTTCCAATGCAGAATCAGAAGGCTACTGCCGTCAGGTTGCGACTCAGCAGGCGAGCAAGGCTCTGTATGTTCACGGCGCTCACGGAATGGTAGGAACCGGTGTGGATGTAACGGGAATCGATCAGATCCGAGAGGAATACTATGATGTAAAGTACCGCACCAACAATACACTTTACGGGGAATATTCCTCGAAGCAGTATTATATGACAGAGATTGAAAATTATTTCAATGAAATCAAACTGGAAGGTTTTACGACGACCTTTGATGATTTTTATGACAGTATGCAGGAACTGCAGAAAAATCCTTCCGATCTGACGGTCAGAACACAGATGACAAATTATGCGGAAGCCTTCTGTGAATATTTTAATTATATCGGAACCAGTTTGTCCAATATACAAAAAGAAATAAACTATGAGGTCGGCAATCAGGTTACCAAAATCAATTCTATCGGAATTCAGATGGCATCTCTTACAAAACAGATTAATACGCTTGAAGTTCTTGGCGGAACAGCAAGCGATCTTCGCGACCAGCGTGCCTTACTGGTAGATGAACTTTCGGAGATGGTGGATGTCAATGTAACGGAGGTTCCGGTCGGGCAGAAGGTCGGCGTTAACAGCTATACTGTTCGAATCAACGGACAGCTGCTTGTTGACACCTATCAGTCCAATGAACTGGAATGTGTTCCGCGTACAAACAAGACGACAATGAATGATGTCGATGGACTATACGACATTGTCTGGAAAGAAAACGGACAGGAATTCAATGCATCCACAAGCGCCACAACTGGAAGTCTGGCAGCACTCTACATGGTAATGGAAGGAAATGATGCACAGGCATTTAAGGGCATGGCAGATGCACAGGCAGGAGACACTACAATAACACTTACTTCGGAATTTGACTATATGAATGACATTGCGAATATGAACCTGTCGCAAACCGGCGTTCTGACAATCGGAAACAGAAAGTATGAATATAACGGATTTCAGGTATCCAAGCAGGAGGATGGAAAATTTATATATGAATTCTCACTGAATGATGAAATTGTTGTCGGAACAGACGACGTTCTTCCGGCAACCGAGCCTGTCTCCGGAATTCAATATAATACGATTATCGGAAATGATATTGATTACAAGGGAATTCCTTATTATATGGCACAGATGAATGAATTCGTCCGGACCTTTTCGAAGGAATATAACGATCTTTGTAAGCAGGGCGTTGACCTGAACGGAGATGCAGGACTTGACTTCTTTAATACGACGCATAAGGTAAGTGGGGATAATTATCAGTTTACGGAGGATTGGTCGTATACGACGGATGAAGCAGTGCTGTTCACTTCAAAAACCGGAGCATATGCAATAAGTGATGATACAGAAAACTACGGCTCGTATTATTTTATGACCACCGATCGCTTTTGCGTTACAGAGACAATCTGCAGTGATCCGACAAAGATTGTTACCGCGTCGGATATTACAGACGGAGTCGAAAAAACAGATATTATTGACCAGCTTTTGGAATTGAAAAGCGATACATCCATGTTTCATCAGGGAGCACCGGCTTCGTTCCTGCAGACACTGGTTGCCGAGGTCGGAATCGATTCCGGCAAGGCATCGAAATTCTCACAGAACCAGTCGGATATCTTAAAAACAGTTTCCAACCAGAGACTGTCCGTCTCCGGGGTGGATCAGGATGAAGAGGCAATGAATCTGGTGCGTTATCAGAGTGCCTATAACCTTTCTTCCAAGGTAATCAGTGTCATGAATGAGACCTATGACCGGCTGATTAACTATATGGGAGCATAAATGGTAACGGAGGTGTGCTATGCGAATTACAAACCGAATGATGACAAATAACATGCTGAGTAATATCAGTGCAAACAAACAGCGCATTTCAACGCTGGAGGAACAATACTCCACCGGTCTGAAGATTCAGAAACCGTCTGAGGATCCAATCGTAGCGGTTCGGGCATTAAAGCTTCGGACAAACCTGTCCGAACTGAACCAGTATTATGAAAAGAATATTCCGGATGCAAAAGCATGGATGGATGTGACAGAAGGGGCAATGAAAGTTGCCAGCGATATTCTGACACAGATGAATACCTACTGTGTGCAGGGTTCTAATGATACATTGACGAAGACAGATCGAGACAGTATAGCAGAGAACTTGCGGGAGTTGAAGGATCAGATTTATCAGGAAGGGAATTCAAATTATGCGGGACGGTATGTGTTTACCGGCTTCAAGACGGATACCAGTCTGGTGTTTGATGACATTACAGCGAATTATCATTATACAATGACAGAAGAACTGTCCTCTACAGATATTGATATAATAGAGAAGCCGCTTAATTCTATCGAATTGTCCCAGTATAATGAGGCTAATCCGGCAAGCAGCGATTTTACCGACAAACCGAATCTGGTGACAGTAAAGAGAATCCGGCTTGCATATGATGAGCTGTTGGATACCGGAGATATAAAAATAGGACTGGATCCTGAAAAGGACGAGAACGGAAATGTTGTCCGTGATGAGGACGGAAGTATCGTCTATACGGACCTGTTTACCAATATTGTACCGGTTTCTGCAGACGATGCGGATGCATATCTTCCGGCTGATGGAACTGTCAATTTTATAGCAGAAACGGGAGAACTGATTCTGGCAGACGATATTTATACTAATTGGACCAACAATAAACGGGAAATTCATGTGACCTATGAAAAGAACAGCTTTGAAAAGAATGATCTTCGACCGGAGCATTATTTTGATTGTGTACGTACGGAATTGAACGAGGAAGGCGAGCTGCAGACGGAATCTGCCGTCACCTATACAAAGAAGGATCAGAAAATCGAATATGAGGTAAACTTTAATCAGACACTGGACATCAATACGCAAGGAAATGAAGCAATCACGCATAACATCGGGCGCTGTGTTGACGAAATGCTAAATGCGATTTCCATGGTTACGCAGGTTGACGAAAAGATTTCCGAAACAGAGAAGATGCTGGAGGATTCGGACATTACAACGGAACAGAAGGCGGCGCTTGAGGAGATGCTTGAACTGCTTGAAACCGAGAAAACGATTAAGGAAGAACTGCTTCAATCCACCTTCACACGTGGAGTGACAGAAACACAGGATGCACAGAATCAGCTGGGGGTTGCGATTGCGGATCTTGGGAGCCGGTATGTAAGACTTGAGCTGACAGAAAGCAGACTTTCTCTGCAGCAGGATGATTTTACAGATCTGCTTTCGCAAAATGAAGACGCGGACCTTGTAGATACCGTAGTGAACTTTACGGCACAGGAAACGATATACAATGCGTCGCTTAGCGCGGCTTCAAAGGTAGTTCAGAATTCACTGCTTGACTTCCTGTAATCACATCGGTAATATAATACTATACAAGTCTTGAGAAGTCTGTGCCTGCATGCCGCAGACAGTGGACAATACGCGTGCAAGAATGGAGAGCAAGGATGTTAGTTAAAACAAAGCACTTTGGCGAGATAGATTTAAGCGAAGACAAGATACTTACATTTGACAATGGTATCATGGGGTTCGAGGAATATAAGCAATATACCATTTTGTATGACAGCGATGCAGAAGAACGGCCGGCAGTATCCTGGCTGCAGTGCTGTGGGCTTCCGGAGCTTGCACTTCCGGTAGTCAGCCCTCTTACGGTGAAACCGGATTATAATCCAATTGTGGAGGATGAGCTTCTAAAATCCCTTGGAGACCTGAATGATGAGAATCTGGTTATTCTACTGACACTTACGGTGCCGGCAGATGTAAAAATGATGTCGGTCAATCTGAAAGCACCGGTTGTCATCAATGCTGATACAAGAAAAGGCAGTCAGGTCATAGCCGAGAACCCGGATTATGAAATCAAGCACTTGGTTTATGAATATCTGAAGGCTGCAAAAGAAGGGAGTGGTAGCGGATGTTAGCTCTCTCCAGAAAAAGCAATGAATCGATTATGCTTGGAAATGATATCGAGATTACAATACTTGACATAAAAGGTGATCAGGTGAAGATCGGGATCAGTGCACCAAAGTCGGTACCGATTTACCGGAAGGAAATATACAAACAAATTCAGGAAGCAAATTTGGCAGCGGCGAAGACAGAGGTTTCTGCCGAGGAACTGAACCAGCTGTTTTAAAAAATAGAGAAGGTAAAATTTTACCTTCTCTATTATTTTTTTTGACAATCTTACCGATAAGAGAATTAGAAGCGGAAATTTTTCAACATACACACGGAGGTGAACAATCATGGCATTGGAAGTTACATCAAGTACAGTAAGCGGATTACAAAAGACAGCACAGGCACCGGAGGGTGCGCCGGAACAAAGAACAGCAGCAAGAACCGCAGATGCAGCTGCGGTATCTACCTCAATGCAGAATGAGCGTCAGGCAGTTGCACGAACCGAGAATGGTACGATAAATGCGAACAAAGCCGGTACAGAAGCAGAAAATATACTGGCAGAAAAGACAAACCAGAATATTAAGAGAATCCAGTCGGCGGTCAACCGCGCGAACGACAAAATGAAAATGTCGAGAACAAGCTGCGAATTCTCTTACCATGTAGAGACTAACCGCGTCTCAATCAAGATATATGATGAAGAAACAAAAGAAGTAATTCGGGAGATTCCGTCCGAGGAGGCTCTTGAGCTTGTGCAGAAGATGTGGGAGATGGCGGGTATGCTGGTGGATGAAAGAAGATAGAACCGGCAGGAGACAACACTGGTGTCGAAAAAATAAAACCGGCACGCCACAGAAGGAAAGCAGGTACACAATATGGGCATACGAACGACCGGACTTGTATCCAATCTGGATACCGAGAGTATAATAAAAGACCTTATGGATGCACAGAGCATCAAAAAAACAAAGGTTGAGAATAAGATTACCAAGCTTGAGTGGAAGCAGGAAAAGTGGAAGGAATTAAATACCAAGATCTATGCACTTTACACGGATACACTTTCGAAAATGAAAACAGAAGGTACCTATCTTGCAAAGAAAGCGACCAGTTCCAATGAGAGTAAACTGACTGTGACGGCGGGTAAGGATGCTGCGGAGGGAACGCACAAGGTTACCGTAGAAAAGCTTGCGAGCTCTCAGTATCTGACCGGAGGGGTACTTCCGGACTATGAGAATTCCGAAGGTGAACTGACCGAGATAACAAGAACAACAAAGCTTTCAGACCTTGGATTTTCAACGGATGGTTCCTCTGTAATCAGAATTAAGATGAATGGAGCAGATCAGACGACGGAGCTTTCCGTTGACAAGTATACTACGGTTGCTGATTTTATATCTACCTGTAAGGATGCAGGATTAAACGCAAGCTTTGACACAACATATAAGAGAATATTCTTAAGCTCCGGAACCAGCGGTGTGGAAGGTGCTTTCAGTATTACGACCGGAATCAGTTCGGCATCGGAACAAAGAGAAGATGTCAAAGCTGCACTCGGTTATGATAATCTTTCCGCGACGAATCGGTTGAAGGCAGATCAGCTGATAGATGATTATAAGGCTGCAGCTTTAGAATCGGATGCAGAAGCTATTTCGGATGCGGAAGAAGCTCTGGCAGATTTCCTGTATGATACAGTAACCGACAAGATTAAGAACGATACAGAAACTGCTTATCGTGCGGGACTTGCAAGCCCCTCTGATTTTGACCAGAGTACGCTGGACGGACTGATTGAAACTGCCTTAAGTGATGCAGAAGGAACGATAGCCGATAAAGCAGAAGCACTTGGAACCGCACTCGGGGCATTTACGACTGCTGTTGAGGACGAAACCTTCAGTGCATCAACCGATGGCGGTCTGGAAAACCTTGGGCTTGCGGATATTTCGTATTCGGTTTCGGACGGCGGAGAACTTGTCTATGATACATTTAGTGCAGGTACGAGCGGTGCGAGCATGATTGCAGCGGCAGACAGCGAGATTACTTATAATGGAGCAAGCTTCACCGGTTCTTCTAATTCATTTACCATAAATGGACTCACAATGACGATGAATGGTCTGACAGAAGGTGATTCAGTCACGGTCAATGTGTCAAAGGATGTCGATACCGTTTATACAACTGTAAAAAGCTTTATTACCCAGTATAATGAGCTTCTTAAAGAAATGAACGATCTGTATGGTGCGGACGCAGCAACCGGCTATGATGTCCTGACAGACGAGGAACGGGATGCCATGACGGATGAACAGATTGAAAAATGGGAAACCAAGATAAAGGATTCTCTTCTTAGAAGAGACTCCTCCCTGGGATCGCTACTTTCTTCTATGAAGACAACACTGTCTAGTGGCGTAACCGTAAATGGCAAGAGCTATGCGCTGTCATCGTATGGAATTGTAACAAGTACTTACACGGAGGAAGGCAAGCTTCATCTTCTCGGAGACAGTGAGGATTCCTACGGAGCTGATTACAGCGATAAGCTGAAGGCTGCATTATCATCGGACAGCGAGACGGTCATGGAAGTACTGACAACCGTAACAAAGAATCTGTATGATGATATGACGAGTAAAATGAAGTCGTCATCACTCAGCAGTGCGCTGACCTTTTATAATGATAAGCAGCTTGACAAGACTATGACAGGCTATAAGAGCGACCTTAGTACACTGGAAGACCGGCTGCAGGAAATTGAAGACCGGTATTACGATCAGTTTACGGCAATGGAAACCGCCATGTCAAAGCTGACGTCACAGCAGAATTCATTGTCATCTCTGCTTGGGACATCAACATCGCAATAAAGAACAGTAAGATGGAGGACAATCATGACATCAAATGCCGCACAGATTTATCAAGGGAATAAGGTCAATACAGCCAGCCCGGCAGAACTGACGCTGATGCTTTACGAGGGTGCAATTAAATTCTGTAATATTGCGATTGCGGCCATTGAGAAGCAGGATCAGGAAAAGGCTAATAAAAATCTTATCAAGGCGCAGAAAATTATTGTGGAATTCCGGATGACACTTGATTTTAAATATCCGGTTGCACAGCAGTTTGATATCGTGTATGATTATATCTACCGAAGACTGGTGGAAGCCAATATAAAAAAAGATAAAGATATAATAGAAGAAGCCCTTGGACATATCCGCACCATGAGAGACACATGGAAGGAAGTTATGCGGATGAATCATATCTATGTAAATTAGAAAAGAGACCTACCGCGATGGACGAAACAAAGACAACGTATATTATGATGATGAAGGATATCCTTTTGAAAAAAAAGGATATCCTTTGTGCCATTCAGACATTAACCGGACAACAAACAGTGCTTCTATGTAAGGAGAATGCTGATCTGGATGCTTTTGAAGAAATATTACCGAAAAAAGAGAAGCTGATTCGGCAGCTAGAACGCTTAGACCGCGGTTTCGACGATACATACCGCAAGGTACAGGCGGAGCTGAATGTCAATAAGCAAATGTATAAGAAGGAAATCCTTGAACTTCAGGAACTGATTCGTATTCTTACGGAGCAAAGTGTAATACTGCAGGCAGAAGAGCAGAAGAATAAAGACCGGATGCAGATTGTGTTTGCGGAAAAACGAAGGCAAGTAAAGGATTTTAAAATCAGCAGCAGAACAGCCAGCAACTATTATAAAAACATGACCGGACGTCCGCAGGGCGAATCTTACTTTATGGATAAAAGAAAATAAATAAAAAATTTTTATTTTTTTAGCTAAAGTTTTTACCGCGGCATCCGATATATGTTATGAAAGCAAACCAAACTTTCACGTAAAACAATACCAACACCTACCATACCAAAAATTCAGTTACAAAAGTAACAAAGAATTATAACCCCAAAGCGCAAACCGCTTTGACAAAAAAGAACCGGTGGCAAAGGATGCCACTGTACAATTCAAGGAGGAAACTTTATGATTATTCAACACAATATGACAGCAGCGAATACCAACAGACAGTTAGGTATTACGAACAGCAATCTTGCAAAATCATCTGAGAAGTTATCCAGTGGTTACAGAGTCAATCGCGCAGGCGATGATGCAGCAGGTCTTTCGATTTCCGAAAAAATGCGTGGACAGATTCGTGGTTTGGAGCAGGCTTCTACCAATGCTCAGGATGGTATTTCGTTAATCCAGACAGCAGAAGGTGCAATGAACGAAATTCATTCCATCGTACAGCGTATGAGAGAGCTGACCGTACAGGCAGCAAATGATACCAACGTTACCGCAGACCGTGAAGCAATTGCATCAGAAATCGAACAGCTCGCAGATGAAATCGATCGTATTTCCACAACGACTGAGTTCAACACCATGAAACTGACCGGTGGCGCATTTGATCCGGATGAGGGTGCAGTATTGAACCTTCAGGTTGGTGCAAACAGTGAGCAGAACATCAGCTTTAATGTATACGATATGCATGCAGCTCAGCTTGTTGATGCAGCAGTTACAGCCGGAACAGTTGAATTTGGAGAATTAACTTCTGCAAGTAATGGTGCTACAGCAGCAGTTGCAACATATGAAGCTGCTACCGATTTGATTAAAACCATGGATTCCGCATTGTCTTATGTATCTAAGGCTCGTTCAGAACTTGGTGCTACCCAGAACCGATTAGAGCACACGATCGCAAATGCAGACAATACTTCAGAAAACCTGCAGTCCGCTGAATCCCGTATCCGCGATGTTGATATGGCTGAAGAGATGGTTAAGTACAGCAAGGATTCAATCCTGCAACAGGCTGCACAGTCCATGCTCGCTCAGGCAAACCAGTCAACTCAGGGTGTATTGTCCTTATTACAGTAATGTATATGATTTTCTGCTGGCTGTGCTTGGCAGAACCTTTCAACAAATGATTTACAAGAGCCGGTCACTGACCGGCTCTTGTTTTATCTTTAGAGGAAAGCAGATCTGCAGGATAATAACGCTTTGCAAAAAGTGCATAACGCACTGATTGTTTCGATAAATTAAAAACATAGATTGAATCTTTACAGACGGTTCGATATAATGATTAAAAAGGCTGAGATATAACAGAATGGAGACAAAATGCCGATGCAGACACTGAAACAGGAAATCAATATAGTACAGGATATGATAAAACAGACTGCAGAACTATTTTACCGACAGAATGAAAAAGACGGCTATGAAGCAATGACGAAGTTACTGGATCAGATGGATTTGATGATGAATCATCTGGTCATTGCCATACAGACAAAGAAAGCGGACAATGCAGATCCGGGAAAATTATTGCAAATTCTCGGAGAAGCGATGCAGGCAATGAATAAAAAGGATTCGGTGCTCCTCGCGGATATTCTGCAGTATGACTTAACTGAGCAGCTGGATGCCATCCGGCTATATGATGAAGTTTAACGGGAGGAACAGCATGAATAGATTTGCTTTGCTGAGCGGAGCTATTAAAAACGCTGGCGATTACCTGATTGTGGAACGTTGTAAAGCTCTGTTGCTGAAAAGATATCCGGATACAGTTATTACAGAATATTCAAGGCTGCTTCCGCTGTCTGTTTCATTAAATGAAATAAACCAAAATGATATTCTTATTTTCGCAGGAGGTCCGGGGTATCTTCCTGATTGTTGGCCAAGCCATATGCCATTGACAACAAAGCTTGACGAGATACAGATTCCGCTTTTTTCTCTTGGGATGGGGTGGTTCGGGGCGGATGATCAGGCAGACACCTTATACAGTTATAAATTCACTGAGCAGACCATACAGCTATGGAGAAGAATTGAGACCGACTCCGGATTTTTAGGCTGCCGTGACTGGTATTCAGTTAATGCTCTTAGAAATAACGGAATAGAAAGCGGCGTAATGACCGGATGTCCGGCATGGTACAGTCTGCCGGATATTAATAGGTCTGAACTTCGGGTAAATCCGACTCGGTCGCTTCATAAAATCTGTATTTCTGATCCTGCGAATTTGAGGGATCTGCCTGCAGCACTGCAGGTTGTAGATCACATTGTGAGACAATTTCCCGGGACAGAGGTCAGCTTTGTTTTTCACCGTGGAATTCCGGATGAAAAAGGTGCGCCGGAGGAGATAGAGCTTTATCGTCTTTTACTGGATGCGCTGAAAATGTATGGCATTCAAATACTTGACATTTCAAAAAACAGTACTGGTTTTTCGATTTATAATGATTGTGATTTTCATATCGGTTTCCGGGTACATGCTCATTTATATAATCTTAGCAGAAGAAATGCTTCTGTTCTGATTGAAGAGGACGGACGTGGAGCAGGAGTTAATCATGCATTGGGGCTAGAGTCAATTCGTGCTTATACATATACCGCAGCACTGAGAGAGAACGGACAGACCGGTCTTAAAAAGAAGGTTAATAGAACAATAACTAGAGAACTGGATGATTTTCTGAATTATCTTTGGAATACTGATTTTTCCTGCTATCAGAGAGCATTTGAAGTAATGCAGGAAACATACTGCAGAATGCAGGAGCATATTAATCTGATTGGTCAGATTATTGCATAGGATGAAGATGATGTAGATGATTAAAGGCTTTCATTCGACAAGTTTGTGACGGAGCCAGACTTGAATAATCGCAGATGGAATCAAAGATTCTGACTGTGTGCCTGTAAAATTGCTCCGGCATGAGAGGTAATAATGGAATTGCAGGATTATCTGAACAGAGAACCGGAAGAACGGCTGCTTTCGAATACGATACTTAATCTGAAGATAACGGTATATTGGTTTCGAAGACAGAATTATTTTCGCGCACTGAAGAAAATGACAGAAGTATTTGATTATGTAAATGATTTGCTTGTGATGCTTTCTAAACCGGCACGACAATCTTCACATGGACAATACTGCTTTGATGTAAATGTGCTTTTAGAAATATTAAAGGAATGCATGGAAGCTCAACAGAAGAAGGACTATGTTTTGACTGCAGATTATTTAGAACTCAGGCTCTACCCATGGCTTTTTCCTTTATTACAGGAATTGCTTGAACAAAGAATGGAATGTCAGATAAAGCAGCAGGGAGAAGACTTATCCGGATTGAATCTGGAGTATGCAGCGGATGGTGAACTAACTGCGCAGAAAAATGGGATTTATCTGCATAGTAACGAATTTCCGCTACTTGAGGGAATGGTTCTTGCTGAATCATGGATGAAAGAAAACTGTGATCATTACACGGTGTGCGGAATTGGACTTGCTTATCACATCAGCGCATTATTTTCTCTAAATGAGTGTGCAGAGATCATCGTATATGAATCTGATGAGAGATTGATTCAGGCAGCTTTGAAAATGAATGGAATAGAAGAGAAGGTCAAAGAAGGACGGCTAGTGATTAAGCTTGATAAGGGATATCAGAAATTCTTATCCTGTTTTTCCACAGATAATCCATATACGGAGTACCGAATCCATTATCCGTCAATCAGTGTGCTTCCGGAGGGAAACATTAAAAGCAGTTTAGAGGAACTGTTTATCGGATACAGCTCGGTTGTAAACCAGAAACGAATCATGGCAGGAAATTTTCGAAAAAACATAATGTTGAATGATCCGTCTGTTGATGAGATACTTAAGACATGGACCGGAAAAACATTGTATATTATTGCTGCCGGACCGTCGCTGGATCAAAACTTTCTGAAACTGAAAGAGGTCTCCCAAGGAATTATTCTGGCCACCGGAACTGTTTTACGAAAGCTTCTGTCAGCAGGAATACGTCCCGATTATGTAATAATAACTGATCCGCAGGAACCGGTAAGACGACAGACTGAGAAACTTGAGAATTGTGGCGTGCCGTTACTTTATATATCCACTACTTATGATAAAATTGCTGAAAGCTATCAAGGAAATCGTTATATTATTCTGCAGAAGGGGTATCGGAAAGCAGAAGAATATGCACAGGAGAAAGGAAGTTGTATAATAGAGACAGGTGGTTCGGTCTCGACTACAGCTGTTGAGCTTGGAATTTCTGCAAGCTGTAGAAGAATTGTATTTCTTGGGCTGGATCTGGCCTATACAGGAAATACTTCTCATGCCGGCGGGACTCCAAGAAAGCAGCAAATCAACATGGACAAATTACCTGAGACAGTCGCAATCGATGGCTCGTTGGTGAAAACGGCAAATAATATGAATATTTACCGACACTGGCTGGAACAGCGGATACGTAAAAACCCTGCAACTGAATTTATTGACGCAACAGAAGGCGGAGCACTGATTCATGGAACCAGAATCATGTCGATGGAAGAGGTACTGTCGGCAGAAAGATAGTGCAGACAGAAAATCGGATTGATATAATATGGAGAAATCAATGACGGAATATCTACAAAAAAACAAAAGCGCATTATCCAAAAGACCGGAGCTTTTTGCTGCGCTTTATCAGTATGAAAAAAACGAAGCAGTAAGTGAAAGACTATATCTGAAAGAAGAAACAGCACGCGATGGGAATCAGATTCTGACTGCAACAATTCAAGGAGAGCACCTTCGGTTTAACAGCGCATACCGCCCGCTTACGGAAGCAGTAACCTGGGCAGAACAGTTCAATTTTGAGGACCGGAATACTGTTGCTATTGTTTTTGGTTTCTGCAACGGATACTGTGTTCGAGAGCTGTGCAGAAGAAAGAAGATAGACAGTCGGATTTTGGTATATGAACCGTCACCGGAACTGTTTCTTCATGTTATGAAATACTATGATATTTCAGAGCTTCTTCTGACACAGGAATTTGAACTGATCGTTAATGAGTTGAATCCGCTACGACTGTTTGAGGCGCTGGAAGCCTATACGAGCTGGACAAACGGAGAAAGCCAGATTGTCTGTGAACATCCGCAGTATCGGAAGGCATTTCCGGAAGCGGCAAGCTATTTCTATGAAATGATACGCCGAAACAATGTAAGAATATTTACCGACCGTAACACAGAAATGCATTTTGGTATGACTATTGTTAATAATACAATGAAGAATTTCCCACTGCTGTACGGTGCAGCTTCATTGGCGGAATTAAAAAAAATCTACCCGCCTGATCTTCCGATGATCATTATTTCTGCGGGACCTTCACTGGACTCAAATGTTGATGAACTGAAACGACTACCGGGAAGAGAAGTTGATCAGGATAACGGAGTATGTCGTGGTGCATTTCTTCTGGCAACGGATGCCGCACTGCCGGTACTGGCAGCACACGGAATATGTCCGGATGCAGCAATTACCATAGATGCGGAGAAATCACTCAGATGCTTTGCGGAGGAATGCAGCAGGAAGGTACCTTTACTTTGCGAGATTCAGTCAACCTCCGAAATTTTAAGTAATCAAAACGGGCAGCTGATTTTTCTGCATTCTCAGCCATATTTCAGGGAATTGTGCAGCCGGCTTGGAGCGGAGCTTCCGGTTTATCCTCTTGGTGGTTCTGTGGCGACAGCTGCATTTGCAACAGCAGAATACCTTGGGGCACGAAGAATAATACTGATTGGTCAGGATCTTGCCTATAAAGGAAATGTTTCGCATGCAGGAGGGGAAGTTCATACAATTCTTGGCGAAGAGAAAGGAATCTGTTATCTGGAAGGAATTGACGGAGAACAGGTAAAAAGCCGGCATGACTGGAAAGCATATCTTGCATGGTTTGAGGAGGCAATTTTAAGATCAAAAGGAAAAACAGAGGTTATTGATGCAACCGAAGGAGGTGCATTGATTCGTGGAAGTTCGGTGATGTCTCTTAAGGAAGCGGTGGAGCGATTTTGCGGCAATAACAAAGATAGTAGTATTTCCGGCTGGAACGGAAATCTTCCGGAGATTTTTCAAGATTCCAAACGATCAAAAGAAATTCTGTCTGATTATCTGAAAAACGGTTTGCGTGAGCTGAAGATATTGATTCCAAAGTCAGAAGAGATATCAAAGAAGTGTGAAATGTCAGCACGGATGTTAAGAGAAAATGTAGCAACCGAAGAACAGACAGAGATAAGAAAGCAGACTGAACACTATAATGAAACAGTGAATGAAATGACAATTTATCCATTGATTGATGCGGGAATCAGGAATAAAACGATTCCTTATCTTCAGCAGGAGGGTCGAAAGAATCAAAATGCCGAAGACGAGTTAAGAATTTTTCTGGAAGGTTATGCTGAGATTCATAAGGCTATATCCAATGTAGCAGGGGAGCTTCAAAAACAGCTAATCGGTATATGTGCAGATATGCTTGGGACAAAGGGACTGCAGAACGGAGAAAACCAATGAGAATACTTGCTGTTATACCGGCACGCGGAGGTTCAAAAGGAATTCCGCGGAAAAATGTCAGGCTGATGAATGGAAAACCTTTGATTTACTATGCAATTCACAATGCCCTGGAATGCAGAGATATTACCGATCTGGTTGTGACGTCCGATGATGATGAAATCAAACGAATTGCACAGCTTTTTGGAGCCGGTGTGATTAATCGCGACCCAGAGCTTGCACGTGATGCAACGACGCTTGATCCGGTCATATATGATGCAGTATTACAGGCAGAAAGAGAGCACGAATGCCGGTATGATGTAGTGATTACCCTACAACCGACTTCTCCGCTGCTGAAAGAAGAGACACTTTCTGATGCCGTCAGAAGCTTCCTGACGGGCAATTCCGATACCTATATCAGTGCGGTAAATGATCCTCATCTTGCTTGGGGGGAAGAATACGGATCATTTTTCCCGTTGTATGAGGAACGAAAGAACCGACAGCAGCTTCCGGCACATTATCGTGAGACCGGAGCCTTTGTAATATCAAATCGTTCTGATATTACGCCGGATACGCGGTTTGGTGAACGTATATCGGTCTATGCGGTACCGGAGGATGAAGCTGTGGACATTGATACGCCCGATGATTGGAGCCTTTGTGAAGCAAGACTGAAGAAAAAGAAAATTGTTCTGCGGACAGACGGTTTTAGGTTGATTGGAATGGGGCATGTGTACAGATGCATTTCTCTGGCGCAGGCGCTGCTTGGTCATGAGTGCGTTCTGGTACTGACCGAACCTGCTGACGGTCCGGAGGACCGTAACACGGCCGACGGAATTATGAAGGTGAAAATGAGCCACCAAAATTACAGAACAGTGAAGGATGATACAGAGTTTTTCGCTTATATTGAAGAAACCAAACCGGATATTGTGGTGAATGACCGGTTGGACACTGAGGCAGAGTATATTAGGAAAATAAAAAAGCTTGTGAAACGTGTAGTTACAATCGAGGATCTCGGAAGCGGGATCAGTGAAGCGGATGCAGTTATCAATGCATTGTACAGTAAAGGGGAGGCGGGAAGAAACTGCTTCTACGGTGAAAAATACATTTGTCTTCGGGATGAATTTTTGATGCTGCAGGATGTGAGGAGCAGAATGAAATCAGAACAGGAACGTGAACCGCTGCAGGAGATACTGGTTCTGTTCGGCGGAGCGGATCCTTCTGATCTGACCGGGCGGCTGTATAAACTGGCAGGCACCCTTTCTAGCCTACGAGCAGTACATTTTACGTTTATTACCGGACCGGCATATCATTGCGAAGAGCATGGAATTGTATCGGATGCGGAGCGTAGAATAGATGTTATTCAGAATGTCGGGAGAATCAGCGATTATATGTTGCGCGCGGATATTGCAGTCACTTCACAGGGAAGAACAGTATATGAGCTCGCTGCAGCACAGGTGCCTTCTGTTGTTCTTGCTCAGAACACACGGGAACAGCTGCATGAATTTGCCGGTATGGAAAACGGATTTCTGAATCTCGGACTTGGAAGTGAAGTATCGGATGAAACCCTGTTTTCAACGCTCACCTGGCTGCTTGATACACAAGGAATCAGGGAGGAAATGAGGGCACTGCAAAGGAAGCATGATTTAACCGGAGGAATCAGACGGGTCACGCAGATTATACTAGGAGACACATTGGAGTAGAAACGAACGAAATCAGAGAAGCTTAAGAACCGGGAAAATAAGGATTTATGCTCCGGCTTGGAGGAGAGAGTGAAAGAAAACATCATAGAACGTGCACAGCGGGGAGAGTTTACACTGATTGCTGAAATCGGAGTTAATTATTACGATATTGCAGTAAAATGTAGGATAACTCCGCTGGAAGCGGCAAAGAAAATGATTGCTGAAGCGGCAGAAGCCGGAGTTCATGCGGTGAAATTTCAGAGCTATAAGGCAGAGACACTTGCCGCTAAGGAATCCCCTTCTTACTGGGATACATCGGAGGAACCGACAACCTCCCAATTTGAGCTGTTCCAAAAATATGATTCTTTTGGACAAGAGGAATATGATGAACTAAAGCGCTTCAGTGATGAATGCGGAACGGAGTTCCTGTCAACTGCCTTTGATATTGAATCGGCAGATTATCTGGAACCCTTGATGAACGTATATAAAATATCCTCCTCTGATCTTACAAATCTTCCTTTTATAAAATACCAGGCAAAGAAAAACAAACCTGTTCTGCTTTCCGTCGGAGCATCAACAAAGGATGAAATAGAAGCAGCAGTAAGAACCATTCGGAGTGTAAACAAACAACCGCTGGTGCTGCTTCATTGTGTGTTGGAATATCCAACTCCTTATGAGCATGCAAATCTAAAACGCATTCAAGCACTTAAGCTTGCGTATCCGGACTGTGTCATCGGATATTCCGACCATACAAAAGCAGAGTATTGTGCTGAGGTATCGGGGACGGCATATTTATTTGGAGCCTGCATCATGGAAAAGCATTTCACTCTGGATAAGACATTGAGAGGAAACGATCATTATCATGCCATGGATCCGTGCGATGTCAGAAAAATACTTAAAGCAGTTGAATTTCAGCAGAAAATTTCAGGAGACGGTGATATTAACGCAAGCGATGCAGAGACCGCAGCACGACAAAATGCCAGACGATCACTGGTTGCGAAGCAGAGTATTCCAAAAGGAACGGTAATTACAGAAAGTATGCTGACCTGGAAGCGTCCCGCTTCCGGAATCTCACCGTCAAACCTGAATAAGGTTGTCGGGAAAAGAGCAGCGGTAGCTATTGAAGAGGACAGTATCCTTCAGAGAACTATGCTGGAAGAAGAGAATGTTCAATAAAACAGACAAAACAACAAAATGAGCAAAATTGATTGACAATTTGTCGGATATACGTTATAATTATCCATACATATTTACTAGAACTTTCATACGACAAGGCAAACCAGTCGGAAGACTGGGACGCAAAGCTACAGGGTCCAAAGAAGGACAGCCAGTTACCGAAGGGAGGTTTTTATTTTGAGGAAATATCCAAAACTTATTCGGACAGGTTAAGTTTCTTGGGAAATTAACCGATAATGCTAGTGAAGGATAGGTAGAAGTTGGTATTTTACGGTAAAGCATGTTTTGCCGAAGGATTCGGGGGTGGTAGCCCGGAACCGGGTGTTGTTTTACGGTGGTCTGAGTCCGGTAAACTCATCCACATCATTCACTGACATTGTCAAGGATAGACATTGTTTTCACACACAAGGAGGTTACTATATGAAGAATTTGAAGTACTTATTGGCAGTACTTGTATTTGCACTTGTTATTTCGGGTGCAACCAAGGCTTCTGCTGCAGCTCTTGTAGCAAACTGTACGATTGATTATGCTAACGAGCTGGTCTATGTTACATCGGATGATACAATTTATTATCAGGTAATTAAAGCGGCAGATGCAAATACAGGGTTGAAAGCAACAAACTGGATTGAAATCACTGCAAAAAAGACAGAAAACGGCGATACAAAATCAGTTATTGATTTTTCTGCACTTGCTAACACAAAAGAAACTTATATTGCAATAACGAATGATAATACTGCAACTGCAGGCGATCAGGTTGTTACAATTAAGACCCTGATTAAGTCAGTAAAGGCAACGCTTAATTACACAGAAGAATCCCCTTCGGATCTTTATGATATTATTTCAACACTTACAGTAGCTCCAATTACTGAAAATGCTGCTATCGTATCTGTTCCGACAACCGGGGATGGAGCAAAGACAGTTAAGTATTACAGTATCGAATGGAAACGTGGTGCTAACGGAAACTGGGCAGCAGGAAGTTCATTTGATGCAGTTACCTGGAACGCAATGAAAGCATCCAATACTACATTGTATCTTCGCCTGAACAAATATGGTTCCGAAGCATTCCGTGCATCCAAAGAAGTAAAGCTAAAGATTCCGAAGGCAGCAAATGCACCGTCGATCAAGGTGGATTACACGAAGAACACAGTATCGATCAAGAACGGTATGGAATTCCATCTTAGTACAGCCAGCAGCTGGACACAGGTTCTGACGTACAATAAGAATTCTGAGAATGATGCCAGTGCTTATGCTACACCAGGAAGCGCAGTTGATACAAAGGTTCAGAAATCTACACTTTCTGTTTCTGAATTGCTGGATAAGATGAATGTTACCGCAAAGGGTACCGACGTTACTGTGTTGGTTCGCGTTTCTGCAACATCCAAGAAATTTGCTTCCAAGACAGCAACAGTAACATTCAAGACTCCGGCTGCTGCTCCGACAAAGTTAAACGCTGCAAAATTTGCAAGCGGTTATGCTGCGGCATCTTCAGGATCTTCAATCACTTTGGAACTGAAAAAATATCTTGGTGACAGTGTTACGGTTACAGAGTATGAATACGTTATTTGTAAAGCAGCAGATGCAGCTACGGCTGCAGCAGATGCAAAGACAAAATGGACTGCGTTCAAGTCAGATAGTATTGCATTGAAGTCTGCAGCTAAAGCAACATATTATGTAAACGGTACTAAGACGGATGTATTGTATCGCGATGCAACCTGTATTCTGATTCGTAAAGCGGCCAACAAGACAGACAGTCTCTTTGCAAGTGAAATTTTGACGATTACCAAAGAATAAGAAGATATTTAAGGTAATATCTTTACAGACAAGTACATACCAATAAACAACAAAACCCGCAGAAAACTGTGGGTTTTGTTGTTTATCTCAGAAATGTTGATTTTAGATACATTTTGGGAAGATTTCGAATAAAAATGAAATGTTTTGTTGCTATTTTACCGGTTCTATGGCAAAATAGAAAATAAGGTAAATTTCTCTTTGAAAGCGAGAAGTGTAATGATCAATATACAGGCAATACTTGTTGCAAACGTAGCTGCAGTTCTTCTTCTGCTGATGGTATTACACAGCTCCTGGAGAATGGCACGCCACGGTTTTTTTGATTATAAAGCTTTTAGTCTCATGGCAGGTATTGCGATTCTTCAATGTGTGATTGAGACGGTTTCCTACCTGCTTGACGGAAGCGTGTTCTGGGCGATCAAAGCACTGGGAATTGTGCTGAAGTCTCTGTTATATATTAATAATGTCGTATTTGCATTAACATGGACGGCTTATGCAGATTATAAGCTTTTTGAAGATACCGAACGGATCAAGAGACGAAGCAGATATCTGGTAATTCCGGCAGTATTTGTGATAATTTGCAGTCTGGTTAATATTTTTACCCCTGTATTTTTCAGCGTAAGTCAGGAAGGAGTATATCATAGAACTGCACTTTATATCATTCCCAATCTGATTGCGGCATTTTATCTGATGTATGGAGTGATCCTGATTTATAGGTACAGAACCAAAGTAGCAAAGTTTCTGCTTATGCCGGTGGTTATTTTTATGATTCCGATTGGCGTTTCTGTCATTGTTGATTATGCAGTTTACGGAATCTCTGTAAAAATGCTTGGAGCTGCAATTGCAGTGACTTCTCTTTATTTTAATATGCAGAACGAGGTTACGTATACAGATTCGCTATCAGAGCTGTTCAATCGACAATATATGATTAATTATATGAAACGGGAAATTACACATCCGGAACAAGATAGACAGCTTGCAGGAATTATGCTGGACATTGACCGTTTCAAATCCATCAACGACTCCTATGGGCATCTTGCAGGTGATGATGCAATCAGGTCGGTCGGACAGATTCTGCGCGGCTGTGTACCGGAAAAGGATATTGCGGTCCGGTATGCAGGGGATGAATTTATGATACTGAAAAGAATTACAGGAGAACAGGAGATACGGGATGCGATAGTTTGCGTACGAGATGCCATAGAGAGCTTTAACCAGACACAGGAGAAGCCTTATAAGATTCAGGTGTCTATGGGCTACAGTATTTATAACCATGAAAAGGATAATATGGACAGCTTTTTCTCACGAATGGATTCGGCTATGTATGCGGAAAAGAAAGCGAAAGCGGAAAAGTGTATTTATGAAGAACGAAGAACAGACGGCGGAGCGGTGATTGACACTCTAAAGCAAGTATGATACGCTGTTCTTAAGGAAGAATAACAGGCGCAAAGACAAGGTTAGCATAACGAACAGTATTTCTGGTATTTGAAAAAATAAAAACGTAAAGACAAGGGGGAAGACAGAAATGAAAAAAAGAATTAATCAGTTTCTGATTGCAGCTGCAGTCTCCCTGATTCTAATCGGAAGCTGCAGAACGCAGAAGGCAGAAGCGGCATTTGAACCGGCATATACAATCGATTACTATGATGAACTGCTTTGCGTGGAGCTTGCCGGATACGATAAGCTCTACTATGCTGTTGTAAAGGAAAACGGAACGACAGTGAAGGATACCGCATGGTTGGAAGCGGCGAAGCAAAAAGGAACGGGAACAACGAATTACTATTATATTGATTTTTCAACAGTTTCGAATTTGAAGGATGTTTATATAGCGTGTTCGGTTGATAAAAATTCTGTCAAATATATTTTACTTGATTCAGTAATCAAATCTCTTAAGTTTACCTTGGACTATGAAAATGAATCGATGAAGAGTCTGGACGATTTTCTGGTAAATGTTGAGATTAAAGGCATAAATGATGAAGACAATCTACTGTCACTCAACAGCGGAAAGAAGGTATCAGATTATCTTCTGCTCGAATGGAGGAGGGGGACTGCGGCTGAGTGGCATCAGAATTCTGAATTCACAGGAACGGTTCTGAAGACAATGCAGAATTCCGGCGCAACCTTATATCTGCGATCCTGGGGACATAATGGGAACGGAGATGCTAATTCAGTGTCAGAGGGTGTGGTGAAAGGATATAAGAACTGCCGCTTCTGCAAAGAAGTTAAGATGAAAATTGCAGCACCGGCGAAAGCACCGACCTTGAAGATTTCCTATGAGAACGATACCATTCCGCTAAAAAACGGAATGGAATTTCGGCTGGTTAGAATCGGTACGGCTGCAGCACTGACGGACTGGATCAGGATTCTCCCTTACAGCCGGGAATCTGATAATACGGTTTACAGTGATTCAACCGGAACACTGAGTGATACAACAACAAAGAAAAGCGCACTGCTCAGTACAGAACTGGTTTCACTTTTGAATGCAGCACATACGCCGGCGGTTACCACAGATGATATCGGAGCAGGTGTTGAATATGCGATTGAGTTCAGAACCTCGGCAACCGATAAAAAATTTGCTTCTGAAGCAGCAGAGCAGACGCTTGTCTCGGCCAAAACAGCAGTTGCGGCACCTTCTGTTACAGTGGGGTACGATGGATCGGTGCTGACTGTGACGTTGATTGAAACAACCGGTTTTCAGATTGCAGATGATTATGAATACCTGTTTTGTCTGGCTGCGGATGGTGACAAGGTTGATTATTCGAGATACAAATGGACAAGTCTGACAAAAACAAGCTGTTACCTTGGAAAGACAATCAAGTATTATACGACCGACATTACATCATATGAGCGGAGCGTGACTTCGGGAACGGCGGGCTGCCTGCTTCTTCGACGACGTGGAAGCAGTAAAGACAATCCTGTATTTCCTTCTCTGGTAACTAAAATACTGCTCCCTAAGACGGCAGCCTTTGATGTAACGCCGGGAGAACCGGACAGATATTCCTTTAACGAAGTAAACCAGAAGCTGACTGCGACGGTTGACATGACCGGGATCACGCTGATTGGCGGAGGCACTGTATCTTATCAGTGGTATAGCAGCAAATCATCAAAGACTGCAGGAGGAACTGCGCTGGATGGTAAATCCGGCAGCTTCACCCTGCGCGGTAATGCAGGAACAGAAGAGTTCACGATACCGACAGCTATACCGGGAACGGTGTATTATTATTGTGTAATCACCTATAATCAGGCAGACAAGGGTATTGTGACGATTTTCAGTAATGTGGTCAAGGTTGAGGTGGCAGCTGCTACACCGACTCCTAAACCGACAGCAACGCCTAAACCGACAGCAACCCCTAAACCGACAGCAACGCCCAGACCGACATCGTAACAATGATACTTTTTTCGTTCACATGACTGGTTTGTGTGATTCTCTTTCACTCAGCAGTTTTGTGACGGAGCACAAAATTGAATCGCAGAGCAGAATATGAAATTCTGTTCGCGCGTCTACGCAAGAATGTTCCGGCATGGAGGCAAATATGAATAAAATATCGATCATTGTGTCGGTATATAACGAAGAGGGAAATCTGGAACATTTCAGAGAGACTGCGGTTCCGATTCTTATAGATTTAAAAAAACGGACTGTTCCATGGGACTATGAGCTGCTTTACATCAACGACGGGAGCAGGGATAACAGTACGGCAATTCTGGATCGCTTCGCAAATGAAGATAAAAACTGCCGTGTCGTGCATTTTTCACGCAATTTTGGTCACGAAGCAGCAATGATTGCAGGAATTGATATGGCGGACGGAGAACTAATGATCTGCATGGATGCCGATCTGCAGAATCCTCCGGAATTGATACCGGAGATACTGTCTCGCTACGAGAACGGATATGATATTATATTGATGGCGCGTGCAGCAAACAAAGATGCCGGATTGATTAAAAAAATAACATCTTCCTGTTTTTATTCTCTTTTGAATAAACTGTCTACGGTAAAATTCGAACGGAACGTATCGGATTTCTTTGCAGTGTCAAAACGTGCAGCTAATATTCTGCGAACAGAATATCGCGAAAAGAACCGGTATCTTCGTGGCTATGTGCAATGCATCGGCTTTCCGAAGACTGTGATTGAGTATATTGCTCCGGAACGGTATTCCGGAGAGAGCAAATACACAATTCGTGCTTTGACTCACATTGCACTTCATACCATGAACTGTTTTTCTGTCACTCCGCTTCGAGCGGGAATGATGGCGGGTATTATATCGGGATTACTGATGCTGGCAAGCTTTATCTATTATATTGTATTTTATATCATGAATGGGTTCGGAAGCGGAACAGCATTGCTCTGCAGCATTATAACTCTGCTGTTTACCTTGCTTTTTCTTCTGCTTGGAACCATCGGTGAATATCTTGGGATTCTGATGTTTGAGGTCAAAAACCGTCCAATCTATATAGTCGCGGATCGGAAAAATTTTACGGAGGAAGAACATGGAAAAATATGATTATGTGATTGTTGGAGCAGGCTTGTTCGGAGCGGTATTTGCACATGAGATGACGGCCTGCAAAAAAAAGTGTCTGGTACTTGAGCGCCGTCCACATATTGCGGGTAATATCTATACCGAGAACCGTGAAGGAATCATGGTACACCGATACGGTGCTCATATTTTCCATACTTCGGATCAATCCATATGGGAGTACGTCAACCAATTCGCAGAATTCAACAATTATATCAATTCACCGGTCGCAGTCTACAAGGAAGAGCTTTACAATCTGCCGTTTAATATGAATACATTCAGCAGGCTCTGGGGAATCCGTACCCCGGCTGAAGCGAAGGAAAAGCTGGAAAGCCAGATCCGGATGCTTAATATACGGGAGCCGAGGAATCTCGAAGAACAGGCTCTTTCTCTGGTTGGTCCAGACATTTACGAGAAGCTGATCAAGGGCTATACAGAGAAGCAGTGGGGTCGTGACTGTAAGGAGCTGCCGGCATTTATTATCAAGCGGCTGCCGCTTCGTTTCACGTTTGATAACAATTATTTTAATGACCGTTATCAGGGAATTCCAATTGGCGGCTATACCAGACTGGTTGAGAAGATGCTGGAGGGGGTTGAGGTCCGGCTGAATACAGATTTCTTTGAGCTGCGGAAGCATGTTCCGGAGCTGTTCGCGCCCGTGGATGGAACGAAAGCGCCTGTTGTTGTCTATACCGGTCCTGCAGATGAGTATTTTGATTACCGGCTTGGTACGCTGGAATATCGGAGTCTGCGGTTTGAAGATGAACTTCTGGATGAGGAGAACTTTCAGGGAAATGCCGTTGTCAATTATACAGAACGTGAGGTCCCCTTTACAAGAATTATCGAACACAAGCATTTTGAATTCGGAAAGCAGTCAAGAACAGTCATTACAAGAGAATATCCAAGTGAATGGAAGCCCGGAGACGAACCGTATTATCCGGTCAATAATGAACGCAATAATAAGCTTTATGAAGAATACCGTGCGCTTGCAGACCGCGAGCAGAAGGTGATCTTTGGCGGGAGACTGGGTCTCTACAAGTATTTTGACATGGACAAGGTAATCCTTGCAGCATTAGAAGCCGTTAAAAAAGAAGCTGAAGAAAGAAGATAAAAAAGTACTTGAAATACCATGCGGAATCGGGTAGAATACTTCTGTGATGCAGATGTAGTTCATTGGTAGAATGCAAGCTTCCCAAGCTTGACAGGCGGGTTCGATTCCCGTCATCTGCTTTAAACTAAGAATAAACCGATTGTCAGTCGGTTTATTTTTTTTACGAATGTGAGGTTTCATGACCGTAAGATGTGCAGAAAACCGTATGAACTTATAATTAAATAATGTAAAGCACCTAACGATTGTAAGGTATTTGCCGATATATACTATATAGTGTAGTATATTAATGATACAACACGGCAGAAAGGGGCTTGTGAATGAAAAAAATAAATTTACTGATAATTGGGGTTTTGTGTATTTCAATTGTGATATCGGGCTGTGGGAAGAAGGAAGAGAATAATAAAGACGGAGAGAGCGGACTGACGCAGATTACGCAGACTCCCGTTGCAGAGGATCAAAATGCAGAAGAGGATGAGCAAGGGTATTTTGATACCGGCTATAACGAGTATTTTATCGGGGGAATTACCTATACACTTGATCAAGACACAAAGACAGCAGCTGCAGACGGCATCTACAATCTGGAAAAGACCTCATATAATGTACCTGATACAATTGAATATAACGGGACAAGCTACAGGGTCACCGAAATCACGGAGTCGGTATTTGCCTATAATGAAAGTATGACTTCGGTTTCTCTGTCAAAGAATCTGACCAAGCTGCCGGAAATGATGTTTTACGGATGTTCTAATCTTACGGCAGTGGTTGTGCCGGAAGGTGTTACAGAACTTGGAGACGGAGTATTTACCTATTGTGAAATGCTGACAGATGTGTCACTTCCCTCAACGCTCACGAAAATAGGAGAAGAAGCGTTTTTCGGCTGTGCAATGCTGCAGGCAATTGTAATTCCGGATTCGGTAACCAGCATAGGAGCAAGTGCGTTCTTTGACTGTTCGCTGCTTCGTTCGATTGCATTTCCGTCCGGAATGAAAACGCTGCCGGATGAGGCTCTTAATAATTGTACCTGTCTGGAAACAGTTATCATTCCTGATGGAGTGACGGTTATCGGGTTTGAGGTATTCTGGGGATGCCAGGCACTAAAATCAGTTGTACTTCCGGATTCTGTTGTGACTGTCGGAAGCAGGCTGTTTTATGATTGTACTTCACTGGAAGAGGTTACCCTGCCGGTAAATCTTGCAGTAGTTGACGGAGAGATATTCAGCTATTGTGACAGTCTGAAGACGGTATATGCTTCGGAGACTGTAGCGGAAATGCTGGAGGAATGTGATCCGTTTGCAGAATACGAGATTGTGATAAGGTAATGAACAACATTTATACTGGAGTGATGAATGGAAAATCCGGAAAATATCATTCTTAATACAGTCAAAAAAACCGGCGGGGTGGCACTTTGTGTTATCCTGTCTGTTTTGATTCTGAACTTCGGAAGGCACGATCTTAATGCTCTTGCCGAGTCGGAAATCAGCTGGCCTCCAGAAGAACTTGAAATGACGGACGGTGATCTTGACTTTGGGAGCTTTTCTAAGGATCATGATTCGGAAGCCGCGACTCCCCCTACTGATCCAAAGCTTACGGAAGCAGGCTCTGCATCTCCTACGAATGCTGCTTCCGGCACAGAGAAGGATCCGATTCTGGGACATACGGAATTGTTCGCATATTCGGTGATTGACGGAAGAGCAACTCTGACGGAGTGCTATAAACCGGAAGCGGAGACAATTGTGATCCCAAAGGATGTGGATGGATATCCGGTAGCTGTGATAGGTGAATATCTTTTTCAATATAACGAGAATCTGAAACAGATTACGATTCCTGAAGGAATTACTGAAATTGGATGTAATGCATTTGAAGACTGTACAGCGCTTAGTGAGCTTATACTTCCGTCTTCCCTGAAGATAATACGGGATTCGGCATTCTGGAACTGCAGTTCACTGACTGAGGTTACCGTTCCTGCTTCAGTGCAGATTCTTGAATCATATTCCTTTTATGCCTGCGACAGTCTGACCGCTCTGACAGTTAACAGTACGTCCGGTCTGTCAGAGGTTTTTGATTTATCTGTAATTACAAAGATTACCGTACAGGAAGGGGTCACGGTTATTGCTTCCGATGCTTTTTCCGACTGCACCATGCTGAAGGAAATTTCCCTTCCGTCAACATTAACCACAATTAAGGAGTATGCATTTTACGGATGCAGCTCTCTCTCAAGCATCCTGCTTCCGGATGGAATTGTGTCAATCGGAGAAGATGCATTTGAAGGCTGTGCAATGCTGACAGAGGTTCGCCTGCCTTCTGCATTGGTGCTTCTTTCGGAATATGCTTTTTACGGCTGTGAAGAGCTTCAGCTTGCTGTTCTGCCGGATGATATTTCGCAAATAGGAGATTCTGTTTTTGACAATTGTGATAAACTTGTAATCGAAGCAGCAGAGGGAAGTGTTGGAGAAGCCTATGCAATTCGAAATGATATTCCGTATCGAAACGGTCCGGAAGAATGAACCTGCTTCTAACCGGATAATTAAGCCTTGAAAGTCATTAGAACAAATGATATGATTACAAAAGAATCGTTACTGCTCTGAATTGTTATAAGTACAGAAGGATAAGCGAGGCATATAATGAGATACCCGGATTTTATTGAAAAGAATTCGAAAATTGCATTTATAGCACCTTCTTTCGGATGTAATACAGAACCGTACAGGAGTGCGTTTCGCAATGCAGTAAAAAAGTTTCATGAAGCCGGCTTTGACTGTGTTCTTGGTTCGAATTGCTACGCAG
>CAZRRN010000033.1:0-28943 GCA_964602475.1 uncultured Lachnospiraceae bacterium | reverse complement strand
GTTATCTGACAATCGGAGTCGATGGCACAGATATCGCATTAAAGCAGAAGGTGATGTTTGCAAGACCGAATGACGCTACTATCATCGCATTTACGAGACAGCAGGTTGATACAGGAAAGAACATATTGCTCTGGCTTTTACTTTCCGGTATCCTTTGCCTTACGGTAGCAGCCTGCTTCATTATCAGGAGTAAAAAAAGAAGAGTGGTTGCTGAAGCGTAAATCATTTGGCACTGACGCTTCAAGGCGAATAGTGCAAAAACGCAGAAATGGGGATTTATTTGTCTAGAATAGAAGTATCGAACCTGACCTTCGGTTATGAAGGAAGCTATGATAATATTTTTGAAAATGTATCGTTTTCTGTTGATACGGACTGGAAGCTTGGTCTGATCGGGAGAAATGGAAAAGGAAAGACAACTCTTCTCAGACTTTTACTTGGAAAATACAGTTATCTTGGGAGCATCCGGTGTTCGGTCTGCTTTGATTACTTTCCGTTTCAACTGACAGAAGAACAGAAAGCGAAAAATACAATTGATATTGTTGAAAAACTATGTCCGGAATACGAGCTTTGGAAACTGTGCAGGGAGCTGGAGATGATTAAAACCGATTCGGAACTGCTGTATCGTCCGTTCGTGACACTCAGCTTTGGAGAACAGACGAAGGTGATGCTGGCACTGCTCTTTTCAAAAGAAGGTAATTTTCTGTTGATTGATGAGCCAACCAATCATTTGGATATGCCAACCAGAGAAGTCGTAAAGGAATACCTGAATGCAAAAAAAGGTTTTATTCTGGTTTCGCATGATCGGAATCTTCTGGATGCATGTATTGATCATGTGCTTGTTCTGAACCGCAGCAGCATTGAGGTACAGAAGGGAAATTTCTCGTCCTGGTGGGAAAATAAACAGCGACAGGACGCTTATGAATTGTCGGAAAACGAGAAATTAAAATCAGAAATCGGAAGGCTGAAGGAAGCAGAACGAAGAACCTCGGAATGGGCACAGAAAAACGAAAGTAAAAAGATAGGATTTAATCCTATCAAAGAACATGACCGCTGCATTTCCACCAGAGCATATATCGGTGCAAAGACAAAGAAGATGCAGAAACGCAGCAAATCATTGGAGGTACGGCAGATAAGTGCGATTGAAGAGAAGTCGGAACTGCTCAAAAATCTGGAAGAAAAAATAGAATTGAAAATGATGCCGCAGGAGCATTACAAAGATAACTATATCAGATACAATAAGGTATCTCTTGGTTATGGAGACAAAGAAGTACTATCGGATTTTTCCATGACGCTGGACAAAGGAGACAGGCTTGTACTGCGGGGTAAAAACGGCTGCGGAAAGTCCAGTGTGGTGAAATCCATTCTTGCAAACCAAGGAGTTGAACTACTGAATAAAACTAAAGAGGATGCACCACCGGAGACTTTGAAAGCAGATGGTGAACTGTGGGTAGCCAAAGGCCTAAAGGTATCTTATATTAATCAGGATACAACACATCTGAAAGGCAGCCTGAATGAGTACATTGAAAAACTCGGGCTGGAGGAAAGCTTGTTTAAGGCGTTGCTTCGCCAGCTGGACTTTGAACGTGTTCAGTTTGAGAAAAGTATGGATGAGTATTCCGAAGGACAACGAAAAAAAGTCCTGATTGTTTCCAGCCTGTTACAGCAGGCACATCTGTACATCTGGGATGAACCGCTTAACTATATTGATGTTTTCTCGAGAATCCAGATTGAGGACTTGATTTTAAGATTTCAGCCTACCATGCTCCTGATTGAGCATGATATCAGTTTTTGCGAAAAAATATCAACAAAAGAAATTGATATGAAATAGAACAAAGGTCCTAATATGCCACAAAATATGGCAAATCAGAAAGAATTCTTGTAAAATATCCACAAAAAAAGAGATAAAATTTGTCTATTTGGCTTCGCAATTTGTGTTGCTGATTTAAATTATTAGTGATATACTTGTAAAGTGTTGGGGTAAATATATAGTGTTTTTAGCTCATCTTTTCGAAGAAATACAAAAGATTATAACATTATTGTCGTAAAGGGATAAAATGTCAAACTCAAGAAAAGTGAAAAAAATACTAGCGATTTGTTTACTGGTTCTTGCCGTTGTTATATCCGCATCGGTGATGGGCTTTGTGTTCTTATTTACCTCCATGAAAGAGGACGTCAGAAATTACAGACAGCTGACAGAACAATCACTTCTTACAAATATTGAGATAGACGGAAAAGCAATTCTTGATACGGAAGATGTCATTGAGAATAAGCTTGCAAAAATTCAGACAATTACAATGATAATGTGTATTTTCATTATTGCAGATGTGACGCTTGCGTTTATTTTTTCTGTCATCATGAAACACCGAACATCCTCACAAATGTACCGGTATGCCTATGTAGATGAGGTGACGGGACTTCCGACAAAGGCAAAGCATCGTCAGGATATTGAGAAGCGAATCAGTGAGATGGATGGGGAGCTGGCATATATATCCTTCGAAATCGACAACTTTAAGTATGTAAATGATATGTACGGATACGCATATGGGAATTACATTTTAAAGTATGTAGCGGATGGTGTTTCAAAGGAACTCTCAGAAGGGGAGCTGTTTTCCCGAACCGCAGGCGCCTGCTTTGGACTTCTTCTTAATTATCATGATGATGAAGCCCTGCGTGCACGGTTACTTACGATGTTTCGTAAGATTGGACACCTGAGCGGAGATGCAAAGAACGATACCATCTATAACATCATGTTTAGTTGCGGTGTTTGTCGGGTTAAGAATAAAGATGAGGATGCCGGAAATATTCGTGAATATGCCAATATTGCAAGAGAATCCGCAATTAAGCTTTATGATAACAATATTGAATTTTATGATGAAAAGCTGCAGAAGAAGCGTGACGAGCAGGAACAGCTTGAATTTGAAATGAGACCGGCCTTTGAACAGAAACAGTTTACAGTATATTTTCAGCCAAAGTATTCTACCTCCGGCGAAACGATTGTTGGTGCAGAAGCCTTGATTCGTTGGGAACACCCCACAAAAGGAATGATCTTTCCGAATGTATTTATTCCGTTGTTTGAAGCAAATGGCTTTATAGTCAAGATTGATTATTTTGTTCTGGAAAAGGTCTGTATGTGCCTGCGCAGCTGGATTGATGAGGGATTGGAGCCCGTAGCTATCTCAGTCAATTTGTCAAGAGTCCATTTATACGATCCTGATCTGGTAAACAAGCTGGTAGAGATTACAGACCGCTATCAGATTCCGCACAACCTGATTGAATTTGAGCTCACAGAGACGGTACTGTTTGAAGAATTAACCTATCTTTTTGAGGTGATGGCGAGCCTTAAACGAGCAGGGTTTATTCTTTCCATGGATGATTTCGGTTCAGGTTATTCTTCTCTGAACATGCTGAAAAAGCTGCCGGTGGATATTCTGAAGCTTGATAAGGCTTTTCTTGAGAATCTGCAGGACGGAGAACTGACAAGCAAGGATAAGACAATTATTTCGCATATCATCTCCATGGCGAAGGCGTTACATATGGAGGTTCTGGCGGAAGGCGTTGAGAATGAGAACCAGAAAGATTTTCTTCTTAATACCGATTGCGATATGATTCAGGGATATTATTATGCACGACCGATGAAACTGGAGCAATTTGATGCAGAGCTTCGCAAAATGAGAAATGAAGAAAGCGTAACATTGGCACAGGAGAGAACAAGTATTATGAATTAAAGCTCCGGTCAATTTTATGATGTATGCAGCAGAAGAGAATTATAGATGTAATAAAAGAAGCGGCGAGGACAGCGAAGGGTGAGTATACAAGCCAATCGGGAAGCAAGGATTTGGAAAGAAAGTCAAATCCGAGATAAAGCAGAAGAAACAGATATAAAAGAGCAGATGTTAATAAAGCAATGAAGGAAAGATCGGAATAATGCAGCTGTTTACGAAGCGCCGGGAAATAAACCGGTGCTTTTTTTACGGAGTTCTGACCGGATGGACGGTGGCCCCGGATCTGGTTCTTTATTGCAGGGATCAGGAGCTGCAGAAGATTTGGAAATAAAGCGGTTATAGCGGTCAGATATAAATAGCGCCCCTGATGGTATCCGGAAAATGCACTCGCTGCATATGCCGAAAAACAAAATAGCGTATTAAACAGACGTGCTCTTTGCAAAGAAGAACAGAGGAGCAGCCGAAGATATTCTTTTTTTACAGAGGATGTTTTCATAAAGATAAGTATATCGGTTCCGGTCCGGACACGCAAGCGTAATTCTTATTTCACACTAAAAATAATCAGATAATTCAAATGTGTTAATTAAATATTACAACAACAAAAAAAGGTGAAATGAAAACAGAGATGTAAAAAATGTTGTGGTATGGGCAAATTGCACAAAAGATAAGATTCTACAAAAAGAGGACAAAAAAGCAATTGTGGATAACTTAGTCTACAAGTGAAGAATAACGAACTGAAAAAGCCTTTATTTTAAGTTATACACGGATTTATCCACTTTATCCACAGCCAAACACCACGATTGTCGAACGAAAAAAGAGGTCAAGAGTGAAAGTTTGTTTTGTTAAGAATGTAAAATTCACAAAAACGATAAATAATTTGAATTTTCATCTCGAGATTCATATTGTCGGATAAATGATAAAAACAGTCTCAAAATAAATACAATTAAGAAAATCCATATGCAAATTATGAAAATATTGACATGTTCTGCTTGATGAAATATCACAGCTATGTTATAATTATTGTCGTGAACCGGTTATCTTACGGTAAAATGTTGACCAGAAGGAGTTGACTTGTATGCGTTATATTATTAGTGGAAAGAATATTGAAGTCAGAGAATCATTGAAGAGTATGATCGAAGAGAAGATAGGAAAGCTAGAGCGGTATTTTACTCCGGATACAGAAGTTCATGTAACCTTAAGCGTAGAAAAAGACAGACACAGGATTGAAGTGACAATTCCGGTGAAGGGAACCATTATCAGAGCAGAACAGGTTAGTAATGATATGTATGTTTCCATCGACTTGGTGGAGGAGATTATTGAACGCCAGCTGAAGAAATACAAAAACAAAATCATTGAATCCAAGCAGGATGCTGTTGGCTTCAGCAAGATGCTGATTGATGAAGAGATGACTGAAGATGATGCAATTGAGATAACGCGTGTAAAGCATTTTGCAATTAAGCCAATGGATGCAGAGGAAGCATGTGTACAGATGGAATTATTAGGACACAGTTTTTATGTATTTCGTAATGCGGAAACCGATGAAGTCAATGTGGTCTACAAGAGAAAAGGGAAGAACAATTCCTATGGACTGATTGAACCGGAGAACTAGACAGCTGTGATTGACCGGAAATGTTATAAGAAACGTAAGAACCTGTACGCAGATAAAGTACAGGTTCTTTTCTTATTTAATTAAGCACTTACATTTGACAGAAAATACTTGCGTATGTCCTCAAAATGTAGTAGTATGAGGAAGTTGACGGCTATCAGGCCGATGAAATAATCAGTATACGACGCATTGCAAAAGGACAGCCTATGCGAGAAAGCAATGCGGGAATGGAGAAAATTAATATGAGAAATAACGTTATTGTCGGACAATCCGGCGGACCGACCGCAGTTATTAATTCCAGCCTTGCGGGTGTATTTCATGGAGCAAAGGAACGAGGCGCAGGCAAGATTTATGGTATGCGTCATGGTATTCTTGGATTTCTGGATGAGCAGTATATTGATCTCTCAGAACAGATTACAAGTGATCTTGATATTGAACTCTTAAAGAGAACACCGGCGGCGTTTCTTGGAACCTGCCGTTATAAGCTTCCTGATATTCAGGGTCATGAAGACATCTATAAAAAAATATTTGAGATTATTGATAAGCTTGATATCGGATATTTCTTCTATATCGGAGGAAATGATTCTATGGATACTATCCGTAAGCTGTCCGATTATGCACTGGTAATCAATCATCCGACACGTTTTATGGGAGTACCGAAGACGATTGATAACGATCTTGCGGTTACCGACCATACACCGGGCTTTGGAAGTGCGGCAAAGTATATCGGAACAGCAGTAAAGGAAGTTATCACCGACAATCTTAGCTTTGCGTATGATACAAAGATTGTATGTATTATTGAAATTATGGGACGTAATGCAGGATGGCTTACAGGTGCAGCGGCTCTTGCAAAGGGAGAAGACAGTGTTGGTCCGGATCTTATTTATCTTCCGGAAATCCCCTTCGATGTCGAAGCGTTTATGGCTAAGTTGAAAGAAATTCTTCCTCAGAGAAAGTGCATTACCGTTGCAGTATCCGAAGGAATTAAGACGGCAGACGGAAAGTATGTATGTGAGCTTGGCGGCGGAAGCGATTATGTTGATGCATTCGGGCACAAGCAGCTGACAGGAACTGCACGTACTCTTGCTAATCTTGTTGCTAATGAATTTGGCTGCAAGACCAGAGCAATCGAACTCAGTACCCTGCAGAGAAGTGCTTCTCACCTTGCATCGCGTGTAGATATCACGGAAGCATTCCAGGTTGGAGAAGCAGCAGTAGTTGCTGCATTTGAAGGTGAGACCGGCAAGATGATTATTCTTAAGAGACTCTCTAATGAACCGTACATCTGTACAACTGATGTATTTGATGTTCGCAAGATTGCCAATGCAGAGCGTGTTGTTCCAAGAGAGTGGGCCAACGCAGAAGGTAATTATATTACCAAAGAATTCCTTGATTATATGAAACCGTTAATTCAGGCAGAGTTACCGCCCGTACAGGTGGACGGTATTCCCAGATACCTTTATATTAAAAAGTAATAATGATAAAAGAGAAACAGCACACCGCCGGAAAGCGGAGTGCTGTTTTTTTATTCTATAGGAAAGTATGTCTATAAGGTAATAAGAACGCTCTTTTTTGGTAAATACCTGTATTCTGTAACAATGATTTAATTTGATTATATAAAAGCTTTCTGCTATAATTACAATGTTGTTGTATGGGAGTATTCTGATAGGAAGGAAGTTAATTATAATATGGATTTTAGTGAACACGGGACAATAAAAAAACAGCGTCAGCTTAAATCGACTACCAAGCGGCTGGTTTCAAAGTCTGCAGTCATGGCTTTTCGCTTGATTCTGATTCTTTTTGTTGCGGTACTGGTCATCGGAGTGTTTGCAGGATTCGGAGCCTTGAAGGGGCTGACAGATAATGCACCATCGACCTCCAAGATCAACCTTCAGCCTACCTCATATAAGACGACGATTTATTATAGTGACGGAACAATTGCGGATACCTTATTCGGGACAGAAGCGAACCGTGACTATGTTTATATTACCGAAATCCCGAAATGCGTCCAGTACGCGTTTATCGCAAAGGAAGACAGCCGTTTCTTTGAACATAACGGAATTGATGTTCAGGGTATTCTTCGTGCAATCGTGTCCGATATCAGAACAAAGTCCTTCGATTACGGCGGAAGTACAATTACGCAGCAGCTCTTGAAAAATCAGGTTTTTAGCGGTGGAGATGAAGCAAATGTACTGGATAAAATAATCCGAAAGATTCAGGAACAGTATTTGGCGATTCAGATAGAGAACGAATATTCCAAAGAAGAGATTCTGGAATTCTACCTTAACACATTGAACCTTGGAAGCGGATGCTATGGAGTGCAGACTGCCGCTCAGAAATATTTCGGAAAAAATGTATGGGAGCTGACTTTGTCCGAGGCGGCTGTACTTGCACCGATCGCATATTCGCCAACCTATCGTAATCCGGTTAAGAATCCGGAGGAGAATGCAGAGAAGCGTATGGAAGTCCTAGAAAGCATGCTTTCATTCGGTCTTTGTACCAGAGAGGAATATGACGAAGCTGTTGCAGATGATGTATATACGAGAATTCAGGATTATCAGCAAGTTTCCGAGGATACCTCACCTTATTCTTATTTTACAGACGAATTGATTGAACAGATTCTTTCTGATTTTCAGCTGAAGCTCGGGTATACCGAAAAAGAAGCTTCTGACCTTTTGTATAAAGGCGGTCTGAAGATTTATACAACACAGGATCCGGAGATTCAGACAATTGTGGATTCAGTGTATACAGACTCTACGTATTTTCCCGCATTCGGAGAAGGCTCATATTATGAGCTAAACTATGCCTTATCAGTATACAAGGTGGATGGATCGGTCATACACTACCAGATGAAGGATCTTTTAGAATATTTTGCGGATTTTAAGGACTCATCACATTTGTATTATCATGATGAGGGAGATGACAACTCGTCAAACTGGATCGGAATCAGTGAGCTTGGAATTGATTATGATGACATAAATGAGAAGTGTGATGAATTTAAGAAAGTTATGGTGGAAGAGGGAGATACTCCGGTTGAAAAACGGATACTGACTCCACAGCCACAGTCCTCCATTGTAATCACCGAGCAATCGACAGGTAAGGTAGTTGCTCTGTATGGAGGGCGTGGAGTGAAGACTGCAAGCCGTGTCATAAACCGGGCAACGAATACGGTGCGTCAGGTCGGGTCTACCTTCAAGGTGCTGGCATCCTTTCTTCCGGCACTTGATACGTCAGGAATGACTCTGGCGACCGTAATAGATGATACACAGTTCTACTATCCGGGAACGGAAAAAGAGGTGCTGAACTGGTATAAAAGCGGCTGGAGAGGCTTAAGCTCTATTCGCGCGGGCATTTACGATTCCATGAACATTGTTGCTGTTAAGACTCTGGAGCTGGTTGGCCCGCAGGTTGCATTTAATTATCTGAAAAAGCTTGGTTTTACCACTCTGGTTGCGTCAAAGACTGTGGGTACGCAGGAATACTCTGATATCGGACTTCCTCTTGCGCTTGGCGGTCTGACTGATGGAGTGACGAATCTTGAGCTGACGGAAGCATATGCTGCAATTGCAAATGGTGGGGTCTATCAGACACCGATATTCTACACAGTGATTCTGGATCATGACGATAAGCTTCTGCTTTCCAATGAATCTACGGCAACACAGGTGATGAAAACTTCCACAGCATGGCTTCTGACAAGTGCAATGCAGGATACAATAGAGATTGGTACCGGTTCCCGACTTGCATTTTTGAATTATAATATGCCGGTTGCCGGGAAGACAGGAACAGCAAAGGGACCAGTGAAGAGCAGCAATGATCTTTGGTTTGTCGGATATACACCGTATTATACAGCAGGAATCTGGACCGGATTTGATAACAATCTGACGCAGACTGCGACCAAGTACCATCAGTACATGTGGCGGGCAATCATGGAAGAAATCCATGTTACCAAGCAGCTCGAATACAAGGAATTTGCAATGCCGGATTCTGTCGTAACCGCTTCCATCTGTACCAAATGCGGAAAGCTTGCGGTTACCGGTCTTTGCGACGAATATATCGGAGGCAACTGCATTAAAACAGAGTACTTTGCGAAAGGAACGGTTCCGACAGAAAAATGCGACTGTCATGTCAAAGTCAGCGTATGTAAAGAGTCCGGTCATATTGCATGTTCCGAATGCCCGGCAGAATCGGTTGAAGAGATTGTTTATCTTGTAAAGACAGAACAGGTTTATCGGGATATTGAAGCGGAAAAAGCGGCAAAAAAGAATGGAACGGAGTATGTTACAGATCCTGACAATGTTGTCTATGTAACAACCTATGATACTCCATATATTCTTCCGACCGGAGAGGCGACGGAGCCCTGTCCGATCCACAGTCCGGTATCTACAGAATTGGATCCCTCCGAATCGGTGCTTCCGATTATCAGCTCGGATGTAACGGTTATCACAGGGACAGAGGAACCGGCAGACGACACGGTACAATAATTATAAAAAACAATGCGTTCCATTCGGATACCGCATTGTTTTTTTTATAGGAAAGTATGCCTAAAAGATATTAAATTCCAGCAGTCTCATCTGCAAATTCACTGCTTTAATAAAAATGTTATACTGCAATCGGAATCCCTTCAATCTTTGAACCGAACTGATAGTTTTCCAGAATGAAGTCCTCCGGTTTGAACGCATAAAAATCAGTTATTTCCGGATTGAGGTAAAATGCCGGTGCCGGGTAAGCCGGGCGCTCAATCAGTTCCTTAACAATTGGAATATGACGGTCATAGATATGTGCGTCGGCAATTACATGAACAAATTCGCCTGGCGTCATACCGACAACCTGCGCTATCATATAGACCAGAACTGCATACTGACAGACATTCATTGCATTCGCGGCAAGCACATCATTGGACCGTTGATTCAGAATCGCATTTAATACCAGACGATCGCAGCCGGCCTTTTTGGTAACATTAAAGGTCATACTGTAGGCGCAGGGATACAGATGCATTTCGTGAAGATCCTGATGTACATAGATATTTGTCATGATACGGCGGCTGTAGGGGTTGTTCTTCAGGTCATAAAGAACACGGTCAACCTGATCCATCATGCCTTCGCTGTACTGGTGCTTTACTCCGAGCTGGTATCCGTAAGCCTTGCCGATGCTGCCGTTTTCATCTGCCCAGCTGTCCCAGATGTGGCTGGAAAGATCGTGAATGTTGTTGGATTTCTTCTGCCAGATCCAGAGAAGCTCTTCAATACAGGTTTTAATTGCAGTCCGACGAAGAGTGACAATCGGAAATTCCTTTGACAGGTCATAACGGTTAACGATACCAAAACGTTTGATTGTATATGCCGGAGCTCCGTCCTCCCAATGAGGGCGTACTTTTTCCCCTTCTGTACTTGACCCGTTCTCCAGAATGTCTTTACAAGTGCGGATAAACAGGTCATCAGCCATGCTCATAGTATTGTTCCCCTTTCATTTTAATCAGTGATTGATCTTGCCATCCATATGATCAATGACAGCTTTAATGCAGCCTTCCTTAAATGGATCGGCAAGTCCGACTTCTGTTACCATATTGGTGAAGAAATCAGATGCAGACAAGCGGCAAAGCTTCAGGTAGCTGTTCCAGGCATTTTTATAATCTTCATCCATACGAGTCTTGTACTGGAGAGCACAGGTCTGTGCAATACAGTAATCAATATAGTAGAAGGGCAGATCATAAATGTGGTGCTGTCTCTGCCAGTATCCACCGTTCTCAAGGAAAGTATTTCCCTCATAATCGAGATGCGGTTTATATTCTTTTTCAAGACGTCTCCAGGTAGCCTTGCGTTCGAAAGGAGTCATTTCGGGGTGCTCATATACTTCGTGCTGGTATTCATCCACCATACATCCATAGGGAATAAAGGTGACGGCTTCTTCAAGATGCATCTCAATATAATCCTGTGTCCGTTCACCAAAGAACTCCTTCATCCACGGTTCGGTAAAGAATTCCATTGACATGGAGTGAATTTCAGCAGTTTCCATTGTAATATCAGAGTGTTCGCGGATAGGATCCTGTGCAGACAGAAAGCCCTGAAAAGCATGTCCGCATTCATGAGTGATGACATCAACATCCCCGTTAGTTCCGTTAAAATTAGCAAATATGAACGGAGCTCTGTAATCGGGAAGATAAGTCATATAGCCACCGGCACGCTTGTTCTTACGACCAAGGACATCAAAGAGCTCATTTTCCATCATAAAATCAAAGAATTCTTTTGTTTCGGAGGATAATTCCGTATACATACGCTGACCGGCCTGAAGAATTTCCTCGGGAGTACCGATTGGAGCTGGATTTCCATCTGGGAAATTAACATTTTCATCAAAATACAGTAGATGATCAAGACCGAGTCGGATTCTTCGCTCTTCATGCAGCTTTTCGGCAAACGGAACCATGTATTTTTTCACCTGGTCGCGGAAGCATTTTACCATATCCTTATCATAACAATTTCGCTGCATACGGTAGTATCCAAGCTCGACAAAGTTCTTATATCCAAGCTGTTTTGCCTGTTCGGTCCGGTTCTTTACCAAATCATCATAAATCCGGTCAAACGCCTCAGCATTTTCTTCAAAAAATGCAGTATGCTTTGCATATGCCTTTTTACGGGTCTTGCGATCCTTGGAATCCATGTGCTTTTTCAAAAGAGAAAGATTCAGGATTTCTCCTTCCCAGTCGATTTTGGCACTAGCCAGCAGATCCATATACTCCGTGCAGAGGGCATTCTCCTTCTGCATCAGTGGAATCAGCTTCTCATCAAATCCCTTCAGGGCAATCTCAATATTCTTAAAAGCAACCTTGCCGATTTTGTCTTCAAGATAACTGCGGAACGGAGATTCATACATAGCCCGTTTATAGTTGTTCATCAGATTTTCAAGCTCAGGTCCAATTTCATCATAGTAATCCTGTTCTGCTTTATAAAACTCATCCTCGGTATAACCATCGTGCCGGATTTGAGCAATGACCATCATTGTCATGATCTTGTCGGTTAAGCGGTAATAGTTCTGATGAATTTGAAACTGTTCTTCACCGGACTTGGCATTTTTAAATGCGTTAAGGATTTCTGTAAACTCTTTTGTGACCGCATCGAGTGAAATACGTTCGTACGGCATTTGACTGAATTTCATAATAGCCTCCGTTCTAAAACTTATTGTATTATTGTTAAGTACTAATGATAATTAAGTATAGCATACTGCCGGTTTCCCTGCAAGCAAACGAAGTAGATTGGTATACTGTCGGAGCACTTTTGGTGTGCTTTTGGATCAGTTTTGCGTACCGCTGGCATACTGTTGTGTACCGCCGGTACACGAATGATACTCTGATAGACGAACAGACCTGAGAAACTAATAATTTAGTCCGGAAAAATGAAGGGAGTATTATTGACATATGAAAAGAAACATTCATCCAGCTGCTCAATAACGGCTTTTCCGTTGGTCTGTTCGCTCAGACGCTTAAAAAAGGTATCCTCCATCTCGGGAGTCAGAAAAATCGTATAACTGACAGCATCGGTGTATGCGGTATGAAGTACCGGGAGCTCGTGCTGGGCGGCAAGGTACTGAAGCTTTCCGATTCCGTTGTAATCTGTACCGATACGAAATTTATGTCCATACCGTTTGTGAATAATAGTACAATTTGCAAGTCCTGCATTAACGGCTTCCGTGTAAGCACGAACGAGACCTCCGGTACCAAGCAGCGTTCCGCCGAAATAGCGGGTGACCACAACTGCAGTATTCCGAAGCTCTTCCCGAATCAGAACCTCAAGCATCGGACGGCCGGCAGTTTTCTGAGGTTCTCCGTCATCGCTGCATCGCTGAAGCTCGGGCTGAAGACCGAGCACGTAAGCAGAACAGTTATGTGTTGCATCCCAGTATGTTTTTTTCATCTGCTCGATGAAAGCAAGAGCTTCGGCTTCTTCTTTAACAGGAAGTACCGTTGCAATAAATCGTGATTTTTTTTCGGTTATTTCACCGGTGCCACCCAGATATACGGTGCGATAGTCGGATTTGTTCATGCGTCCTCAACTCTCTGTCAATTAGTAGTTTACGATAAAACAGGCTGTTTATACTTGCAAAAAGCAGCAGATCAGTTTATGATAATAGAAATCACAGGCGGTTTTTGCCAGGCAGTTGCACCGCTGGTTTTTTGAAACCGTACCGATTTATACTTATTATATCAATTGAACGATATGGATACAAGGGGAAGAATATGAGTGAAAGATTCAGAAAAATTGGAGCATGGGCAGGGATCGTCCTGCTTGTCGGTATGTATCTGCTGACACTGGTCAGCGCTATTTTTTCATCAGAGAGCAGCTCTGGACTGTTCATTGCCAGCCTGTACTGTACCTTTGTTGTACCGGTATGGATTTTTCTACTGCAGCTTTTTTATAAGCGTTCTCATCCGGAGGGCAGCATTGGGAAAAACGGAAAGAAAAAGACCGTTTGTCAGGATGTCGAATCGGAGGAGAACAGTAAAAAGTGAAATAAAAAGAAGATGGTCAGTTAGCTGCCACCTTCTGCTGATAAATTCTAATAATATTTACTGATTCTTTTGTTCCTGCTTATAAATCAGATACTGAACGTAGCTTTTCAAATCTCCGACTGTTTCTGTGTTCAGCTGCTGGTATAGATTGAAGAAGTCAACAATATCCTTATCGAGGACTTCACCGCCTACCGGAAGATAAGCATCTGAGATACCGAGAAGATAATCACAGGAAACATCAAAGTATTTAGAAAGAGCGATCAGTTTATCGAAAGACGGTTCATTTCGCTTGGATTCATAATTGGAAATCGCAGTGGGCTTCAGACCCAAAATCGAAGCAAGTTCACTCTGAGTTAGTTTATGATGTTGACGTAATTGTTTTAGACGTAAATTAAAATTCATGAAATAAAAACCTCCTTGAGATTATGCATTGCTTAATGCAACAAACGACTGCCGATATTGATGATTATATATAAGATTTGTTAAAATGTCAACTGAAACCATTAACATTCATGATAAATTCAATGAAAATTCACAATTTGAAAAACAAGTGAAACGATACTGAAACAAAGCGTTCTCGTTGACAAATGAGCTTCAATCACTTATTATAGTAACAGAGAATCGAAAATGTTATAATCAATTTTGCGTTTGCGAAATATAATTAAGCGAGCTATTATTGTGCGTTTCTATTCTGCCATAGGAAGATGAGTGTGATTGATGAATCCTTCACACGCAGCTTTGTGCCTACGCGGTGCTTGACACAAAGTCTGTTATGCGCAAAAGCAGCGCAGGTATGGAGATTACTATGAAAAAAAACGTTACAGAAAAGCCGGAAATGATACAATGCTTTCATGATGTTGTTTCAAGCTGTAATGAAGCGGTGTTTATTTTTGATGAAGACGGACGGATTGCGTGGGCAAATCTTGCTGCAGAGAATGAAACCGGATATCTGAGCGCGCTTACCGGGGTCATGGTTTCTGAAATATTTCCGAATCTGTTTTCCGTAAACGGAAAAAAACTGGTCTGGAAGTCAGATAAGGCTGACATTGAAGCTGATACGACCGCTTATCGCATCAATCAGACCTGTTATCCGGTAAGGGCTCGTCTGCTTCGCAGAGACTTAAAAGAGATAGGCGGGATTATAATCTGTTCGGATATTACCGAGCAGAAGGAAGCAATTCGTAGTGCAAAGGAAGCTTTGAGTGAAATGGAATCTGCCATCCGCACGAAGTCTCAGTTTGTTGCCAATATAACGCATGAACTTCGAACTCCTGTCAATGGAATGAAAGGCATGGCAGAATGGCTGCTTGAGTCGCCGCTATCCGCTGCCCAGAAGGAAAGTGTTGAACTGATTGTACGAAACTGCCATAACATGGCAAAAATAATTAATGATATTCTGGACTATTCTAAAATTGAAGCTGGGAAATTGTCAATTGAACGGCAGAAATTCAACTTCCGTAAATTTCTTGATGAACTGATGACCTTTCACTTAACGAAGATTAATGAGAAGGGACTGAAGCTGATTGCAAATGTAGGATCGGATGTACCGGTCTACATTATCAGTGATGAGGTCAGACTTGGTCAAATCATCAACAATCTTATTTCTAATGCAATAAAGTTCACTTCCGTCGGCTATATCGCACTGGAGGTGAGCGTAAACAAACGCAGCAGTACACAGGTTGAATTGTTTATTATGGTAATTGATACAGGGATCGGTATGACGGAAGAAGAACAGGAGAAGCTGTTCCACTCCTTTACCCAGGTGGATGGTTCCATTACAAGGCGATACGGAGGAACAGGACTTGGCCTGACAATTGCCAAGCAGCTTGTGGAACTGATGGGTGGACAGATCCGGGTGGAAAGTGAAAAGGATAAAGGAAGCACATTTTCATTTTCAGTGAAGGTCAGTGTACCTGAGCATGAAGATGAGGAAGACGGCACCGAATATCCAAAAGGAAAATACGAGTACAGCCGGAAAAAGGGCGGAAATGAGATTTCTTATCAGAAAATAAATGATGATGAAGTAGAGAATGAGGAAGAGAATATAAATACGGCGCTGAATGCGCTCGAAAAGCTGTTACTTTGTGTTGATCTCGGGACATGGGAAAAGGCAGAGGAATTTGCAGGCGTCGTGAAAAACATGATTTCCGGATTGGATGAGGAGCTTCGAAAAAAGGCGTTTCGTCTTGAACTGACAGTCAGAAAAGAGGATCATGATAAAACTATTGAGCTGGCAGGGGAGCTTCAGAAGCTGATTGAAGAGCAGCAGACAACACCGTAACGAATGAGTTTACGTACTTGCGAGGAATATAGGTGAAAGATGAATCTTTCACACGCAGATTTATGTCTGCGCAGTGCTTGACACAAAGTCTGCTATGCGAAAAAAAAACGCGCAGAAATGGGGAATACAATGAGTATACAAGACGATAAAAAAGAAAATATTCTGATTGTAGATGATGTAGTATCAAATCTGGTCATTCTGACAGAAATAATCAAAAAAGCAGGGTATATTGCGAGACCCGTAACCAGTGTACGACAGGCAATGGAAGCAATCAATGCGATGCTGCCGAATATGATTCTGCTGGATATTACGATGCCGGACATAGATGGATTTGAATATTGTTCTATGCTGAAGACGAATGTTAAAACAAAGGATATTCCGGTAATCTTTATTTCAGCGATGACAAACACGGAGGGGAAAGAGCGTGGCTTCAATGCCGGCGCGGTTGATTTTATACAGAAACCGTTTGAAGAGCAGGAAGTCTATCTGCTGGTTAATACTCATCTGAAGCTGTACCGGATGCAGCAGGAAATGGAAAAATACAACAAACAGTTGCAGCGAATGGTTAATGACCAGATCAAGAAGCTGGATGATGAACAGAGGCTGGTCATTTATGCGCTTACAAAGCTTACGGAGGGACGTGACAATTTAAGCGGAACCCATTTTGAAAATGTCGGAAAGAATGCGAGGCTGCTTGCACTATCGCTTCAGCTTAGCCTGAAATTTACTAAAGAAATATCAAATGAGTTTGTGGACAATCTGGAACTGGTCGTTCCGCTGCATGATCTTGGAAAGACAGCTATACCGGATCGTATTCTGCTGAAACCGGGAAAGCTGACTGCAGATGAGATGGATATTATAAAAACGCATTCGGAGACAGGAGCATCGATTCTGCGCGATATCAGTTCCAGAAGCGAACAAAACGCACTTCTCAAAATGGCAATTGATATCGTTCAATATCATCATGAAAAATGGGACGGATCGGGCTATCCGGAGGGATTAAGAGGTATGCAGATTCCGCTTTCGGCACGAATTACAGCGGTTGTGGATGTATATGATACTTTGATCAGCACGCGGTGCTATAAAGAAGCATATTCCCATGAGCAGGCAATGCAGATAATGAATGAAGAAGCCGGGCGAAGTTTTGACCCTGATATTATAGATGTGTTTAACAAGATACAGCGGCAGCTGAGACGCGGCTGATAATAAACACATTTATTTAGAACTATCAGCAGTTATTGTAAAGCAAAGGAATAAAGGATGAAATAAAATGGAAAGCACAGAAAATTTACAGCAGGATCCGATGATGGAAATATTCATGGAAGAGTGTCTTGATCTGGTAGCACAGTACGAGACATACCTTTCCATGGCGGATGAAAAACAGGGATATGATCTAAATCTGATAAACGAAATTTTCAGGATCACTCACACACTAAAAGCAGATGCAACAATGATGCTGTTTGAGTGTATTGCTGTTCCGACACGGGCATTCGAACGGTTGCTGTACCATTACCGCGAAAAAAATGCAGCAGCCGTCAATTACCGAGAATTTACCTGTATGGTGGGCGATCTGCTAGTCTATGTTAAAGAGGAGGTTCAGAAAATACTTGAAGGGAATGCCATAAGTACAGATGGCGACGAGCTGTGTGAACGTTTTCACAGATACAGGGAGGAGCTCATTGCAAAGATGGAACCCGAACAGGCCGATTCCGTAAATCAGCAGGCCGATTTTGAGATGAAAGAAGAGCCGGTTCGATATTACATCGGAGGACAGACAGAAAATCCGGATAAAATCTTAATGAAGAATGAAAATGAATCAGGAAAGAACGAAAAGAAATTGAATGAAAAAACGACTGCAGACGACAGCTGCAGCTGGGTCAAGCTGAAAAATACCGTTACAGCGGAGGAGATGAAGGCACTTTACGGAATGATCGAAGAAAGCAGTCATCTGGAAAGTAAGCTTGCTTTGAGATTTCATGACAGGTTAATGGAAATTTCTGATATTATCTGTGAATACCATGAGCTTAATGCCCAGCTGCTTGACTGGGTCACCAATGCATGGATGGTTCCGGTTGGGCGTATTTCCCCGAAGCTTTTGCGAACAGTGGAGGAGATGAACCAGCGTCTTGGCAAGCATGTCCGGATTGCAATAAAGGGAGAAAATCTATTAATTGAAAAAAGCTGGATTGACAAAGTATCAGGTACACTGGTACACTTAATTAGGAATTCAGTCGATCATGGAATTGAAGACGAAGAGCAAAGGACTGCAGTGGCCAAAGACCCGCAGGGAGAGATTCAGATTACTTACAGTCTTGATTCCGGAGCCGGTTTCTTTCAGATTGAGGTTAAGGATGACGGCAGAGGTGTAGACGTTGAAAAGGTACGAAAAGCTGCTGTTGACCGGAAGCTGATTAAGTCAGGGGATCAGCTGAACGAGAATGAGATACTGAAGCTGATGTATGAACCTGGTATTACAACGACTGATAAATCAGGTCGGTATTCCGGAAGGGGAGTCGGAATGGACGCAGTCTGGCATAATGTACATGATTTAGGTGGAGAAATCAAGGCTGGGAACCGAAAAGGGAAGGGACTGGAGGTTATAATTACAATACCGGTCAGTGCGGTGCCGACCATTGAGGAGGATGCAGGCGATGAGGGTTTTGATAGCAGAAGATGACTTTGCAAGCAGAAAGTATATGTTGAGATTCTTATCCAAGTATGCGGAAGTCGACATTACGGTCGATGGGCAGGAGGCTGTCAGCGCATTTGAGCTTGGAATGGAGGATGATGAATCCTATGATCTGGTCTGCCTGGATGTCATGATGCCGATTATGGACGGTCTTGAAGCTCTGACTCTGATCAGGCAGTTGGAGAAGGATAACGGAATTGAACCGGAGCACAGAGCGCGTGTGATTATGACTACTGCATTAAATGAAGTGAAGCAGGTTGAGAAGGCATTTGCGTTAGGGTGTGAAGGCTATGCTGTTAAGCCGATTGATACAGAAAAGTTTTTAACTATCATGGAAAAAATGGGACTCCCGGTTAAGGAGCATGATTGATACCGCAGAAGATCTGCAAAAAGCTGCATAGCTTCGGAGGCGAAGGTAACCTCAGGAATCTATGAAAAAACAGAACAGCTTCGAAAGCGAGGAAACCTCAGGAATCTACGAAAAAGCAGAACGGTTTCGGAAGCGAGGTAACCTCAGGAATCTATGAAAAAGCAGAACAGCTTCGAAAGAGAGGATAACCTCAGTAAATGAGCACCTTGGAGTGGACGAGAAATGAACAACGAAGAATATCTTAATTATCGTAACGCCAACAGGCGGAAAACATATCGAAAACGTGCCGGCAGAAAACGCTTGCCGGTTTTTCTGCTTCTGCTGATGATAGCTGTGATCATAGGAGGAGCTTGTTTTGCTCTGGCAAAAGAAAATAATCCGGGTACGGAGGAAGTGACTCCCTTACCGTCTCCGACGGCTACGGTAACTCCGACTCCGGTCACAGGACCGACACCGGAGGGAGAAAGCCAGAAAGAAGAGATTAAGGTGGCAGAGGGACCGTTTGGTCTATGGGATCCGACGTCCACCCCAAGTCCAACAATCAATATTCCCGAGGGAGAAGAAATCTGGATGGCGGATTTTGTGGACAACAGGGAAGTGGTGGAAGCAAAGGGCATCTATGTCTCTGCGGATATTGCAAAGGTACCGTCCAAGCTTGAGTCGCTGATTGATCTGCTTGATACAACAGAGCTGAATGCTCTGGTCATTGATGTGAAAGCAGACAGTGGTGCAATTGTTTATAGTATGGACAATGAAACTGCCAAAGAAATCGGAGCAACCAGGAACATCATTACTGATATGAAAGGAATGCTTAAAACTCTGCATGAGCATGGGATTTATGTCATTGCCCGTGTCGTTGCTTTTAAGGATCCGATCCTTGCCGCAGCCCGGCCGGATCTATGCTTTTATAATAATGATGGCTCGAAGTTTTATGATTCCTCCAATTGTGCATGGGTAAGCCCCTATAAACAGGAGGTATGGGATTATCTGGTCAGCGTTGGTGTATCCTGTGCAGAAGTGGGATTTGACGAAATAAACTTCGACTATATCCGTTTCCCGACCGACGGAGTTGCCAATATTAACTGGGGCAAGGAAGCGGAGACGACGACAAAGATTGAAGCGATAACAGCAGGCATCAAATACACCTGTGAAGAGCTTCGGATGCACGATGTTTTTATATCGGCTGATGTATATGGAATTGTAATCAGCAGTGCAGTGGATGCGGCAGCAGTCGGACAGGATTATCAGCAGATGTCAAGATATTTGGACTATATCTGCCCGATGATCTATCCGTCTCATTATGGATTTGGTTATGCAGGAATTTCTTATCCGGATACAGAACCAAATAAAATAATCAGGATGGCGCTGGCATCTTCCAATAAAAAAATCGCCGAAATACCGGATTATCAGCATAAGGCGATCTGCCGCCCATGGCTGCAGGATTTTACTGCCTCTTATCTTGGAACAAAGAACGGGGTACAGCGGTATCTGACCTATGATGCCGAGGTGGTAAGGATTGAAATCGATTCGGTATATCAATGTGAATTAGGGCAGTGGCTGCTCTGGAATGCCGGGGGTGTATATACGGAAGGAGCACTTTTGCCTGAAGAATAATGTAGTCCGGACTGCTACCTGGCAGTCCTGTCACGACGAACAGAAAGAACGGAGGAACTATGTCAGAAGACAGATATGAAAGTCCGCTTTCAGAGCGGTATGCAAGCCGGGAGATGCAATATTTATTTTCACCGGATAAGAAATTCAAGACCTGGAGGCAGCTTTGGATTGCTCTTGCTGAAGCAGAGAAGGAGCTCGGACTTGATATTACGGAGGAACAGCTTCAGGAGCTTAAGAGCCACAAGGATGATATTAACTATGAAGCAGCAAAAGAACGTGAAAAGGAAGTACGGCATGATGTCATGTCACATGTTTACGCATATGGGTTGCAGTGCCCGAAGGCAAAAGGAATTATTCATCTTGGTGCAACCTCCTGCTATGTCGGAGACAATACCGATATCATAGTTATGTCGGAAGCGCTGCAGCTGATTAAGAAGAAGCTTGTCAATGTAATGCGGGAGCTTGCTGATTTTGCAGATAAATACAAAAATCTTCCGACACTTGCATTCACACATTTTCAGCCGGCACAGCCGACAACCGTAGGAAAGCGTGCAACGCTCTGGCTGCAGGAGCTTTATCTGGATTATCAGGATCTGTGCTATGTGAGCGGATCGCTGTGTCTTCTAGGCTCCAAAGGAACCACCGGAACCCAGGCAAGCTTTCTTGAACTGTTCGAGGGGGATCATGAAAAAGTAAAGGCACTGGACCGAAGCATCGCTCGGAAAATGGGGTTTGCATCCTGCTACCCAGTGTCAGGTCAGACCTACTCGCGTAAGGTTGACACCAGAGTAATCAATGTACTGGCGGGTATTGCTGCAAGTGCGCAGAAATTTGCAAATGACATCCGTCTGCTGCAGCATCTGAAAGAAATTGAGGAACCGTTTGAAAAATCCCAGATTGGTTCCTCTGCAATGGCATATAAGAGAAATCCAATGCGGAGCGAACGAATCTGTGCACTTTCCAGATATGTCATGGCTGATGTAATCAATCCCTCGGTAACTTCTGCAACTCAGTGGTTTGAAAGAACTCTTGATGATTCGGCAAATAAACGTATCAGCGTGCCTGAGGCGTTTTTGGCTGTGGATGCTATTTTGAACATCTACATAAACGTAGCTGACGGACTTGTTGTTTATCCCAAGGTAATTCACTCAAGAATAATGACGGAGCTTCCGTTTATGGCAACGGAAAATATAATGATGGATGCCGTTAAAGCGGGAGGAGACCGACAGGAGCTTCACGAACGGATCAGAACACTCTCGATGGAAGCAGGAAGAAATGTAAAGGAATATGGGAAGGACAATAATCTGTTGGAGCTGATTGCTGCCGATCCGGCATTCCATATGACAATTGAAGAGCTGCAGAAATCAATGGATCCGTCAAAGTATACCGGACGTGCAGAACAACAGACGGAGGAATTCCTTACGGAGATTATAAGACCGCTGCTTGCAGAGAACCAAAGTCTGCTTGGAATCAAAGCAGAGATTACGGTATAACGACAGGTTAGCTTTCGGCTGAGTATTCGGAGATTTCACCGGGAAGCGCATACTTGGCTGTATAGGAATCAAACAGCTGTTGGTACTCGGCACTCGAGGAATGAAGCTCCTGAACGTAAGCATGATTATCAAAGGTATCCGCGTCACTGTGACGCGCCAGAACATGAAGTGCAATATTGGAACAGTAGTCGGAGATGCGCTCTAAGCTGGTCAGTAGTTCGACCAGAGAAATACCGCTCTGCACCGTACAGTTACCGCTTTGCAGTCTCGTAATGTGAGCGCTTTTTATTTCATCGCGAAGATCATCTACGACTTCTTCGAGTGGTTCTACATGTGTGGCAGAAACGGTGTCATCTCTGAAGAATGCTCCGGTTGTAATATCAAGGATTTCGGAAACGGCATTGTATATGGTATCAAGTTGAGCTTTCGCCGAAGAAGAAAAGGTGATTTTTTCATTAACATTGTAGGTTGCGACTTCGGATATTTTAACACAATGATCACCGATTCGTTCAAAATCCATCACACTGTGCATGATTTCGGTGGCAAGCTTTGTTTCCTCCGGGCGAAGGTCACGGGCAGTGATCTTGACAAGATAGTCGCTTAAGTAGGTTTCGCTTTTATCCAGAAAGATTTCATTTTCGTCAATGATACCGAGTTTTTTCGGATCGTAGCTATGATGGAGTTCTACCGCAATCCGAAAGTTTTCAAGAACCGCTTCGCCCATACTGTTGATTACCTGCTGGCACTGTTCGAGTGCAACGGAAGGCGTTTTTAAGAAAATGTCATCAAGAAGATGAAGCTCTTCGTCAATTTTAGATCCCTGGTCTCCACGGATAATGAAACGAACCAGTTTATCAAGCAGTGTGGTGAACGGAAGCAGCAGCAGACTTCCTAGAATGTTGTAAATTGTATGGAAATCTGCGATATTGCCTCGGGTCATTGAGGTATTAAAATCAACCACATTAAATACCTTAAAGCCGACATAGACTACGAGAAGACACAGAATTCCGGAGAGAACGCTTGCAAGAAGTTCGCAGAAAGCAACACGTTTTGCGTCCTTCTTTGTACCAAGACTTGCAAGGATAACGGGAAAGGCTTTTCCCACATTAATTCCAATGATGACCGGAGCAGCCATGGCAAAGGAGATTCCGACTGCAGCGGAAACTGCCTGCAGGATACCGATACTGGCGGAGGAACTCTGAAGAATTACGCAGACAAGAACTCCGAGTGCGATACCAATCAAAGGGTTTGATACATAGGTAAAGAGTGACTGGAAGGCTTCCGATTCCTCAAGCGGAGCAAAAGCATTTTCCATGGTTGTCATACCGAAGAAAAGAATTCCAAAGCCCAGAAGCAGGGAAGCAACGTCCTTGGTTCTTTTATTTTGTGTCAGGAGAAGAAGAAAGGCACCGATACAGATAATCAGAGGTGCAAAGGAGGAGGGCTTCAGCAGTGAAAGAAAACTGTCAGAGGCTGATATATCGCCGAGACGCAGAATCTGTCCGGTTACGGTAGTACCGACGGAGGCACCAAGAATTACGGGAATGGCCTGTGCCAGCTTCATAATACCGGCATTGACAAAGCCGACCAGCATGATATTGGTTGCGGAAGAGCTTTGAATTACACCGGTGACAAGAGTTCCGAGAAGCAGACCTTTGAACCGGTTATTCGTGAGCTTGGCTAGCGTACGTTCAAGACTGGCACCTGCTAGGTGTTCAAGAGAACTACCAAGAAGCTTCATTCCATATAAGAACAAACCTATGCCGCCCGCAATTTGAAGAAAACTGTAAATATTCATTTTTTCACCGTCGTCCCAATGCAAAAAACAGGACGCATCCTTTTATCACATATTTGAATAAGTACAGTGTAACATCAAATACGCGACAAAACAATATTAAATTCGTGTATATTTTGTGAAATTATATATCGACAACAGCAATTTTGCCGCAGCGGATATATCCCATACCGGTGTACATACTGTTGGTATTTGCTCTGGTATCGGAAGCATAGAGCATGGGAATCTGTCCGGATTCCAGAATTATTACGGTAATCCGGTGAATCAGCGATTTTTCGTAACCCATGTTACGGCAGTCAGGTCGGGTATAGACACCGCCGATTCTTGTGTAACCGGCAGCAGATGGCTTTAGGACTGCGAGCGCTACCGTGGAATCGCCGTTATCTGTCCAAAGATAGGGGGTATTTCGGTCAAGATAGCGTCTTGCTTTTGCGATAGCGCTGTCTTTACCGAGATTGTCACATTGTTCAATCATATTTGCTATCACATAGAGATCGTTGTCGCCTGACTGACGGATTTCACCGTGCGCTTCCGGAATCGGAAGTACTGCTCTGCACTGGTAGGCGTACATCATGCTTTTTGCAGTCAGGTCAAGCTGTGCACGCTGTACAAGAACAGACTTCATAAAGACTCTGCAGCGTTTCCCCATGCAGAGATATTCGATAAACTGCCACATTTCTTCACGATGGGAAGAGGGAAGATCGGTAACGGTCCAGACCCAGACGGTATCCTGCTCAGGAGACATGACAATAATCACATCCTCTTGATTGGAAAAAAGCTGAGAGTTCGGCTGGTCGATGATGATCAGCATGACATTAAAAGAAACAATATCCTGTCGGAATTCCTTTGACTGAAGTATCGGATGGTCACTGTGAATTTTTTCAATAGCCATATATACCGCCTGCTTTCATTATCATGATTATGATACATTGTAGCACATCTGTCTGGCATTTGGCAAATTTCTTTTCTATACAAAAAGAATGTTGTACAAGTATTGGAAGATTTGGTAAGATAGAGAGAGAAAAGTCAGGTTTACGGCGGAGCACAAACCTGAAAGATTGCGGATCGGATGAATTATTCTGATTGTCTGACGATATAAAAGCTCCGGCATGAGAGGAAAATAATGAGCATACATTTGGAGTATTACCGGATCTTTTACAGCGTTGTACAGGAGGGCAGCATTACAGGAGCTGCCAATGTTCTGAACATATCGCAGCCGGCGGTGAGCCAGTCAATCCGTCAACTTGAGGAGGGACTGGGAGTAAAGCTGTTCCTTCGGGCACCGAAGGGAATCCGGCTGACAGCGGAGGGAAACACGCTCTACGAATATGTCCGAAAGGGTTACGAAACGATTCTGCTGGGAGAAGCAACATTAAGCAGAATGCTCGGTCTCGAGCAGGGCGAGATTCGGATCGGAGCCAGTGATATGACTCTGAAGTTTTTCCTGCTTCCGTTTCTGGAGGAATTTCATGAAAAGTATCCCAAGATCAAGGTTCATGTTACGAACGGACCGACACCGGAAGCGCTGGAAGGCCTAAGAGAAGGGAAAATTGATTTCTGTGTTGTCAGCGAACCGTTTCGGAAGGATGAAGAAATCCAGGTTCGGGAGGTTAAGCTGATCAGAGATATCTTTGTTGCGGGAAGCCGGTTCCAGAGCCTTAAAAACTGCTGCCTGCAGTGGCATGTTCTTCAGGAGCTTCCGGTCATCTGCCTTGAGAATAACACCAGCACCAGAGAATACACCAACCGGTTTCTTGCTGAGAACGGAGTCAGGCTGCAGCCGGAATTTGAGCTGGCAACCAGTGATATGATCGTACAGTTTGCATTACGGAATCTTGGAATCGGAGCAGTAGTCGAGCCATTTGCAAAACAATACCTCGAAAGCGGGGAATTGTTTGAACTTTCGTTCGCACATTCCATACCTCCGAGGCATCTGTGTGTTGTTACGGATAAGCGCGCTCCGCTGTCTAAGGCGGCGGAGCAGCTTCTTAATATGCTTCCGTAATGAAGCGATCAGTCATCCTGTAATGCGGCGTAATCTTCTTCGCCGGTTCGGACCTTTATAACCTTTTCAACATCATATACAAAGATTTTTCCGTCGCCGATATGTCCGGTATAAAGAACCTTCTTTGCAGTATCAATTACGGTACGTACCGGAACCTTGCAGATGATAATCTCCACCATGGTCTTTGGCAGGAGGGTCATATCAACAGGAGTACCACGATAGTACTCTCCGCGGCCCTTTTGCATTCCGCAGCCAAGAACCTGAGAAACTGTCATTCCGGTTACACCGATACTGTTCATCGCAGCTTTGAATTCTTCGAATTTACTTTGTTTCATTATTATCTCAAGCTTTGTCATTTTTACATCAGATGCGACAGAAGCAGGAGAGGATTTCAGTTCTACCGGAATGGCGGTGTCTGGGTCAACACCCGGAGTAGAAGGAGCAGCGGGAGTATAGGAACCGAGAACCGAAGGAACCGAAGGCATGAAATCTGCATAGCTGCTTACCAGACCGTGTTCGGTTACATCAAGACCTGCAAGCTCTTCGTGTTCGGAGCAGCGAAGACCGATGGTTTTGTCAAGAATAAAGAACAGTAATGTTGCGGATACCGTGACCCATGCAATAACGGATACAACACCAAGTGCCTGAATACCAAGAAAATGAAAACCATATCCATAAAAGAGACCTTCCGAGGTAGAGAAGAGTCCTGTGAAAAGAGTACCAAATGCACCGCATAAGCCATGTACTCCGACTGCGCCGACCGGGTCATCGACTTTTAATTTCTTTTCAACGAATTCCACACCAAAGACTACGATAAAACCAGCGAGAATACCAATGATTGCTGCGCCTGCAGGACTGACAACATCACAGCCCGCCGTGATTGCTACAAGACCGGCAAGGGAGCCGTTCAGAGTCATGGAAACATCAGGTTTTTTGTAACGAATCCAGGTAATAATCATAACAGTAAGAGTTGAAACGGCTGCAGCAAGGTTTGTGGTTGTAAAGATATGTCCCATGGAAGCCAGAACTTCATCGCCTTCAGCTGCAACAGTGGAGCCGCCGTTAAATCCGAACCAGCAGAACCAGAGAATAAATACACCGAGAGCACCGAGTGTCAGACTGTGGCCGGGAATTGCACGGGGCTTTCCGTCCTTACCGTATTTTCCGATACGGGGTCCTAACATTTTGGCACCGATGAAAGCGGCAACACCACCTACCATATGAACTGCGGTGGAACCTGCAAAATCATGGAAGCCAAGATCAGCCAGCCAGCCGCCGCCCCAGATCCAATGACCGGAGACCGGATAAATGACTGCGGAAATGACAGCACTGAAAATACAATACGAAAGGAATTTGGTTCGCTCTGCCATGGCACCGGATACAATGGTAGCAGAGGTTGCACAGAAAACAGACTGGAAAATGAAGTATGCGTAGAACGGAACACCATCCGGAAGCAGGTCTGTATACGCCCCCTGCGTAAACAGATCCAGACCTCCGATCAGTGCACTGTTCCCAGCGAACATGATGCCGAAACCAATAATCCAGTAGATGGGGGTACCGATGCTGAAATCCATCAGGTTCTTCATGATAATATTTCCGGCATTCTTTGCTCTTGTAAAGCCGGTCTCTACCATTGCAAAACCAGCCTGCATGAAAAATACCAAAGCTGCGGCAACAAGTACCCAGATTGTGTTAGCGGATGAATACATAAAAACACCTCCTATAATATTTGATATGTTACCCGGAGCAGTTCATTCACTCCGGAAATGTAACCGGGGATAAACACAAAGACGCGTATCCTATGGATACACGTCTTTGTGCGAAACGGGATAGTAGTGTCGGCCGACGTACATCGGTCTTCACTGGGATATCCGGCAAAGCAGGCGGTGGAGGCCGGCCCTGCCGGGGAATCGGTTAAATCATCAGACTGCGGATACGGTTGTACGGTATCTGACAGCTGGGACGAAGCGGTTCATCATACACTGAACAGCAACGCTCCATAGGTTGGGAACGGCCAGTATTCGGCACCCACAAGAGTTTCCAGCTCGTCACCTGAGGCTCTGAGCTCCTGCATTGCGGGAAGTACTGCATCCCGGAAAAAGTCTGCCTTGTCTTTTCCGTCCTCATGGTTATAGGAATCGAGAAGTGTTTCTTCCAGACAATCGCTTTTCTTTATCAGACAGTTCTGCAGACCGACCAGCTTTATGGCAAGAACCCTGTCACTGTCATCGTCACTGCAGATTCCGATGGATTTCTTTACTGCAACAGTATCTGCCAGCTTCTTTGCGTAGCTTTCGGCTGCAGGATAGATATCCTTACGAACCATATCGAGCATGGTAAGAGCCTCGATATTTAGAACCTTTGTATAATTTTCAAGAAGTAGCTCACAACGGGAACGAATTTCCGGCTCGGTAAAAATCTTATGCTCGGTGAACAGCTTGATATTCTTGTCATGAACAAAGTAAGGAAGGCAGTCGGGGGTGGTTTTCAGGTTAAGAAGTCCGCGCTTTTCGGCTTCGACAACCCACTCCTTTGCATAGTTATTTCCATTAAATACAATACGACGATGATTCTTTAAGGTTGTTTTCATCAGATCGTTCAGTGCTGTGTCAAAATCAGCAGCGTTTTCCAGCAGATCGGCGTATTTTCCGAGGGTATCGGCAACGATCGTGTTCAGCACGATGTTCGGTCCGGCAATGGAGAAGGTGGAACCGAGACTGCGGAATTCAAATTTGTTACCGGTGAAAGCAAACGGTGAGGTACGATTTCGGTCTGTGGTATCCTTGCGGAAATCAGGAAGCACATGAACTCCGGTACACATACGGGCAACCTTGGCAGCTTCATAGCAGCTTCCGTTTTCGATTGCAT
>CAZRRN010000032.1:0-30944 GCA_964602475.1 uncultured Lachnospiraceae bacterium | reverse complement strand
AGCCAAAGTAGGATCGGCAGCGGTCATCGAGGTCGGAGCCAACGTAGGATCAGCAGCGGTCATCGAGGTCGGAGCCAAAGTAGGATCAGCAGCGGTCGTTGAGATCGGAGCCGAAGTAGGAGACGCTTCCGTCGTGGTTACGGCATTTTCGCCATTTTGTGTAGTATCCTCTGTTACTTTGGATATTTCACTAAGGGGGTCACTGTCGGATGTTTTGGTACATCCGACAGCGAACAACAGTAGAGTTACTGTCAAGAATATTGTGAAAAGTCTTTTTAGCTTCATATCGAGCCTCCGTATCATTCTATGCTTATTATCTGGCTACAGCGATAGACTTTGTAATGTCTCCCGCCTATGCTTAGAATCATAGCCAGTAAATGTAGTTAAAATGTGTAAAAGTTGTGAAAAAAGTATGTTCTGCATCAATTCTATTCGTCAATGCCCGGAATTCGTCCATAAACCCGGTTACGGCTGCTGTAATCAATACTCTGAATTTTAACGCAGGCACCGCTGCTGCGTGCTTTTGAAGCGGTTGTTGTACTGCTGGTTCCGCCGTTTGCTCCGATAATCATACCGTCACCGAGATACATTGTCACATGAACCACGGTACCGGAGGAATTTTTATAAAAAACAAGATCTCCGGGCAGCAGCTCAGCTTCTGTGATTTTGGTACACCAGGAATATTGATTGGAAGAGGTGCGGTAGCTTGCGGCGAGACCGAAAGCCTTCATAACCTCGTAAGTAAAGTGAGAGCAGTCAAAACCGTAGGAATACGAATTTGCCAGATAATCACCACCCCATTCATAAAGAACTCCTAAAAAGGTTTTTGCATAAGCGGTCAGCTCAGAGCGGGCAGCAGAAAGATTGTCCGTTTCATTGGAGGCTGTTTCGGTTTCTGTGGCATCTGTGGTAAAATATTTACCGTATACGTAACCGGTTGTTGTTCCGAATACAACCCTGACCCAACCACTGTCTGAAACAGAAAGAACAGGAAGTGCTGTTTTATTTGACAGGGCATACAGAATTGTGGAAGAGGTGGTTGCTGAACGGCGAAGATTCAAATCACCGGAGCTGGTTGTTACTACACCGGAAACTTCAGAGATAATGCGGATATAATCCTTGTGACAGTAGCCGACAGAACCGCTGGTATTATAAATAACCTTATAAAAATCTCCGGATTCTCCGATGATCTGTATGTAGGCATTCGGATCCAGTTTCGAAAGCATTACAGAGTCGGTGGTCGCATTTTTACGGATATTTAGTCCGGTTGTTTTCGTGAGTGACTGTCCAACGGCAGGCTGCGATACAGAATATGCCAGTACTGACAGTGGTTGTGCCGTAAGTATGGAAACCAGCAGAACCGGAAGAAAGCACCGGGTAATCAGAGCTCTTATTGATTTGTAGTTTTTTTTCATTTTATCCTCATTTCTGCGCGGCATTTTGCGCATAACAGACTTTGTGCCCAGCAGCGCTTTTTGCGTATAACAGAGTTATGCCGCACCTTTGATCCGACAGCTGAATATGCGGTAGTACTAAGGAATCAACCAATCGGGTTCATATACGGAACCGATACATCAACAGAATACTGTCTGGCAGGACAGATCCTGCCGGTATAACATTTCTTCTGTAATAAACCGTTTCCTGTGACCTTGCTGCATAAAGCTTGCTCCGGAAACATTCTCTTTGCGTAGAATAAAATATCATAAAAAAGACATTTGCGCAATACAATTGTAACAATTGCCAGCATTTACATAAGGCAGTACGTCGAATTCTATAAAAGGAAAGCAAAGCAATTCTTGATATCGACACAATACTTTGTTAGAATGAAACAAATCATATATGGAGGCAGTTATGGAAATCATCATTGGTATCATAGTACTTCTTCTGCTTGGGCTTGGAGCCGGGGGACTGACCTTATCATCTAAAATCGGCGGAGTATATCGTCAGGTCTATGGCAGCAAATCATTAAAACAGGTGATTCATGAAGGAAACTGGGAAGAAGAGAATATTCCCCGTTCCGTATCGAATGCAACACCCATCTGTCTTCCGAGAGTACAGAAGGACTTTCCGGAATTTAACTGGAGTGAAATGCAGATGAAGGCGAAGAATGTGCTGAAAAGCATGCTACTCGCAATTAATAATCATGATACCGGACTGCTTACGAAAGAAACCAATCCGGAACTGAAGCAGCAGGTTCAGCTTGCAATCAATGATGATGAAAACGGCGGAGTCAGAACCTACTATGATGATATTACCGTGCATCAGGTGGAAATGTGGAAGTATACAAAAAAGAACGGTCAGTGTGTGATCGAAATGCAGGCGTCGGCAGGTTACCGTATGTGGAAAGTCAAGGATAATGAGGTCGTTTACGGTTCGAAAGAGAAAATGAGACAGACAAAATACATGATGCATTTGATCTACGTACAGGATGCATCGAAGCTGTCCGGAATCAATACCGGTATGGCGGGGTTTAACTGCCCGAACTGCGGAGCTCCGATTACGACACTTGGAGCAAAGCACTGTATTTACTGCGGTGCTGCTATGGTCTATGAATACAACATTAAAATCTGGAATTTCGGAGCAATCGATACCATCAAGGGATGAGAAGCAGTTGTCGGAGCAGTTGATACCATCAAGGGATGAGAACAGCTGTCGGAATAAAGGGCGAGAGGAGAAAAGATGGAGTTTATAAAGGGAATGGATATTTCAACCTTGCCGGAAATGCTGGATAAGGGTTTTGTATATCGTGATGAGGACGGAACACCGATTGACCCGTTTGTTCTGATAAAAAAGAACGGGGTAAATTCTGTTCGTCTCAGAATATGGAATGAACCGGAGAATCTGCCTGAATCGGGCGGATATTGTAATCTGTCCGACACAATTCGTATGGCAAGAAAGATAAAAGAAAACGGAATGAGCTTCTTTCTGGATTTTCACTACTCTGACTGGTGGGCTGACCCCGGTCAGCAGCGAAAGCCAAAGGCATGGGAGGGACTGTCATTTCAAAAGCTCGTTGAAGCGGTGCATGATTACACTTATACGGTGTTAAAAACTCTGGAGAAGGAAGAGGTCTATCCGGAATATGTACAGATCGGAAATGAAATCCGCAGCGGAATGCTTTTTCCGGAAGGAGAGGTACGTAACTTTCCCCAGCTTGCCCAGCTGATTAATGCCGGAATACAGGCAGTCCGGGAACTGGATGTCGAGCATGAAGAAGGCAGAAGCATGATGGAATCCCTATCGGAAGAACAATTCCCATATCCGGAGATGCCGGTTACGACCGGAGCCGGTAACGGAAAAGGAATCCGGAAAAATATACCTCGTGTTAAGCTGGTGATTCATCTCGATCAAGGCGGAAGATACCAGTATTTTGAAAACTGGTTTGATAAGGCAATTGCTAACGGTGTTACGGATTTTGATATTATCGCTCTGTCCTACTATCCGTTCTGGCACGGAACCTTTGCAGAATTTCGTGACTGCATGGAGCGTGTTATTGAGCGATACCACCGACCGGTCATGGCGGCAGAGACTGCACATGCCTGGAGACTTGCGGAGGGTGGATTTGTAACGGAACAGCAGGTACGGATTTCCGGATTTCCGGCAAGTCCTGAAGGGCAGCGTCGCGTTGTGGAACTGGTAATGAATATTGTTGCTTCCTTAAAAAATGGAATGGGTCTTGGAGTGTATTACTGGGAACCGCTCGATATTCCGCGTCCCGGAGGAAACGGCTGGTCGGCAAGCATGGGGATTATGACGGCTGATGCACGCCCCACGGTGGCGATGAGTGCATTCCGGTTTGTTCCCGATGCCCGTAAAAACCGCCTTCCGGTAAAGGTGCTGTCCGTAATCCCAAAAGAGGAAGTATCGACCATCAAGCCGGATTTCCGATTAAGGTCTGACGCGGCAAATGAATGCATAGAAAAGAACAGTCCAAGGACAGAAACGAAAAATGAAAACAGTGGGCAGGGCAGTTCCGATTTTGGAAAATGGCTTGTCACCGAGGATAACTGGACGATGCTTACGGACAGCGGAATGGGAAAGCGCTGCGCCTTGGGAGAAGACAGGAGTTGTTCTTCCCACACCCTTGCGGAATTACTGCAGGAGCTGAAGCTTCCGGAAAAGGTCAGAATTCTTACCTTTGACGGAAAGACCGAAATACGTGACGCTGTCTGGACAAATGCAGAGCTGTGCGAATCCGGAACGGAGAACACAGTAGTATGCCGGAACTGGACCGGGACATCGCTGCAGGCACCATTTGTCCTTACTCTGACAGGAACAACGCGCAGAGCTGTGCAAAGCACCGGAGAGGAAATCTACACCGAAGGAGAACTTCCGCTTCACTATACCCTGCAGGTGGAAGAGCGCTGGATTGAGAAGACGAACTATTTTCCGGCAGGAAGCTTTTCGGCCGGACTGGATGGATGGAATCTGGAAGCACAGGATGTAGAGTGTGAAGTTAAGAGACAGAAGAACGGAAATGCATTTTATTTCGAAAGCGAGAACAACTTCCGTCTTCGCCTGAATAGTGAGGTATGGTTGCCTGAACCGGGAAAATATACCTTCCGGCTTCAGTATTTCGGAACCAATACAACCGGCGTGGAGGTCAATATGAATGTCTGCAGTGCAGCGGGAACGCCGCAGGAACGACATTATGTAGAATGGATTTATCCTCAGGATAAAGACTGGTTGGATTATGAAATCACCGGGATAACAATGGAACATCCCGGACGGCTGATTGTAGGACTGGAAGTAAAAGCTCCGCCTGTCTGGGGATATATAAGAGCCCTAAGTATCTATACAGAAGAGTAAGGCGGTAATATAAAACCGGTTCTGCGTTTTACGGCAGAACCGGTTTTTTGGAAGATTAACAATAAATAGTGAATCGTCAGCCCTTTACAGCACCGAGCGTAACACCGGTGACAAAATATCTTTGAAGAAACGGATAGACAATCAGAATAGGAACAGAAGCGACAATGGTAACCGCTGCCCTCATGGAAACAGGCGTAACCGTCTGAACAGCACCACCGAATATGCCTGCCATATCCTTGGAGGAACCTGTATTCATCGCAGAGGAGAGAAGCTTCATCATTTCATACTGAAGCGTGGTAAGCTTGGTTTCGCCCGAACAGTACAGAAAGGTATCAAACCAGGAGTTCCATGCACCGACTGCGCTCCACAGGGCAACAGTCGCAAGAACAGGCTTACAGCAGGGGACCATAATCTGCCAGTAGCATCTGAAATATCCGGCACCGTCTACCTTGGCGGCTTCTTCCAAACTGTCAGGAATGCTTTGCATAAAGGATTTGATAATAATTACATTAAACACGCTGATTAGATTCGGAAGAACATAAACCCAGAAATTGTTGAGAAGATGCAGATCCTTAATCAGAAAATAGGTCGGAATCAGTCCGGCGGAAATGTACATAGTGACCAGAAAATACCTAGAGACAAATTTACGAAAGACGAATTCCGGTCTGGAAAGTACATATCCAATCAGAGAACCGACAAAGACACCGAGTACAGTAGCGAGTACAGTCCGTAGAACGGAATTGATAAATCCGGTCAGAAGAAGCTCATTTTTAAATACAGTCTGGTAGCTGTACAGTGAAAATTTACGCGGCAGCAGTTTGATTCCTCCGCGGAGAGAATCGGTCGCATCATTGAAGGAAACCGCAATGGTATTTAAAAACGGATAAAGCATAATGACACAGATAAAAAGCATGATGAGCGTATTGCAGGTATGAAAAATAATCGGCTCGGCACCGTAATGCTTTCTGTGTCTGGATGGGGTTTTACTTTTGAATATGCCCATAATATCCTCCTAAAAAAGATTGTCTTCACCACATTTGCTGGCAATCTTATTTGTTGCAGCAACCAAAGTGATGGAAACAACAGACTTAAAAATACCGGCAGCGGTTGCCAGTGAATAATTACCACTTTTAATTCCGTACTCGATTACAAAAATATCAATGGTTCTTGCTACATCCTGTGTGATTCCGCTGCCCAAAAGATACTGAACCTCGAAGCCGGCATTAAGAATCCAGCCAAGATTCATAATCAACAGAACAACGATCGTAGAACGGATACTCGGTAATGTGATATACCACATTTTTTTATAACGGTTTGCACCGTCAATTTCTGCGGCTTCATACAGAGAACCGTCAATTCCAGCCATTGCGGCAATATATATAATTGAATTCCAGCCCATTTCCTTCCAGACATTTGCAAAGGTAACGACCCACCAGAACAATTTTTCGCTTCCAAGCCAAAGAACAGGCTTTTTAATAATTCCAAGTGCCATCAGAACATTGTTGAGAGTACCATCCGATGACGAAAGCATGTTCATAACAAGAGAACAGACAATAACCCAGCTTAAGAAATGAGGAAGGTAGGAAATAGTCTGTGTCCATTTTTTTAATTTCTGCACGCGGATCTCGTTAAGAAGTAATGCAAAAACAATTGCAAAGAAAAATCCAAAGACGAGATTCAGCGTCGACATTGCTAATGTGTTACGTAAAGCCAGCCAGAACTCTTTTCTCTTAAACAGAAACTCAAACTGATCAAAACCGACAAACTCCGAGCCGGCATAACCAAGCTTCGGCTTAAATTTCTGAAATGCCATAATCCAGCCGCGAAGGGGAAGATAACTGAAAATAAAGGTAAAGATCATACAGGGAATAATCATTATGAAAAGAGTTCTCTGTGCCTTTATACGTTTCCCAAGCGTTTTTGTTCGTTCTTTCATGTTTATCTCCTTAAAAAAGGGGAAGAGGGTTGCCTCTTCCCCGGTGTTCACTGGTACTTATAACCTATTTGTAAAATGCAGCAATTCTATCGTTGATATCCTTAAGATAGGATTCCATATCCGCTGCGTCAATATCGGTGACAAACTTCGTCCAGAGAGTATCGTATTCTGAAGGATCACAGAGAATCAGCTGAGGATAATATTTACGGCAGATTGTTTCAAGATCGGTATGAGCAATCTGGGAAGCAGAACCTTCTTCCATAGCAAAGGACCAGACAGGATAGTAATCAGGGCGGTCAACCGGAGCAGAAAGGAATTCAGCAAAATACTTGAATCCAAACTGATCAAGGAATTTCTGATCATATTCGGAAAGACCAACAAGGAATTCGTCAGCAGAATATGCAGAACCGCAGGGAGCACCGTCCTCATATAAGCCCTGACGCTTAGGAGAGTAGTTATAAAGCGTATGACCGAGCTCATCACGTCTTCTCGCTTCGTTGTTGTATTTCACGCGGCCTTCTTCGGTAAACATTTTGCCGTTGTCTTCGGTAACTATATAATCAACACCTTCTACGCCCCACTGAATATAATCCTGAACTTCTCTCTGAAGCAGCCAGTCAAAAAACGCAAGTAATCTTTCCGGATTTTTGCAGTTAACAGAGATTCCGAGACCGTTATTTCCGGTAATATTCTTGCTGACAGCATCAAGATAACCATCCTGAACACCTTCGTTTGCAATCGGAACAGCAACGTAGGTACGGTTATACTTTTCGTCTGTCTTCAGAACGGCAATTGCACTGTTGAAATTCCAGCCCTGATCAAAGAAGCCGAGAACAGAACCGGTAGAAAGTCTGGAAATATACTGATCATAGCTTTCGGTAAGGCATTCTGCTTCAATAATACCCTTCTGGTATTCTTCGTTCAGCTTCTTATAATATGCTTTTGCGGTATCGGTAATCTGGTAAAGAGAAGCAGTCATCGTATTAAGATCAACGAAAACATCACCGTCATTTCCTGCACCCATAAGATGCTGGGCAGGATTACGGAGGCAGAAATCTCTCCAGCCATCGCAGAGAATTTCAAAACCAACGGTCTTAACACCATCAATTTCAGGATATTTTGCTTTATAATTTTCAATCAAGGTGAAATACTCATCTAAAGTATGAGGAATGGTATTTGCCTCTTCGAGTACCGCCTTCTGAATCCAGAAGCCGACACCGGTATCCTCGAAGATCGGAGCTGCGATAGCGCTGGTTCCATAAAGCTCAAGAATGTACTGATGTCCGTCCGGAGCAGTCATCTTGTCAGCATATGGACTGTAATGCTTGTACAGGTTCGGGTAATTCGGGAGAAGATCTTCTATCGGAATAAAAGCACCGGCATCAATGAATTTTGCATTGTCTGCAAAAATTGCATCCGGATAATCTTCTCCGGCGATCATAACTCCGACCTTCTGGTCAAGGTCTCCTACGAGAAACTCGTATTCGATCGTTACGCCGGTAAGCTCGGTAATCTTCTTCAGGATCGGATTATCCTTGGAAGGTGCGGTGCTTGGGTCACGGATAAAAATCTTAAAGGTAATCGGGTCGTTGGCATCTGCCATCGGAACAAGTCCGCCGTAATCACCGGGATCTTTTTCTTCCGTACCTGTTGAGGAGGAATCGGGAGCTTTGGTTGCTGCAGCTGTACTGGTCGGTGCTTTTGTTGCGGTTTCCGGATTGTCAGCATTCGCATTTCCCCCACATGCTGCAAGTCCGAAAATCATTGCTACAACCAATAAAGAAGCAATAATTTTTTTCATTTTCATATACTCTCCACCTTTCTTATTATGGTAAGAAAATTATATCAGCCGGTTTTTGCAATGTCATTCCGAAAACTGCACCAATGATTCCGAATTTTAAACTTCCTTGCCGCGTTTGCGATACTCTATTGGGCTGATTCCGATATCAGCGGTAAACTTTGCAGTAAAATACTTGCACTCAGCATAACCGAGCATGGAAGAAATCTCATAGACGTGCTTATCCGTCTGCAGCAGCAGGCGCTTCGCTTCTGACATACGAAGATTGTGAAGATATTGGTTAAAGGGGACACCGGTGGCTTTTCGAAACGCTCTTCCAAGATAAGCAGGATTGACATAGAAAAGGTCGGACAGCTGGCGGATCGAAAGGGGCTCCTGAAAATGGCGGAACACATATTCTGCGATTTCTCCGGAGATGCCAAGACGTTTCATTTTGCGGCATCGTTCCAGAAACGTATAAGCAGAATCAATCAATGTCTGCTGATGCTGAACCCATGCATCAAACGTATAAAAGCAGGGGTTGTCCCTCCATTCAAGAGGCTGAAGAAGCGGGTTCTCAGGTTCGGATTCATTTACGGAGGCCATCACCTCCACTAAAAGATAATAAATACGGTAGTTGATCCGCTGTATATCTTCAAGAGAAGGTTTTAGTCTGCGCAGATTCTCTACGAAGTCTCGCAGAATACCGCCAAGATCAGCACGACGGAGCTCTGCAAGACTTTCTTTCATTGAAGAAAGAAAATCGTTTTCAAGAGCAGAGTCATAATCGGAAGTGGGTTCTGTCAGGGTTGTGTAACACTGATATCCCTGACTTCCGTAAAAGGTTTTGGTCAAAAGGGTATACAGGTGACCGGAATATAGCTCACGGAAGGAAACCGGTGACGGAACAAATAAGGTATTGTCGAAGAGAAGAGTACATTTTAATCCTTTTGATTCGAGCTCGGAAAGAAGCTGTTCTGCGAAGTGTTTTTCTTCTTTTGGCAGCAGAGTTCTGTTGAGCAGATAGGTATGAATGCTTCCGCGGGAACGGAACAGACAATTTCCGAGAGGCTGTGTAGCAAAAGTGACTGTCTCCTGAAGAATATGATGAGCATTGCTTTCATCCGAAAGAGTATTATCGGAAAGAAGGACACAGTGCATCAGTGTATCTTTTTCAAATAAATCATTAGCGGCCAGACTTCCGCTGCTGTAATATTCCCGAAGCAGAGAAATCCGGGACTGAATTCCGGCCTGAACGGCGCTTTTTTTCTGCAGATCCAGTTCCTTTCTGGCTTCCTCCAGCAAGGGGATAATTTCTTCCTCTTCTACCGGCTTGGTCAGATAAGCCTTAGCTCCATAGCGAAGAGCCTTCTGTGCATAGGAAAACTCGCTGTAGCCGGACAGCATGATTACCTGTAAACCCTTGTATTCACTGGTACGAAGCTCCTTTAAGAAACCAATTCCGTCAATGATCGGCATACAGACATCCAGAAAAATCAAATCCGGTCGGGCAGTCGCAAGCATGGCAAGTGCTTCTTCACCGTTTGCAGCCACATCAGTGACTTGAAAACCGTGTTCCGTGAAAGGAATTGCTTTGGCAAGGTTCGTTCGAATTGCCATCTCATCGTCCACAATCATAACCCGGTACATTTGTCTTCTCCTCCTTTGCCGGAAGCTTTCGCCAATGTGCTGCAGGGCAGCATGACAACACAGGTGGTTCCCTGGTGGTAAACACTCTGAATATCAAAACTGAAATTATGCTCTCCGTAATACAAAAGCAGCCGCTGGTAGACATTGTTAAGTCCTACACATTTTCTTATACTATGCTGACGGTCAGCAATACCGGGAGCCGCTTCCTCAGAAGAAGCAGAAGCTTCGCTGTCAGAAGTGAGCATTGCGCGGATTTCCTGAAGACGTTCCGGTGTCATTCCGCCGCCGTTGTCAACAACAGTAATACACAGCATTCCTTCGTTTATATGAGCATCAATAGAAATTTCCCGTAGATTTGAAACTGCTTCTACTCCGTGCACGCAGGCATTCTCTACCAGAGGCTGAATAATAAACTTCGGAAGAAGGCAGCAGAGAGCCGCTTCATCGGTGTGAATACTATATTGAAATTCGTCTCCGAAACGGTATTTCTGAATTTCAAGAAATTCCTGCAGAAACGTGATACTGTCTGCCAGCGTGCCGACATCATCATTCCAGTCAATGATATGGCGGAACATTCTTGACATATATTTAATCATCAGAGCAGTCTCTGTTTCGTCCTTTGCAATTGCTTTCAGACGTATACTTTCAAGCGCATTAAAGAAAAAATGCGGGTTAATCTGGCTCTGGAGCGCCAGTAGCTTTGCCTGAGTACTTTCCTGCTCAAGCTGGATATGCCGGAGCTTTGCATGATACTCCCGTTCAATCAGTGTCTGCAGCTGATTGCTCATCTGATCCATACTTGTTTCAATTGCACTGATCTCATCGGTACCGTTGTCACGTATCGGATTCTGGATAAAGTTCCCCTGTGCGATCTGGCGGGACTGTTTTACAAGAACCTTCACACGTTTTGTCAGATTTCCGGCCACGAGCATAATACACAAAACTGCGATGCCAAAGGTTATCAGAGAAATCTCGAGCATTTTCCATCGGCTGTCGCTAAACTGTTCCGAAATCGTTCCGGAGTCATAAAGTCCGTACAGTCTTAACGGAAAGCTTCCGACGGAACGTTCAAGAAGGATAATATCATCATTATAATCATCCGGATTGAAAATGTCATAGCTACCGACATTACGATAGCTTCCGCTTGCCAGGAGAATACGATTGTCACGATCGACGAGATACACGTTTTCAAACAGACCGGAATCAGTGAGCAGAGAAATAAGATAAGGAACATTCAGATCGATTCGAAGAATCATGTTGTAATTGTTAAGCTGGTCGTAATAGTCAAGGACACGAACTATGCTCAGACTTCTGTCCTCAACACCGGACAGGAGCTGTGGAACCACAGCGACGCGCAGATATACACCCTCGCCCTTGTCTTTGATAGAGGACATACACAAATCCGAATAATTCTCCTGAAAGGTTACACCATCAAGCGGAATCATTTTTCTAACATAAGCGCCGTTGAACATCGTCGGATTGTCCGTATAGATCATGATCTGCTTGAGCTGCAGGTAATACGGAAAATCCGATCCGATCATCTGCCGGATTTTCTCCTGATATGTAATATAATAGCTAAAATCGCGTTCGTAATTGAAATCAAGATAGCGATACAGATCTATATTGGTATGGTAGGATTTGGAAAGCGCGACCACGGCTAATAGACTGTTGTTTAGGCGATCGGCATTGTCATCGATTTCTGCATTGAGCTTTTCCAGCAATTCGCGCTGGATGCTCTGCTCTGTTTCCGTATAAAAATAAAAGGTCTGAATAAATTGCGGTACAAGAATGGCACCGATTAGAATAATCAGCATTTTGTTCGCAAGAGAAACACGTCCGAGCATCCGGTCCAAAGTCCATCTGTGTTCCGGAGCTTTTTGAAACCGCTGCTTTATTTTGTTTATAATCCCCATAAAATACTCCCACCCAAAAAGCCTATGGTAAAATGAAACCAATTACGGTTTCATTTTACCATAGGCTTAATGTGAAAGCAAGTTATGACCGAGAAGGGTTTGTGTCAAGTAAATGCAGGTCTTGAGGTACATATGTCCGTTAAGAGCATCAGTCAAAGTCAGTAATCCGGTCTGCAATTCTTCGGTAACGGAACCGTGCCATCTGGTTCTTCTCAAGAACATCTTCTTCGGAACCGGTATACTGGCAACGGAGACAATAGTATTCCTTCTTATCCTTATCATAGAACATATCGATATCCAGATCCCTCATAAAACAGGAGGGACAGCGGTAATTTAGTTTGCCTTTTCCAGCTTGAGCCATGTCTCAAAGACCTCCTTGTTTTTTAATGCTTTTTTCATGCCGAGTGTAAACATCGGTGAAAATGCATAACCCTCGCGGATATAACCAAGATCAGCATCCACAGCATTCAGTGAGACTTTTGTCTCAATTGCAGGAATAACAGCCGAAGCAGAATCTGCAGAAAGGGTTTCTTTCTCGCGGCAGCGGTATTCATAGGAAATATTATCGGTTTTATCATCTGAGTGCAAAGACAGCGTGATACCGGTCATATCCTCCGGATATTCGGTAGTACCGTAACAAGCTACCATGTATTCGTTTAGTTCAACAACAGGTGCAGTGTCTGAATTCTGGTCAGCGGTCTCCATGTCGGGGCCGTTCATGTCCAGAACAGAACGTTCCATGCGGATGCAGGAGCTGCCCTCTTCAAAGAGAATCCGTGTCTGCAGGGTGACCGTAAGCCCCGAAAATTCCAGTTCAACAGGCTTCAGAGTCAGCACACGTGTGTTGCCCTCCTCAGAGAAGACAGCCTTTGTACGGCAGAGACACAGATCAACCTCCTCTCCTTTATAGGAGAGCTTTGCACTTCGAATTGTTCCCTCTCCGGCATAATGTGTAAAATAGCCGGCACGGTATTTTTCCTGAATCAAAAAAGGATAAGAAGCATCCTGTACATGCTTTGTGCCAATGCCGACCGGCCAGTAGAGCTTTGCCGCATACGGACGGAGATCTACGACTGCGCCGCCCTGATCCACATTGACACAGGCACGCATAAACGGATCACAGTACCAGAACAGCTGCTTCTCAGATCCATAGAGGATGTCCTTCCAGAGTGCACATTCCGGCTGCGTGTATTCATGACAGTCACGATAGAAATCAGCAAATTCGGACATGGTCATCTCTTCCAGCTGACCCTCACGTTTCAGCTTTGCGTAGTAGGCCATTCCTTCCTCGTAACTTTTAACCAGAAGCTCGTACGGAGCTTCCCAGCGACCCATTTTGTTCATCCATCCGGGTCCGACAAACATCATATTATACGAGTATCCGCGGTTGTATTTCTTAAGGGAGCGATACTGGTCAATCAAATTAAACAAATACGGAAATTCGCCGTTCTGATAAATCATTCCACGGAGTACATTTTGCGGATGAGTGCCGAAATTAGAGCCGTTGCCGTCATAGCAGGCAAGAAGATCACGGGAAAGATGCGGAATCGCAACAATACCGGAGTCTTCAGCTTCATTGGCAGCCGGAGCGTGGGAATTCTTTTTGGAGGGAATCCAGGGATTCCATGGACCGCCGTCGAGCAGGGTATACCAGGAGTTGTTACAGGTATGGTAAGCCTTCGGGCCCTCCTCCCAGCAGGCGGCAACCGCACATTTTACAGTCGGATAGGTCTCCTTCACATAATTAATCAGATCAGCATCCATAAAATAAGAACCGGTCGATTCCGGATAAAATCCAAACCGTTCATGAAATTTTTCAAAAACATCAGTTACGATGGATTTTTTGTCATCCATAGAAAACATCCAGATACAAAAGTCTTTCGTATGGTATTTTTCGCGGAATTCATTGCAGGGAAGACCAAGCAGCGTCAGTGCAATCTCATCACCATACTTCTCATGATGTTCTTTTGCGAGAGAAACCGCTTCATCGTTAAAAAGGCTTGCATAGGTCATCTGAATCGTGGTCTTCAATCCGTTCTTATGCGCAATTTCCTGCTGAAGCTTGAAAATGTCAAGTGACTCGGTCAAAAGAGTCTTTCTGCCGATGTCCTCCTCCTTACCGTGTCCGGTAATCTTCTCCGCATATTCCGGAACCATTTCGGGTCGGTGAATGATATTTAATATAAAATGATCCATAAAGTCGATCCTTTCCTGAGAGATTTGCCGAAAACCGCTGAAAGCCTGTAGCGCAATCGGTTGTTCTATGAGGTAAGTTTAGCACCCTGAAATCGGATTGTCAAGGGTGTGAAAAAAGAAATAAAAACAGCCTGAGGAACAATCGTCCCACAGGCTGCTGTTGTATTAGTTATTTGTACTGAACGCTTTTCAGATATGGATAAGGATCTACATAGTTTCCGTTCAAAACCAGCGCAAAATGCAGATGCGGTCCGGTTGATATTCCGGTTGAGCCAACCTTTGCAATGGTCTGTCCCTGAGTTACCTTCTCGCCGGTCGAAACAAGAATTTTGGAACAGTGATAGTACTTTGTTACCACACCGTTGCCGCTGTCAAGAATAACATAGTTTCCGGCGCTGCTGTCATATCCTGTTCCGATAATGGTTCCGGAGAGTGCGGCTACAATACTGAGACCCGAAGCACCACCGATATCCAGTCCGCGGTGATAGGAGCTTGCGCCTGCACAAGGAGGCACGCGGTATCCAAAATATGCTGCAATACTGCGATTGCCGGGAAGCGGCCAGATGATGTTAGAGAGTGAATAAGAATTCTTCTCTTCAAAATCCTTTGCTTCCTCCGGTGATACGGCATATTTATATTCGTTGGAAACATAAGAGCTGTGAACATAACCGGTTACGGAGGATGCGGTTCCGTTCCAGGTAACCTTCAGCCAGTCCCCGGAAACTTCAATCAGGGTAAGGTCAGCATTCTTAAATAACTGTGCCTTGATTGTAGAATCGGTACTTGCGCTTGCACGAAGATTCAAAGTAGAGCTGACAACCCGGTAATGCTTGGAGTAATAGGTCTCGGCAGCCTTCACTGCATCTTCGCCGAATAATAAGAAATCAGAACGGATATAACCTTCAATCTGACCTGAGATAATCTTTGTCCAGCCATTCTCGGAAGCTACTGCGGTAGCCATTCCACCAGGATATAATCTTCCGACAATTTCATAATCGGTGGAAGGACCGGAACGGATGTTAACATAAGACTGCACATTGGCATAAGCAACCTGACTGAGCAGCTGAGCCTTGCCGTCAATACTTAAAACCTGAAGATTTTCATCAACAAACTCGTCCGAAATAACACCAAGTGTACCGTTCGGATCAATATAGATACGAAGATATTCGGAAGATAATCCAATTAAATTTTCCTCGGCTGCACTTGCCTGTACCCCATGTGCTGATCCCCCAATCAACAGCGCTGCAGCAAGTACAAGAAATGCTTTTGTAAATAAACTCCTCATAAAAGCCTCCCCAGACTTCAGTCCTTTATGTATTTTGTAATAATTATTACATAATTGTTACGGACTTCTTACAACAGAGTACCAAAAATATATAAAAAAGTCAAGGGAATATTTCGTATTTTGTGAAAAATGTCAAAAATGGCAGAACTTACCCGGTCAATCATATTTTTCAGGTATAAACACGACAAATTGTTACAGAAAACATGTGGAACACCAAATGTTGAACGTGATTATAGCCGCATAAAATTTATATAAAAAACAGACTGAAAAGAGTGAAAAAATCACGCATTATCCATAGAAAGAACTTCATTTTCTCAAAAGTTAACCAAAAATTCAGTAAATTCATTTTGTACGACAAGAGTGGTAATGCTGCCGGATTCATCCGGCAGCATACCGTAAGGAGACGAAAAAACAGGAAAAAGGCAGGTTGTTGTAATCCAAAAGCTTAGGAAAGAAGTTCGGTCAACAGGCGGTTAAGCTCGGTTGGATCGGCTTTTCCATGGGCTTCCTTCATGGACTGTCCAACCAGATATCCGATGGCCTTGCTTTTCCCGTTTCGGTAATCATTTACCGATTGGGGATTTGCATCGATCACGCGTCGAACGAGCTCCTCGAGAGCGGAGCTGTCTTTAACAGTGGTCAGTCCGTGTTCACTAATATAGCTCTGCGGATCAATGTCATCTGTAAATATTTTTTCAAATATTTCTTTTGAAACAGAGCTGTTGATGATTTTTTGCTCTGTAAGGTTTGTCAGTGTGGCAAGATGTTCCGGAGAAAATGTCACCTCCTCCGGATCCATGTCGTGTTCCCGGCAGAGCTGCAGCGTTTCTACCATCAAACGGTTGGCAACCTTCTTTGGGGATGCTCCGTACGCAACGGCAGCTTCAAAGAGTTCAGTCAGTTTTTTATAGCCGGTAATAATAGAACAGTCATATTCGGGCAGATCATACTCCCGTTGATATCGAAGAAGCTTTGCATCGCGGAATTCCGGCTGCTTGGAACGGATTTCTTCAAGCCAGGAATCATCAATGACAAGGGGAACAAGATCCGGCTCAGGAAAATAGCGGTAGTCCTTTGCATCCTCCTTGGAACGCATGGCATAGGAAGCTTCTTTATTATCATCCCAGCGTCTGGTTTCCTGAACGACAGATCGCCCGTCTTCAATCAGTTCAATCTGACGTGCGCACTCATTTTCAATCGCTCTGGAAATTGCTTTGAAAGAGTTAAGGTTCTTCATCTCGGTACGGGTGCCGAAGGGCTCACCCGGATGGTGTACCGAAAGATTGACGTCGGCACGCATCGAACCCTCCTGCAGCTTGCAGTCGGAAACCTTCAGATAACGCAGCAGCAGCCGGAGCTTCTCCAGATAAGCGATAACCTCCTCTGCCGAGCGCATATCCGGCTCGGAGACAATTTCAATCAAAGGAACACCGGAGCGGTTATAGTCAACCAGAGAGCTGTCGGTCCAGTCATCATGTACCAGCTTGCCGGCATCCTCCTCCATGTGAATTTCATGAATTCCTATAAGCTTTTTCCCGGCGGCAGTCTCGATCTCTACACCGCCGTTCCTGCAGATTGGAAGATACAGCTGGGAGATCTGATAGTTCTGCGGATTGTCGGGATAAAAGTAATTCTTCCGGTCAAATTTTCCGGTTCTTGTAATGGCACAGCTGGTTGCAATACCGACAGCCATTGCATAATCAACAACTTTCTTATTTAATACAGGAAGAGATCCGGGCATTCCGGTACAGACCGGACAGGTATGGGTATTCGGAGCTCCGCCGAAGGCGGTGGAGCAGCCGCAGAAAATCTTTGTTGCGGTGGCAAGTTCAACATGAACCTCCAGCCCGATTACGATTTCGTATTGAGTACTTCCTGAGTGCGACATAGCAGCCTCCGTTCATGGAATCGTAGGAACCGGTTCCTTATATAATTGATAATTAAATGAAAACATTATAAAGCAGCGGATGTTCTTTCTGCAGCCTCAAATGCGTTTGCTGTCAAAAGAAGCTTCTGATCTGCAAAACAGTCGGAGATCAGCTGGACTCCGACGGGGAGACCCTTCGAATCCCGCCCGCAGGGCAGGCTGATTGCCGGTAGTCCGCAGAGATTAACCGAGACGGTGTAAATATCACTTAAATACATCCGGATGGGGTCATCCTCGTATTCACCGAACTTCGGAGCGGTGGTTGGAGCAACAGGACTTAAGATAAAATCATAACTTTTAAATGCGTTGTCAAATGATTTTTTAATTAAGGCCTTAGTCTTCAGCGCTTTCAGGTAATAGGCATCGTAATAGCCGGAGCTCAATACGAAAGAACCAAGCATGATTCTGCGCTTAACTTCAGCCCCAAAGCCTTCGGAGCGGGTCTTTTTGTACATATCATGCAGTCCGTCATAAGAAGGCGTGCGGTAACCGTATTTCACTCCGTCAAAGCGGGACAGGTTGGAGCTTGCTTCGGCTGAAGCGATGACGTAATATGCAGGAATTGCAAATTCAGTCAGCCCAAGATCAAATTCCTCCACGATGGCACCAAGACCGGTAAGGAGCTCAACAGCACGGCGAATCCCTTCGGCGACCGGTGCTGCAATGCTGTCTTTCATATAATCCCGGGGAATTCCGATTCGGATTCCGGAAAGGCGGTCGGATACCGTAAGATTGGCCGTAAGTCGGTTAAAGTCAGATTTTTCATCCACCGAAGCGGTGTCTGTTGCAGAGGTTGAATCCTTGTCATCATGCCCTTTTATAATTTCATAGAGTGCGGCACAGTCCGCAGCTGTTTTCCCGATCGGACCGATCTGATCCAGAGACGAGGCATAGGCTATGAGTCCGTAACGCGACACGGTCCCATAGGTAGGCTTTAGACCGGTAACCCCACAGTAAGCCGCAGGCTGCCGGATAGAGCCGCCGGTATCAGAGCCGAGTGCAAGGAAAGCTTCTCCTGCCGCGACAGCGGCACAGGAACCACCGGAGGAGCCGCCGGGTACATGCTCAGGATTCCGCGGGTTGCGGGTTATCCCAAAGGCAGAGGATTCAGTGGTGCTTCCCATGGCAAACTCATCCATGTTTGTCTTTCCGATCAGAATCAGACCGGCAGCAGTGATGCGATCCATCACCGCTGCGGAATAGGTGGGGATAAAGTGTTCCAGAATCTTTGAACTGCAGGTTGTGAGAATGCCTTTGGTACAGATATTGTCCTTCACGGCAATCGGAACTCCGGCGAGTGGACCGGACAGCTCTCCGTGGTCAATTCGTTCCTGTAAAGCAGCAGCTTCTGTAAGCAAATCCTCTGTGGGACGGACGGATACATAGCAGTGAAGAAGCTCCTCCTGGTCGCTGATTCGCTGCAGAACGGCAAGAATCGCTTCCTGTACCGTAAGTTCGTGATTTTTTATCTTATAAGACAGCTCAAGGGCTGTCAAATCCAATATATCCATAGAATACCTCATTTCCGCTGAATTATTCGCTGTTTACAAAGCGGTCGGTCAGCCAATGCTTTTTGGTGCGACATAACAGCCGTTTTTCACCAGAGGAGCGTTAGCAAGCATTTCCTCGTGACAGTCGCCGTTGATAACAATATCTTCACGGAACACGTTGGTTTGGCAGAACACATGGCTCATCGGTTCCACATCCTCTGTATCAAGTTCGTTCAGCTTGTCTACATAATCAAGCATCCGTGCCATATCAGTCCGGGCCTGTTCCCGTTCGTTCCCGGTCAAATCAAGCTGTGCCAGAATGCCGACAGCTTCGATGGTTTCATCATCAATAATATGCTTCATTTCCTTGTCCTTTCTATAATAAAAACAACATATTACGGTGTCAAACGGTTCAGATCTCTTGGAAACAGAGTGGCTTCACGGACGTTGTCTTCTCCAATCAGCTTCATGGTAAGACGTTCCAGACCGATTCCGAGTCCTCCGTGCGGCGGCATTCCATAACGAAAAATCATCAGATAGCTTTCCATGCCCTCTTCTGTCATGCCGCGGGCTGCAATCTTCTTCCTCAGCATATCATAATCGTGGATACGCTGTCCACCGGTTGTTATCTCGAGTCCTCCGAACAAAAGGTCAAAGCTCAGGGTATAGCACGAATCACTTGGATCATCCATGGCATAGAAGGGACGCTTTTTTGAAGGATAATGTGTAACGAATACAAAATCAGCGTCGTATTCTTCTTTGAAATATTGTCCGATCAGGTGTTCCTCCTCCGGTTCAAGATCATAAGGATTGTGGATTTCGCGATGATACTTTTCCGCTACAAGACGCTTGGCCTCGTCAAAACGAACCTGCGGAATCTGTTCTGTTTTCGGAAGAGTTACCGCAAGCAGAGCAAGCTCCTTTGCATAATCACGCTGCAGAAGCTGCATTGTGAACTGCAGGAACTCTGTCTCGGTTTCCATGATTTCTTCAAAAGAGGTGATATAGCCCATTTCAAAATCAAGACTGGTATATTCGTTCAGATGGCGTTTTGTGTTGTGTTTTTCTGCACGGAATACAGGTGCGGTCTCAAAGACACGTTCGTAAACGCCGACCATGGTTTGTTTATAGAACTGTGGACTCTGAGCCAGAACCGCTTTCTTTCCAAAGTAATCCAGCTTAAAAATATTCGATCCGCCCTCTGCGCCTTTTGCAGTAATCTTCGGGGTATGAACCTCGGTAAAGCCATGCTGATACAGATATTCGCGAAAACCGCGGACAATCCCCTCCTGTATCTTGAAAACAGCACGTTCTCTTAAGTTACGGAGAGCAACGGGACGGTAATCAAGCTTTGTTTCAAGAGAACAGGACAGACGTTTCTTCTCAATTGAAAGAGGCGGCTGTTCTGCCGGTTCGGAAAGAACAACAGCTCCGGTCAGAAGAAGTTCAATCCCATGCGGAGCACGCGGTTCTTCCCTGAGTTCTCCGGTCACGGTCAGAGCTTGCCCAGTCTTCAGTGACGGAAGCCGGCAACGGTTATCTGCAACGCACTGGAGAAGACCGTCCCTGTTTCTAAGAAGAACAAAGGAAAAGCAGCCCATGTCCTTAAGGGAGTGGATGGTGCCGTTTGCAGACACGATCCTCCCGGTCATATTTTCCGAAGTCATCTCCTGTAGTGTCATAACATCTTTTTTTGTAACACTGTCTACAAATTTCATATCCGTATGCTGAACAAGACCTTAAGTCCAGCATATCCCCCTTTCTTTAATTATTGCTATCTTAATCCCGTCCTGCGGGATATCAGCCTTTTATGTGGGATTACAAAAGCTTCTCCCGGTGTTGCTCCTGTAGAGGATAAAAAACGCAATTCTCTAGCGGAGCATTTTTATCCAGATGTAATTTCCAATAAAAAAATCCCGGCAGAAACATTCTGTTTCTGCCGGGACGAATAAACAAATAATATCCGCGGTACCACCCGCATTGAAGTATCCGCCCGATATACATCATTGTATTCTGGGATCTGCAATAGAATCGGCAAAGCACGCGCTCCGGTTCTCCTGTATTAAACACTTCCACTTTGCGCGTAACGTGCGCGATTCGCATGAAGCTAGGCATCCTGTTTTCCAAAATGCGGTCGTTCATGAGCTCCGGAGTGTTCCCTGCTGCACTGTATCATCCGTATTGTGCTCTCAGTCGGTGGCACAAATCCCTGTCGTACAATGAATCCACGAAGCAAAGTCTCCATCATAGCCGATTTCCTATGAATTGGATTCTTACATCACCGGCGCCGATGCCGAAACGGATGTAAGAAAATTTATGTGCTCTAAGATAACACGTTTCAAAAAAAAAAGCAAGCATAATTTTAAATAAATGTAAAACTCTGAAAAGCAAGACCGGATTCGGGCAGACCTATTCCGGAGTAGATTATTAATGACTAGAGTGGAACAAATCTTGGCTAGACCATACGGAGGATACCTGCTATAATAAACATAATTCATTTTGAATGGGAGATTTTCAAATCTTTCACCCGGCAGGCTAGTAACAGAACACAAGTATAAATAATCGCAGATCAGAACCTGAAAGCCTGGTTGTGAGTCTGCAAAAATACTCCGTCAAGGAAGGCAAAGATGATCTATCTGGCAGAATTTACATTTCCGACAAAGGAACAGGAATATTCATTTACAATGGGACAGAAAAGGACCTGCTATGATACTTTTTACCCGTTTCAGGTCATTTCACGGAATGATCTTCGGCGGCTGGAGTTTGAACCGGTTACGATCCTGTATGGCGGGAATGGTTCAGGAAAGACAACAGCGCTGAATGTAATTGCCGAGAAGCTGGAACTGCAGCGCGACACTCTGTACAACCGGTCAAACTTTTACAAAGATTATATTGATCTTTGCGAATACGAACAGGTGGCTGAGATTACGGAAGAGAGCCGGATTATCACAAGTGATGATGTCTTTGATTATATGCTGAAGCTTCGCTCGCTGAATGAAGGAATTGACAGAAAACGTGAGGATCTGTTCGAGGAATACATGGACATGAAGTATTCGGTAAAGAGTTCAAAGTTCCGGCTGCAGTCACTTGATGATTATGACACGCTGAAGAAGATTAACCAGTCAAGAAAGCTGACCCAGTCCCGGTTTATCCGTGAAAATGTGGTGGACAATGTTCGCGAGAGATCGAATGGTGAAAGCGCATTTATGTATTTTACGGAGAAGATTAAAGAGAACGGGCTGTATCTGCTGGATGAGCCGGAGAACAGTATGTCACCGGAGCGGCAGCAGGAGCTGCTGTCTTTTCTGGAGGAATCGGCGAGGTTCTTTCGCTGCCAGTTTATCATTGCGACACATTCCCCGTTTTTGCTTTCTATCCGCCAAGCGAAGGTGTATGACCTTGACCATGAGCCGGTTAAGGTAAGAAAATGGACAGAGTTACAGAACGTGCGTGTTTATTATGATTTTTTTAGGAAGCACGAAAGAGAGTTTGAATAATAGCCGGTGCATTCTCGTGACTTTAGTCGGGAGTGGTTCACTAAACAGTGCAGAAATGAGGTGCTCTATGAATTATTGTAATCCGGTGATTCCGGGATTTTATCCGGATCCGAGTATTTGCAGGTATCAGGAGAAGTATTATCTGGTCAACAGTACATTTCAGTATTTTCCCGGGGTGGTGCTCTGGGAGAGCAATGATCTGGTTAACTGGAAGCAGATTGGTCATGTTCTGACCCGCGAAAGCCAGCTGCCGCTTGCCGGAGCAGGGAACGCAGGTGGGATCTACGCACCGACCATCCGCTGTAATAACGGACGGTTTTACATGGTAACGACCAATGTTTCGGGCATTGGGAACTTCTATGTATGGACTGATGACATTTACGGTGAATGGTCAGATCCGATTTCGGTAGAGCAGGACGGAATCGATCCTTCTTTGTATTTTGAAGGTGAAAAATGCTATTTCATGAGCAACGGAACTGATGATTATGGTGAGGGCGGTATTGTACAGTGTGAAATCGATATAGAAACAGGAAAGAAGCTTACCCCGTCAAAATGTATCTGGAAGGGGAATGGCGGACGGTATCTGGAAGGACCTCATCTTTACCGTATCAATGGCAGATATGTACTGCTTGCAGCAGAAGGCGGGACGGAATACGGGCATATGGAAATCTGTGCATTTGGGGAAACTCCGTACGGACCATTTACCGGTGCTTCCAATAATCCGATACTGACAAACCGGAATCTTGGCGGCTATCTGATTCAGGGCTGCGGACATGCCGATCTTGTACAGGACGAAAACGGGAACTGGTGGATGGTGCATCTTGCATTTCGACAGACCGGGCTTTGGCAGATGTATCACATTATCGGGCGGGAAACGTGTCTTGTACCGGTTACCTTTGCAGGCAGTACGGTATTAGCAGGGGAGAACGGGACGACGAGGTTGGTGGTTGGGACGGACAGGCTGCCGGAAGGACTGATTCAGAAAAAACAGCCGCAGCTAACCTTTGACAACACTAAGCTGTACCGCGAGTGGTGCATGCTGCGGAATCCGAAGACTGAAAATTACCATATGACATCCGGAAAGCAGGAGGAAAAGCTTCTTGTTCTGACGGAGACACCGGTAACAATCAGTGACGCCGCGGAATCTCCGACTGCTGCGCTGATTCGTCAGGAAGGAATGAAGGGCGAGGTTAGTGTAACGCTTCGTGAATTCGGAGAAGAAGCCGGAATAACCTTATATATGAACGAGGCGTATCACTATGAGATTTACGTGAAGCGAACAGAAGGAAGAGTTCTTCTGCAGAAGCGAATCAGCATCGGGGATCTCGCGTTGGTACAGGAAAGCTATCCGCTGTCTGAAGCACAGACAGAAGACGGAACAGTACGATATCTTCCGGTGACGTTCAAAATCACCTTTGAACCACAGAAGTATCATTTTTCTGCAACAGTAAATGGTTCGGACGGTTGGAAGGAGCTTACGCTGAAAAGCAATCTTACCAAGTTTTTGTCCAAGGAGGTTGCCGAAGGGTTTACCGGTGTTATGATTGGACTATATGCACAGGGAAATACCGGAGCAGAGGCCGTATTCGGAGATTTCTGCTGCAGCTATGCAGATGCCGAATAAGCGTGTCTGTCCGGTATTTATAAGAGGTCATTATGGGAAGCAGCCAGACTAATCTGTTCGGACAGCCTGCATCATTTCCGTAAGCAGAAGAGCTGCTTCTTTTGTGATGACATTCATTTCTGCCATGGACTGTTTGATTGCTTCACTGTTTTCAACAGTTCTTACGAGCTCGGAATCTGCATTTTGAACCTTCTCCACAAATGCGGCAAGCATGGTATCGGTTTCGTCTGCCAGCCGGTTTACCGTCCGGATACGTGCACGTATCTTAACGTCATTATCTTTAGCGTCATCGACTGCTCTGGTCGTTTCGCCGGACAGGTCGCGGACGGAAGCTGCAACTACGGCAAAGCCTTTGCCGGCAGCTCCTGCACGGGAAGCCTCTACGGAAGCATTCAGGGACAGAATATTTGTGTTCAGTGCAATTGATTCAATCTTAGAGGTCATCTTCTGGTAATCGTCTGCATTGACGTTGATTCCTGTCACAGTATCGGAAATACTGTGACAGGTTTCCTTCAGCTGTTCAAGCTGTTCAACGATTGCCTGCATTGCCGATCCGGTAGCGGTTCCTGCACTGGCGATATCCTCCGCCTGCGCATTTACGGATGCGGCATTTTGCGTCCAGGTGGTCACAACATCGTTCAGATGCTCCACAAGCCGGCTGACATTGTGATAAACACCCTCAAGCTGGGAATGACGTTCAATTTCCTTGTGAAATATAAACTGCCGGCAGTTTTCACAATCGTTGAGACCGAGAGCAATTGCCTTCGCCATATCCTGACAGGTTTCGTATCCGCAGGCATGACAGTTAAAGTTGCGATCATTTTGTGTATTTTTATACAGACGGCGCATGCTTTCTTCCACTGCATAAGCCGGAGGCTCTGTAATAGCAATATTTTCTGCCTGATAGCTGCAGTAATAATCAGAAAGTGTCAGCGTCCTGCTGAAGCTTAAGAACTGCAGATCCTTTTTGAACAGATGTTTTCTGCGTGAAATGGATTTATTCGCCACCTTTTTCATTACATCCAGTGAGCTGTAAAGGTCAAAGCTTCCGCCGGTCCCTGGACCGCTGTTACAGCCAAAATCGCAGCTCAGGACATCAAGAACACTTGGACGAAGTTCAGACGAGGTTTCGGAATAACGCCGCAGATACTTATAGATATGATCAACACCTTCGACATTCACTACATCCAGCTTCGGAGCATGCAGAAGCAGATTGTCCTTCAGTCCGCCGGGACGGGAGTAAACTCCACCGTACAGCCCTTCGCCATGGGCAAACAGATTTTTCTCGTCAACTTGGATTGCACTAAGAGAAATCTTTCCTTTTTCAAAATACTGCTTTAGTCTTGCGTAGGTTACATTATACTGAATCAGGTTATGTGCTGCAAATTCATCGTGTTTTGCAATACAGGGAGAAAGAGCGGCAATCTCTCCGGTTACACCGCAGTTCTTTCGCATATAAATTGCGGTACAGCTCATTGGGCTGTGGATTGGCGACAGGAATGGAATCAGAGACGGTTCATGCTTTACGATATAATTCACGATCGCAGGACAGGGCTGTGAAATGACCTTGGCGTTCTTATTCTTTTTCAGTAGTGCAAGATGCGCAAAGGTGCAGATGTCCGCACCGAGGGAAACATCATAGATTTCTTTTACACCCTGATTCTTCAGCCATTGCAGAACCTGCTTCCAATTTGTCGGAAATGCGACCTTCAGCGCAGGAGCGGCAATCACAGAAATATCTCTTCCTTTTCTTAGATTCTCAATAAACAGATTTGTCTCATCAATATAATAACGAGCCTCATGAATACAGTGCTTAATGCAGGCTCCGCATTTAATACACTGCCTGTCATCAATATGTATAACCATCCGGCCCCGTTCGTCCTTTCTGGCAATGTTGGCATTTTTAGCAGGACAGACGCGGATACAGGAATTACAGCCGACACATTTCTCAGGATCAATCTGAATTATACTCATGAAACCTCCTTAAAGCATTTGATATAGTAACGTGAATAATAATAAATCAAAACAAAAAGAACAAACAGCGAAAATAAATGATAAAAAGTAAACAGCGCAAATAACATCACAAAATGAATTATAACATTTGCAATATCGCATGTCAAACAATGAATATATATATTTGTGATTATTATTACACAAATTTCATAACGGTGAATCATTATTAACATGGTTCAAAAGGAAGGTGCCGGGAAGAGGAACAACACTGATAAAAAAATGATGATTTTTACAGAAGGATGCATTATAATACAATTTATAATATTGGTTATTTGTTTCTGAGCGAAAGCAAATAGCCTGATAATAAGCAAGACATTCGCTCAGAAACGGAGTAGGATATGAAACAGGATATGATTGTAATTCTTGATCTCGGTAGCCACGAGAATACCGTGATTGCCAGAGCAATTCGTGATCTTGGAGTTTACAGCGAGATCTATGCCCATGATATCACACCGGAAGAAGTAAAAAACCTTCCGAATGTCAAGGGTATCATTTTGAACGGAGGGGAGAATAACATTATCGACGGTGCTGCGATCGATGTTAATCCGGCATTATATGCGCTCGGAATTCCCGTTATGGCTGTGGGACATGCTCCTGCGACCTGTGAGACCAAACATGACTGTTGGCCGGTGGAGGGCGATGCAGTCAATGCGATGCTTCGAGAATTTGTCTTTACTGCTTGTAGAGCAGAAGCAAACTGGAACATGAAGAATTTTGTTGCCGACCAGATTGAACTGGTTCGCCGTCAGGTTGGTAACAGCAGGGTACTGCTTGCCTTGTCCGGTGGTGTTGACAGCTCAGTGGTTGCAGCGCTGCTTGTGAAAGCAATCGGACAGCAGCTTACCTGTGTCCATGTGAATCATGGGCTGATGCGGAAAGGCGAATCCGAAAGCGTAATTGAAGTCTTCCGTAACCAACTGAAGGCAAATCTGATTTATGTGGATGCAACCGAACGTTTTCTGACCAAGCTCGAAGGGGTTGCAGATCCGGAGCAGAAGCGCAAAATCATCGGTTCCGAGTTTATCCGAGTATTTGAAGAGGAAGCGGGAAAGCTGGATGGAATCGAATTCTTAGGGCAGGGTACTATTTACCCGGACATCGTGGAAAGCGGTACCAAAACTGCCAAAATGGTCAAATCCCACCATAATGTCGGCGGTCTTCCAAAGGATCTCAAGTTCCAGCTGGTGGAACCCCTAAAGCAGCTCTTCAAGGACGAAGTCCGCGCCTGTGGCAAAGAGCTCGGACTTCCCGATAATATGGTATACCGTCAGCCTTTCCCAGGTCCGGGTCTCGGTGTGCGCTGCGTCGGTGCAATCACCCGTGACCGCCTCGAAGCAGTCCGTGAATCCGATGCAATTCTTCGCGACGAATTCGAGAAAGCAGGTCTTAACCGTAAAGTATGGCAGTATTTCACCGTTGTTCCCGATTTCAAATCCGTAGGAGTGAAGAACAACGCCCGGTGCGTTGAGTACATGGTAATTCTTCGTGCCATTAACACCGTGGATGCGATGAATGCAACTGTCGAACGAATCGATTATGATGTCCTGCAAAGAATAGTGGATCGGATTCTGGCAGAGGTGAAGAACGTCAACCGCGTTTGCTATGATTTGAGTCCGAAGCCGCCGGCGACGATAGAATACGAATAGATGGATAAAGCCCGGGAGACCGCATAAACAGCGGAATCTCGGGTTTGCTTTATTTCATCTTTTAGAGAAATTACACCTTGATATAGTGCTTCTGATTTTCCGTTTCATTTTTTTTCTTCGGGATTTCCATTCAATAGAATAATATATTCCATTCGATTGAATTATACTGTCAGGAAGGGAACAGCAGAAATGCGGTCAAATGAAAAAGAGATCTTAGAGTATAATTATAATTGGCAAAATTAAAAGGAAGAGGCCGAAACCTCTTCCACATCATACAGAAATGATTTAGTATTGAGTTGCTGAAACAAAATACGAAAGGAGCTGTATGATGATTACAATAATAAAGGAAAATGGAATTACATTCAAGGAGTTAGTGCAAAATATTTTAAGGATATTTGTAAAATCGGTCAGGAATGTACAAGAAAGTTTTTAGAACAGTATGGTCAAATGCTGATGAAGGAGCGTGACCGTAACAAGTATAGACACAAAGGGGCTCGTAGTACCACAATTAAAACAGTATATGGTAAAGTTGAGTACAGAAGAAATGTTTATGAAGTGAAAGAAGACGATGGTTTGAAACACTTCGTATTTCTTCTGGATGAAACACTGGAACTGGATCATATAGGTTTTATATCTACAAACATGGCGGAGATCATGGTTAAGGCAGTAACAGAACTGTCCTATCGCCAGAGTGCAGAAAAAGTAACAGAAATGACAGGTCAGACAATCAGTGCAATGGGAGTATGGAATGTTATCAAGGCTCTCGGAGGGAAAGTCTGTCAGGATGAGAAGGAACTAATACAAGACTACAAAGCCGGTCATATACAGGGTCAAATAGTTGCACCGGTGCTGTTTGAAGAATCCGACGGAGTCTATGTCAATCTTCAGGGAAAAGACCGAACAGACAATCATCAGAAAAAGGCAGAAATCAAGGTGGCGATAGCATACGATGGCTGGAAAGCAGAAGGAAACGGAAGATATTCCCTTCATGAAAAAATAGCTGCTGCCGGGTTTGCAAAATCAAAGGATTTTAGGAATACCGAGAGGCAATTATTTCGGAAAAATTCAATCTGGATGAAGTAGAAACACGGATTCTGAATGGTGACGGAGGAAGTTGGATCAAGAAAGTGAAAGATAAAGAAACGGTATTTCAACTGGATCCATTTCATAAAAACAAAGCAGTTCGGGAGCTCATCCATGAACAAAGAGCTCAGAGGGATTTACTGTGCATGTTAGAAGAGAATGATATTGATGGTGTATTCGAATATCTTGAAATGTACTGCAGCAGTCTAAGTGAAGCCAAAGATATCGCAGATACAGAAGCATTAATCCGGTACTATACGAATAACAGAGAAGGACTTCTGCCATATCAAAAACAGTTGGAAAGCATGCCGACAGAACCGGATGGTCTGGAGTATTTAAGCTTAGGAACGATGGAAAACCATATCTGGAGCATTATAGCAAGACGTATGAAACACAATCATACGAGTTGGAGCAAAAGAGGCGGAAATCACCTAGCCAAAATCTTAGCAAAGAAATGCAGTGGAAAACTGTACGAAGTTACCGAAAAACTGCGTCGACCCGTATTTCAAGAAGAAAAAGCACGATTGCTGTATGAGGATATCCTGCTTTCTGCAAAAGCACCGAAAAGAGACGGAAAAGGCTATCAATATCCTGTTATGGGACATCTGACAGGTCTTGATATGTCAACGCATGGTGATAGAAAACAACTATTCGCAATTGCAGGGTATTAAACAGGCACAAAGTACAAAGCGACTACAGATTCAAGTGATGATAGCGAGGCTTTCGTTAGGACGAACACACTGGCAGTGACGGCGGGCGCATGTTTGAGCCCGAAGGGCGAGTTCGCGCAGGAGCCGGAACGAATAAGCCGTGTGTGAGGAGTAGAAAACACAGCGTATCACGAGAACTGTATCGCTTGGACTTGTGCCGTCTAGAGAATTCTGTGTGAAAAAAGATTTGCCAACGATTAATTGATAGTAACCAAATTATGACATATAATATTAATTATCTGAGAGCAAACAATTATTTTCGTTCAAAGTTTACCCACATGTAAATCAAAGGAGGATACCTATGAAGAGAAAAATTTTATGTGTAATCATTACAGTAACTCTATTAATGCCTTTTACAAATCCAAGTATTGCTAAAGCCGAGATAAAAAGTAAAGAGGATACAAAAAAAATAATTGTAATTAATGGGGATGAATATAATGCACAAGAGTTAATGGATCGCGTTATTAAGTATACAATTTCATCACCCTCACCAACTGTAATGAAAGCGTTAAATGGAAGTAACGTTTTTATGAAATATGACGATAACCAAAGGCGCATTATGAAAACATACGAAAATGGAACTACAACATATACGTATAATGAGTTTAATCAAATAATATCTGAGACAATTCCGTCAGGGGATATAATTGAGTATACTTATAACTATGATGGAACGGTAAAAGATATTATCTATGATAATAATATATTTCATTATATATATAATAACGGGATTATCGTGGCTATTGAAGATACAAATGGAAAAATTGTAAGTAGATATTTTTATGATAATGGGCTTTGTATTAGTGCCAATCATAAAGATAAAGAAAAAACAAACAATATTGGTATATTGAACTCATTTCGTTATGATAGTAAGTATTTCGACGCCGAGACAGGTCTTTACTATTTAGGCTTTGGAAATTATTACAATTCCCAAGAAGCGTGTGAACTTGGTTCGGAAGTATATTTTGATGAAGAAGGATTTTTCGGGGATCAATACGAGTATATTTGTGATTCAAGGAAACAGGAAAATAACCAAAGATTATCACAACAAGATATTATTGACTTAATCAACAGCGCATCATACTATTATACTAATGGAATAAATTATAATTTGGGCAGCTATTCAGGGAACACATGGTATACAAATTTTAGCGGAGGCTCCTCTTACTACTTAACCGCACGTATAATTTATGCTGAGAACACATATAGCAGTCCAGCAGCTATCTCCAGTGCATTACAATATAATCGACAGGCAGAGTGTCAGACGGCGAATTGCAATCGGGTGTATCAGCAAATTAAATTCCCGTCTGACACCTATCAGACCGCGCGGTCATGCCTGTAACTGCACATTCTTATCAGCTTGACCGCACAATCTCGTAGTCTTGTTT
>CAZRRN010000031.1:22174-33794 GCA_964602475.1 uncultured Lachnospiraceae bacterium | reverse complement strand
CACCTTCTGGTCCTTCGAAGATTGCTCCCTGGGCAATTCCGCTGTTATGGTATCCCATATCATCATCAAAGATGATTTTACGTTCATATTCCCCCAACAGCAGGTCAGAACGGTAACATATCTCACGCCGTCTTCCTTTTCCTTCCCTTGGCCATTCAATATAAATCAGATAGTATTTTCCGTTAATATAATATGCATGGCCTCCTTCGCACCGCAGACCGATTCCTTCTTTCGGAGTACTGAAAAGAAGACGATCTGTTCCGCCTTCGCAGAGACCGGATAAATCCTTTTTCAGCTCCAGAATTCTGATATCGCCGCATCCGTATATGATATAAGGTGTGTCACCGTCAAAGATAAGAGCCGGATCATGATACATCCCCGGAAGAGACCAGCCTGTCCATTTTCCGTTCTCGATATCATCCGTACTGTAAATGTAAGCATGCCCCTTATCATTGCAGTTGAACAAAACATAATACCTTCCGTTGTGAAAACGAAGACTTGCCGCCCAGCTTCCGTTGCCGTATATATTCTTCCCGTTTAACAGATTATGAGCATCATTATTTTCAAACGTATTGAAAACGTAGCTTACAAATTCCCAGTGCGCAAGGTCTGTTGATTTCATAATTGGACATCCGGGCATAGAATGCATGCTGGTACTGACCATATAAAATATACTGCCAACCCGAATTACATCAACATCGGGTATATCAGCCCATATGAGCGGATTACTTACTGTTGTTTCCATCATTCCTCCAATATTCTTTTTTTCAAGTATAACTTTTATATACCGTTGCGGCAATGATTATTCCAGTAAAAATTATGATATAAAGAGAATATCTTTCAAAAAAACAGGACCCTCGAAGTATTCACATCGACAAGTCCTGTTCATTGATGGTTAATTTACATAAATAAAATTGCTTTTCTTCGAATCAGCATTAATCCTCATCTGTCTCAACCGGCTTATCAGCTTCATCAATTACCTTCGCCTGTACATCGGAAGGTGCGGGCTCATAACGGTTGAATTCATAAGAATAATCACCGATTCCTCCTGTCATGGAACGAAGCGTCGTACAATATCCGTACAGCTCCGACAACGGTATATCTGCAAGAATTTCCTGTCGTCCGTTGTGAAGCGGATTCATACCGAGAACCCGTCCACGCCGCTTACTGAGATCTCCCATAACATCACCGGTAAATTTATCCGGAACAACTACCTTTAAGGACGCGATCGGCTCCATAATAATCGGAGAAGCAAGAACATAGCCTGCCTTGAAGGCCTTAATGGATGCCATCTTGAAAGCCATTTCGTTGGAATCAACCGGATGGTAGGAACCGTCCATAAGCGTTGCCTTCAGTCCAACAACAGGATATCCCGCAAGCGGTCCCCGCTGAACACTCTCCGCAACACCCTTCTCAATTGCCGGCCAGAAATTCTTCGGAACAGAACCACCGAATATCTTTTCTTCAAAGACATAAGGCGTATCCAGATCCCCCGAGGGTTCAAAGTTCATCTTTACATCACCGAACTGACCTGCACCACCGGACTGCTTCTTGTGTCTTCCCTGTACCAGCTCAACCTTCTTCCGAATCGTCTCACGATACGGTACCTTGGGTTTGCTGAGTTCAATATCAACCTTATAGCGGTTCAGCAGCTTGCTGGTCACAACATCCAGATGCTGGTCTCCCATTCCGTACAGAAGACTCTGCTTATTCTCAGAATCATTCACAGTCTTCAGTGTTAAATCCTCTTCCATCAGCTTCTGCAGTGCCTGAGAAACCTTATCGTCATCACCCTTGTTCTTCGTCTTATATCTCTGATAGGTATATGGTACCGGAGGCTTCGGGCGGTCATAATTCACAGGGACAGCCTTGGTTGAAAGAGTATCTCCGGTTGTCGTATCAGACAGCTTACCAATTGCACCGATGTCCCCTGCATAAAGCTCTTTTACTTCAATCTGCTCCTTGCCACGCAGTACATACAGTCTGGAGAGTTTTTCTTCGGTATCCTTAGCAGCATTGTAAATAACAGAATCGGACTTCAGAATACCGGAGCATATTTTAATCAGAGAGAATTTACCAATAAACGGATCAGCGATTGTCTTAAACACTTTTGCGGTCATTGGCTTATTTGCATCATAATCCGCATGGAAGGTCTCATCTGTTTTGGCATTGATTCCTGTAATGATTTCTTTATTCGGTGACGGGAAGTAAGTAGCAATCTCCTGAAGCAGCATCTTGACACCCTGAGCATTCAACCCGGAGCCCATCAGTACCGGAATAATGTCGCACTCACTTACACTGCTTCGAAGCGCCGTAGAAATCTCCTGCGGTGTAAATTCATTTCCTTCGAAGTACTTCTCCATCAGATCTTCGCCGGTCTCGGCAACTGCTTCAAGCAGTGCTTCCCGGTATTTATCCACATATTCCTTCGAATAATCCGGAATCGGGCACTCCTCGTAATCACTTAATTTTGTAAAACGTCTTCCTGCCATCTTTACAACATTAACAAATCCGACAAATTTTTCGTTCTCGCGAATCGGTGAATGGAACGGAGCAATCTTCTTTCCGTACAGTTCCTGCAAACGCTCAACGACCTGACGGAAACTTGCATTATCATCATCCATATCCGTTACAAAAAACAGACGTGGTAATTTTCTCTTTTCACAGGCATCCCAAGCCTTCTGAGTACCAACTTCAACCCCTGCTTTTGCGGAAACAACGATTACTGCTGCATCTGCAGCTTCCAATGCTTCCTCGACCTCCCCAACAAAGTCAAAATATCCGGGTGTATCAAGTACATTAATCTTAACATCCTCCCAAATAATCGGAACCAGAGTGGAACTGATGGAAAATAATCTTTTTGCTTCTTCCTTGTCATAATCACTGATTGTCGTACCGTCTTCCACTCGTCCCTGACGACTGGTCACACCTGTTACATACGCCATGGCTTCGACCAGCGTGGTCTTGCCACAGCCACCGTGCCCTAACACGGCTACGTTACGAATCTTTTCATACTTATAAACATCCATACCTTCCTCCATTCTGCTGTGTTCCACACAACATAAAAATGTATAGATATATTCTACTAAATTTCTTTCACAATGACAACTGATTTTTGCAAATTGCACAAAGTTTTTCAGAACAAATCAAAAGATGTAGCATCAATGTGAAAATAAAGCTTAATTATTGAGTATTCTTTTATGTTTGTTTATACAATTTATACAAGTTACAGAGTGATCAGGTTTTTCATGAAAAAAGGACACCGGTTCTGCACCAGTGTCCCTGCCTTTGTATATAATTTGTTATATCTACGGACTCTGCGTAAATGCTCACGCTTTGTTATCGCTTCCAAGCACATCAGTAATCTTATGCTTAACAAGCTCTTTGATATAAGCACGTGCCGGTGTAAGATACTGTCTCGGATCAAATGCTGACGGATTAGCATTCATGTACTCACGAATTCCTGCGGTCATTGCAAGACGAAGATCGGAGTCAATGTTAATCTTGCAGACAGCCATCTTTGCTGCCTGACGAAGCATATCTTCCGGAATACCGATTGCATCATCAAGCTTTCCACCGTTCTTGTTGATAATTTCAACGTACTTCGGAATTACGCTGGATGCACCGTGAAGAACAATCGGGAAGTTCGGAAGTCTCTTCTCAACTTCTTCAAGAATATCAAAACGAAGCTGAGGCTTCTGACCCGGCTTAAACTTAAATGCCCCATGGCTGGTTCCGATTGCAATTGCAAGGGAATCAACTCCCGTCTTATTAACGAATTCTTCCACTTCGTCCGGTCTAGTGTAGGAAGCATCTGCTGCATTTACATTCACAGCATCCTCAATTCCTGCAAGACGTCCAAGCTCACCTTCTACTACAACGCCATGAGCATGTGCATACTCAACGACCTGCTTGGTCAGCTCAATATTATCTGCAAAGCTGTGATGTGAACCGTCGATCATAACGGAAGAGAATCCACCATCGATGCAGGACTTACATAATTCAAAGGAATCACCATGATCCAAGTGAAGTGCAATCGGAAGATCACACTCAAGAAGTGCAGCCTCCACCAGCTTTACAAGATAATTATGTCTTGCATACTTTCTTGCGCCTGCAGAAACCTGAAGAATCAGGGGGGAATTCAGCTCTGCGGCTGCTTCGGTAATACCCTGTACGATTTCCATGTTGTTAACGTTGAAAGCACCGATTGCGTATCCGCCTTTATATGCTTTCTCAAACATTTCTTTTGTTGTAACTAATGCCATAATCTAATCCATCCTTTCAAATTAATCTGTCAACATTATAGCACAAAACTTTCATCTGAAAAGCCCCTTTTTGAATTAATTTGAGTAAATCGTTAATTTGTTATCAAATGAAAGCAGTCTTTCATGATTATGAAATCAATCAACAATCTGCCGTTACTTCAGAGCAGTCTTTCAGTATCAGACAATCAACAATCTGCAGTTTCTTCAGAACAGTCTTTCAGATGTTCCGCAATCGTCTTCTTAGGACAGCCAAATACAAGAGTGCTGTATTCCGGATGTACCAGCAGCTCCTTGATTGTATCTCCGTCTTCATGATAAATCAAAAATCCAATGACCATATTTCCCAGCAGGCAACAAAATGCCTGTCTGTTTTTTACCGCATCCGAAAGCCCTTTGACACAAGTCTCTTGATCATTTTCTGAATCTGCGCCATTGCTGTTCTGATTCATCGCAGCAACAATTTCTGCCAACAGCTGCATCGAAATAAGATGCTTCTCTTCTGCCCTGCAAATCTCAGGGTTGTAGCGGTATCTTGTTCCATAACCGCTATGCATATCAAACAGCTGTTCAAGAAAGAAGTAAGGAATCATTTCTCCGGTATCAACCATATGCAGTGCTTCCTCTCTGGAGACCCATCTGGCCGCGCGAACCTCTTCTTCCTGCAGCTTCAGTGTATCAGTATCAACTTCCTGTTCAACAAGATAAAAATCATCGAAGCCTCTCGGAAAGTTTATAGAAAACCTCGGACGCATCTTCGTCAGATCCATCGAGATTCCAAGTTCCTCTCTGACTTCTCTCATTGCCGCCGTTCTGCTGTCATCTCCGCAGACTGCAGAGCCACCGACCGATACATCCCACATATTCGGCCAACCCTTCTTCCAAGGTTGTCTCTGCTGAACCAGCAGTTCATTCTTCTTATTAAAAATACAGACATGAATCACCAAATGGTATCTGCCCTCCGGAACCGGATCCCCACGCCTCAGCGTCTCTCCTGTCAGATTTCTGTCTGCATCATATGCATCCCATAGTTCATCGTCCTTTTCTGCGTACATCAACAGCTCCTTACAAAATACCCATATAGATTTCTGTTATACTATATTTTACAATGTTCTATTTTTTATTATATATAATTCTAATAATACATGGTTTTGGCGTATTTGCTTTTCTTGTATTTGTCTTCTCTTGTATTTGTTTTTCTTCTCGTTTTTGAACAAACAGAACTATTTGAATCTTATATCTGTAGAAAGAAGCTGATCAATCTCTTCCTCTGTCTTTTCCGGATTTGCTTTAATTGCTTTATAAATGTAGTTTATACTATCTGTAGAGCATTCCAAATCCTCTGCAATGGCCTCAAGTGATTTCCCTTTATTAACCTTTTTCCAGACTAGCTTGATTACTCCCTTTTCAATTCCCTTTTCAATTCCCTTTTTAATTCCCTTTTCAATTCCATGTTCTTCGACCAAGTCTGATAAGTTACACATATGCTTCAACCCTCCTTCCAGCTCCACTGATGTTGCAATATGAAACTCTTCGTTTAAGATGCTCGTTTTCTTCTTCGGACTGAGTGATTCTGATAACAAAGTAGATAGCAACTTATGAATCTCTGTACCTTTCGATGTGTCGTTCTCTTTCCCAAGGCAAATCGTAACTACTTCCAGTAGATCGTAACGTGACCTTATGCCCGCCTCTCCATAGAGTTCTTCCTGACACATATGATACCGTGTAATCGCATATTCTGCTTTTTTAGGAACCTCCATACAAATCCAGATGGAATATACTTTCTTTATATCATCATAATTCCTTGGCGTGAATTCCCTGTCGCACTGAGAAGACAGCATACGCGCACAATAAAAAACAGCTCTCGTAACAATATCATATCCCGGTCGATATCTTTTCTGGGCTTCTATATTAATAATTAATTTAACATGATTCCTATCGGGTGTAACAGCAAAGAACTTAATGTCATAGGTTACCATTCCTTCTCCCGGAACTTTGTCCTCTGTATTTATGCCCATAATCAGTTCCGGTTCATTATCGCAGGGAAACACACTTTTCGTTGCAACCTGCGGTTCTCCTTCTATACAGCTTCGAATTTCTTCAATCGATAAACTACGGAATTCAATCACAGAGTACTTCATAATCCACGCAAGGATTGATTTATCGGAAAGCGTTCGCTTCACTTCAGCATCATATTGTGCCTTTACAGCATCTCTGTTAATTATTGTTCCAATGACTGTCTTTCTTTCTGCCATAGCTTCCTTTCTGCACTCTTCGGTCAAATTATAACATCTCACGGCTTTGTTGTAAACTATCTTCCAGCTAAGTCGTCGTATCCATATATTACCATATATGTTATATTATGTCAATTGATGCAAAGGCAAAAAGATTGTTCTTCAGACAGATTAATTCTTTTCAATATACGTTTTTGTTCTTATGGTTCGCTTTATGATTCGCGGCCAAGACTCCTGCTACAATAAGTAGCGCACCGAGCATTCCCATCAGTGTCACCTGTTCTTTCAGAAACAGCCGCGCTCCAAGCATCGTTACAAACGGAATCAAGTAAATATAATTATTGGTTCTGACTGCTCCAAGCTGCTGTGTTGAATAATTCCAGACGACATAGCAAAGTCCGCTTCCAAGAATTCCAAGCCACAGAAGACTGACAATCCGCGGCATGGTAAAAAGCTCTGTAATATTCCAGCTCCTTCCCTCTATAAGAAGAAGAGGAAGTGTAGATAGTATTGAATAAAATATCATTTTCCGGGCAATCAGAAGATTACTGAACTGCGAAACACATCTCTTAAGAAGAATCGTATAGATAGCCCATAAAAGTGCCGCACCAAATGCAAGTGCATCTCCGAGCGGATTCAGCTTCAGTATAAAGGTTCCGTTAAATACAACCAGTACCACACCCGCAAAGGCAATCAAAAAGCCGAATACCGTATTCCCGTTCATTCGTTCGCCTGCAAAAAAATGCGCCAGCACTGCAGTAAAGATCGGAGCAAGCGCTACAATGATACTGACATTGGACGTAAGCGTCATCGTCAGTGCAACATTTTCACAGATAAAGTACAACGTGCTGCCGAATAGAGCCAGCAGCAGAAAAAGCCCTTCTTCCTTCCATACCGGTCGTGAATACCGATGGTCAAGGAGTACAAGTACAACATAAGCAATGATAAAGCGCAGCATCATTACCTGCAGGGGTGAGAATGCAGTCAGCAATGTCTTGCTTGCAATAAAGGTCAGTCCCCAGATACAAATTGCAAACAGGGCACATAAGTGCCCTGCGGTTGCTTTATTCTGATTCTTCATCTGTCAGATAACCCCCAACGGAACCAGTACTGCAAGAAGCACGATATTCAGTGCAACCAGCGATCCCACAACAATCCTCTGGGTCTTTGGCTTTGCATCATATACCAGCGCCGCAACCAGGAAGAACGGAATATATGTAGTAATAAAGACCGGAACTGCTCCCCACCATTTGTAAACCCAGATAAATGCCGGTGTCGCCGCAAGGAATATCTCCAATACCGCTGCGAGCGCTGCGTTTCCTATCACATAAGCGACTCTTGTATTAACAGTGAATTTATCGAACAGCCGGAGCTTCTTCTGTTCAGGCAGGATAGTAACGGTAAGTCCCGACAATGCAAACATCAGCGACAGCTCCACACTCACACCGATCAAAAGAATGTAAGAAGTGCTTTCCGGGGAAACTGTCCAGAGTGCATAACCCGACACCGAACAGATTACTGCATTCATAATCTCATACAGCCAGTGTACGCTGTACAATGCAAGTCCTCCATATACAGCCTTGTAATTCTTATGCTTCATCTCATAGAAATAAAACATCAACACCACAACAAGAAAGAATATCGTTGTCCAGTTGAAATTCTCCATACTCCTGACCGCATTTTTTGCTGCGTCTGCTGCCGATCTCGCGGCATCACTGCCATCTCCGAACCACATAGAATATCTCCCTTTAGTTTATTTCGCACCGAATGCGATATGCTTTTATAATTATAATATAACGGTGGGAAGGAAGCAAGAAAAGTATGTGTTTTAAGTACATTTACTTATATTTTTTTGTCATATCTGGTATTATTATGTCATAAATAATTATAGGAGGATTTATATATGGATGGGAATAATCAATACACTGCAAGTCCGGTTCGACAGTTAAAAACAAACCGGGGATTACTGAAATATCTGCTTCTTGGTACTATAACTCTTGGAATCTACCCGCTTGTTGTTATGTCTGCTCTTTCCGATGATATTAATACGATCGCCGGAAGGTACGACGGAAAGAAAACCATGCATTACTGCCTGCTGTTCTTCCTGATTGGACCGATCACCGGCGAAATTGCTACTCTGGTTTGGTATCACCGTGTTTCAAACCGTATCGGTGACGAACTGCGCAGACGCGGTATCGCTTCAAAGTTCGGAGCTTCCTCTTTCTGGCTCTGGAATGTGCTCGGAAGTCTGATAGTTGTCGGTCCCTTCATTTATCTCTATCAGCTCCTCTCCTCTATGAACCAGCTTGCTGCTGATTATAATCGGGTAGGGTAAGAAATCTTCGGTGAATTGCAGGTAATTCAGAAGAATAATTAGTTCCACCTTTACTGAACCGACCTCCCCAAAGTTAGATTTTTGGTCTAACTTTGGGGAGGTCGGTTCTTTACCGGTAAAGCTTTTTATTGTTTTAATCAAGATTAAATAATCCACGCCGCAAGAGAGAAATATTTGTATAACCGTATTTATACATATCTGAAGACTTTCCATAATTGATTACAATGCGGAATACCATCTCAAACTTATTGCCTGTAACATAGTTTAACGGAACATCAACATAATACTTTACACCGGCGTACAGTCTTTCACCGGCAGTCAAATCAACAAGAGTTTCGTCTGTATTACGGTAAATCTTCAACGCATTTCCACCATCGGTCAGCTGGAGCGGTTTTCCTGCTGCATCCTTTGCCACATATGCATATTCTTCTTTATCGTCTCCTTCCACCTCAGCATCTCCGGCATTCACCATCAGCTTAACTCCGTTTGCTTCATCGGAGCGCTGATAGAATTCCATACTGATTTTTTTGTTCATCAGAATACTGGAGTCCTGAATGCTAAAGTAAACCCGCTTATACTGAGGAGAAATACCCATAATATCCTCACCGATTGCCATTGTTGTATCCGATGAATCAAAATCAATATAAAGATACTCTGCATCATCTGCTACAGTAATTTTATCTCTGTTCAAAATACTCGTCTTCGGGTCTTTCGCTATCGCATTAAAGGAAGCTACAATCGTATTAACAAACAGCATAACCTCACTGTCCGTCAGTCCACTGCTGTGTCCTACACCGGTATAAGTTATATTTCCACGGTTATAAATATAATAGTTATTCCTCATATCAAAACGTGAATTAGTAAAACTATCTGAACTCTTGGATAAGTCAGTATCCAGTGTATACCATACAACAATATCTTGTGCTTCCAGATCCAATTGATAGTACTGGCTGTGCGTTTCCGCAACAGAAATACGTTCATCAATCCGATACGGATATTCCGTCAGCTGTCCGGTGTTGACTTTATATGCATATTTTGTTACTGCATTACCGTTAGTCCCTGTCCTCCATAGATTAAGGAAGGTATCCGTGTAGCCCTGCGCCATATATTTTCCTACCGATCCCGTTGCATCAGAAAGAGAAATATTCGAAATTGTCTGGGAAGTTCCCGAAGCATACGCTGCATCTCTTCCAAGTGCTAAAACCTCACTGATTGAATAGGAAGTTCCCGTCGGCGGATAAAGCAAAGTTACACCGAAACGATCCATTCCAAGAATATCCCTGAAATACTTGTTAATGTAATACCCCCAGCCTAAATAATTATAGTATGGCTGGGTATTATCAAATGATGTTGTATCATGTGTAAACAGCACTGATTTTCCTTCACTGATAAACTTCTCGATAGCTGACTGCGCAACACTATTATTAATATCCTGATAGCAGTCTGTAAAACCTAAAATCAGCATATTGTATTTGTGATCAGAAATATACTTAGTGGGCGTTTTATCGATTCCATTATCATGAATCGTATTGTTATTAAAAGTCGTTACTGACATACGATCAATCTCAATTGTAAAATCCTTTAAGTCCTTAGTATAAAGCCAGAACTTAAGAGTGACCAGCCGCTGTGTGGAATTTGTTATCGACTGAAGTGCTCCCGAATAGCTACCTGCAACATCACTGTCATTTACCCTTGATGCGGCATTTGCAATTGTTATCTTAGGAGTACATGCTTCCAGTGCTGCCATTTCTTCTGTAGTCGGTAGATACACTGTTGCACCATTTGGAACCAGCTGTAATACTTTGATTTTTTCTTTTGAAAGCTCATCATCCGGCATAATTGCTGACATTCCCGATTCGTTATCCCTTATCAGTTCGTTTCCTGCCTGAACAATCTCTAATTTCCAAGGAATAACGCCCATATATACGGACACATCACGTGACACAGAATAAGTCTGACCACTCTTTAGTACAGAATCCTGTGACACATAGGTTCTTGTACTTCCATTCACTGCATAAATCTCCAGACTATCCAACAGCTCCGAGCCTGGGTCAAATCGTCCGTCGGCATTGGTATCGATATATAGATTCAGATAATAACGGCTGTCAGAAGCGTCTTCAATATTGAATTCTATCGTAAGTGTCTTATTGCTACGCATTATTCCATTGATATATGCCTCTTCATCGGACTTCCCGTCCTCGTACAGTTTCGGCCAGCTTGTTATATTTAGTTCACATTTCGTTGCTTTCAGTGCTGATTCAAGCTTATCACTTTCCACACGTCCTTCGTAACAGAAGGAGCTATAATACTGGTTTGTCTCGTCCTGATCAGCCACACGCAGTGTTTCCATCAGAGAATACAGATAGGATGCTGTATCAACCTCTGATGTATCTGTCATAATCGCATTGGTTGTTGCATCTACATACATCAGCTTCTTCGAAAACATGATTGGATATCCTGCACGGGCAAATTCCAGTAAGCCTGTCATCATTGCCTTCGTAATGTCATTTCCTGAAAGATAGTACGTATTTTCATCGTCATCATCTCCAAGAGAACCTGCAAGACGTTCATTTCCTTCAATTGAAGCTCCAATATGAGAGTAAGAATAATAGCCTCCGGTAGCTTCAGATACCGTAGTCTCGTACTGATACTTTATATTCTGCCCGACATTCAGAACAATCTTGTCTCCGACACTAACTGTCTGTTCCGAATAAGTCGGATACCATACATTTTGTGCAATGGTGAGATCATAGTTAGCCGTTCCGGCAGCAACAGTTTCAGTCTTTTCT
>CAZRRN010000031.1:0-22074 GCA_964602475.1 uncultured Lachnospiraceae bacterium | reverse complement strand
GCTTCGTTACAGTTCGTAAATTCTGTTCAATATCAACATTAATTGTTCCGACCGCTGTATATCTCTGTTCATTCGCACCCTTCACAGTAATATTCTGAGTATAGTTGTAATACTCATCATAGGTTCCTGCATCATACCATTGTTCACCAATTAAAGTTTTTGTAACAGACTTTGTAACTGTAACTCTTTTATAATCCTGAATTCCGGATTTATCAGAACCGACATAGATCATATCATATTCGCTGTTCAAATCCGCTATTTTACCGATGAACTCCGGTGTTGCTTCCTGTTCTACGGATACAATTCCGTTATAGTTTGACATAAAACGACGAACATACCAGAACCAATACAGCTCCGACTTAAACACATTACTCGGCTGAAGTTCCAGGATTTTTATATCCTGATCGTATCCACGGTCTTTTGTATTATCTCTGTGAAGCAGATAGTATCCTGCCTGCGCTGTCGTTCTGGCCGCTTTGGATGCCATGTCAAGATCGGAAGTATCCGGAAAATAATACAGATATAAATCTGAAGTTTTACTGTTGTAAGAAACATGGCTGCTTGTGCTTTCACCAAAATAACCCGTCAGATTAATCAAATCTCCATCATAAAAGAAACAGTTCATCTCCGCAATCGCATTTTCATTGCTTTCATCATAGAGCTTAGATAAATCACTCGTTATGTTCCAGCGTTCCCATGCGGTACTTTTCACTGTTGTTCCTTCCAGATCATCTTCATCCAGAGCAAGGTAAGGAAGGAAGGTATCCGTCGTCCAGTACGTATCTGCATTGCTGTCCCTCGTTGTCACCGGGTCTGCAGGACAAGTATATTTTCCCTCTGTTATATAGCCTGTTCGGATAAACGCATTGTAGAAGGTCAGCGGATTCATCTGGTTCATCATGATAAACAGCTTATATACATTGTTATTACTTCCGCCATGGCTTAAGCTAACTGTTCCCTTGTCTCCGGGAAGTGTCTTAGTAACCTTCACTGTTCCTGAAATCAACTCAGTATATGCATCCATATCATAAATCAGAGAAGCCTTCTCTTCTTCCACTGCCGTCTGTTCAAAGATCAGTTTCGTTGCAGACCAAGATAAATCACAGTCCTTAAATGTGTGATTCCGATTACTACTGTAATAACTGCTGCTGAAAGTTTTCCCGCTGAATACTGCAGAATTTTTATAGCTCTCCCATAGCTTTACTGCAGTCTTTCCGTCATATGAATCAGTAAAATGCGACTGCGGACTGATGATAATGACATTCGCACGCTCTATCAGATCGTAATTCACTTCTTTATTCAGTTCCGTCGGTGTTGCAGTAATCACTTCAATATAGTAATGTTCAACCTTATAATCCACATTTCCCTGCAGGGAGGCAGTAGGAATATTGGCTGATGCAACGCCGCTGCCAACTGTTACAGTTAGCGACTCCGCAGAAAGCACTACTGCATTACCTGCAATAACAGATGCCGGTGTATTTTTATTAAAGCTGATCTGATATTCTGTCGCTGCATCAATCCAGCCTGCATAAAGAGTCATAATTCCGGAACTGTTGATGTAGTCCTGTTCAATTGCCGAACGCATCAGATAAGATTTTGAACATGCTGCATCAAAATACCAGCCGGTAAACAGATACCCTGACAAAGAAGGATCCGATGGTGCTGCAACAGAAGTTCCGTCAGCATAAGTAGTTCCGTTAAGCTGTACATGTTCCAGATCTGCAGAAGGAAATCCGGTGATATCGCTTACAGATGCACCAGCAGGACAATTTGTATCAAAACGAACCGTTGCTTCTGTGACAGCCGTCAGCTTCCAATTCGCATACAATTTTAAGTAATCTGTACCGTCCGAATTATATAGCATTGATGTGTCTATTTGCTGTCCGAATACAAACTGCTTTGTACATGCAGAATCATAATACCACCCTGCAAAATCATATCCCGTTCTGCTAGGGTTTTCCGGTACAGTAATCGCCAAGGTTGTTCCGTCTTCTGCTTTCACCTGACCATTTTTTATAACATTTTCAATGCTTTCCGGCACCGTTACTGTACCCACCGAATAGAATTCAATCGTAAATACAGTTTCTGAATCCGAAACCTCCGTCCATTTTGCATAGATTGTCTTATCAGAATCTCCTGTTGTAATATTAAATTCTGTTGTAAAGGCATCATCACAGAACCAACCATCAAAGAAATAGCCAATACGAACAGGAATCGTTGTATCAACTGTTTTTAAGGTTTTGGGAATATTTGAAACAGTTTCGCTCTCTTCTGTTGAGTATTCAGTTTTATACCAGTCTGCATACAACGTAATCCCGGCCGTAGGTGTCACTGTCGGATCGTATACCCTCGTGCATGCACTATCCAGATACCAGCCGGCGAACACATATCCGTCTCTTACAGGATACTGAGTATCTATCTGTGCTAATTCTGTCAGCATTCCACTGACTTCGTCAGATGTATTCGAACTGATTACAACCGTTACCCAGTTTGCTTTAATATCAAGGTCTGAGGTTAATGAAACCACTCCATTATAGGCTTCACCGGAAGATAATGTCCATCCTGTAAACACATATCCGTTCCGGAGCGGAACTTCATCCGGTACCGTAACAGAAGAGCCAACCGGAAGATCAAGCTGGTTTGATGGCATATTGGTAACCAAATCTTCTTCAGCGTTCGTAAGATACCGTAGATTGCAATTTGGATTCTCTTTCCATTTTGCATATAAGGTTTTATTTCCATATATCGGGGCAGTAAAATCATATGCGGTATCCGCTCCCTCTTCATACCAGCCAACAAAGAAATAGTCCTCAGTATCCAGCAGCTCGAGATTCTGAATTCCGTCGATTTCTTTATATTTTAAGCCTGCACTTTCACGCAGAAAACGATCTGTATTCCTGATAGATGCCGCAACCGCTTTATATGTTCCGGCACTCATTGTGCTGTATATTTTATGACCGATTGTATTTGTGTTATAATCAGGTGTTCTCGTTTCTGTATCATCAATGCCATCCGGCTTAACATGCGGTTCTGACCAAACCCAGTTCCAGTTAAAGCCGGTAGTATCGGTATCACTTTCAGCAATCTGTTGAAAATATGCAGTATTGATTGTTGTAGACACATTCGTCAGCCGATAGATACCTGTGTACATATAGTTCCAATAGCGCATGCTGCTTAACGGTTTAATTGTCACATCATCAACAACATAGTGACCTGTTGAAGAAGGATAAAAAACAACCGGATAATCAATTCGTTCCGGATCCTGTTCGTCAGCTGTGCCCCCACCTATATAATAACTATTATGGTTATTTGACTCATAACAAGAATAATAAGATGAATACTGTCCGCAAAATACATATTTCGAATCAATAAGATGATAATACCGGTCCGGATAATAAGCACTAAAATTGGTAAAAGTATATGTATACTTGCAATACAAATTATGTCGATACCATTGTTCACTAACTGTATATTCTCCGCACACTGCTTTATATGCCTGTGTTCCAGCGGGTACTGTATCCACATATTTAAATGCCACAAAGTAATCGCTTTTTGCTGCGCTCAGACCCGAAGTAAAGTTGCTCTTCTCACTGTCATTCACATAATTATATCCATATACGCTGTTATACACCTTTTTCGTATCGGCATCCGTAACCACCATTTTATAGTTCCCGGTTCCGTCTGCAACACGTTCATAATACCCGGAGCGCACTTCGCTTCCATCAGCAACCCAGTAGAATTCACTGTCTCCGTCAATCTGGTCTGCGAAGAGTTTTTCGGAAGGAGCTTCATCGCCTTCCGCTTCCTCAATATATCCCTTTTCCTTCAGCGCTGCCAGGAACTGAGCTTCTGCTCCGGTAGAATCTGCTGCTGCCGCAGCTTCAAGTTCTCCGAGACTGACCGGTTCCTGACCTCCGACAAGATATCCAAACTCTGCATATCCTTCATAGGGAACGATTTCCAGCACTACAAGAGGATTGTTCTCGGTTCCGAGTTTCTCTCTGGTATCTGCCGCTGTGAACTGAATATTATCTCCGTCCAGTTCAGCTGCAGAGGCTGCGTCTGCATCTGAATTCTTAGTACCCAGATACATTGCAGTAAATGCTGATGCCGTCATCGCAAGCACTAACAATATGGCAATTCCCTGTTTTAAATATTTCATTCAGCACCATTCCTTTCCGGTATATGAACTGCTCTCTTCTTCCACTCAATACGTTAAGCACAATGATAAACTTTTCTTTTCTTGCATTTTCTACGGTTCTGACGGAACCGGAGTTGCCGTCGGCAGCGTATTACGAATATAAATACTGCTGGTTGCCTGATAAACATGACCGTTATTTTCAAATGTAATTGCTAGAGTGACTAGATTCTTGGTAGTTGTAACCGATAAATCGGTTGCATAATCAGCAAGAAATACCTTTTGCAGATTATCTGCTCCGGTAACCTTCGTCCTTATAACATTTTCCAGATTTGTTCCGGTTAATTCATCTATCTGCTGCACCTTATAGAACAGCAGTCTTCTGTTGTAATTGTCAAGAACAATCAGATTGTTATACATCAGGTTTTCGGTACTGTCTTCGGCAGTGCTGCGTGCAAGCATATTAATAACTTTGTAAGTATGTACTGCTCCGTCTGCTTCAACAAAACTGAATTCTGTTGTACTGACTGCGTTCTGCGTCTCAATGATAATATCTCCGACCAGATTCATGGCAATCTGTGACTCCATTTGCAGATTCAGTTCGTCTCCGGTATTTCGGTATTGATTCATGGCTACCGAAATAAACAAAACTACCGATCCCATAACCATCGTGGATACAAGCATGGTTACGATCAGTTCAATCAAAGTGAAACCCTGATTATTCTGTTGATGTATTATCTTGGATTTTTCCACAATTGTCCTCATTCTCTCTATCGCTTATTCCACATAGCACCGTCCGGTCTCCTTCACCAGATAAATTGTAGACTGGCAGGAACCTTTGATTATTATTTTATCAAATACAATAGAATCTGAATTCTTAATGAACGCTCCGGAATTTTTCGCATACATGATTTCAATTCCGTCTATGTCCTGAACCTTGTATTCTGTACCGGACGAATATGCGGTAATAGAAACTCCTGTATTTCCAAGTAAAACAGGTTCCCCCGGATTACCCTGAACGGTAATCCTGGCATAATAATTGCCGTCCTCCAGATAAACCGTCAGTGTAACAGTCTCAACCTTACTGATTGTATCAATTCTTGCCTTATCCAGTACATTGGACAGCTTTCGCGTACATGCAGTAACATTACTGTTTGTAATCTGTGAAATACTGATTGTTGCCACTCCGGCAAGAATTCCCAGAATGAGAACCACAACAATCAGCTCAATCAGGCTGAATCCACGATTATTCGGTTGTCTGTTCCGGTATCTCATCGTCATCTGTTCTCCTAGTTCTTCTGCCAGTTCTTGTAATTCACAAATATAACATTATCCATTGGAAGCTGATTCCCTTCCGGCTGGCTGTCACCTTGATATGCCTTAAAATAAATTCCTACGGCATCATCCTTTACCAGATCATTCAGCTTAATTGCGTCTGTCTTAATACTCGAAGCTCCGTCGGTTGTAATCTTTACATCACCGCCCGCGATAATAAGTCCGGTAAAATTCCTGTCAACAATTACATTTTTATTTGTAATAATTACTGTATTCTTCACCTCTGCCGGAGACGCATCACTTTCATAACGCAGTTCACTGACCCTGATATCAGTATCCCATGCAGCACACATATAGAAGTTAACTAGATCTGCTGTTGCCATCAGTTTCAGAACCGGTGCCCGGCCTTCATAATCGGTTTTAAGCTGTTCCTGATTAATCAGTACCTCAAACATATTAATCTTATCTGTATAATATCCGTCCTCCGCTACGGCATCAATCACCTTTGTTCCCGATACCATGGAAGAATCCAGCGGATTCAGGCGCATCAGCAGCGCATTAAACTTCTGAGTCAGACTGTTTCGAACAGGAAGAAGAACAAGAGCATTTGTAATAGTTCCCGAATTAAGACCATAGGAATCCGTGCCGGAATAAGTAATTAAATTACCAACCGAAGAAATCAGACTGCTGTTTAACGGAAGCTTGATTGTACTGCTTAACAGGTTATTAATCTGATTCAGCGTCGCCTGTCCACGGGTTGTTTCTGAGAATTCTTTATAATACTGAGCAGCACTTGTTGCGTTCTTAAACAGCAAATAGTAATATGTCATTCCGGACGCAGCAACCGTTCGCATTGTAAATGAATCATTCAGATCCACATAACGCTCCAGCATAATTCCACCGCCGGATTTATTCAACGATACATTAATGTAATACCCATCATCAGTATAATAATCATTTCCGATTTTATTATTAAGCATATCAATTACCGGTACACTGATATTAAATGGTGCTGCTGTTCCATTTGCAAGAATCGTTCCCGCAGGAAGCACCGAACCGACCGTATAACTAACACCGTTTTTATCTGTACAGGCAACTGCTGCAGTTCGCTCTGCTTCGGACATTGTACTCATAACAAGAAAATCAGATTCGAGGCTTGTTCCCTGAGCAACAACAAAACGATCGGAATTCTCGACAGGATTATGTCCGACACCGACAATACAACCACCTGGTACAAGGTACGCCGCCTGCATATTCTTATAGGCAATCGCTTCTCCTTCCAGAATACCGGTCGTATCCGATCCGAAAGCACTGGTTTCATTGATGTATGCATTTCCGGCAATCCACAGTTTGGAGCAACCACTTAAATCCAAAGTAATATTCGGTTTATTAATAACTATTGAGCTGGAGGATTTCGGATCGGTCTCAGCGACATTAGTAAAGGTATACCCGTAATAATCTCCATTTGTCATTTCAAAACTACTCCCAGCCGCATCAATTGATAAGTCATCGGCAACATAGCAGTCACCGTTTAAGATAATTCCGCCGCCGGCAAGTTCGATATTCCGTGCCCAGATTCCATTATTGTCTGAATCGGATATGGTTGCGGACAGTAACGCATTCGTCTTTAGCAGCAGACTGGAACCTATCACAAGCTTGTCACTGTTGGCAGTAAAGGTTCGATTGTTAATGATTAGATTTTTTCCGGTATAAATATTTCCTTCCAAAGCAAGATTGCTGCCCAATGCATTTTCTCCATCCGAGCTGGTTGTTACATTTCCATTTGCAATTATAACATATGCGGAATCATATAAGCCTTCGATGGAGGTACTGTACCCCAGACTGATATCCGGATATAGAACCGATAACACGATATCCGTCGTAATTCTTGTCTTATATCCGTCTTCATCATACTCCAGGGTAACTCCGTGAATGATTATTTCGCTGGAAGCTACATCCACTTCAATTCCAAGACCGTCTTCATCATATGTTAATACACCGCTGAAGCCCAAATCAATATCATCAATAATGTCTGAAAGAATATCACTGTTTAATCCTGTCATATTCATTACTCCGTACGGAAGCGTAAGATCGAGTGTATTAATTACATTTCGAAAAAAGATATCCTGCCTTGTTGTTTCGTCCAGTGTCTTAACATAGCTCTGCAGCATCTTAACATATGCGATTTTATATGCATCAATTGTCTTCTGGCGTAAGGTAGTGTTCAGCTCCTCCAGAACAGTTTCCGTATCATAGAAATTCTCGGTTGATTTGCGTTCTACTGTCTTCATGTCAACATTTATCATCGTTATCGACAGAATCATCATTCCTATAATACTGACAAAGAACATACATACAATTACCAGCACCAGAGTAGATCCACGATTTTCTTTCTTCAATTGTGCAATAAACTTTCTCATGAATCCTTCCTCCTTATAACATTCACCGAATCACGTTTCTTCCAGACTCGTTTATCTTTACTTATTCTTCTCATAAACCGTAGTCTCCGCTTCCGCAAGAAGATCTGTTCCTGTCTGCGTATAGATCTTTACCGTCACCTGATACACCTTATCCGTTGCAGAAAGCTCCGGAACCAATTTATCTACAACAGGGTAAGCAATCCATGAAGTCGCATCGGCAGAGGTTTTCCATTGGTTCTCAATTCGAGTCTGACACAGAATCTCCAGACGATTAGAATTCTCCGGTATCCTGCTCGACATCAGTACCGTAAGATTCAGAGTATATGCTGCTTCTTCCGTTTGTGGAACAACCAGCAGCCGGCATTCAAATGCCGTGTCCGTGTGTACTTCCTCTGCATTAATTACTACATTTTCTCTTGTAGAATCCGTTACATCAAATGGGCAATAAAGTAAGTAAACATAATTCATTTTCTCTATAGCCAGATAATCACTTGCAAAAAAACCGGTTTCGTAAACTCCCTCTTCACCGGCTGTCTGTCCGACATTGACATCCGCCGGAAGCGTATATCGTACAGAGGCAAGCACCTGACACATAGCTACTGAACCAACCATCTCTTTGTGGAAGGTTAATGTCGTTTCCCGATGTAATTTTGCAGTGAGCTCTGCAAGCGTCAGCGGGATTACCTTAGTGTATTGATATTTTTCATCCTCTATTAGCGGTTCTGCAGGCGGAGTCTCTCCGGGATGTTCAATATCCCAGCGAGCTACCGTTGCTTCCCAGACAGTCCAGTCATACCAGTAAAGTTCCATGGCAGCTGTTTCTGCTGCATCATTCAGAATCTCGACCGCAGTTTCATGCATCACAAGAAAAAAATCGGCAATTTCCGGTTCTTGTTCTGTAAAATCCACACTTACTATCACTGTGTTATCTTCGCCAAAGGTGGTGATTTCCGGCATCGGATAACTGTTAAAATCTGAGGAGATATAGGGGGCAGAATCATAGACAATCTCTGCGCGAAAGGTTCCTGTTCCCTGTAAAAGACCTCCAACTGTCTTCGTGTATCGTGAAGTTCCTTCTGCTGCAGCTATATCCTCCGTGCAGGAGCTGATCGGATGATTTCCCGCACGTATTTCTTCCATCACGTTCTCTGCCACTGCGGTAGCATATTGCTGCTGACGTGATTTTGTATTAATTCTGCTTGAGGTGGTAAACATATTCAGCATAGGCACAACAATGATTGCCAGCAGCAACATACTGACAATTATTTCAACAAGACCGGAACCCCGATTATTCCGCGGCATTGACTTTTCAAATATTCTCTGTAAAAAGTTTCGTCTTGTATGTCGTGACATAGCTTCCTCCGTCTTACCGTTCAAAAGTTCAAATGGCAGCCGTCTCACGTCTGCCCGGATCTGTTTTATTCAATCGTTCCGAAGATGTTCTCGGTTCCGATATTTACTCCTCCGATTACCGGTGATACATACTCTTTGTCAGTTCCGGCAATGCTGTAAAGATTGATATTGGCCGAGCCGGTCAGGTATCCTGTTTCCGAGCTGAAAGTTGCTGATAGAGTACTGACATTCATCCGTTCAGGATATTCCGCAATAAAACTCAGCATATCCTTCAGACTTTTATAGCTTGCCTGAAAATTGATTCCAAGAGTTGACTTAAATCCGTAAACTCCAAGATTCAGAACTGACGGTACATTGGTTGATGAAAAAAACTGTGTTTCCTGCCCGAACGAAATCGCACTGACCTTTGCACCAATACGTGATTCCATACCGGAGATAATCATAATACTCTTTTCCGGTGTGTTTCCGGCTGCATAACGGTTTATTGTATCGTTCACGACTGTCATCGAAGCTGTAGTTGCGTCCTCGTATTCTGCCTGATGCAGAATCTTCAGATTCAGCTCAGTCAGCTGGGATTGAAGCTGTACATTCTCTGCTTCAACTGCTTCGGTCTTTTCATTCAGCGGCATATATCCAAATCGGAAAGCACATACAACAACGATAGCAATTATAAGCAGGATAATTATCCGAATCGTTTTTTCATTCTTCATTATTCTGCCTCCTCTTCAATATAATGTTGATAAATACAGGAAATGGTAAAGCTTACTTCTGTCATTCCCATTTCATCCTCCGCCTGTGACAATCCGCTGATCTGAACTTCAGAGAAGTACGGTATCATCTGCATCTGGAGCAGCAGCTTCTCCGCTTCTTCTTTCGTATTCACCGTAATATTGATTGTAAGCGATGTCTCGGTAGAAGAAATCGACTGAACTCTGGCATTGGTTGGCAGCTTATTCTCCAGCTCATCAATGACGGACGCAAGCTGTTCTCCATGCGTATATGTATTTTCATCCATGGTGGTAATATCTGTCTTAGCTGCCTGCATAGCAAGAAATTTATTATATATCGGCATAATCCATTGTTTTTCTGCAATTTCTTGAGTTATGGCTTCCTTCTCATTAAGAGCATTCTTATAAGCCAGCGCAGACATCGTAATCAAAAGTACAGATGCCAATATCGAAAAAACCAGAAGCACAATCATCACAGTAAGCGGCGAGGTTTCTTTCTTTCCTGTTTCAAATTTAACATTTAGATAAGTAATGCAGGCAATGGAAGCTCCCAGACAGTTAATCAGGTCTGCACTCTGTTCCACTTTCTTTTCTTGTTCTTTTTTAAATACCAGTCCGGTAAGATTTTCAATTATTGTCGTCGGAATACCGATTTCATTTTCGATCAGCTTATCCAGTCCCTGAACTCTGGTACCAAGACCAAGCATCTCGATTGTCTGTATCCGTGCTGTCTTATTCTTCGTTCCATAGAATTCAATTACACGGTTCAGATTAGCAATCAATGGACGCACAATATCAGTGGTATGTTCCTGCAGATCAACCATTGCAAGCCATTCCTGTTCTTCCATTCCTTCCGGCTGTTCCATATCTTCGTCGTTGAATCTTCCCTTAATCAAGGGTTCTGCCTGAAGCTGTTCATATGCCTGTAGGATTTTATATTCATCCTTTTTTATCAGCTCCACCAGACTCTCGGCAAGCATACCGGCTCCGAAATTAATATTTCTCTGTAATGCCAGTGTGTTGTTCTCTAAAATGGTGATCATAGTGTTCTGCTCATTAATCTGCATATACATCTTCACCGGGTCTGCAGTATTCTTAGCATTTACCTTCTTAATCCACTGGTAAACGGAATTTCCTCCAAAATCAATGCCAACCAGCTTGCAGTTCATTTCTTCAGCTATATTAAAGTAATTCTTAATCAGGTTCTGCGGTACCGCATAAACCATTGTTCGTTTCTGATTTGTCTCTGTATGGAGCTCGAGTACATTATATGCAAGCTCATGTTCGGAGATATCCATCGGAAAATATTCATCCTTCTGAGATTCAATTACCCCCGGAATCATGATATCTTTTACATTCGGAAGTAATACCTCTCTTGTCATAATCCGGTTGGAAGTTACCGAGAACATCAGATTCTGACATTTAATCTCTGCTTTCCGCATTTCATTCAGCAAAGCCTCGGCAAAAATCTTCTTATCCCGGATAAATGCATCCTCAATTGAATTCTCCGGTGTGTTAAATACCACACACTTATACACCTTCGGATTCTTTTTCAGAAAATCGGTCTCACAGATACGTGTTTTTGTAAGTCCGACTTCAATACTGACTATTCTATGTATTGCCATCATTAACCTCCTCACAGGACTATTCACTCTCCGTTATGCATGCTCCGTAACGCGCAGTCTAAAACAATTGTGCGCTTCGGGCCATACACAACGTTATCAATAACGTATTTCACATCATAGACCGTATTACTCCGGAAACATGGATACATACCATTCGACAATATATCTTCCAAACCAGAGTGCGGTCAGTATTCCCGCCGACAGGTACGGTCCCATCGCCAACATATGCCCGGTTTTTGAAACCTTCATCCGGATCAGATGAATTACCGAGCCAAAAAAACAACCGAAAAGAAAAGCGACAACAATCAACTTCCACCCGAGTAACAGCCCGGCTACAGCCATCAGTTTAATGTCGCCTCCACCGATGCCGTTTCCTTTCGTGAGCAGATAAACAATCAGTAATATTGTACTGACGGCAAAAAAACCAATCACATGCGTAAGCCATTCCTCACGATGATATACCGTAACAATGACTCCAAGCACACCGATCAAAAGGTTCAATCCGACCGGTATTTCATAGGTTCGCCAGTCAATGACGCTCAAGACAATCAGCGTCGAAATTAACAGGCAGGCAAACAGTGCATCCCAGGTAAATCCTAGAAGCAGAAAGGTTAACACCCAGAGGACCCCATTTAGTGCTTCAATCACAGGATACTGGATTGAGATTCTCTTTCTGCACTGTCTGCATCTTCCACGCAGGAATACGTATGAGAAGATTGGAACCAGATCGTACCACTTCAAGTGGTAACCGCAGCTCATACAATGAGATGGGGTGGTCACAATCGTCTCCCGCTTAGGGATGCGGTAGATGCAGACATTCAGAAAGCTGCCGATTACAATTCCATAGATGAATATCACGGCATAAATGATGATGTAATATGGGTTCATAGGGAACCTACTTTCATTGGGTAATCCCCTCCCACAGATGCGGGAGGGGAAAATAACAAATCATACTATCAGGTTCCTGACAAGTTACCATCAATTGTTACCGCACCAGTGTCGCTAATAGTAACCGAATATCCTCCGCCGCAATAATCGCCATTCAATACTTGAGCAATATAATAGTTAATTTTTGTTGTATCAGATGATGACGTTCCAAAATTGGTTGCGTTAATAGCTATTGGGCCTAACGCTAGTGTTGTCACATTATTAGCCTGTGCATCTGCTACAGCAGTCGATATTGCTGATTTCAATGTTGCCTTGTTGTTATTATCAGTACTAGTTCTTGAAGTTCCAACCCACTTCATAACCTGCGGAGCCAGAGCAACAGCGATAATTGCCATAATCAGAATAACAACAATCAGCTCGACCAGAGAAAAGCCCTTATTGTTTCTTTTCTTTAAAATTGTTTTGAACATCATAGTTCTCCTTTTCTTTTTCATATTCATTTGCTATCTATTATAATCACTCGAAGGATCCGTCCCTACCCGGTTCCGTCTCTGTGAATATAATCGCTAATACGCTCCTGCTTCCACGGTAACCGTTACCGTTCCGCTTGGAGCTATTGCAATCCCGTAAACCTTGTCCGGAAGTGTGATCACCTCCGGATAATCGCTCTGCATTGCTTCATCAATCAGCTTCGCCAGACCGTCGGTATCGGCAGGTGATGAATGAGTGCCTGCAGTCGTAGACAGCCCCGCTGCCTGTATGTAGTATTTCTGCTGTTCTGTCTGAAGCGTATTGCCCTTCGCAAGGTATTCTGCCAGTGCTGAATTTACACAGGTATGAATGTCATCCATGCATTCATCATCGACACTTTTCCCGGCTTCTCCGACCCAGCGAACCACCTGCGGTGCTAATGTCACTGCGATGACTGCCATGATTAGGATCACAACAATCAGTTCAACCAGCGAAAAACCAAGATTCTGTTTCTTTACGTGCATGAGCGAAGCCCTTTCTGTTTCTTATGTTTATAGACTTCCCATATTGGAGTACATGGAAATCATCGGCTGATAAATAGCCAGTACCAGTACCGCCACGATTGCACCCATCACTACTATAATTAATGGTTCCATCAGAGCCGTCAGGCTCTGGGTCGTAATCTCAACCTCTTCTTCATAATACTCTGCAACCTTGTCAAGCATGGATTCCACATTACCGGTTTCCTCTCCGATCTTAGTCATATGACAGACCATCGGCGGAAAGACACCGGATTTTTTGAGCGGCTCCGATAACGATATTCCCTGTTCTACCTCGCTTCTTGCCTTCTCTAAAGCTCTTTTATATAAGATATTGGTCATCGAACGTGCAGTAATCTCAATCGCACTGGAGATGGAGATTCCTGAGCTAAGCAAGGTGCTGAGCGTCCGTGACATACTGGCACTCGCATTCTTTACATTCAGCTTTCCGAATACCGGTGCCTTGATTGCAAGTGTTCCAAAGAAAGTCTTTCCCTGGTTCGTCGCAGAGAACAGCTTGATTCCTACAAAGAGAAGGACGGCAACCCCGATCGCAATATACCATTCATGAATAAAGAAATTACTGACTGCCATTACCATACGGGTCAACAGCGGAAGCTCCGCTCCCATACTGTCGAACATAGTTGCAAATTTCGGAACGATAATTGTTGTCATAAGGATTACTGCCATAATTGCCACACAAACCAGTACAATCGGGTATATCATTGCCTTCTTAACCAGTGCCTGTACTCTCGTCGTCTTCTCAAAATGTGTTGCCATCCGGTCAAAGGCAATATCCAGACTACCGGATGCTTCACCGGCATCTACCATATTTATAAGCAGGGAAGGATAAATCTTCTTGCAGGCACGCATGGCATCTCCGAGAGTTTCACCCTTCTCAACGCCTTCCTTGGTATCACGGATTGCTTTAGCAAAGTTCTTGTCTTCTGTCTGCTCGGAAAGCATTTCAAGTGCCTGCACTACTGTGACTCCGGCATCCAGAATACTCGAAAACTGACGACAAAATACACCAAGAGAACGGGGCTTCACCTTCTTCGAACCAAAGCTTATGTCTCTTGACATCAGGCTCTGCTCCGTCACACGAATGGGAATCAGTCCGTCTGCTTTCAGGACACTTCGTACCTTATCAGCATCCTTTGCTTCCATGGAACCTTTTTTTTCTTTGCCGTCTGCTCCTACGGCAACGTATGCATACTCTCCCAAGATAAACCTCCGTACTGCTTTATCGTATCACTCCGTTAACTGTCTTTAATAAATACAGTTAACGGTTAAGCTCTTATTGACTTACATGTTTCATTTCTATATATTCTGCAACTTGCCATACCAAGCACAAGATACAGATAAGGCGTCGTATTGTAGGTTGTCAACCCGAAGAAGGCAGAAACCGCATAACCAATCACGGCACATCCTGCAATCAGGGTAATCTCCGGCAGCTGTTTTAGCTTCCGAAGCTGTGCAACTGCGATTGTCCCAAGCGCTCCAAGATACATCAGTCCTGCCGGTATCCCATACATCGCTGTATGCTGCAGGTATTCATTGTGCGGACGACGGCAGGCATATCCGATTGCATCCTGCAGATACGGAATCATCTGCTCCGGTCCGCAGCCAAAAAACGGTTTTTTCTTAATCAGCTCCAATGCTGCAAGCCATAGACCCCAGCGTCCGCTTCCTGCACGTTGGGCTTCTTCTGCATCAGTCAGAATAGCCCCGAGATCCGTAGCCAGTCCGGTCAGATTATTACCGACCGGTGCACAAAACTTCAGGTTCATCAGAACAGAAATTCCGGAAAACACTGCTATAGGAACAAAATAACTCCAGTGAATGCATCTTTTATGTATTGCATACAGTACCGGAATCAATAGAAAGATTACCGCCACCGCAAGGTAGGAACCAAACGTATTATTTTTGACCAGTACGAATGTATTAACAACAATCACAAATAACCAAATCAGTCTTTCCAAACGCTTCTTTGCCGTCAGCAGCAACCCTGCTGTCACAGAAAGAATCACTGCCAGATAATAGCCATAATAATTCGAATTGAGAAAAATCGAAGCATTCGGCTGACTCCACAGGTAAAGCCACTCATCCAACCATGCTGCTAAGCAAATTTTTTCTTTTATATACGGACAAATAAAAACTATTGCAAGAATAATACTGCCAATTGCCGTCACAGATAAAATCGTCCGTTTTCTCCGTTCGCTTTGTATACGAACCGCATAGATATAAATAAGTGCATAGAAGAAATTTGCCGATAAGCCTTCCCTGATTGTATTTCCTCCGTAAAATGCCAGCTGCCAGTCCTCTGTCATAACTAAAAAAGATAATATACTCCAGCAAAGCGCCCCACCAAGTAAAAAGCTCCACGGACTTTCAATAAATATATCTTTCACCCGATACCGGAACCGAACTATCTTTTGCTTCCAGCCGATTGATTCTTCCGGCTTATTATCTACGCTACGAGCTGCTGTTCGAGCAATATATCGGATCAAGCTTTTGCTAATCAGCCAATATAAGGCACACAGGCTTGCCAAAAAGACAGTAATACAATAAGTATAATAATGTTCCCTCACTAATACGGTTGCCGGCGCTGCCACTGCCCATGACATCAATACCACATATGCAAACTTCTCATATCGTTCCGGTGTCGCACTAAGGAATACCTTACTTAAAAACTTCGATTCCCGGATCTGTTCCGCTGCGGCTTGTCTTAAGTCTCCACGGCTTGTGCATCCGTGGTCTTTCTTACTCGTCGTCATCATCGTCATCCACATAGGTGATTCGGCGCATCTCCTCAATTGTTGTGGTTCCGTCAAGAACAAGTCTTGCAGCACTCATGCGCAGGGTACTCATGCCTTCCTCGAGAGCAATCCGCTGGATTTCTTCTGTGGGAGCCTTGGCGGCAATGACGCTCTTGATTCGTGCAGTAATCGGCATAATCTCATAAACACCGATTCGTCCGTGGTATCCGGTCTCGCTGCAGGCAGTGCAGCCGACCGGTTCATAAATCATCGTATCTGTGTGTTCGTCCGGGTCAAGCGCTAAGAGGCGGCGATCCATCTCCGTCATCGGACGTGCTTTTTTGCAGGTGCACAGGCGACGAACCAGCCGCTGTGCGATAACGCCAACCGTGGAGTCGGCAATCAGGTAGGGTTCCACTCCCATATCGGCAAGACGTGTGATGGTCGCTGCCGCGCTGTTGGTGTGAAGTGTACTGACAACAAGGTGACCGGTGATGGATGCCGTGACCGCGATATTGGCGGTCTCGGTATCACGGATCTCACCAATCATGATGATATCCGGATCCTGACGCAGGATGGAACGTAGCGCATTTGCAAAGGTCATCTCTGCCTTTACATTTACCTGAACCTGATTGATTCCGTCGATATTTGCCTCGACCGGGTCTTCTACTGTAATGATATTAACATCTTCTTTATTAAGCTCGCTTAATGCGGTGTACAGCGTGGTTGATTTACCGGAACCGGTCGGTCCGGTTACCAGAATGATGCCGTTCGGGTTTGCAAGGATGCTGTCGAACTTCTCCATCTCCTCCGTTGCAAAGCCAAGCAGCTTCTTCTCTCTTGTCAGCGTCATCTTGGAGGTGAGTCGCATAACGACCTTCTCTCCGAAAACAGTCGGAAGTATGGAAACACGGATATCGAACTCGGTACGGTCAACAATCTGGGTGATACGTCCGTCCTGAGGCTTTCTTTTTTCGGAGATATCCATTCCTCCGATAATCTTAATACGTGCAACAATTGCTACCAGCATGTTAATCGGATAGCTTCCGACCTCATGCATAACACCGTCGATACGGTAACGGACACGGATTCTTGTCTCCAGTGCCTCAATATGTATATCACTCGCTCTCTGACGTACTGCCTGTTCAATCAGCTTCTTAACCAGTAGTACAATCGGGGCATTATCAACATCTCCGCCGGAGCTTAGGTCTTCCTCTTCTACTCTTGCCTCTGCAGCACGCTCCTTGGCATACTGTTCCGCCACAGCACGGGTCTCTGCATTACCGTAATAACGGTCGATACATGCCATGATATCCTCGGCGGTCGCTACTGCCGGCTCAATCTGCAGTCCGGTAATCGCCGAGAGATCGTCCGATGCATAGATATCCATCGGATCTGCCATTGCCACTCGAAGCATCATGGAGTCATACTGTGAAAATTCAAACGGCATACATACATACTTTTTCAGTATGGTGCTGTCTTTGATCATACTAACAATATCCGGTTGAATTCTGGTACTTTTTAAATTCACAAAATCCAGCCCTAATTGTTTTGTTAGCGCCGTTGCTATCTCCTGTTCGTTTGTGAACTGCATCTCAAGGAGTACATTCCCGAGACGCTGCTTTGTTTCCTTCTGGTGTTCCAGCGCCTGAATCAGCTGATCTTCTGTGATTACATGTGCATCAACAAGCAAATCACCGATTCGCTTCTTCTTACGGTAGTAACCCTCCATACCTCCTGCCGCTCTCCTTAACCGTATGATTCCCCAATCATATTTTCTTCTCGCACCCCACACCCGAGCTAAATAACATTATATAACATATTACCACGTTACTATGAATATGTCAATAAGTTTTATGCTTTAATAAATTGATTTTTCTATAACACCGTGAAGCTCTTACTATATCAAGAGAATGTTCTTACCATATCAAAAAGTAGCTCTTACCATCCCACAATGTTACGAGCCACTCCAAAACAACAGAAAACTGCAATCAGACAATACGTCAACAACTTCATCCAGCCACTCAGCTTCCTGGTTCCGGTTCTCACATACCGTACTGCCATGGAAGTAAAGAGTAATACCAGCAAAGGAGAGACTGCCATTAACATACGATTTTGTTTCCATGCTTCCTTAACATCAAGCCGCAGCAGGGCAAGTGCCATGCGGGTTATTCCGCAGCTTGGACATTTGAGTCCCGTGATTTTATAAAACATGCAGGGCACGGCAAGCCCTGTCAGCCTGCAGAATGCTGCATACAGCAATCCCGCAGCCAGCCCAATTAACAGGCAAAAGAAAAGGTGACGCAGTCGTTCTTTCATATGTAACTTAGTACGGACGGTAGTTGTTGTCCAGATCAATCATTGTATTCAGCTCATTCTGGATTAATGCATAGGAGATAATTCCAAATCCAAAAATTCCGAGCAGCAGATACAAAATCCCGCTGTTCTGGGAGCTCATCCCTCTGTTACGCTTTGCCATGTCAATCTCTTCGCCCATCTTGTAATACCAGAATATTGCATAAATTCCACAGGTTAACAGCGTCCAGAGGAATGCCATTCCTCCTGAGGTTGCATTCTCCTGTCCACTGATACTGTTCGTATTATCCGTCAGTACAATGAACCAGTAAATTCCGTATATGCCGCAGGTTACAAGTGACAGGATAATACATACGGCGATATTGCGCTTTTCCATTTGTCCTCATTTCTTTATTGCGTTCATAATGACATTCTTTGAACGGCAATACATGAATAATTATAAAAAACTATTAAAACTTTATTAAGTATACAACTTTTTTTATTCATTGTAAAGTGCTTTGTCCGATACGATTATTCGTCCCGTCGTTTACCCGTCTTCATCAGCTCCGTCTTCCTGATCTTATATCCTTTCCTTATTCCGGTTTACATCAGGTTTACATTATAATATGAAAGGAGGGATACTCTTCTTTATTAATATCCCTTCGCATCGGATTCCGGTTCCGGCTCAGGCTCAATCTTCGGTTTTGCTTCTGCCTCCTTTAGGAGTTGTTCAAGCACGTTCTTATAGGTGATGGCAATTCTGGCATCAACATAACAATATTTGTTAATGAAAAATTCATAGGACTTATACAGGAAAGCTATGGACAGAAGCCCGATCCCTATCAGCTTTACCATCGGCGTATTACCAAGCCATAAGAGAATAGCCACCGCTGAGGCATATACAATTACAGCAATAAAATACGTCTTGCATATACGCACCACCGAATACATTACAGATTCAAGATGCTCCAGCATTGCTTTCAGAATTGATTCCTGTGCCGGCTTCAGATGCTTATAAATATCATTATAAACATTTCTGCTTTCGGTGGATTTCCGTCGGAAATTATTCTTTACAAAGGTTCTGTAGCGTGCATATGCACGTTCTCCGAAGACCTGGTTAATCAGTTTTTTGAATTCGCTCCCCATTATTCTAACCCTCTCTGTTAACTTTATTTTATTTCTTACTCGTTGCTAATTACTTTTTATTTCTTTGATTAATATTTTCCTTGCTTTATCCTTGTTTCATTCCCCGCTTCATTTTCTACTGCATTCCCTATTTCATTCCTGTTTTATTTTTATTCATATGATATAGTATAATCCTTTGGACTGAAATCTGTTCATGTAAATTCTAACAGTTTGTATTGTTTTTTCGTTCTTTACTACAAGAAATATGAATTAATTGTTAACGTTTCAAAGTTCATAAACTGTTCATAACTTATCCATACTATCCTCACATCTTGACCCTATAATAAAATCATCGAAAGAAACAAAAGAAACACCCAACAAAGCCTAACAGATAATTTTTTTCATAAAACAAGCCCGGCAGTTACCCTCCCCCTCTACCGGGCTTCTCCTCTGCCCAGGTATTGGTAATTAATGTAAATGCGCCTATAGCTTATTAAGAATAGCACTGACCCCTGAATAGTCAAAAACATCTGCTGCACGCATTGCTTCCTGCAGCTTATTTCGTGTTTCGGCTTTCACGCTTGCGCGGTACAGCTGCTGGAGTCCGTCCCGAATTGAATCAATCTCAAAACAGGTAACGTACCGTCTTGTTGCCTCCAGAAGTTCCTTGTACTCCTCTAAGGGAAGCGGGATGATAACGTCCTCTTCCGGTTGTTCTTCAGAGCTTTTAATCTTCTGATAATTACAAAGAGCAAGAGAAAGTGATTCATAAACATTGTTCAGCCAGCCGACATACTCCGAAAGATATTCCGGAAAATCCTCATCCGATGAATGTTCATCAGTCATCTGCTCGAGGTTTGCCGAAGCATGAGACAGTGCATCCATCCCGATGCTTGCAAAGATGCCTTTCATACTATGGGCATCAATATGTGCAGCTTTCTTATCATATTCACCGTGAATCTCCGACTTTCGAACCGCTATCTTACTGTGTACAGGCTCCTGCATGCGCTTTAGATAGTATTTGAAATGCTGGTTGCTATCCTGTATAATTTTACAGCCTGCAGTCAGTACGCGAAGATAATTCTCCTCATTATTCATGGCATAGTGCATGCCGGTATGGTAGTCCAGATCATCCACTCGTTCGAGCTGCTTTTGCAGCTCTGTTTTTTGTTCTGTACGGATGCTCTCCGGCTCGCTTTCATAGGATTCCATCTGTTCGCGGATTTCATTGGCGTCCGGAAGCTTTGAAGGAGAAATATACTTTAAAAGAATTCTGGTCAGCTCCGGAAACTGAACCGGCTTTACAAGTACATCCTCCACTCCGACCTCTGAAAATCTGTCAAGTACTTCATCCGGATGATTCGAAGTATACGCAACCACAGGAACCGATGCCTTCTTCCTGTTCAGCGAACGTATTCTCTTTGTTGTATCAAAGCCGTCCATATCAGGCATTACATAATCCATAATCACAATATCGTAATCGTTCTCCATGATTCTTGCCAGCGCTTCTTTCCCGCTCTGAACCGGATCCACGTCAATTCCATATTGCTCGAGAACGTTCTTGGCAATCATCAGATTCACTTCATTGTCATCCACAACAAGTGCACTGACTCCCTGTGTCTTTAGCAGAAGCTTTTTCATATTATATAGATCCTTTCCTTACTCAGCAGGATATTCGTACAATATTGCAGAAATCAGCAATAGAATTTCCATATTTTGTATTATAATAGATATATCGCCAAATTGCAACAATTTATTTAGTTTTTTTATTTTTCTCTTTATAATCAGGGTGTTTTTTGTTATAATAACCGTAATGGGCATCAGAACGCTGATGTCAAAGGACATGAATTTATAAAATGGAGGCTGTTATGTCGAAAGTTTATATTATGGATCATCCGTTGATTCAGCACAAAATCGGTATCATGAGAAAGAAAACCACTTCCACGAAAGAGTTCAGAGCCCTCGTATCTGAGGTTGCCGGACTCATTTATTATGAAGCAAGCCGTAATCTTCCGCTTGCAGACAAAGTAATCGAAACTCCGCTGGTTACCACCACTGTAAAAGAAATTGCCGGCAAGAAGCTCTGTGTTGTTCCGATTCTCCGCGCAGGTCTTCACATGGCAGACGGTATTCTGAACCTGACTCCGAATGCAAAGGTTGGTCATATCGGTCTTTACCGTGACGAAAAAACCTTAGAGCCGATTGAATACTTCTGTAAGATGCCTTCGGATGCTGCAGAACGCCAGATTTTTGTCGTTGATCCGATGCTTGCTACCGGCGGTTCTGCCTGTGCAGCAATTGACCTGCTAAAGCGCCGCGGAATTTACAAGCTTCGTTTTCTCTGTTTGATTGCCGCACCGGAGGGAGTTAAGCGTCTTCAGGAGACACACCCCGATGTTGATATCTATATCGGTGCGCTGGACGAAAGGCTCAACGAGAACGGATACATTCTTCCCGG
>CAZRRN010000030.1:0-37662 GCA_964602475.1 uncultured Lachnospiraceae bacterium | reverse complement strand
AATATACTCCGTGGATTTTTCTACAGCGTCTTCGGAATTGATTCGAAATGCAACGATATATACGATCGGACGGGGAATCGGACGAATTGCGTTCCCGATTTTCTGCTTCCTTCTTGTAGAGGGAATTATGCATACCGGAAATCTTAAAAAATATGCTATTCGTCTTGGTATACTTGCGGTATTGTCAGAAATACCGTTTGATATGATGGTTTATGGAAAGTATTCAACGTTCGCAAAACAGAATGTTGTATTTACTCTGCTGCTTGGTTTTGCGGCCGTCAGCTTTATCCGCTATGTGCAGAAAAGATGGCCGGGAGACATGCTCAAGTATAATACCTTCTCCTGTATGACCATACTGGTCTGTGGCTGCGCAGCGATGTTTTTTGCAACCGATTATAGTATGTTCGGCGTGTTGCTGATTGTTACCTTTTACATTTTCCGTGATAAAAAAGCACTTGCGGCAATTATGATGCTGGTATTGATGGCGGCATTTTCAAGTGAGACCTTCCTGCTGGATCTGCCGGGGCTGCTGGCATTTCCTTTGCTGTATTTTTATAACGAAAAAAAAGGCATCGAAGACAAACATGCCTTCTATGCCTTTTATCCTCTTCACATGCTGATCCTTGGTTTGCTCCGGATATTTGTATTATAGCGGCGCATCAGGATTATTCGGCGGTCAGATCATTGCTTGCCACAATCTTGTCATAGAGATCGAGAACACAACGGTTCTGAGAGTCGAAATGACTGCAGTTACAGCAGGATACATTTTCAGTATCAATTGCACGGTTGACGTAAGCATCTCTTGTCTGAGCGGTAAAGGAGCTGCATCGCTCTGCAACTTTTTCGTAGATTGTTTCGGTATTTGCCATAGGATCCTCCATTTCGATACATTTCTGTCTTTATTGAACTACATCACAAGAAGTGTAAAATACTGCACTTCATAGCTGCTAGTTTATCCGGCTTTACATGTAATTATTCAAATAGATCAAAGATTTAAAGTGGGGAGTTATGAAAGCATTTGATATAACAGAAGTTAAAAAATTCATGGAGCTTTTGCTCAAAAGCGAAGTATTCGATCATTTCTGTGTATCGGAGCTTTTACTGCAGGGAGCCTGCGGAATTCGGCTGGACGGACGTCGGAATTCGGAATTCTATGAAGAAGAGGTCTATCGGCTGCTTCCCGAAAAGGAATATATGCTTTGGTCAGAACTTAAGGAACTCGTTTTTCGTATGATTCGGGGAACCAGATCTCCGATTTCTTTCCGGATTGTATTTCGGCTGTCCGCTGAGAATACGGTGCGTGTGCAGGAGAGCTCCGGGACGACCATTCCGCTTGAAAATATTGGCGGATTGTTTTTGAATCTTCAGTATGACCGCGAACATATGAGCATTACCTCAGGGACTTCACTAAAAACCTTTTCCATGGACAGAACACTCGAACAGGCTTGGGATGTCTATACAGAACGTTTTCTGAAAAAGCAGGAGATTGAGTTTAAGTAAAAAACATTGCAGAAACTTGTTAGCACTCATTTTGATTGAGTGCTAATTTTTACTTGACATTTACTTTGTTCCGTATTATATTATTAAAAGTAAAGAGAGAGAATGCCGTTTATAAAGAAAACGGCATGAAAAACGTTAAAGTGCAGGAATCAATCCTGCAGAAGATAAATTATGATAAAGGAGTTGTTGATTATGAGTACTGAACGCGGTAATTTATCCATTAATTCGGAGAATATTTTCCCGATTATCAAGAAATGGCTGTATTCTGACCATGACATTTTCATGAGGGAGCTTATTTCCAACGGCAGTGATGCAATCACGAAACTGAAGAAGCTCGAGATGGTAGGGGAAGCTGTAATTCCGGAAGGCACGGAATTTAAAGTGCAGGCAATTGTTAACCCGGAAGAGAAGACCATCAGGATTATCGATAACGGTATTGGTATGACGGCTGATGAAGTGAAAGAATACATTAACCAGATTGCATTTTCCGGAGCAGCATCGTTCCTTGAAAAATACAAAGACAAGGCAAGCGGCGATCAGATTATCGGACATTTTGGTCTGGGCTTTTATTCTGCTTTTATGGTAGCACATAAGGTAACAATTGACACACTTTCTTGGCAGGAGGGTGCAAAAGCAGTGCATTGGGAATCCGAGGAAGGTGTTAATTTTGAGATGTCCGAGGGTGACCGTACGGAGCGTGGTACGGAGATTACTTTGTATCTGAATGAAGACAGCTATGAGTTCTCCAACGAATATCGTGCAAAGGAAGTTATTGAGAAGTATTGTTCCTTTATGCCGATTCCGATTTACTTTAAGAATGCCAATACTCCGGAGCCGGAGGTTAAGGAAAAGAGCACAGAAGAGATCGCTGATGATGCAATGAAAGCAGCGGGAACCGCTGAGGATGAGAGCGATGCGGAGCATCAGGAGGAGAAGAAGCCAGAAGCACCGAAGCCTCTGAATGAAGTTAATCCGCTCTGGGTAAAGCATCCGAATGAATGTACCGATGAGGAATATAAGGAGTTCTACAGGAATGTATTTCATGATTACAAGGAGCCGTTGTTCTGGATTCATCTGAATATGGATTATCCATTTCATATGAAGGGTATTCTGTATTTTCCGAAGCTGAATACAGAATACGATAAATTGGAAGGAACGATCAAACTGTACTGCAATCAGGTATTTATAGCGGACAACATCAAGGAAGTCATTCCGGAATTCCTGCTGCTTCTGAAGGGAACCATCGACTGCCCGGATCTTCCGCTGAACGTATCGAGAAGTGCACTGCAGAATGATGGTTTTGTAAAGAAGATTTCCGAGTATATTACGAAGAAGGTTGCGGATAAGCTGAGTGGTATGTACAAGGTTGACCGCGAAAACTATGAGAAGTTCTGGGATGACATTTCACCGTTCATCAAGTACGGCTGTCTGAAAGATGACAAATTCCGTGACAAGATGAAAGATTTTATGATTTATAAGGATCTGAGCGGAAAATACGTCACTTTGACCGAATATCTTGATGCACAGAAGAAAGACGAGCCGAAAGACAGTGCAGAGGAAAGTACTGCAGACGCAGGAAAGGTACCGGAGGAAACAGCATCAGAGGAGTCAACAGCAGAGAAGACAGCAGAGGAGACTCCTGCTGATACAGACGCTGCAGAGCGAGTAACCGGTGATGTGGTAGATGAGAATGGAGAGGCAGTAAACGAAGATAAAGAAGACGGCGAAAAGGAAGAGAAGAAGGATGTTGTTTACTATGTAACCGATCTTCAGCAGCAGAGCCAGTATGTCAATCTGTTCAAGGAAGCCGGCATGAATGCGCTGGTATTGACACACAATATTGATCAGCCGTATATCTCCCAGCTCGAACAGACCAATGATAAGATCCGTTTCCAGAGAATTGATGCCGATCTGACCGAAACCTTTAAAGAAGAAGTCAGCCAGGATGATGCAAAGGATCTGAAGAAGAAAGAGGAGAAGCTGTCAGAGCTCTTCAAGAAAGCATTATCGAAGGAAAAGCTGGAAGTAAAGCTTGAATGTCTGAAAAATGATAAGGTATCTTCCATGATTACGCTGTCTGAAGAAAGCCGGAGAATGCAGGACATGATGAAGATGTACAGCATGAACGGTATGGGCGATGATATGTTCGGCGGCGGAGAGACTCTGGTTCTGAACGCAAATCATCCGTTGGTTCAGTATATTATGGAGCATAAGAAGGGCGAGACTGTAAACTTAATTTGTGAACAGCTGTATGATCTTGCAATGCTGAGTCATAAGCCTCTTGCAGCAGATGATATGACAAGATTTGTTGAACGCAGCAATGCGATTCTTATGAAGATGACAAAATAACCATAACAAAGAAAAGCCGCTTCCAGACAAGACCGGAGGCGGTTTTCATATATAGGTATGCTTATTTGATATAAGTAAAGACATTGATACCGGAATCCTGTGCTTTAGATTAGATTCAGAGTTTTTAATACCAGAATGAATAAGAAAACCGTGGCAATGGAGAACAAGGAAGAAAATACAATCTGTTCCGCCGCCAGTTCGGAGTCACCGCCCATCTGCTGTGCCATGGTATAAGAGCTTGCGGCACTCGGAGAAGCAAAGGTGATTAAAATTGCAGCGAGTGCAGGTCCGCGGAAACCAAGCAGTGCAGCCAGCGTAACGAAAATCAACGGACTGAAGACCAGCTTGCCAAAAACACCGATAACAAGCTGCCGAACATTGCCGGAGACCTTTGAAAATTCAAAGGAACCACCGAGCAGGAACAGGGCAAGCGGGGTGGCAACCCGGGAAAGCTGTGAAACAACACTTCCGATTACAGATGGAAATGTAAAGTTAAGCTTCAGTAACAGAAAACCGATTGCGGAGCCGATGATTAATGGATTTAACAGGATGCCTCTTACAATATGAAGCACCTGAGAATGTTTGCCGGAGACTGAGCCTCCCTTGCCGGAGACCGGTTGATTGATACTGTCTGCTGCTGTTGTCCCGGAGATCCGGTTATTTTCATTGAATACTTCAAGTGCAATTGTCGAAAGAATATTAAAGAGCGGAACGGTGATGAGGACAAGCAGAGAAGCAATGCTGACGTCCTCGTTAGGAAACAAAAGCGAGACCAGAGGAATTCCAAACAGAGCATAATTGCTCCGGCCGATTCCTTGAATCAGAACGCCGCGTTTACGGTTGTCCTTTTCTATGAGCGGGATTACGAGGAAAAGTAAGAGGAACAGTGCTGCTACAGTGATCGAAACGTAAAGAAATACATTGCCTGTGGAACCGTCGGCAGTCCCGGCGTCCATGATGTTCTTACAGAGCAGAATCGGAAGGAAAACCCGGAAGACCAGATTATTTCCCTGACGGATAAAGGTGTCATCCATCATATGAAGCCGACGGCATAAAAAACCGACCGACATCAAAAGAAGCAAGGGAAGTACTGTATTTACCGAGAAGAGAAAATTTTCAGCCATGAAGATCACCTTTCCGGGACAGGAAACTGTACCTGTTTTTATTTTATACAATCAGAGAAAGAAACACAAGAAAATAATCACGGGAACACTGTGAAAATTTCTGCCGATACTTGACGTGGAGAAGAAATTCAACTATCATTAAGCGATAAGAGTTTGCGAAAAAGTGACAGGTGTTGTAATGAATAAATTAAAGCTGATCTTCCGCTTATTAATAATAACTTTACTGCTCGCCGTTGCGGTGGCTCTTTTTGCATGCGGTTCTACAGAACTGCCGCCGGACAGTTGGCTGAATTCGCACAGCGATGGGGTGACAAAAGCTCTCACGCCGTCGGAAGGAACAGTAACGCCTGTTCCGACTGCGACTGATGCTCCCGATGCGACCAAAGCCCCGACTGCGACTGATGCTCCCGATGCGACCAAAGCCCCGACTGCGACCGAAGCTTCCGAAGCAACCAAGACTCCGACTGCAACCGAAGCTCCCGATGCGACCAAAGCCCCGACTGCGACTGTAGCTCCCACGTCGGCGCCGCTTCCGACCGTGGAACCAACGACCGTATCACTTCTGGCAGCCGGTGACAATCTTCTGCATTATAAGGTGATTCTTGCAGGAATTAAGGATAACGGAACGATAAATTATGATCATTTTTACCGCTTCTGTAAGGAAGATATTTCGAGTGCGGATATAGCTGTGATTAATCAGGAAACAGTTCTTGGCGGCACGCATTACGAGTATGCCGGCTATCCGAAATTCAATTCACCCACGGAGATCGGAGACGCTGTGATTGCGGCAGGCTTTGACGTCGTGCTGCATGCGAACAATCATATTACAGATTACGGAATTGAAGGACTTCTCTATACTCTTGATTATTGGGATACACATCCGGAGATCAAAGTACTCGGAATTCAGCGGACGCTGGAAGAATACAGTGAAATTGATGTGATTGAAAAAAACGGAATAAAAATTGCCATGTTAAATTATACCTACGGACTGAATGTGGGGTCCGAAGGGAAATACTATATGATTGATTCGTTTGATTACGCAAAAGCGGAGCAGGATATCAAAAAAGCCAAAGAAATGGCTGATTTTGTTATTGTATTTCCGCATTGGGGTGATGAATATGTCTATGAGCCAAACGAGGAGCAGCTTGCATGGACTAAGTTCTTCTCAAATCTCGGGGTAGATCTTGTCATAGGAAATCATGCACATGTTCTTCAGCCGATTGAATGGGTTGAGAATGAGAAAGGTCACCGAATGCTGGTATATTATTCGATTGGAAACTATATTTCTTCTATGGATTATACCAACACCATGCTTGGAATTCTTGCAAAAGTCACGATAACGAAGGATGAGACCGGAACTTATATCAGTGATGCATCTGCAACTCCGATTGTAACACATTATGAACCGGGTTGCCCATACAATTTCGGGGTATATAAGCTGTCGGAATACAATGAGGAGCTGGCAGCAGTACATTTCATTCACCGTGATTACCGTGGAAATGATATTACCTGGAAGCTCTTGAAACAGATTGCGGCAAATGTACTCGGTGACTGGTATACCAAAGACTAACCTGACCGGAACGGGAGGTAATGCATGATTACTGTCAGTGTATGTATGATTGTTAAAAATGAACAGGCTGTTCTGGCACGCTGCCTTGATTCGCTTCAACCGGCAGCTGACGAGATTATCATTGTGGATACCGGATCGGTCGATGCAACCAAAGAGATTGCTTTCCAATATACTGACCGGGTTTATGATTTTACATGGATCAATGATTTTGCTGCTGCGAGAAATTTTGCTTTTTCCAAGGCAACAAAGGATTATATTTATTCCGCAGATGCGGATGAAGTGCTTGATGAAGAAAATCTGCAGAAGCTTCTTAATCTGAAGCGGGTACTGCTCCCGGAGATTGAGATGGTGCAGTTCCTTTATACAAATCAGCTTGCCCACAATACAACCTATAATTTTGCTTCCGAGCTGAGACCAAAGCTCTATAAACGCCTGAGAGAGTTTGTATGGGAGGATCCGTTACATGAATCGGTTCGAAGGGAGCCGGTTATCTATGACAGTGATATCGAGATTATTCATATGCCGGAGAAGCCGCACGGAATAAGGGATTTTGAATTATTTAGACAGACAGTGCGGACGCAGGGAAAGCTTTCGGTAAAGCTCAGAAGTATGTATGCAAGAGAGCTGTTCATTGCAGGGGAAGACAAGGATTTTCTGGATGCAGAGGAGTATTTCAAGGTGCTTGTCGAGACAGAAAGCAGCTCAGACCGATTAAAAGAGGTACTCTGCGTGCTCGCACGTGCAGCAGCAGCCGGCAGCAACCTGAATTCTTTTTTCAAGGCGATACTGAAAGCAATGACACTTGGAGATCCGGCTTCGGAGATCTGCTGTGAGATCGGCAGATACTTTGAGATGGAGAAGGATCTGCTGGAAGCGGAGCTATGGTATTACAATGCCGCTTATGAGACACAGCCGGTTTTAGATATCCGCTGTGGCGGCACTATCCCGCTTGAGGGTCTGATCCGCTGTAGCCGTGAGCTGGGTGAAGAGACAAAAGCAGAACAATATCAGTGTGAGCTGGAACGCAGAAATGCAGAAAACCAGATATAAGAGACAGATTCTGAAAGAGAGTTATCGAACCGCGAACGGGAGGCGACATGAGGGACAATATCCGTGTTATTTTTGATAAGAATATCGAACTGATAGCCGAAACTGAGAAGGCGTTGATTTATTTCCGTGAAGAGCGGTATGACAAGGCACTTGGGCTGACAGCTCAGGTGATGGAGGGATTAAGAGAAGTCTCAAAGGCTGTTTTTTCAGACCGAGAGTATTTCCATACGGTATCGGATGAAGCGGTAGCAGAAATGCTGGAAGGACTTCTGGAAACAAGAAAGAGTAAAGATTATGTCCTTCTGGCTGATTTGTTCGAGCTTCAGCTGCTTCCTTGTTTGTGCAGTATACAGGAGCTGGTTTTGAAAAAAGAAGATTATCTGGAATATGATGAAGAGAACTACCGAACCAGAAAAGGAATCTTGAAAAAAAAGCTTCTTGAGGGACTTGAAACCTGTGAAATGGATGGGGATACCAGAGAACGGTACCGTGTGAACCAGAACGCACTTCTCGATGCAGAGCTTGCGCCTGCAGAGCTGCTTTCCGAAGGGTATCGTGTAGAGTTTACCTCCTGCGGACGGATGACCGTCGGAATTCGGGACTGGAAGAACCGGAACATTTATCTGCATACGAACGGAAGAGTTTCGGGAGAGGCTTTTTTGCTTGCCAAGCGATGGGCCGAGAAAAAAGCAGAGACCTATCTTGTCTATGGGCTGGGAATGGGATATCATATTGAGGAGCTTCTGTATCTAGTTCCGGAAGCAAGGCTTGAGGTTTTTGAATCTGACATGAATATTATTAAGCTCTGGCTTGCATTTTCAAAGATTGATCTTCTGACGAAGGATGAAGGTGTTGCACTGATTTATGATCCGGACGGAGAATTGTTGATGCAGAGGCTGCAGAAAAAGAAAAAGAAAGAGTACATCTGTGTACATTATCCTTCACTCTGCAATGTTAAAAATGAAGATCAAAGAAAGCTTTTGTCTGAGAATATTCCGTGGGCAAAGCTGGTAGAACAGATTTAATTTAGAATTATTTAAGAAAGAAAACATAGAAAAAAATAAAGTTATCACTATAATAACATATGATAAGGTGGAGCAGGATCATGGGAAAGATCGGATTTGACAATGAAAAATACCTGAAAATGCAGTCGGAGCACATTAAGAGCCGGATTGAGCAGTTTGGCGGAAAGCTGTATCTGGAGTTTGGCGGTAAGCTGTTTGATGATTACCACGCATCACGGGTGCTTCCGGGCTTTAAGCCGGACAGTAAAGTAAACATGCTTCTGCAGCTGAAGGATCAAGCAGAGATTGTCATTGTCATAAACGCAGCAGATATTGAGAAGAATAAGGTACGCGGGGATCTTGGAATCACCTATGATCTTGATGTGCTGCGTCTGATTGATGCATTTCGCGGAATCGGTCTTTACGTGGGAAGCGTGGTATTAACCCGCTTTGGTTCCCAACCGGCTGCACTGGCATTTGAAAAACGTCTTGGACAGCTCGGGATAAAGGCGTACCGTCATTATTCGATTCCGGGATATCCGTCAGATATCGGGACGATTGTAAGCGATGACGGTTACGGGAAAAATGACTATATCGAGACAACGCGGTCTCTGGTGGTTGTTACTGCACCGGGTCCGGGAAGCGGGAAGATGGCAACCTGTCTTTCCCAGCTTTACCATGAGAACAAGCGTGGAGTCAAGGCAGGGTATGCGAAGTTTGAAACCTTTCCAATCTGGAATCTTCCGCTGAAGCATCCGGTGAACATTGCCTATGAAGCGGCAACTGCGGATCTGAATGATGTCAATATGATTGATTCGTATCATCTGGAGGCTTATGGGATAACTACGGTGAACTATAACCGGGATGTTGAGATTTTCCCGGTACTTAATGCTATGTTTGAGAAGATTTCAGGAACCTCCCCATACAAATCTCCGACCGATATGGGGGTCAATATGGCAGGAAACTGCATTATCGATGACGCAGTAGTATGTAAAGCAGCAAGAGATGAAATTATCCGCAGATATTACAATACCCTCTGTGAACAGAGAAAAGGGCTTATTTCGGAGGATGCAGTCTATAAGATTGAGCTTCTGATGCGCCAGGCAGGTTTGACAATTGAAGATCGCCCGGTCATCGGAGCGGCACTGACGAAGGCGGAGGTGACAGGAGCTCCGGCGGCGGCAATACAACTCGATGACGGTACCATTATTACCGGAAAGACTTCACCGCTTCTTGGTGCTTCTGCGGCACTGCTGCTGAATGCATTGAAGGTGCTTGGTGGAATCCACGATGAAATACATCTGATTTCTCCGGTTGTAATCGAACCGCTGCAGGATTTGAAGGTCAAGCATCTTGGAAATCATAATCCAAGACTGCATACGAATGAAGTACTGATTGCGCTTTCTATTTGTGCGGCGACCAATCCGACCGCAAAGATGGCACTGAACCAGCTTCCAAAGCTCCGGGGCTGTGAACTGCATTCCAGCGTGATTCTGTCTCAGGTAGATCAGGACACCTTCCGAAAGCTGGGTGTTAATCTAACCTGTGAACCGCAGTACCAGACAAAGAAGCTGTTTCATGGCTGATGACTGAACTAGCCGGAAGTGCTCATCCTTTCGACGGAATTTACAATTTGGAGAAAAGAGTGGAAGGTACAGCTTTCACTTGATCAATATGTGGCTGTGTTTTACCGGACGTTAAATTCAAAGGAAAGCGACAGACGCAGAAATGAGGAAAGAATGGCTGAAGAAAATAACAGGGACAATAACAGAAACAACCAGAACAATAACGGCAACAAGAAACCGACGCTTCCGGTCTGGATTTACTGCCTGATTGGTGCATTTCTCATCTATCTCCTATTTTCTTATTTTACAACACAGATGGAAAAGGCTTCACTGCAGGAGATTTCCTATGATGAGTTTCTTACCATGGTGGAGAACGGACAGGTCAGCGAAGTCGAAATTCAATATGATTCCGAACGGATTCTGATCACACCGCTACGTCAGGAAAGCGGGACACTTCCTGTGACCTACTATACCGGGATTATCTACTATGATGACAATCTTCTTCCGCTGCTGGAAGAAAAAGGTGTTACCTATAATGCCAAGGTAGTTGATAAGAGTACGACAATTGTTGATATTCTGGTCAGCTGGGTGCTTCCTTTTGTATTAATCTATCTGGTAATGTGGTTCCTGTTCCGTATGCTGATGAAAAACAGCGGCGGCGGGATGATGGGAGTCGGAAAGAGCAATGCCAAGGTTTATGTGGAGCGTGAAACCGGTGTGACATTCAAAGATGTCGCCGGACAGGAAGAAGCAAAGGATTCCATCTATGAGCTGGTCGATTTCCTGCATAATCCCGGTAAATATACCCGGATCGGAGCAAAGCTGCCGAAGGGTGCACTGCTCATCGGACCTCCCGGAACCGGTAAAACTCTTCTGGCAAAAGCAGTTGCAGGTGAAGCGAAGGTTCCTTTCTTCTCCCTGACAGGATCAGATTTTGTGGAAATGTTTGTCGGAGTCGGAGCATCGCGTGTCCGGGATCTGTTTAAGCAGGCACAGGGAATGGCTCCCTGCATTGTATTCATTGATGAAATCGATGCAATCGGAAAAAGCCGTGATTCGGTTTATGGAGGTGGCAACGAAGAACGTGAGCAGACGCTCAATCAGCTGCTGTCGGAAATGGATGGTTTTGATACCTCAAAGGGAATCGTTATTCTTGCGGCAACCAACCGGCCGGAGGTACTGGATAAGGCACTTCTTCGTCCGGGGCGTTTTGACCGCCGCGTTATTGTGGACAAGCCGGACTTAAAGGGACGTCTGGATACATTGAAGGTACATGCTAAGAATGTGCTGATGCATGATTCTGTCGATCTGGAAGCAATTGCTCTGGCAACCTCAGGAGCAGTGGGCTCTGATCTTGCCAATATAATTAACGAAGCAGCCATTCTGGCGGTGAAAGAGGGACGAACCGTTGTTACCCAGGCAGATCTCTTTGAATCGGTAGAAACGGTATTTGCTGGAAAAGAAAAGAAAGACCGGATTCTTGGACCGGAGGAAAAGAAAATTGTAGCCTACCACGAAGTGGGTCATGCACTGGTTGCTGCACTGCAAAAGAAAACAGAGCCGGTTCAGAAGATTACGATTGTACCGCGTACCATGGGTTCTCTCGGGTATGTAATGCAGGTACCGGAGGAAGAAAAATACCTGATGAGCAGGGATGAACTGTACGGTCGTATTGTTACTCTTTTTGGAGGCCGGGCTTCCGAAGAGCTGTTCTTTGATTCGGTTACAACAGGAGCGTCTAATGATATAGAAAAGGCAACCGAGCTGGCAAGAGCGATGATTACCCAGTACGGTATGTCGGAAAAGTTCGGACTGATCGGACTGGAATCCATGCAGAACAGATACCTTGACGGCCGAACGGTTATGAACTGCGGCGATGCAACAGCGGCAGAGGTTGATCACGAGATTATGAAGCTGCTGGAAAACTGTCATGAAGAAGCAAAGAAACTGCTCCATGGAAACCGGGATATTATGGATGAGATTTCTTCGTTCCTAATTGAAAAAGAAACGATTACCGGTAAGGAGTTTATGGAGATTTATTTCCGCCTGAGACCGGAAGCAAAGATTGAAGCAGAGGAACGTAAAGCGGAGAAGGAAGCAAGAGACAAGGAAGAAACGGAGAAGGAAGAACGCCGGAAAGCAGCACGAAAGGCTGCTCGGAACATCAATGCCGGAACTGCTGCAGGAGCAGAGCATGCAGAAGGATCGGAGCATGCCGAGGGTGCAGAAGGAGCGGAGCCTGCCGAGAGTGCCGGACATGCAGAAGGTTCAGAGTCTGCCGAGTCTGCGGAACGGATTGATTTTAAATTATAGGTGGCGAGATGTTCGTAATTGAAGAGGAATTAAAAAAGCTGCCTGCGAAACCGGGTGTTTATCTGATGCACGACCGGCAGGATAATATAATTTATGTCGGAAAAGCAAAAATACTGAAAAACCGTGTTAAACAGTATTTTCAGGGAGGACGAGTACTGTCGCCCAAAATACAAAAAATGGTCTCGCTGGTTTCGTATTTTGAATATATTGTGGTGGACTCCGAGGTAGAAGCACTGATTCTGGAATGTAATCTGATTAAGGAGAACCGACCGCATTTTAATACCATGCTCATGGATGATAAGGGCTATCCTTATATTCGCATTACGGTCAACGAACCTTATCCGAGAGTCACGTATGCCCACAGCCAGAGAAAGGATAAAGCGAAGTACTTCGGACCTTATCCGAATGCAACTGCAGTAAAGAACATACTGGAACTGCTGCGGCGTCTGTACAGCATCCGAAGCTGCAGCAAGAGTCTGCCGAAGGCTGCCGGTCCGGAGAACCGTCCGTGTCTGTATTATCATATGCAGCAATGCAAGGCGCCCTGTCAGGGGTTTATTTCACCGGAGGAATATAATAAGTCAATCAGCGAGGTTATATCGTTTCTGAATGGCAGCCATGATGAAATCAAACGTGAATTGAAAGCAAAGATGAAGAGTGCCGCAGAACAGATGGAATTTGAAAAGGCAGCGGAGTACCGCGATCTGCTGGACGATGTGGAAAAACTTTCCCAGCAACAGAAAGCGACCGATACCAACGGCGTGGAGCGTGATGTCATCGCCTATGCACGGGATGGAGATGAGGCTGTTGTGCAGGTGTTTTTTGTACGAGGCGGCAAGATGCTCGGAAGAGAGCACTTTTATCTGCAGCAGGTTGAGAATGAATCCGGTCCGGTGATTCTGACGGAGTTTATCAAACAGTTCTATTCGGGAACTCCGTATTTTCCAAAGGAGCTTTTGGTTAGTGAACTGCCGGAGGAGACAGAACTTCTGACTGAGTGGCTGTCAAATAAACGCGGACAAAGGGTGCGGATTTTTGCTCCGGTAAAGGGAACAAAGGAAAAACTGATTGAACTGGCGAGAAATAACGCTGCAATCGTGCTTGAACAGGACAGGGAGAAGCTACAGCGGGAGCGAGCAAGAACAGAAGGCGCATTTGGTGAACTTGCACAGCTGTTGTCACTTTCGAAGCTGGAGCGCATCGAAGCTTTTGATATATCCAATATCAGTGGATTTGATTCCGTCGGATCCATGGTGGTCTACGAGAACGGAAAGCAGAAACGGAACGATTATCGGAAATTCCGAATTAAGACTGTACAGGGCCCGGATGATTATGCAAGCATGCGGGAGGTACTGACCAGACGTTTTACTCATGGACAGCGTGAAACTGCCGAACTGGAGGAACAGGGTCTTGACCGGAGTCTCGGAAGCTTTACACGCTATCCGGAGCTGATTATGATGGATGGTGGCAAGGGACAGGTCAATATTGCACAGCAGGTTCTGGAGGAACTGAAGATTCCGATTGCAGTCTGCGGTATGGTGAAGGACGACAATCATCGGACGCGGGGGCTGTATTTTCAGGGAAATGAGCTTCCGATTGATCTTCACAGCGAGTGTTTCCGGCTGATTACCAGAATTCAGGATGAAACACACCGCTTTGCGATTGAGTATCATAAAGCTCTGCGCGGCAAACATCAGGTACATTCCGTGCTAGATGATATTAAAGGAATCGGGGATACAAGGCGAAGAGCGTTGATGAAATACTATGTTTCGCTGGAAGCGGTGAAGGCTGCGACGGTCGAAGAGCTCTGCGGTGTTCCGTCAATGGATCATCGCGCTGCGGAGCAGGTATACGAATTCTTTCACACAGAAAAAAACGAAACGGAGGATGAGAATGTACACAACATCAGTAGCATCACTGGCGAATAAGTTTGAACTGACGAATTGTACTCCGGAGCTTGATCTGGAGAAACGAATGATTTCACACATGGAGGTTAACCGTCCGGCACTCCAGCTTGCCGGGTTTTATGATTATTTTGACAAGGTGCGTGTCCAGATTATCGGAAATGTTGAAAATGCCTACATGAACCAGTTCGCAAAGGAGGACCGCCTTCATGTGATTGAACGGCTCATCAGCTTTGGTCCGCCCTGTGTTGTATTCTGTCAGGGAATTGAGGTCAGCAGCGAGTTAAGTGAACGTGCAACAAAGGTCGGGGTTCCGATTCTGTGTACCACGAAAAGCACCTGTAATTTTGAATCGGAAGCCATTCGCTGGCTGAAGGTCGAGCTTGCACCGCGGATTACGATACACGGAGTACTGGTGGATGTATATGGTGAAGGGCTTCTGATTATGGGCGAAAGCGGGATAGGAAAGAGTGAAGCAGCGCTGGAGTTGATTAAACGGGGACACCGTCTGGTTGCAGACGATGCCGTGGAAATTAAAAAGGTCAGCGATGATACCCTGATTGGATCAGCCCCGGATGTAACCCGACACATGATTGAACTGCGTGGAATCGGAATTATTAATGTCAAGACTCTGTTCGGAGTGGAAAGCGTGATGAATACACAGTCCATTGATCTGGTCATCAAGCTGGAGGAATGGGTGAAGGACAAGCAGTACGACCGTTTGGGATTGGAAGAGCAGTACACGGAGTTTCTTGGAAATAAGGTTGTATGCCATAATATTCCGATTCGTCCGGGTCGGAACCTTGCTGTCATCTGTGAATCGGCAGCGGTCAATTACCGTCAGAAGAAGATGGGCTATAACTCGGCAGATGAATTTTATGCCCGCATAACGGCAAATATGAAAAAAAGAAATACAGAAGAATAGAAATACAGAAGAATAGAATTGCAGCTGAAAACAGCGCAGAAATGGGTGCAAAAATGAAATACTGTTTTGGTATTGATCTTGGTGGAACAACGGTAAAATGCGGTTTCTTTCGTGAAGAAGGAGAATTGCTTGAAAAATGGGAGATCGTTACGAACCATGAGGATAACGGGAGAAAAATCCCCCGGGATATTGCCGATACGATTCTTGCCAAGATGAAGGAAAAGGGACTGGCGAGAGAGGATGTTACCGGAGTCGGAATGGGAATTCCAGGACCGGTTAATTCCAAAGGAATTGTCCTTGGCTGTCCTAATATCGGCTGGGGTGAAGTGAAGATTAACGAACTGATGTCAACGCTGACCGGATTAAAGGTGGTTGCAGGAAATGACGCTAATGTTGCAGCGCTCGGTGAAATGTGGAAGGGCGGAGCACGCGGTTATGAAAATGTGGTAATGATTACGCTTGGTACAGGAGTCGGCGGCGGAGTGATTGTAAACGGAAAAGTGGTTGCCGGAAGCAACGGCGGTGGCGGAGAAATAGGTCATATTGTTGTCAATCCCAGCGAAACGGCACTGTGCGGCTGCGGCTGTCACGGACACCTAGAGCAGTATGCTTCTGCTACCGGAGTGGTACGTCTTGCAAAGAAACGAATTGCGGAAACTGACGAGCCTTCTGTTCTGCGTGGCCGTGAAGGCTTCACGGCAAAGGATCTGTTTGATGCGGCAAAGGTTGGCGACGGACTGGCTCTGAAGGTGGTAGATACCTTTGGCGAATATCTTGCACTGGCGCTTGGACATATGGCTTCGGCAGTCGATCCCGAAATCTTTGTAATCGGCGGCGGAATGTCACGTGCCGGGGATATTATTCTGACAACTGTAAAAAAATACTATAACAGCAATCTTCTGGATGCACTTCGTAATAAAAAGTTTTGTTTTGCAGAGCTTGGAAACGATGCCGGAATTTATGGAAGCGTTAAGCTACTGTTAAGTTAACGATATGTGCAAAATGCACAAACCGACCCAACACTATTTGACAAATCGAGCAAAATCACCAAATTTTCTTCTTTTGGAATGAAATTGTGGCGTTTTGCATAAATTCATGCTATAAGTATTACTGGTAGCATAATCTTTGTGACATGACCTTGCACCGGAGCAACGGCACGAGGTACGGAGCTGAAATGAGGGAAGCCGTTTGAATTTACAGGAACAGCTGGCAGCGATAGTCGGAAAAGAACAGTTGCTGGTAAATGAACCGATGAAGCGTCATACAACACTGCAGATCGGAGGTCCTGCAGACTATTTCGTAACGGTCTGCTCTGAGAAACAGCTGCAGAAGCTTCTTATGGTGTGCCGCGAGAGCAAAGAACCGTATTTTCTGCTTGGGAACGGAAGCAACCTTCTGGTGGCCGATGCTGGGTATCGCGGAATCGTAATTCGTCTGGCACATCAAGGGAACGCAGCTACGGTTCTGAACGAGCAGATAATCAAGACTGCGGAAGGGACAAATCAGCAGAAATCAGTAACGGTACGTCTCGAGAGCGGAGCTATGCTGAACCGGGCGGCTATGACGATTGCCGATTTGGGACTTGCAGGCTTTGAGTTTGCAGCAGGAATTCCGGGGACGCTCGGAGGTGCGGTTATTATGAATGCTGGTGCTTATGACGGAGAAATAAAAGATTTTATACAGTCGGCGCGCATAATGGATTCTGACGGGAATATTTCTACATATTCCGCAGAAGAGCTAAAGCTCGGTTATCGAAGCAGCGCTCTGCAGGAAACAAATAAAATTGTTCTGAGTGCCGACTTTGTCTTTTCGAAGGGTGAGAGAACCGCAATTCTTGTCAAAATCGAGGATCTGAATACAAGACGCAGAAACAGACAACCATTGGAATACAAAAGTGCCGGAAGCACGTTTAAGCGTCCGGAAGGCTATTTTGCCGGAAAACTGATTATGGAAGCCGGGTTAGCCGGATTCAGAATCGGAGATGCACAGGTATCGGAGAAACACTGTGGTTTTCTGATTAACCGCGGAACAGCGACAGCGAAGGAATTCCTACAGTTGGTGAACGAAGTAACCGAAAGGGTGGAGGAGAACTCCGGAGTCCGTCTGGAGCCGGAGATACGGTTCCTTGGCAGTGACTGATTCGGAGGGTGGAATGTCATTTGCAAAAGATGTTAAGGAAGAGCTGATTAAACGTACCGGAAATGCAAGACACTGCAGAATAGCGGAGCTTGCCGCACTGATAGAAGACATGGGCAGAACGGCTGATGAAGACGGCGCTCTTGAGATAAAAAGTGAGAATATCACAGCGATTCTCCATACAGCGGATCTGATTGTAAAGTTGTTTCGGTTTGAACCGGAGCTTGTGATGCAGGAAAGCGGACGACAAAAAATCGGAAGCCTGAAGCTATCGGCTAAAGAAAGCGGACAGCTTCTGCAGACGCTTAAGATAAAACCGGAAGCAGATGACAGGATGTCTGTAACAGAAGCAATTGTACTACAGCGCTCCTGCTGCAAAAGAGCATATGTCAGAGGGCAGTTTCTGGCAGCCGGAACCGTGAACGATCCAAAGAAAAATTATCATCTGGAATTCGCATTATCCGGTGAAGATAAAGCAAAACATTTGATTGATATTATCAGTACCTTCGGGATAGAAGCCAAAATGGTAAAAAGAAAGAAAAACAGCGTCGTCTACGTAAAGGAAAGCTCGCAGATTTCGGATATACTGAATCTGATGGAAGCTCATGTAGCACTGATGCAGATGGAAAATGTCCGAATTTATAAGGACATGCGGAATTCCATTAACAGACAGGTGAACTGCGAGGCGGCGAACATTACCAAGACGGTAAATGCAGCTGCAAGGCAGATTGATGATATAAAGTTTATTGAAGAAACTGTCGGATTCGGAGAGCTTAAGCCGGAACTGGCAGAGCTTGCGGAACTGAGAATCCGTTTTCCGGAATTATCCCTAAAGGAGCTGGGTACTATGCTTTCTGTTCCGGTGGGAAAATCCGGAGTGAATCATCGATTGGCAAAGCTGAGTATAATTGCAGAGGGGTTACGAGGCAGATAAGGAGGAACGGGAATATGTTGTCAAAGAAAATTACGATTAAAATTCCGAGCGGTCTGGAGGCAAGACCGGTAGCGTTGCTGGTGCAGGTGGCAAGCCAGTACGAAAGCAGTGTGTATGTTGCATGTGAAGACAAGAAGGTCAATGCCAAGAGCATTATGGGAATGATGAGTCTTGGACTGGCGGCCGGTGATGAAGCGGACATTATTGTAGAGGGAAGCGACGAAGAAAGCGCAATGGAAAACATCGTCAAATATCTGTGTGGTAACTGATCCGCATCAGAGGATAGAAAATAAAATGAAGCCTGCAGCAGGCAGGAGCATTTGCAGCGGAATCGGTTGAATGAGCATCATTCAACCTTTTTCTGCATATAAAACAATACAGACAGCAACAGTATAAAGATTCTGCGATGGAGAGTGTATGGGAAGCAAAAAAATTAACAAAAAAAGATTTTTGATTATCACACTTGCGGAGCTGACGGTTTTGGCTGTGCTTGTTATCCTGCTTGTTATGCCGCGTGAGAGTAAAGATACAGGAAAGACACCGACGGGAACTGCCGGAATAACCAACGCTCCGACAAAGACGGAGCAGGTATCCGGGATACCGGCGACACCGACACCGACGGAAGAACCGACAGCTGTACCCGAGCCGACCGATACGCCGACACCGACCATGACGGAAGAAGAGGTGATGGCACAGCAGCAGGCAGCAGAACAGCAGCTTCGCGAAGAAAAAGCAGCCGTGGTGATAGAAAAAGCAGATCGTTTGGCAGCAATGTATGATTATGATACTGCGATTGCAACGGTTGCAGCGATAGAACAGTATGAAACACTGGAAAATGCAGCTGCTGCAATCGTACGTTATGAACAGGCCAAGGCGGCATGTGTGGTCTGGAAGGATAATACTAAGATTTCCCATTGCTTCTTTCATTCGTTGATTGTTGATACTTCGCTGGCTTTTGGACCGGACAGCGGAACTGTTGACGGATATAACCGGTATATGACAACCATCCCGGAATTTGAAAAGATTCTTGAGTCTCTTTATGAGAAGGGCTATGTATTGATTAATATTCACGATATGGCGGAGATTGTTGTACAGGAGGATGGCACACAGGTCATGACAATGAAGAAGATTTATCTTCCTGAGGGAAAGATTCCTATTGTTATGTCACAGGATGATGTGAATTATTATGACTACATGGATGATGAGGGCTTTGCAAATAAAATCATCGTAGGAGAAGATGGAAAGGCAACCTGTGAGTATATCAATCAGGACGGAACGGTTGTGTATGGAGATTATGATCTGGTGCCGATTCTGGATAAGTTCGTGGAGAAACACCCTGATTTTTCTTACCATGGTGCAAAGGCAATGCTCTGTATCACCGGATTCGAGGGGACTCTCGGGTATGAAACTGCGCCGTATCGTTATAACGAAAAAGAAAAATTCGCCGGTCTGACCCAGGATGAGAAGGATGCAATGCTGGAATCGGAACGAGAAGCCTGTCTTACAGTAGTTGATGCATTAAAGGCCGACGGCTTTGTATTTGCCTCCCACAGCTATGGGCATGGGAATATGACAACGAACAGTGTTCAGAAATACTGCAGCGATATGGATCGATGGTTTAAGGAGGTCGGCATTCTGGTCGGGGAGACAGATATCTTTGTCTATCCGTATGGAGCTGATATCTGTGACTGGAGGGGTTACAGCGGCGAAAAATACGAATATGCGATTGCAAACGGATTTCATTTCTTCTGTAATGTAGATTCCGCACAGTACTGGGTTCAGATGAAGGCGGATTATCTGCGGCAGGGACGAATTAATTTTGACGGAGAACGGATGATGAAAACTCCGGAGCTGGTGGAAGCATTCTTTCACGCAGAGGATATACTGGATCCGTCCAGACCCTATCAGATTACAGAGTAATAAAGCACTTGGAAATCGGAGGCTTTGATGAACTTTACACACCTGCATGTACATACGGAATACAGTCTTCTGGATGGTTCGGGCAAGATCCGGGAAATGGTGCTGCGCGCAAAAGCGCTCGGCATGGACAGTCTTGCCATTACCGATCATGGAGTAATGTATGGTGTGATTGATTTTTACCGTGCCTGTGTGGCGGAAGGAATCCGACCGATTCTCGGCTGTGAAGTGTATGTATCTCCTGGCTCACGTTTTGAGAAGGAGGGAAGTGTTTCGGAGGATCGTTATTATCATCTGGTTCTTTTGGCAGAGAATAATACCGGTTATTCCAATCTGATTAAAATAGTGTCACGGGGATTTACCGAAGGCTTCTATTATAAGCCTCGGGTAGACTATGAGCTGTTAGAACAGTATCATGAGGGTATTATCGCATTGTCTGCCTGCCTGGCAGGAGAGGTTGCGGTACAAATCCGGCGAGGCTTTTATGAAGAGGCAAAGGAAGCCGCTTTGAGAATGCAGGCGGTTTTCGGGAAAGATAATTATTTTCTTGAGCTTCAGGATCACGGCATTCCGGAACAGAAGGTTGTGAATCAGGCTCTGCTCCGTATGAGTAAGGAGACAGGAATTGAACTGGTAGCGACGAACGACATTCATTATGTGCTTCCTGAGGATGCGGCAGCACACGATATCCTGCTCTGCATTCAGACACAGAAAAAGGTGTCCGATGAAGACCGAATGCGTTATGAAGGCGGACAGTATTACATGAAGTCTCCGGAGGAGATGGAGGAACTGTTCGGATTTGCAAAGCGCGCTTTGCAGAATACCTGGGAGATTGCACAACGTTGTTCTGTAGAGATTACCTTTGGGCAGTACAAGCTTCCGAAATTCGATGTTCCGGGAGGAATGGGAGCGTATGAGTATCTTTGCAGGCTCTGTGAAGAGGGGCTGGAGAAACGATACAAAAACCCGTCTAAGGAACTGAAAGCCCGTCTGGAATATGAAATCGGTGTGATTAAAAGTATGGGGTTCGTGGATTATTTTCTGATTGTTTCGGATTTTATCCGCTACGCAAAGGACAACCAGATTGCGGTCGGACCGGGACGGGGAAGCGCAGCGGGAAGCATTGTGGCTTATTGCCTTGAGATAACGGATATTGATCCCATTCGTTTTAGGCTGCTGTTTGAACGGTTTTTAAATCCGGAGCGTGTTACCATGCCGGATATCGATATTGACTTCTGCTATGAACGCCGGCAGGAGGTAATCGATTATGTTGTCCGTAAATACGGCAAGGACCGTGTGGTACAGATTATTACGTTCGGAACGATGGCCGCACGGAATGCTCTGCGGGACGTCGGACGTGCGCTTGATCTGCCATACTCTAAGGTTGATGCGGTAGCAAAGATGGTACCGACTGATCTTGGAATGACCATTGACAAAGCATTGTCGGTTAATTCGGAATTGTCTGCCGCTTACGCAGACGATCCGGAGATAAAAAATCTGATTGATATGTCAAAGCGCCTTGAGGGACTGCCAAGACACAGCTCAATTCATGCGGCAGGTGTGGTAATCAGTAATGCACCTGTGGATGAATATGTTCCACTTTCCAGAGGTGCAGATGATGTAATCACGACTCAGTTCACGATGACCACCATTGAAGAATTGGGTCTGTTGAAGATGGATTTCTTAGGACTTCGGACTCTGACGGTAATTCAGGACGCTGTGAAGCTGGTGAACCGTAAGCACGCAGGCCTGTTGGATATGGAGAAGATAGATTTTACCGATCAGAACATTTATGATCTGCTCTGTTCCGGAAAGACAGAAGGCGTTTTTCAGCTGGAAAGTTCAGGAATGAAGAACTTCATGAAGGAGCTAAAGCCAAGGAATATCGAGGATGTTATAGCCGGTATTTCCTTATACCGCCCCGGTCCCATGGACTTCATTCCAAAGTATATTAAGGGAAAGAATGCTCCCGAGTCGATTGTTTACGACTGCCCTGAGCTTGAACCGATTTTAAGTCCGACCTACGGCTGTATCGTGTATCAGGAGCAGGTAATGCAGATTGTGCGTGAACTTGCGGGTTACAGCTTTGGAAGAAGCGATCTTGTTCGCCGTGCAATGTCGAAGAAAAAGGCTTCTGTTATGGAAAAGGAACGGAAGAACTTTGTCTATGGCAATTCCGAAGAGGGAGTGCCCGGATGTATTGCGAAGAATATACCGGAAACAGTTGCAAATAAAATCTATGACGAGATGATTGATTTTGCTAAATATGCTTTCAATAAATCACATGCAGCAGCTTATGCGGTACTGTCATTTCAGACAGCGTATCTGAAGCACTACTACCCGGTGGAATTTATGGCTGCACTGATGACCTCCATCCAAGACAATTCGGGAAAGGTATCCGAGTACATCTATGTGAGCCGTAAAATGGGAATAGGGATTCTTCCACCCGATATCAACGTTGGTGAGCGTTCTTTTACCGCTGACGGAAAGAATATCCGCTATGCACTGTCCGCAATCCGGAGCATCGGGCGCCCGGTAATCGATGCACTGGTTGAAGAGCGGACGATGAATGGACCATTTACCAGTCTGAAGGATTTCTGCGCACGCTTGTCGACGCGTGAGGTCAACAAACGGACGATTGAGAATTTTATTAAAGCAGGAGCGTTTTCTACGCTTCCCGGAACACGCCGTCAGCAGATGACGATGTATGCCCAGATTCTTGATGAGGTGACCCACGAACGGAAGGTTGCACTTACCGGACAGATGTCCCTTCTTGATTTTATGGGGGGAGAAGAAAAGAAGAATTATGAGACCGCGCTTCCTCCGGTCGGAGAGTATACACCCGAGGAGCTGCTCGCTTTCGAAAAGGAGGTTCTTGGTATTTACATCAGCGGGCATCCGCTGGATGCTTACCGGGGTCTTCTTGAAAAGCATACCAATGCATCTACGCTTGACTTTCTTCTTGATGAGGAAAACGGAGCAGCGGCAGTGAAGGATAACTCGGTAGTAACGGTTGGCGGGATTATCAGTGACCGGACGACAAAGACCACAAGAACCGGCTCTCTTATGGCATTTATTAAGCTGGAGGATATGTTTGGACAGCTGGAAATTCTGGTATTTCCGAAGGATTATGAAAAATACCGGTCGGTGCTTGAACCGGAGAACAAGGTGCTGGTGACCGGCCGTGTAACTGCCGAAGAAGATAAAGATGCAAAGCTGATCTGTCAGAAGATTACGCCGTTTGACGAGATCCCCCGGAGTCTTTATATCAAGTTTCCTGACAAAGAAGCCTATCTCGCAGAAGAAGAAAATTTGCTAAATGAACTTGCAGGCTTTGACGGGAACGATACTGTTGTGATATACTGTGAAAAAGAAAGAGCAATGAAGGAGCTTCCAAGAAGCAGAAATGTGAAAATTGACATGATTCTGCTAGGACGCCTGTATTCCAGATATAAAGAAGAAAATGTCAGGGTTGTTGACAAACAGCCGGGAAACGACAGAAAGGCTCGGTAATCTATGGGTATGGAATTAAAAAATAAAACAATCGGAGTACTTACCAGCGGAGGAGATGCACCGGGAATGAACGCGGCGGTGCGTTCGGTAGTTCGTACCGCATTGGCAAACGGAATGAAGGTCAAGGGAATCCGGAGAGGGTATACCGGGCTGCTTGAGGAAGATATCTTTGATATGAACGGTCGTACTGTGGCAGATACGATACAGCGGGGAGGAACGATTCTGTTTACCGCACGCTGCCCGGAATTTATGACACAAGAGGGTCAGGATAAGGGTGCGGAAATCTGTAAAAAGCATGAAATAGATGGTGTCGTTGTAATCGGCGGTGATGGTTCCTTCCGCGGAGCAAGAGAACTTGCAGCAAGAGGAATTAATACCATCGGAGTTCCGGGAACCATTGATCTTGACATTGCCTGTTCCGATTACACCATCGGCTTTGATACGGCAGTAAATACTGCAATGGAGGCAATCGATAAGGTTCGTGATACCTCCACCTCTCATGAACGCTGCAGTATTATTGAAGTTATGGGAAGAACTGCAGGACATATCGCTTTATGGTGTGGAATCGCGAACGGAGCAGAGGATGTATTGACCGTTGAACGTTACGATTATAATGAGCAGGTTCTGATTGATCATATTATAGAGAAACGTAAGAGCGGAAAGACACATCACATTATTATTAATGCTGAGGGAATCGGAGACTCTCATGGGATGGCCGGGAGAATCGAAGCTGCTACAGGAATATCCACGCGTGCGACCATTATCGGGCATATTCAGAGAGGCGGCAGTCCGACCTGTAAGGACAGGGTTTATGCCTCCGCTATGGGTTGTAAGGCGGTAGAGGTATTAAGTCAGGGCAAATCAAACCGGATTATTGCATACCGTCATGGTGAATTCATGGACATTGATATTGAGGAAGCATTGGCTATGAAGAAGGATCTGGATCCGTTCCTGTACGAGATGCAGAAGAAGCTTTCCATTATGTAAAATGATTTTAATATAAAGGCGTCATCCTTCGATGATGCCTTTTTTCTTCATGAAACTATTTGAATCACAGGGCTATAATCTAATATCTACCTTCGAACCGGTAAGAAGTCCGCTGTCCAGTGATTTTTTAGACTGGGAATAGGGATTAGTACTGTACTGTATAACGGTATTTGTCACACCGCCCGAGACATAACGCCGTCCGCATTCGGGGCAGACGGAAGTAATCAGACGTACAGTAGCCGATACCAGCTTTGCATTGGGAGCACTTCCCTTCTGTACTGCATTTGCAACATGCTGCCGTTCGTGTCCTGCTACAACGGTTGCAGAAGAAGCCGGATTGATATGTGCAGGGGCTTGAAAGGAAACATCGCTTTCCGCGGAGACATCAACATACTTTCTGTTCCGACAGGTCTCACAGCCGCTAAAGGAAGTATTTTTAACCGAAGAAGCTTCTTCAGACCGGTCAGCAGCTCCGGGTGGTGAGACTTCAGAAGCAGCGTCAGATCCCAAAGATACAGTAGGCAGACCGGCAGAGAAATCTGAACCGAAGGGTTGCTCCGTATAAGGTATTTGATTGTGAATCTGCAGGAAGTCGGACATGGCATACCTCCAAAAGAGCAGCTCCGATGGTTGTGTCAAACTGTCAATAATATCTATCTCTAATATATATCAGGCGAATTAAAAAATCAACCTTTTTCATTTTTATCGGGACTTTACACCGCGCAAAAGGAATGGTATTATTAAATTTATATAAATACTTTCTGCAAGGAAAACCGCCGTACATTCGGCAGAAACGGAGAATTATGAATATACTGGAACAATTAAGGGATGAACTGGGAATCCGCCTGGAACAGGTACAGGCTACAGTTCAGCTGATTGATGAAGGGAATACAATCCCATTCATCGCGCGATACCGGAAGGAAGTTACAGGATCGCTGGATGATGAGGTGTTGCGAAATCTGGATGAGCGCCTGACCTATCTCCGCAATCTGGAAGAGAAGAAAAAGCAGGTGCTTGCAAGTATAGATGAACAGGGAAAGCTGACAGAGGAACTAAAGGAGCAGATTCTAGCTGCCAAGACACTGGTTGTTGTAGAGGATCTCTATCGTCCGTACCGGCCGAAACGTCGGACCCGGGCAACGGTTGCTGTGGAAAGGGGACTACAGCCGCTTGCCGATCTGATTCTTGCACAGGAGACAGAGAGACCTCTTGCAGAGGAAGCTGCTCCTTATGTGAATCCGGAAAAAGATGTTAAGACCGCAGAAGATGCGATTGCGGGAGCAAAGGATATCATAGCGGAGAGCGTTTCGGATAATGCAGAATATCGCAGCTATATCCGTCAGGAGACTGCAGAGCAGGGAGCTTTGGTATCATCGGCGAAGAATGTTAAGGAACAGTCTGTTTATGAGATGTATTATGAATATGAAGAGCAGATTGCAAAGATTCCGGGTCATCGCGTCCTGGCACTGAACCGCGGAGAAGAAGAGAAGTTCCTGACAATCAGGATTACCGCTCCGACCGAACAGATTCTGCGTTTTCTTGAAAAGAAAGTAATTCTTCGGGAGAACCCGAATACAACGGGAACACTTCAGGAAGCGGTTTTAGACAGCTATGAACGGCTGATTGCCCCGGCGATTGAAAGGGAAATCCGGAATGATCTGACTGAGAAAGCGGAAGACGGCGCGATTAAGGTCTTTGGAAAGAATCTTCACCAGCTTCTGATGGCTCCGCCTATTGTGGGTCAGACTGTACTTGGCTGGGATCCTGCATTTCGTACAGGCTGTAAGCTTGCTGTTGTAGATCCGACAGGAAAGGTACTTGATACGGTCGTAATCTATCCGACTGCTCCGCAGTTTAAGGTAGACGATGCCAAGAGAATTCTCACCAGACTGATTGAAAAATACAACATCACTCTGATTTCGGTTGGAAACGGTACCGCATCGCGCGAATCCGAACAGGTTATCGTTGACCTTCTGCATGAGCTGCACCGGCCGGTACAGTATGTAATAGTGAACGAAGCAGGAGCTTCGGTGTATTCTGCAAGCAAACTGGCGACGGAGGAATTTCCACAGTTTGATGTCGGGCAGAGAAGTGCGGCTTCCATAGCGCGACGTCTGCAGGATCCGCTGGCAGAGCTCGTAAAGATTGATCCGAAATCCATTGGTGTCGGACAGTATCAGCATGATATGAACCAGAAGAAACTGGGAGACTCTCTGAACGGAGTTGTAGAGGATTGTGTTAACAAGGTCGGGATAGATCTGAACACAGCATCTGCTTCTCTGCTGGAATATGTCTCCGGTATTTCCAAGGTGATTGCAAAGAATATAGTAAATTATAGGGAAGAAAACGGAAGGTTCAAGAACCGGCAGCAGCTGCTGAAGGTGGCAAAGCTTGGACCGAAAGCTTTCGAGCAGTGTGCAGGCTTCTTACGGATTAACGGAGGAGACAATCCGTTAGACGAGACCGGCGTACATCCGGAATCCTACGAAGCTGCAGGAAGACTTCTTAATAAGCTTGGATTCTCACCGGCAGACATCCGCAAGGTGCAGGCACAGCAGCGTGTGGCGCAGCAGGAAGCAGAAGCCGAGCAGAAAAAACAGGAAGCGGAAAACGGTCGTCGTGAACGGAACAATCAAAAAAACGCGAAACCGGCAATGGATACCAAAACGGCAATGGGACAGGCGCTGTTTGCTGCTCTGAACGGTCAGAATACACATGGCAAAAAGATGGAGGACAAGGGAGCCTCACCGGTGGTATTACATCAGGAGAGAAAAGATACAGCGGCTGCAAAGCCTGTTACTGTATTGAAGGCAGGATCAGAACTGTCTCATCTCGGACATCTTGTCGGCGATAAAAAGAAACTGGCGGATGAACTCGGAATTGGAGAGATTACCCTGACCGATATTATCAAGGAACTTGAAAAACCGGGACGTGATCCGCGTGATGAGATGCCAAAGCCGATTCTTCGCACAGATGTCATGGATATGAAGGACTTAAAAGAGGGCATGATCCTGAAGGGAACGGTTCGGAATGTAATTGATTTTGGTGTATTTGTGGATATCGGAGTACATCAGGACGGTCTGGTGCATATTTCCCAGATTACAAATCAGCGCTTCATCAAGCATCCGCTGGATGCTGTCAGTGTCGGTGATATTGTTGACGTAAAGGTAATGAGCGTGGATCTTCCCAAAAAGAGAATCCAGCTTACGATGATACTGTAAATAAAAAACAATAAATACAAAGGCGGAAAACCTGATGAGACCACTGGAGGGACGAAAGAGAAAATGGGGTGACCGTTACGACGGTTACCGGGTACGGAACCTGGATCCGATGACGATGCTGATTCCGTTTATTATGAAGACAAACTCAGACAGCTGGGTGTTATTTGAGGATGATGTGGAAATCACTGCAACGCAGGACTTTATCTTCAAGGCACGAAAGGGAGAGCTTCCGGGACTGACGCTGTATCATGTCATTTTCGGTGCAATTGCCCGTGCGATGGCGGAGCTTCCGGAGCTGAACCGTTTTGTGATAAATCGCAGGGTTTATGCACGGAATGAAATCAAAGGATCCATGGTCGTGATGAAAGGAATGTCCAAAGAAAGCGAGCGGTCGATCATTACTCCGCGTTTTGAACTTGAGGATACTCTGAAGGATATTGTCAGAAAGATTCAGGAACAGGCAAATCCAATCAAAGAGAAGGAAGAGGACGGAAAAGATCAGGCGAAGAACAGCTTTGAAGTTCTGGAACGTCTCCTTTGCATCCTTCCCGGCTGGCTTCTGAAATCCGTAATCAACCTGATCTATTTTCTTGATAACCGTGGCTGGCTGCCAAAGAGCGTTAATGCTCTGAGCCCATTCCATTCAAGCTTTTTTATTACTAACATGGGGTCAATCGGAATTGCTCCGGTATATCATCATATTTACGAGCTTGGGACGCTTTCGGTGTTCGGAGCAATCGGAGGCAAGGAAGTACGCCATGTAACGGACGAAGACGGAAATATAATTAAAAAGCTGTTTGTAAAGCTCAGATTTGTCGTAGATGAACGGGCAACAGACGGATTTATTTATGCAGAAGGCTTCCGGCTGATCCGGAAGTATATTATGAAGCCGGAGCTGTTGATGAAGACATCCGAGAAGATTCGTCATGATGTTATCGACCGGGTGCGTGCTTAAGGAGCGGATATGCAAATAACTGACAGTAACAGGGCGGAGGATACCTTTGCGCTCGGGAAAAGTCTAGGAGAGAAAGCAATCCCCGGGACGGTTTTCTGTCTGAACGGAGATCTTGGAACCGGAAAGACGGTATTTACCCAGGGATTTGCTGCGGGATTAGGTATCCTTGAGCCGGTGAACAGTCCGACCTTTACTATTTTACAGATATATGAGGGTGGCAGACTTTCCCTATATCATTTTGATGTTTACCGGATAGAAGATCCCGAGGAAATGTACGAGATTGGCTTTGAAGAGTATTTTGACGGGCAGGGTGTGTGTCTGGTGGAGTGGGCAGAACTGATTGATGAGCTGATACCACCGGACGCAGTGAAGATTCTGATTGAGAAGGATCTCTCAAAGGGTTTTTCTTACCGACGAATCACCATAACGGAACCGGAGGCGTAAATGAAGCTATTGGCAGTGGATGCATCGGGGCAGGTTGCCTCGACGGCACTTATAACAGAAGAAGGAATCAGGGCCGTCTATACGGTGGACTACCGGAAGACGCATTCGCAGACCCTGCTGCCGATGATTGATGAAATTCTTCGCATGACAGAGACAGATAAGCATTCGCTTGATGTGATTGCGGTCTCTGAGGGACCGGGATCCTTTACCGGTCTCAGAATCGGAGCGGCAACCGTTAAGGGGCTTGCAGCCGCACTGAATAAACCGGTGGCGGCAGTACCGACGCTGGAGATGCTTGCATATAACTTTTGCGGGACAGAGGAATTGGTCTGTCCGATGATGGACGCCAGAAGAAATCAAGTCTATACCGGACTCTATGCATTTGAAGAGGAGAAGCTTTGTATCCGGATTTCTCAGCGGGCGTGTGCTTTGGAAGAAATCATCCGGCTGTTGAATGAACAGGAACGGCAGGTTGTGTTGCTTGGAGATGCGATTGATGCTTATCGGGATGAGCTGGAGCAGAAGCTCACCTGTCCGCACCGTTTTGCGGCAGCACATATGTACAAACAGAATGCTGCAAGTCTGGCCGTATTGGCTTTATGGCGTGCACAACGGGGAGAAGTAATGGATGGAGCCATGCTGGTTCCTGAATATCTTCGGATGTCGCAGGCGGAACGAGAACGAAACGAAAAGCAGAAGACAGAGAATGCCGGGAAATCGGAAAATAATGAAATGGGTACCACTTCGCACGGAGGCATGCAGGTATGTTAATCAGACGTATGAAAAAGGAAGACGTCGCTGCGGTATACCGCATTGAAAAGGAAACCTTTTCCGAACCATGGTCCGGGGACAGCTTCGAGCGTGTTCTGGAATCGAAGAGCAATATATATCTGATTGCAGAAGAAAACGGAGAAATTCTTGGTTACTGTGGACTATGGGGCGTAATAGACGAAGGGCAGATTACTAATGTTGCTGTGGCAGAGCAGTACCGCCGCAGGGGAATTGCAGGGCGTCTGCTGCAGGAGCTGATGAAGGAAGCGGCAGCCTGCCGTTATACGGAATTTACACTGGAGGCGAGAGTAAGCAATACGCCTGCGATTGCGCTGTATCATAAGCTTGGCTTTCATGACGAAGGGGTTCGGCGGGACTTTTACAATAAGCCCAAAGAAGATGCCGTTATCATGTGGCTGTCGTGGAACTCATTACCACTGGCAGAAAGAACAAAAATGTGCTAAAATTTTCACAGGACTCAACATTATCAGACAGAAAGCGTGAAAAGAATGAAAGCACAGCAGACAAGAAAAGAACAAGAAACAGACACAATAACGGGGATGCCTGTATCAGAAGGAAAGAAGGAACACCAAAGAAGTAACAGATTTTGCAACCGCTGCGGTCGGGAACTGCAGATACTTGCAGGCGGTGCAGCGGAAGAAGCCTTTATGGCAGACAAAACATGGGGTTATTTCTCCGGAAAAGATCTGGAACGTCATCACTTTACGCTCTGTGAGAAGTGTTATGACGAATTGCTGGAATCCTTCCGTATTCCGATTGTACCGGAGCAGGTTACGGAAGTACTTTAGAAACGAGGACAGGAAAAATATGCTGGATGTATGTTTACTCGGAACCGGAGGGATGATGCCCCTTCCAAAGCGCTGGCTCACTTCGCTTTTAACAAGGCTGAATGGGAGTTCACTGCTGATTGACTGCGGGGAAGGAACCCAGATTGCCATACGGGAGAGTGAACTAAGTGTCCATTCTATCGATACAATTTGTTTTACCCACTATCACGGAGATCATATCAGTGGACTTCCGGGACTTCTCCTGTCAATGGGAAATGCGGATCGTATCGAACCGGTTACCCTGATCGGACCAAAGGGTCTGGAGCGTGTTGTGAATGCGCTGCGGACGATTGCGCCGGAACTGCCTTTTTCTCTGGAGTTTATTGAACTAAGCGATAGCAGACAGACCATTGAACGAAATGGCTACCTTATTACAGCCTTCCGGGTCAGCCATAATGTTATCTGCTACGGCTATACTCTGGAAGTGAAGCGTGCCGGAAGGTTTCAGCCGGAGCTCGCGCAGGAGAATCATGTTCCCTTGAAGGCATGGAACCAGCTGCAGAAGGGAAATACAGTGGAAATGGACGGTAATGTGTATACTCCGGATATGATTCTTGGACCGGTCAGAAAAGGAATCAAGCTTACCTATTGCACCGATACAAGACCAATACAGGAAATTGCAGAACAGGCAGCCGGTGCGGACTTGTTCATTTGTGAAGGAATGTATGGTGAGCCGGGAATGGAACAGAAAGCAGCGGAACACAGACACATGACCTTTTATGAGGCGGCACGGCTTGCACAACAGGCTCGGGTTACAGAACTATGGTTAACACATTACAGTCCTTCCATGGTTCGTCCGGAGCTTTATCTGGATACTGTGAGGAAAATCTTTGCCAATACAAATACCTGCCGGGACGGGAAACGAGTTACGCTTGAATTTGATAAAAATGAATAACAAAATACAGGGAGGATGCCAATGAAAAAATCCAAAAAGAGTATGATTCAAACGGTTCTTTTTATGCTTATCCTTGCTGCAGTCATCTTCGGATGCTATTATCTGGTACAGAAAAACTCAGAAAACAGGGCGAAACAGGAAGCAGAGAAAGCAGCACAGCAGAGCGAGTACGATAAACTGCTTGAGATGGATATTACAGGAAACTATCCGCAAACCCCGCGCGCAGTTCTGAAGCTGTATTGCAGAATTCTTCAATGTATGTATAACGACGAACTTGTTCCATCGGAAATCGAAGCGCTCGCAGTACAGCTTCGGGTTTTATTTGACGACGAATTTCTGACGAATAATCCATTTGATTCCCATGTGGATACGCTGACCTCCGAAGTTGCGGAATATCAGCTGCTTGAACGGACCATTACCTCTTATCAGATAGACAGCGTGAATAACATGGACGAATGGACGAAAGACGGAGAACAATTTGCGAGTCTTTACGTCTGTTTTGCATTGAAAGAAGGTTCTTCCAATGCAAAATTATATGAAAAATTTCTGCTCCGAAAGGATGCAGATCAGCTGTGGAAAATTGTCGGCTGGGAAAAAGTTGATGCAGAAGAAATGAAATAAAGGTGCGTTCGGCAGCACGGAAACGGAAATCAAATGAACGGTTCAACAAAGGATATTTATATACTGGCTATCGAATCCTCCTGTGACGAGACAGCGGCAGCAGTGGTCAAGAACGGGCGGCAGGTGCTGTCCAATATTATTTCCTCGCAGATTGCTTTGCACACACTGTATGGCGGGGTGGTACCGGAGCTCGCATCCAGAAAGCATATTGAGAAAATTGACCAGGTTGTAGCAGAAGCACTAAGACAGGCTGACAAAAAACTCGAGGAGATGGATGCAGTCGCGGTTACCTATGGACCGGGACTTGTCGGTGCTCTTCTGGTAGGAGTGGCATATGCAAAATCACTTGCTTATGCTGCGGGACTTCCGTTAGTCGGCGTACATCATATTGAGGGACATGTATCCGCAAACTATATTTCACACCCGGAGCTTGAACCACCGTTCCTATGTCTCATTGTTTCCGGAGGGCATACTCATCTGGTGAAGGTGAAGGATTACGGAGTGTATGAGATTATTGGACGAACACATGATGACGCCGCCGGAGAAGCATTCGACAAGGTGGCTCGTGCAGTGGGACTTGGATATCCGGGCGGACCAAAGATAGATCGTTGTGCGAGAGAAGGAAATCCGGAAGCGATTGCATTTCCACGTGCACATATTGACGGATGTCCATATGATTTCAGCTTCAGTGGAGTAAAATCAGCAGTACTTAATTATCTCAACCAGTGTGAAATGAAAGAACGGGCAGGCAGGATGGGAACCGAACCATCCGAAGAACTCTTAAGAATTTCTGCGGTAAATTCAAACGGTGTACTAAAAACGGCAACAAAAGACGACGGAACATCTAATGCTGCGGCTTTTCGTGTTCCTGATGTAGCGGCATCCTTTCAGAAAGCAGTAGTGGATGTACTTGTTGAGAAGACAATTAATGCCGCAGTGGATTTTCATTTTCCGCAGGTTGCAATTGCAGGCGGAGTCGCTTCCAATTCAGGACTTCGGGCAGCGATGCAGGAGGCCTGTGATAAAAAGGGACTGAAGCTGATGTATCCGGACCCAATCCTCTGCACAGACAATGCAGCGATGATCGGCGCTGCAGGATACTATGAATTTATTAACGGAAGACTGGCAACACTGGAACTCAATGCGGTGCCGAATTTAAAAATCGGAACCCGGTAAGCCGTCAGAAGATCCTGACCTCCGTGAGAGGAGTAAATAAATGAAGTACACAGCAATTATTCTGGCAGCAGGGCAGGGGAAACGCATGCAGAGCGAAACCGCGAAGCAATTTCTTAAGCTTTCCGGTAAGCCGGTGCTTTACTATTCGCTGAAAGCATTTGAAGACAGCGAAATTGATCAGATAATCCTTGTTACCGGAGCAGGAGAAGAAGAAAAGGTCCGCTTAAATCTGGTTGAACGATATGGGTTTCATAAAGTTACGAAAATTATACCAGGTGGTGCAGAACGGTATGATTCCGTCTACTGTGGGCTGGAGGCAGCGCAAGAAACGGATTATGTATTGATTCATGACGCAGCAAGACCGCTGGTGACGAAGGCACTGATCCGAGAAATGTTAAAAACGGTTCAGAAAAGCCGTGCCTGTGTATGCGGAGTGCCGTCAAAGGATACCATGAAGGAGGTCTCATCGGACGGAACCGTTCAAAAAACGCTGGAACGAAGTACTCTATGGAATATCCAGACACCACAGGCATTCGAGTATTCGCTGATTATAGCGGCATACAAAAAATTGTTTGAGTTGACTGACATTGGTATTACGGATGATGCATCGGTGGTGGAACAGATGACAAAGGTACCGGTTCGGATTGTACCAGGAAGCTACGACAATATTAAGATTACAACGCCGGAGGACCTCGCGATAGCGAAAGTATTACTGGACAGACAACAGCAAAAGGAAAATACTACTATGTAAAGTTGAACTGACCGCAGTTGCAGACACCATTAGAATATGTAAGATTAAAAAGAAACAGCAATTATAGAAATTGTTTGAAAAATAAAAAAATTAATAAGAAAAGCCCTTGGAAAACTACTTGACACTGTTCTTTAACTATGTTAAACTAGCTAAGCGCTTTGGAGAGTTGCCCGAGTGGTTTAAGGGGCTGGTCTTGAAAACCAGTGATTCCGAAAGGGACCGTGGGTTCGAATCCCACATTCTCCGTTAGGAATTTAATTTCATATTTTACTTTGTTTCAAGCTTTGGAGAAGTACTCAAGAGGTTGAAGAGACACCCCTGGAAAGGGTGCAGGTCGTTAATAGCGGCGCGAGGGTTCAAATCCCTCCTTCTCCGTCCATATTTGTGATAAGGGAGTAATTGGCACGAAAGTGTAATCAAGTCAACACACGGCTTTCTATGGTTCTTTATATAAAGTCTGGCTTGATAGTAAACAATGAGACTTATCTGCGTTAGAGCGGATAATGTCTTATTTTTTTTAACTTATAAAGAAATTTGATTTCTAAAACTGTGCCTAATAAAAAAGGATATAATAAATAAGATTCATTTATTGTACGATTTCATACAACGGAGGATAGGATTATGGAAATCTGGATCTCATTACTGCTGTTTGCAGCGGGTGTTGTGCTTGTGGTGAAAGGAGGAGATATCTTTGTTGATGCAGCAGGCTGGATTGCAAGGGCTTCCGGGATACCGACCTTTATTATCGGCGCAACAATTGTCAGCGTTGCAACCACACTGCCGGAGATGATTGTATCAATGCTGGCAGCAGGGGAAGAAAAGGTTGATATGGCAATCGGCAATGCAATCGGTTCCGTAACGGCGAATACCGGTCTGATTCTTGCAATTGCCATGATTTTTATGTCGATTGTAATTGAGAGAAAAGATTATATATTCCAATGCATTTTACTGATTGCGGCAGCAGCTCTGCTTCCGCTGTCAAGTATAAATGGAGAGCTTGCAGTCTGGGGCAGTCTGATTCTTCTTGCCATTTTCATCGCATTTATTGTAATTAATATCAGAAAAGCAAAAAGCGAAATGGATGAAAACCAGGATAAGCCTAAAATTCGAAAAAAAGACATTGCGATAAATATTGTCAAGTTTGTGATTGGCGCTGCAGCAATTGTCGGCGGTTCTCAGCTGTTAGTGAACAGCGGAAGCGATATTGCTGAGTATTTTAAGGTTCCGGAGCGAATCATTGCCGTTACTATGGTTGCAATCGGAACTTCTCTTCCTGAGCTTGTTACAACAATTACAGCGATTGTAAAGAAACAGTCCAGTCTTTCAGTCGGGAACCTGATTGGCGCTAATATTATAGACTTGACGCTGATTCTGCCGCTGTGCTCTGTTGTATCCGGAAAGGCACTTCCGATTCCGGAGACAAGCATGACAGTGGATATGCCTGCCTGCCTGATTATTCTTGCAATTGCTTTTATTCCGCTGCTGATCCGGCAAAAAGCAGCAAAGCTTCAGGGAGCTTTGCTGCTGGTAATGTACTGTTCCTATATTGTGGTTGCGGTGCTGTAGCTATTTATCGATTATGTCGAATTCATATTGATCGGGAAAACTATATTCATTAGCATAGTCATAATGCATGGTGTCTGTTTTTGATACACGAAGATAGCAGACGGATGCAATAAGACCGGCAATCACCAGAAAGAACGGGATAATGATAAGAAGAAGCAGCGGGATTGGAAAGCTCTTTTTGGAAGGAGCTTCAGAAAGAATGTGGGTCGATAGATCCTCCGGAACCGGTGCTCCGCAATGGGGACAGACCTTCCATCCGGCTTCAAGCGGTGTGGAACAGGCTTCACAGCAGGCTTTCAGATGTGTTCCGCAGCCGGGACAGATCGTAAACTCCTGCCGAACAGGGGTTTGGCACTCAGGACAGAGCAGATAATTATTCTGTGTGCGGACAATCAGATAAGCAATCAGCCCGATGAAACCGGGAACCAGAATTGAAATCAGTGTCCAGAGCGAGGCGTTCATATTTCTGGATTTGGCATCTTTATAAACATAGACTCCGATTCCGATGGGAATGGCAAGTGCAAAGACGAGACTAAGAAGTATCATAATAACAAAAAATACACTAACTGATATCGCAGACATAAGCTGATCTCCTTTTCATAAGAAATAACACTGAAATAACAAGTTCGCTGACCAGACTGAAGACTAAGCCGGACAGACAGAGGAAGAATAAATAGTAAGAACCAAGCAGGTAAAGGTTAACTGTTAACAGAGCGAAGGCAAGAAACCAAAGGAATGGAAGGACAGACAGCAGTGCGGCATTTTTAAGTAACTGCTGTTCGCCTTTCTTTTTTTGAAGAAGTGCTGTGTTTATGCGAGGCGGGTCAAATACTTCAAAATCATAATTCAATTTCGTCATGCAGCACCTCCTTTAGGTTCTGTCTTGCTTTATTCAGACGTGATTTTACCGTTCCTTCCGGAACCTTAAGTATAGATGAAATACGTTTCAGGTCGGAGCCGGAAAAGTAATACAGGATTACTGTGATGCGAAGCTTGTCAGGAAGACGGTCAACGGCTTCGTGCAGATAACTGTAATCGGGTGTGGGAACCGATGGAACGCTTTCAAGACAGAGCTCTTTTTCTTCAGATGAAGCGAATGCATCGGTTATGGGAGAGCGTTTATATCTTCGCAGACGGTCACGGTATAAGTTCACGCAAATTGCTGTCAGCCAGGGCTCAAATTCGGAATCCGGATGAAACCGTTCAAATCGGGTCAGAACCCGAAGCCATGTATCCTGATACAGATCATCTGCGTCCTCTTTGTTCCGGCAGAGCGTCCTACATAAGCCGTACAGGCGCCTTCCGTATTCGGTTATGTAAGACTCAGGCAATGAAATAATCTCCTTTCGCACGATTGGTTACATAAGCAGATACGAATCAAAACAGGAAAAGGTTCACTAATAAATCAGCAAGTTTGAATCTTTTCTGTGTATGGCTTGTATTATACTACACAAAAGGTTATTGGGACAGACCTTACATTCAGAAAAGGCTTGTAATTTATAGATAATACAAAGCAAAACATATAAGTTGTAGAAACAATTCAAAAAAATTAAAAAATTTCTAAAAGACGCTTGACAAACCATAGGGCAGGTGCTACAATAAGCAAGCTGACCGCGAGAGACG